>JAZDPP010000090.1:0-13286 GCA_043797445.1 Pseudomonadota bacterium
ACAGCCTGCCGCTCTTCCAAAAACACCCTGGCGCGGCCTCCCTGCCGTGGGAAATTGGCCGAAACGATGATCGAGGCCTATCGAAGTAATGGCGAAATGTTTACCAGAAATGAAAAAAAGTTCAAGAACGAATTGAAATGCTTAAAATAAAGGGGTAAGAAGGGCGGAGGTGAAAAAACTGATAACTTCCGGCGAAGCCGGTCTGGGAGGTGAAAATGGAAAACCCGATCACAACTTACTGGCAAAAACGGCTGAACGAACTGAAAGTTGCTCTGGAAAAAAATAATTTTTCAGTGTTTCTGGCAAACGATACGGCGGAGGCAAGAAGAATCGTTCAGGAGCAGATTCTCCCGGGGTTGGACGCAAAAACGGTTTCCTTTGGCGGATCCATGACGTTCATGGCGACCGGGTTATACGATTTTTTCAAAACCAGTCCGGATTATCAGGTGCTCGATACCTTCGATAAAACCATTCCCCGGCCGGAGATGGTGGAGCGGCGGCGCCAGGCCCTGCTCGTGGATCTTTTTTTTACCGGCACCAACGCCATCACCGAAGGGGGACAGCTGGTCAATCTCGACATGCAGGGCAATCGGGTGGCGGCCATCACCCATGGCCCCCGGAATGTCGTGCTGCTGGTGGGAAGAAACAAGCTGGTGGCCGATCTGGAAGCGGCCTTTGCGAGGATCAAGAATTACGTTGCTCCCGTCAACACGATGCGTCTCGGCATGAAAACCCCCTGCGTCGCCACTTCTTACTGTGAAGAGTGCGCGAGCCCGGAACGAATCTGTAATTCCTGGGTGATAACGGAGAAATCCTTTCCAAAAGGCCGCACACGGATCATTTTGGTCAATGAGGACCTGGGGTTGTAGATGAGAATTGCCTTTTTCATCACACCCCACGGGTTTGGCCACGCAGCCAGGGCCTGTGCGATCATGGACGCGCTTTACCGGCGCCAGGAAGACTGCCGGTTTGACATCTTTACGAAAGTGCCGCAGTGGTTTTTTAAAGATTCCCTGCCGCCCTGCTTTCAATACCACGAGATCTTAAGCGATGTGGGGATGGTGCAGACGTCTCCGCTCGAAGTGGATCTGAACGCGACGCTCGATAAACTCGATGCCTTTATCCCTTTTGACAATGAAACGGTTGACGCACTGGCCGAATCGGTCGCCCGCTCCGATTGCAGGGCCGTGGTCTGCGATATCTCCCCTTTGGGGATTGCGGTTGCAAGAGCGGCCGGGATTCCGTCCATTCTGGTTGAAAATTTCACCTGGGACTGGAGTTATGAGGTCTATGTTGATTCCCATCCCCGATTCCAGAAGGCAATCGATTATTTCGGGCAGCAGTTTCAGGCGGCTTCCGTTCATATTCAGACCGATCCCATCTGCAACACCCGCCCCTGGGCGGCGCGGCTTTTCCCCATCAGCCGCCCGGCCCGCTTGCCCATTGATGAGGTAAAAACCCTTCTTCAGATTCCCAAAGCCGCCCCGGCGGTACTCGTCACCATGGGCGGGGTGGCCATGCGGCATCGTTTCACGGCCCAGCTGAAAAACCGGAAAGACGTGTATTTCATTTTGCCCCAGGAAATTACCTACCCCAGACACGAGGGCAATCTCATCCATCTGCCCCAGCGCTCCGGTTTTTATCAACCCGATCTGGTTCGGGCGGCGGATGCCGTGGTGGGTAAGGCCGGCTACAGCACCCTTGCCGAAGTGTGCCATGCCGGAAAACCTTTCGGCTATATTCCCGCGGAGGGCAACAGGGAATCATCAACCCTCGCCGCCTACGCCGACGCCTTTGCGCCGGGGATGGCCATATCGGTTCCTGCATTTGAAGCCGGCGAATGGGTGGACAAGCTCGATCGGCTGTTCCAAATGCCAAAAATGCAGCCGCTTCCGAATGCCGCCAGTATTGCCGCCGCGATCATCCTTGAAACCGTTGAAACCGGCGTCAAACCGGCGCTCTGGGCGGGCCGGGAAGAAGCGCCGCTTCGCTTCGATCCGTTTTCGGTCCGAAAAGCGCGTACTCTCCGCAATCAGCTGTCCCAGGCCTTTGTTCACGCACTGAACAGAAATGAGTCCTCCCATGTCGATCGGGTGATTTCGGCGCTTTCCCTCAATACCCGGGAATTTGTATACCGGCAATATATCTCGGACCGAAAGGAACGGTATCAGCGGGTGTTTGAGCAGATCAGGAAACACCCCAGGGCAGAGCCGCTGGCCAGAATGCTTTTCATATGGAACGCGCGGCTTTTTTTCGAATGCCATGAATATCTTGAGCCCCTGTGGCTGGAAGCGGACGGCAACCGGCGGGAGGCGATCAAGGGGCTCATTCAGGCCGCCAGCGCCTTTGTTCATCTCGAAAGGGGGCAACGGGAGTCCGCGACCCGCATGGCGGCCAAAGCGGTCGAGCTGATCGGTAACCACCGGAACCAGTTGACCTTTATCAAAAATATCAACGAATTTCTTGCGACATTGACTCGGGCTGAGGGGCGGGTGCCTCGGTTATAGGGTATAGGCTATAGGCTATAGGCTATGGGCTATGGGCTATGGGTTATGGGTTATGGGGCTGGCGCGCTATACGACGAAGGAATGACATGACGGCGAAAATCAACAATCGGAACCTCCTGCATCACGGGCGGGTATTTGACCTCTTCTCGGAAAACATCACCCTTGAAAACGGGGTGACAACCAATATCGATATTCTTCACCACCCCGGCGCCGCGGCCATTGTGCCCATGGCGGACCCGGAAACGCTGATATGGATTCGTCAGTATCGGCATGCCGTGGGCGGCTATATCTGGGAAATTCCCGCCGGAACCCTGGATGACGGTGAAAATCCCATGGCATGCGCTCGCCGGGAGCTCATCGAGGAGACCGGGTTTTCAGCGGACACCTGGCAGCCGCTGGGGGAAATCGTGCCGGTACCGGGGTACTCGAGTGAACGAATTCATCTCTATCTGGCGAGCGATCTTAACATCGCCCGGCAGAATCTGGACCGGGATGAGTTGCTGGCCGTTCACCGGATCCCCTTTTCGGAGGCGCTGGAAATGGTGTTTTCGGGAAAGGTCGTGGACGGCAAAACCATTACGGGATTGCTGCTGGCAAAAAACCGGCTGGAGAAAAAATAGGGGCCTGATCATCGTTTCGGCCACGCAAGGGCATTTTTTCCAGCCCGGCAAGAACTCGCTGTCGCTCAAACAGCTTGCCGGGCTTACAAAAACGTCCTTGCGTGACCTTCACTCCATTTGGGGGTAACCGAAACGATGATCAAGGCCAAAAATAGAGATCGTCAGATGGCCGCGTGAAAGGCTTTTCCCATGTCGGCCACTGCCCGCATTCGATCCGGCGTCAGAAAGTGGTGATAAATGGGGTCCGAGGATCTGACAGTTTTTCCCAGAAGATGCGTCTCGATGCGGGAAAGCGCCTCAATGGATTTATCGCAGGTGGGGTATCCTCTTTCGTCGGCAAGCGGCGGCGCTTCGAAATCGACCGGACAGATATTGTTGATATCGACCAGTTTTATGACGCCGTCCGGGGAGAGAAGAAGGTTGCCGACCCCGGCAAGATCCGGGACGAGATGCGCTTCCACGATCATGGCCCGGACCCGATCGACAAAACGGCCCGCATGGAGTTGAACCCGCCGAACCCAGGTCCGTGCCGGGATCTCCGGCGCTTCGGTGAGAAGGCAGGGATTATATTTCTCAAGGAGACACTCTCCGGTGAGCGCCCAGGGGTCCAGCACCTCACCGGTAACAAATTCCTGAAGGCCGCAGAGAATAATCCGGTGCGTGTCGCTTCCGGTGTATTCGGCGATAAATTCTTCCGAGACCGCGAGATAATCGGCGGCAAGAAAAGATTTAATAATTTGAAACCGTTTGATATCCTCGTAGGCCTCCTGCCAGGTGGAAAATTTTGTCCTGAAAATCCGCAGAACTTTCAAAGGAGAGGCTTTCGGAAACCAGCGGCTTTGGCCGCGCAAAACGCCCGTGCTCTCCAAGCGAACATCGGCCGGATCGAGAACTTCCATGACATGGGAGCGAAGCCCTTGACGATAGTACCTTCGAAACACGAAACGGTTCGGTCCACGGATGAAGTTCAGCCCCACCACGTCCCGATGTTCAACATAGCGCTGCTCCCGAATGTCGGTTCCCATAAGTCGTTAAAAACCATGTCCGGGGGCGCATGTCAATGGTAAGGATTCAGTCGTTAAGGAAGCCTCATGACTAAAAATAAAAAAGCCATCTACGGCTGGGCCATTTACGACTGGGCGAACTCCGCCTTTGCCACCACCGTGATGGCTGGATTTTTCCCTCTCTTTTTTAAACAGTTCTGGAGTGCCGGGGTGGACGTGAACCTGAGCACGGCACGTCTCGGGCTTGGCAATGCGCTGGCCGGCCTCCTCGTGGCCCTGCTGGCGCCGGTGCTGGGAGCCGTGGCCGATCAGGGCTCGGCGCGAAAACAATTTTTAATCGGATTTGCCTATCTGGGCGTTCTCATGACGGCCGCGCTCCCGGTGGTGGAAAAAGGCCGGTGGGAATGGGCCGTGGCGGTTTATGCCCTGGGAACTATCGGCTTTTCCGGCGCGAACGTTTTTTACGATGCGCTTTTGCCGCAGGTCGCCGCTGAAAAGGAGCTGGATCGGGTATCGAGCCTCGGCTATGCGCTGGGGTATCTGGGCGGCGGACTTCTCTTTTTCCTGAATGTGATGATGACACTGAAACCCGCGGCTTTCGGTCTTCCGGATGCGGTCGCGGCCGTCCGGCTTTCATTTTTAACCGTTGCTCTCTGGTGGGGAGGCTTTACGGTATTGACCATTCTCTGGGTGCCCAGTATTCCCGCCGCCCGTCGACGGGCCGGTCAAAACCTGTTTTCCGGTGGATTGAATCAGCTGGCCGACACCTTCCGGGAAATCAGGCGGTTAAAAACCGTGTGGCTCTTTTTGCTGGCCTACTGGTGCTACATCGACGGGGTGGATACCATTGTGAGAATGGCGGTGGATTATGGCCTGTCACTCGGCTTTGGATCGGAGGATTTGATCAGCGCGCTCTTAATTGTTCAATTCGTGGGATTTCCCGCCGCCATTGGCTTTGGAAAACTCGGTGCGTTATGGGGGGAAAGGCGGGCGATCTTTCTGGCCATCGGGGGGTATATTCTCATCACCCTCTGGGGCGCCTTCATGAGACACCGGGGGGATTTTTACGTCCTTGCAGTGTTGATCGGGCTCGTTCAGGGCGGGATTCAGGCCCTGAGCCGATCCTATTATGCGCGTCTCATTCCTCCCGATCGCTCCGCCCAGTTTTTCGGGTTTTACAATATGCTCGGAAAATTCGCCGTCATTCTGGGGCCGGTTATGATGGCGGGCGCCGGACTCCTCGCCCGGCGATGGTTGATGCCGCCCGCGCCGACACCGGAACAACTCCTCGCCGTTTCCCAACTTGCCGCCCGATGGAGCATCGGTTCCGTTATTCTTCTCTTTGTTGCCGGCGCGGTGTTGTTCTGCTTCGCCGGCAATTCAAAAAAAGGGGGCTGATCAGGACACGAACATAGCCCGGGGAAAAAGCAAAGGGAGCCTTTTGGCCCCCTTTTCACCTTTGATGCAAACGGCCTTGATCATCGTACCGGCCATACAAACGCGTTCCGTTAAACCGTTTTAATAGATTCCCTCGTCCGCCATATTTTCCTGAGTGATTTTCCCTTTGAAGAGGTTATAAGCCCAGGCCTGGTAGCAAAGAACGATAGGAACGAAGATCAAGGTCACCGTCAGCATGATTTTTAATGTCATGGGGCTTGATGCCGCGTTATGCGCCGTAAGACTGAAGGCCTTGTCGATGCTGGAGGGAAAGAGAGTGGGAAAAAGCCCGATCACACCGAAAAACGTTGCCCCGACGATGGCGAGAGCTGAAGAAAACCAGGCCTTGAACCAGGCTTCCCTGGACGAATAGATCTTTATTCCCAGTAGCCCGAGCACCGTCAATAAGACCACGATGAAGAGGGCCGGGTGCGCGACATAGTTATCGTAAAGCCGGGTGAAAAAACCGGTGGCGATTAAAAACGCTACCGCCACGCCGAGAAGAATCGGCCACAGCGTTTTGACGGTGGCCGCGGCCCGTTTCTGAAAGTCGCCATCGCTTTTAATACAAAGCCACAGTGCGCCGTGCGTTAGAAAGAGGAATAAAAAGAGCAGGCCGCCCAACAGCCCGTAAGGGTTCAGGAGGGTCAAGAGGGTGCCCTGGTTCACGCCTTTTGCGTCAATGGGAATTCCCTGAAAAATGTTTGCAAAGGCGACGCCGAAGAGAAGCGCCGGAGCTGCGCTTCCCACAAAAATGCAGATATCCCAAACGCGCCGCCAAGCGGGACTGTCGATCTTTCCCCGAAATTCAAAGGAGACCCCCCGCAAAATGAGCGCAAAGAGAATCAGCATCAGGGCCGAATAGAGGGACGAAAACATTACCGCATAGACCTTGGGAAAGGCGGCAAAGGTAACGCCGCCCGCCGTCAGCAGCCAAACCTCGTTTCCATCCCATAGCGGTCCCAGCGAGTTGACCATAATCCGCCGGTCGGTTTCCGTCTTTCCGATGAAGGGAAAGAGCGTGCCCACTCCCAGGTCAAAGCCATCGGTCATGAAGTACACCGCCCATAGCAGGCCCCATAGAAAAAACCAGATCGATTCCAGAACCATTTTTCTATCTCCTTGTCATATTTTTTATAAAAAACGGTTTTTATTACTTGCAGATTAAAACAATCCCTTTACCTTTCCTCTCGCCTCTTTCCTCTTTCCTCTTTCCTCTTTCGACTCGCGTTCGCTCATGCGCTAACCACCGCCTTCGGCCCCTCTTTGGCGTGCTTCGCCATAAGAAAAAGGCCGACGGCTCCGAGAAGGCCGTAGACCACGACAAATCCGATGAGACTTACCAGGACCTGGGAGCCGGCTACCGGGGAAACGGCGTCAGACGTTTTCATCAGCCCGTAAACGATCCAGGGCTGGCGTCCCACCTCCGCCACGATCCAGCCAAGCTCAATGGCGATGTAGGGAAGCGGAATTGATAGGAGCATCAGTTTCAGGTAAAGCGGGTACTCGGTCAGGCGGTTTCGCTTGAGCCACCCGAAAAGCGTCATCAGCACAAAATAACCGCCGAGGGCCACCATCCCCTTGAAGGACAGAGAGGTTATGAGAACCGGCGGGCGCTCCGATTTATTAAAATCTTTCAGTCCGATCACTTTGGCGTTCGAATCGTGCTTGGCAAACCGGCTCAGCATGCCGGAAAGGGGCAAAATCTCAATACTGTTTCGCTCGTTTTTTTCATCGGGAATGGAAAAGAGAAAAATCGGCGCCTGGGCTTTGGTTTCCCAATGCGTTTCCATGGCGGCAAGCTTGGCCGGCTGGCTTTCCGCCAGATCCGAAGCATGAAAATGCCCCTCGAAAGCTTCCAGCAGGGAAAAAACGAGGCCGAAGGCAAGCGCGATTTTGAAGGACCGGGTGAAAAAGGGGGTTTCCCGGTTTTTAAGCAGGTGATAGGCGCTGATTCCCATCACAAAAAACGCGCTCAGGATATAGGCGCCGCTGACGGTGTGGAGAAATTCAAGCCAGGCGTATTTCTGGAATACAACGGCGGCAAAATCGGTCAGTTCCGCCCGGCCGTTGCGAATCGTATAGCCCACCGGATGCTGCATCCATGCGTTGGCGGTGATAATCCAGACGGCGGACAAGGTGGAGGCGCCCGCGATGAGCCACATGACGGCGGCATGAGCCTTTTTCGAAATTTTATTCCATCCGAAAACCCAGACCCCGATCAGGGTCGATTCCAGGAAAAAGGCAGCGGTTGCCTCAATGGCCAGAAGGGAGCCGAAAATATCGCCCACATAGGCCGAGTAGCGGGACCAGTTGGTGCCGAACTGAAATTCCAGCGTGATGCCGGTGACGACCCCGAGAGCGAAATTGATGAGAAAAAATTTCCCCCAGAACCGCGTCATGGACAGATAGGTTTCGTCCCCGGTTCGAACGTATTGCGTTTCCATCCAGGCAATCATGAAGGAAAGCCCCAGAGTCAGGGGAACAAACAGGAAATGAAACATGGTGGCCGCGGCAAATTGCAGCCGGGAAAGTAGCAGAACATCCATCAGAACCTCTCCTTTCACTTTTTAAACGGTAAGAGTTAAAAAAAATTATGCCGGGATTTTCCGGTTTATCTTATGCGAGCCATTCGTCAGGCAGTTTTTCTTCTGACCGAGCTCGGAAAACAAGGCATCCCCAAGGGTTTCACGGAGCTGGCGGCGAGCTTTCTCCCAGACAGTATGAACCGCGCAGGCATCGCTTCGGATGCACGAAGCCGGTCGAATTACGCAGTCATTGAGAAAGATCTCCCCCATCACCGCCTCGATGACAGTCAGCAAGCTGATGTCGGCGGGGGATTTGAGAAGTCGAAATCCCCCCCTCGCGCCCTGGAGAATTTCTAAAATACCGGCCCTGCTCAGCTGCTGAGCGATTTTGCCGAGATACTGGTCCGGTATATCCATGGCAAGCGCAATCTCTTTGCGGCTCGCGACGACCGTTTCTTCTTGATTTGACAGATACAGCACGCATCGAATGGCATATTCGACGGCTCGGGTGAGTCGCATGCGTTCACTCCGTGATATAAACAGGATAAATAGGATGTTTTTTATCCAATATCCAACTTCAATCCCCCTGTCAAATAAAAAATACGGCCTTGATCATCTCTTCGGCCACCCCCGAGTCACGAGCAGGTCACGCCAGGGTGTTTTTGGAAACCCGGCAAGCTGTTTGAGCGATAGCGAGTTCTTGCCGGGCTGGAAAAAATACCCTGGCGTGGCCGAAACCATGATCAAGGCCAAAAATACGATTGGGGCACAGTTGAGCAAGGGTGAAAAATTTTTCGCCCCTACTTGTTCGTGATCAAGGCGTATGTTACTGCTATGGATAACGATGGGTACACAAAGGATGGCCGAATGTCTTCAAGTCGCAATATTACCGCCTTTATAAATGAACATCGGACACTGTTTATCGCCGTGATGGTCGGCCTGTTTCTGCTTGAGCTGGAAATATTTGCGGTGGCCGTTACCCAATCGGGCAAAAAATCGGTGCTGGAGATACGGAACAACCGGGGCGATATCGTTTATGAGACGGATGGCGGTTATTTGAGCGCCTTTGATCAGGAAACCTTTGAAAAAACGTTCGGCCCGTTGAATAATTTTGAAATCCGCCGCATCTCTCGGGACGAGGCGTTCCCCTTTCGGGCCTGGTTCACCGCGGCCATCGGGCTGCCCCTAGGCGGCATGCTGATATTTGCCTTTGTGGTTCGCGCCTTTGTGGCCATATTTCATGGGGATAAAAAACCACTGGAGCCGCAAGCCGCTTCCCCCCGGCCCGGATATGCCAACCCGGTTGAGCAGGTATTGGATAAGATCGGCCGGCTCAATATTTTTACCATCGGCTTTTTTATGTTCCTGGTGGTTATCGGTTACTGGATAATTCCCAATGTGATTGTATATGCCGGAAAGCTGGGAGTTGAAACCCTCCACCGTTATAAATGGGTCTTTTTAGGGGCCGCGCTCGTGCTGGTCTGCATCTTTGCATGGGTCATCTATCTGCGATATCTGCTCGCCAAAAAGCATATCGAGAGCCGGGTCGAGCTCGATAAATATCGTCTTAAACTCGAGTTTGAAAAGGGGCAGGGTCCGCCGCTTCAGCTGGAATCTCCCGAAGATGAGAACAGAACGCTTGCGCTGCCGGAGAGAAATGAAAAAAGAGAAACCGGTTATTGAAAACGGCCTTGATCATCGTCCCGACCACGCCAGGGTATTTTTTCCAGACCGGCAGGAACTCGCTGTCGCTCAAACAGCCTGCCGCTCTTCCAAAAACACCCTGGCGCGGCCTCCCCGCCCTGGGAAATAGGCCGATACGATGATCAAGGCCTTGAAAACGAAGGAGTCGCGCATGGATACAACCGTGCAAGCCGCCATATACCGCGCTGTTGAAACGGAGCCGTTTGCAAGGGCGCTGAATATGAAACTGATTACGCTTGAACTGGGTCATTCGGTGGTGGAAATGGACTATGTCCCGGATCAGATGGACAATATCTACCAACGCGCCCACGGCGGCGCACTTTTTGCCCTCATAGACGAGGCCTTTGAAACCGCCAGCCAGACCGGCGGCACCATTGCCGTCGCCCTGAATGTAAATGTCACCTATATTGTTTCTCCGGAGCCCGGAACCCGTCTGCGGGCGGAAGCCCGGGAGGTTGCCGGTACCCGAAAGACCGCCTCCTACGAGATCCGGGTTACCGATGGGGACGGGGAGCTCATTGCCACCTGCCAGGCGCTTGCCTACCGGACAGGAAAACCGATTTCCTTTCCGTGACCGGTGAGGACGCGGATTTCGGCCTTGATCATTGTTTCGGCCACGCCAGGGCCAGGGTATTTTTTCCAGACCGGCAGGAACTCGCTATCGCTCAAACAGCCTGCCGCTCTTCCAAAAATACCCTGGCGTGGCCTTCCTGTTGTGGGAATTCGGCCGAAACGATGATCAAGCCCCGGATTTCTATTCTCAACCGGCTTTAAGCGGTCCTTTATTCGTCAGAAAAAAGCGCACCCAATCGAAGCCGAAGAGCATCATGGCGACATCGTCTGTTTGAATCTTTTCGATCCGTTCCGGCGGAATGTCAAACCGGCTCATGAAAGAGGTGCCAAAGACAAAGTCGCGCAGCTTATCCACGTTGAAGCAGGCCATAAAGGCCATCTTAATGGCCGGACTTTCAAGCCCCCGCTCTCCCCAGGGGTTACTGCGAAAGAGAGTCTCGATATCCACCCACGCATCGTTCATGGCGTTGAATTCGGCAAGCGCCTGGTTTGCCATCCAGGAGGCAATGGTCCACTCTTTTTCTTCCCGATGCCCGAGGCAGTAGTCGTGGCGCGCAATAAAATAGCAAATCTCTCTTTTGCCCATTTCCCCGAATCGGGCAACCGCCCGTTCCATGGGATAGGCCCTGCAGGAAAAGGGCCGGTCTTCGTAAACCGCACAGCCTTCGTCGCCAAGGAAGGGACAGGCCTTGCCTTCTCTTTCGGACATTTTCAGCATAACGTTGGGGAAATAGGGGTTGTCCCGAATATAAGCCGTGGTATGTTTTTCAAGGAAATGGCCTGAACTGATCCCAAGGCGGATTTTCAGCCGGATGATGTCATAGGGATAAAGGTACATGTCCGTATTGCGGCAGCACCGAGTAAAGCAGGAAACACCCTGGTGGCATTCAAATTTGAAAACATCCGTTTCCTGGAGTGCCGGCCCCCTGCCCTGGGGAAGTTTGGATAGTCGATCCATAAGAAGAATGTTCCCGGTGGGGGGCGAAGAGCCGGTACAGGGGGACAGTCTCAACACATAGCGCCAGCAATTCAGCTTCAACAACTTGAGAGGATCAACATCAACACCAGCCGAGATGAATATCGGATTTCCGGCTCTCCAGCCGCCCATTACGAATTATGTAAGCAAAAAAGGTGCCACATCTGTTAAAAATAAATAGCCCATAAAATAAGGCCCATACGGATTAGCCGTTTCGTTGATTGGGTAAAAATGTTACAATCCCCCCTGAACCCGGTCGAAAAAAATGTAACATTTTGTTCCAAAGCCATTACCCCGAATGGTACTAACGCATTAAGTCATCCGGTATCTCCGCGTTGGTGTGGAGCTTCTGAACATCCTCACAGTCTTCGAGCATTTCCATCAGACGAAACATCTGCTCCGCCTCTTTCCCGGAGAGGTTGAGAGTGGTCTGGGGAATCATGGTCACCTCCGCCATGTTGTATTTGATGGCGGCCGCATCCAGCGCCTCTTTAACCGCCTCAAGTTCCTGGGGCCCGGTAATGACCTCAAAGGTGGTATCTTCTTCCCGGATGTCTTCCGCACCGGCCTCGAGCGCGGTTTCCATCAAGGTGTCCTCATTGACGCCGCTCTTGTCCACCTCGATCAGGCCTTTTTTATCAAACATATAAGAAACACAGCCATTTTCTCCGAGATTTCCGCCGCATTTGTTAAAAATATGTCGAATATCGGCAACGGCTCTGTTTTTATTGTCGGTCATGGATTCCACCATCACGGCGGCGCCGCCGGGCCCGTATCCCTCATATACGATTTCTTCATAGCTGACGCCTTCGAGCTCACCGGTTCCTTTCTTAATGCCCCGCTCGATATTATCCTTGGGCATATTTTCAGCTTTCGCCTCCAAAATGGCGGCTCTGAGCCTGGGGTTACAGCTCATGTCCCCACCCCCCAATCGGGCCGCCATGGTGATTTCCTTGATCAACCGGGTGAAAATTTTTCCGCGCCTGGCGTCAGCGGCCCCTTTTCGATGTTTGATATTTGCCCACTTGCTGTGCCCACTCATCAGATCCTCCTATTTCTTGCCCATGCCGATGATATATATCTCTTTGCTCGCCTTTCGACTGCTCTGCGGTTTAAATATTTTTTGTTGCCCGAAAGCGGATCGAACCGCCTCCGTAAAGGCCTTGAAATCCTCACCCTGGAATATCTTGCAGACAAAGACGCCACCCGGCAACAGCCGGGTGGCGGCAATATCAAGCGCCGCCCGGCACAGGTGATATGACCGAAGCGCGTCCACATCCTTCATCCCCGTGGTGGCCGGCGCCATGTCGCTCAGCACCATATGAAATCCGTCACCGATTTCCCCAAAGACCGGATCATCGGACGCCAGAGCATCTCCAAGATATGCCCTCACATGGGCCGGCAGTTTCACGGTGACCGGTTTCAGATCAATTCCCACCACCGCCCCTTTTGGCCCGGTCACCTCCCCCGCATACAGTAACCAAGCGCCGGGAGCGCACCCCAGGTCCAGCACCCGGTGGCCTTTTCGAATCAGATTGAATTTTTTCTGTATCTCCTGAAGTTTATATACAGACCTGGCCGGGTACTGTTCCTTTTTGGCCCGGCGCGTATAGTGATCCTGCCAGGAGTTGGGATTTGCGGCTTCTCTTTTCATACTATTTCTTTTTTTTCAAGAGCATAACTCCGATAAACGGGACTCTTTTTCAGTACCCCCTTGAGGGGTGCTTTTTACAGCTTACGGGCGGCAGCCCGACTCGGTTTTAAAAACCGAGCCGGTCTTTCGAGAAAAGGGCCTTGATCATCGTTTCGGCCAATTTCCCACGGCAGGGAGGCCGCGCCAGGGTGTTTTTGGAAGAGCGGCAGGCTGTTTGAGCGATAGCGAGTTCCTGCCGGTCTGGAAAAAATATCCTGGCGTGGCCGGTACGACGATCAAGGCC
>JAZDPP010000091.1:0-58426 GCA_043797445.1 Pseudomonadota bacterium
ACTTTCCGATCCCGGGCGGCCCCCAGATAAAAACCGGGCGGACAACGGCAACGTGCAGTAAAAAGTCCGCCAGTTGTCTTTGTGATAAGGAAATGGTTGAGTTCATGAGGTCAGTGGTATTTCGCCGAAGGCGTCACCCGCGAACAACGGTCGGCTTTCGGCGAACGAAAGGGAATCGCATTTCGAATTTCCGGCCGATGACGAGTTGGCTGGCATGGAAAACGCCGTCCCGGAAGGATATGCGAGGAACTGAGCTTCATAAAAAGATAGTTCTTAGTGCTCCCGGCCATGCGTATAATACTTTCCTCCGATCTCGGACCAGATCAACTTCTGGGTTTCGAGCAGGGACTCGCCGCGGCTTTTTTTCATCGATATTTTTCCTGAGCGAATCGATTTCCCGGAGGAGCGGGTCGAGGCATTCCGAGTTTTTTATGGAATAAAAAGGTTGCATACCCACTCCTCGTCTGAAATAACCTCACGAGCCATATTGATGATTTAAGTAAGCTATTTCATGCTGAATATCAAGAGCGGTGTTTTTTTTCTGATCCCTAATCCAGATAAACGGGACTTTTTTACAGTGAGCCTTTTCCCACAGCGCGATATTCCTCATCCATAACGTTCCGTCACTTTTCCCTCCGGGGGGGGATTATATCGTGGTCGCGCGAGCCGTCTTAAATCCGAATGCCGAACCCGGGGCATTGCCCATCATCGGAAGCGCCATCCGTGTTCAGGATTAAATTTCAGGCAAAGCGGATCCCTTTTCGTCAACCGGATGAATGCCTACTATGTGATGCTTCTCCCACCAGCGCCATCACCGGGCGATCGATGAGTGTGGATAAGGGGATGATCGCCAATCCTTTCTCCCGGATGCCGTATAGCACCCGATCGATTTCATTCAGCCAGCGGTGGTAAAGCGCTGCGTTGTGGGGGCGGGTGTCGTGAAGCATCAGAATATCACCCGCACCGAGCCCGCATAAAATCCGTTGTGAAATTCCCCTTACCTCCCGATTTCCCCGGTCCCGGGCCCGCCGGCTGAAATTGACGGCAACCATTCCGGTCTCCCGGAGAACGGCGGCAAGCCGGGGGCTTGTGACGCCCACGGGAGGTCTGAAAACAAGGGGGATGACACCAAAGTGCGCAAGCACCTGCTGGGTGGCGGCAATCTCACTTCTCAGGACCTTGCTGCTTTTGAGCATAATGAAATTGTCGTGGCCATGGGTATGATTCCCGATGGTGTGCCCCCGGGATAGAATCGCCTCGATGATCCCGGGATGGGCGGCCGCATTTTTACCCGTGACAAAAAAGGTGGCGACGGCCGAATGCCGGGATAGAAGATCCAGCAGGTTCGGCGTTGAGACGGGGTCCGGGCCGTCGTCGAAAGTTAGCGCCACCGCCTTTGCTCCCGAGCGGCCGCGGCTGATGATGGGAAGAAAAAAGCTGAACCCGGGAAGGAAGGGCGCGGTAAAGCAAAGAAGCAGAAAGGCGGAAAGGGGAAGAACCGAAAGCTGCAAATCCAGAAGAGAAAGCGCCAAGGCCAGCGCAAGAGCTCCAAAACCGATTCGTTCAGCTGGGGAAAAAGGCGTCTTCTGAGCGTCACCATCCTTCATTCCCATATCCCGAGGGTATCCCCTATCCATCATTCACCGCTTCCGGAGACGTCAGGCGCCGCCGTTGCGATCAGCCAGACCGATTCCCTGTTGCCGCCTGAAAAACAGGTCTCTTGAAGTTGAAACCCGGCCTCGGTGATTATTTTATCCATCATCTCAACGGTCCGATGATGTGCCGCAATGCCCGCAAGCCGCATCCGAAAGGCGTCGAGCTTCCACAGCCGGGACGTTTCGCCCGGCGGCGGAACCACCGCCCGAAGGATGAGAACGGCATTCGCATGGAGCGATTTTCGAAGGCGGGCAAGCGTTAGACGAAACGCCGTATCGTCCAGGAAATGAACGATATCGAGCAGAAACGCGGCATCCGCCGCCTCGGGTGCTTGGGGGATCTCGGGAGCGGCCGCGCAGGTGAGTTCTCCCCGATCGCCAAAAACTCTTTGCGCCACCCGGATTCGCTCGCGGTCCGGATCATTTCCGTAAATTCTTGCCCCTGGAAAATTTTCCAGAATCCAGCATCCCGGAACCCCATAGCCGCACCCGATGTCGAGAACGGTCCGCATTCGCCCGCAACCGGCGAGGAATCGAGGCAATTCGCTGAACATGACATCGGTTTTTGTTTTGAATCGGGCAAAGAGCCGGGGATAGGTCTCGAGAGAACGATAACGGTTAAGAACCCGCTTTCTCCAGCCGTTTGAAACGCCGACCCTTCCCCTTTCCCGGCGGAAATGATGCTCCAGAAGGGGTGGAAGTAAAACAAAAGCGCCCGCCAGGGAGTATCCAATCCCCAGAAAAGAGGTGATGCCGGCGCTGCGCAGCAGGCTGTGGTCGGCCAGACACAGAACACCGAATCCGATCAGGGTGGAAAGGGCGGCCATGATGAGCGCCATCTTGATTCGCTCGCAGCCCGGTTCGTTCAAGCCCCCGAAGCGCTGATAGGAGCAGACCAATAAGAGCGCGTAATCGACCCCCATGCCCATGATGACGATGGCCAGCATCAGGGCGGGGATGTCCAGGGGATGCCCGATCACCTTCAGGGTGCCCATGGTGCAAACGAAAGCGAAAATGGCGGGTGCGAGCGTGATGGCGGTCAATTTGACATCCAGAAGAAAAAAGAAAATCAGCAGCGCGACACTGGTTCCGGCAACAAGAAGCATCTTGGCAAAGGTGGAAAAGAGAAGTTCACCCAACCGCCGGGAGAAAAGAGCGGGATCGAAGATTTTTGTTTCCGTGCCATGGCGTTCAAGAAATTTTTCGGAATTGAAGGTCTCCCCGGCCGTCAAGGTGGTAAACGCGGTGAATCCCCCTGTTTCCAACCGGGTGATTCCCATCAGGGAGAAGTACTTTTCCGGCAGGGGAAGAAAAGAGGCCGAAGGGGCCTCGGATGAAATCATTTGCCGGAAGGCATCAAAGGCCTCCGCCGTAAACCCCATTGCCAAGGCTTGGCGCGTCAGAATCTCGCCGGTCGCCGCGATCCGCTCCTCCGTCCAAAAGGCTTTCCAGGCGGCAAAATTAACCCGGCTCCGCTCCGGACCGGGAAACACCATGGCGGGCGTAAAACCGGAGGCAATCCGGCCATCCCGCACATCCGCTTCGATCCGGGCAAGAAGCATATCGCCTTTCTCCTGCAGCGCCGCCGGCGAGGACGCCTCGTCCATCAGATAGATCTTGGTGAAGATGCCGCTCCCCCAAACCCGGCCCATCAGTTTTTCAGCGGCGGACGTCTCGCGGCTCACCGTGTTCATGGCCGCAAGATCGGTATTGAAAACCGGCCGAACGAAAAAGAGCATGACCCCGAAGAAAAAAAGAGCAATGAGGGCGGCCCACCGTCTCGAAACGGTAAGCCGCATCACCCAGTTGCGAAAGGGGAGCGCGCGGGGGCGCGCCGGCGGCATCTCGGGAAAGATCCGGGGGAAGAGGAAGTGGACAAAGAGAAAAGCAAAGGACGCGCCCAAGGCGGCGAACTGGCCCAGTTGGGAGAGAATCGGAAACCCGGTGAGACAAAGGGCATAGAAGGCGCCCACGGTCGTCAGCGTCACCATCAGCTCGATGCCCCAGATTTCCGTTGAAACCTCGTGGCCATAGGTGGTTCTCGGCTGGTCCAGAAATAAAAGATAGGCGATTCCCTGGTCCACGGTGATGGAGATGATCGCACCGCCGAATCCCAGCGCCATGATGGAGATGCTCTTATTCAAAAGCGCCATGACGAAGAGCGCCGCCACCGTTCCGGCCACCGCCGGCAGAAAGGAAAAAAGACCGATCAGCGGCCGGGGAAAAACCAGAAGGAGCAGGAGCGCAATGCCGAGAGTGGAAAAGAGCGCCGCGTTTTGAACATCCTGCCGGGCGAAGCGTTCGTTGTCGAGAGCCGCGCGATAGGCCCCCATGGGCGTCAGGGTCAGGGGGTTTCCCGGATCGAAACGCGCCGGCAACCCGGCGGCAAGCGCCCGCAGGAAGGTGTCGATTTTCAGGGCAAAGGCGGTATCCGTGCCGGGGAAGATCGGGGATGCAACGATGAGCGCATGCTTGCGATCCATCGAGAGAAGTTTCCCCCGATAAAACGCCACATCGCGGGATGGCGCCAAAACGGCCAGTTTGGCCATGATGATGTTCCCGATCGCCAGCGGATCCCGGGCGATCCGGTTGGCCTGACCGATGGCATCGAGGGTGAGAAGCTGATTCCGGAGCTCTTCCAGCCGGTTTGCGATATTTTCCGCCGTGAGAAGCGGGGCAACCTGACCCTCCAGCTCCGCCTGCGTGAACAGCATCGGCAGATGACCGGTGATATGGGTGAGAAGCTCCGGAATGAGCGCCTGCATCGATTCGGCGCCCACGCTCCTGAAAAGTCCGCTCTCCCGCAGTCGCCCCTCAATGAAATCGCAACTCCTAACCAGCAAATCCGGGTCGGCGGTTTCAACTCCCAGATCGATCACCATCTCCCCCTGAATGGGATGGTGGGCGAAAATAGTGCCCGCATCGGATAACACAGGATCTCCCTGGGGAAGATATCGGGTAATATCGGTATCGATCGTCGTCAGCCGAAGGCTCGCCCAGAAAAGAGCGCTGATAAGAACCAGGGTCAGCATCAGCAGCGGCCAGTTGAAACGGGGAAATCTCATATCAGATCGCCAGTACTATCAATAAGAAAACCAGTACATGGGCGCCGATGATGAGCGGCCGGTGCCGGTGGTAAAATTCGTTTCGTTTTTGAAGGGTTTTAAGGCCGCCGCAGAGCCGGCGAAATCGGTCCAGCGGCAAATAGCGCTCGTTGTCCGACCGGGAATCGCTCTGAAAGGCAATGGAAGGATAGACCACGTAGGTCTCATCATCCCGCAAACTCTTAAGGAAATCATCATAGGGGATATTTCGCCAGGGATGCCGCAGGAGGACCTCGGCAAACCGGCGATGAATCACATAGGCCTGGGTCAGGCTGCGGTATTTTATTTTTCGGACCGATGGATGGGCCGTCGGCCGGCTGCCCCGGACCATGCACCCCAAAAACAGCATATGCCAGGGATGATTCCGGCAAAGAAACTCGATACCATCCACCAGGGTCTCCGCGTCAAATCGCTCGAAGACGACATCGTCCTCAAAAATGAGAATCCGATCGGCGCCGGCCTTTAACCCCTTCTTCATGCACAGAAGATGGGATTCGTAGATCCCCTGTTCGCAATCGGTGGGATGCTTTTTAACCATGACAAACTCCACCCTGGCCGATAGCCCCACGCGGACAAACTGAACCCCGGCCTCCGCCTGCCGGTCCGTCCTTTCCGCCACGGAGATACAATATATATTATCGATGTTATCCCAACTGGCCGCCATGCTTACCTGTCCCGCCAAGGCATTCGAGTGAAAAACCCCTTTCTTCTTTGCGCCATAGGTTGTATGACACCCCCATGTGAGCATTCGATAATAAACCGACCCCCTTGTTTACATGGGGGCGGAAAAAAATTCAACCCGATTCCAGGTTACCCCCCAATGATCAAACGACTGTTATACCGCATTTCAAAAACCCGGTACGTGCGCAGCGCTATTGAAGAGCGGGCCGATCTGGCGGCCTTAAAGCAAAAGCCAACGCGGCGCGTCATTGTCGGACTCATCGTTATTGCCGTAAGCTATATCCTCGGATGGCCCGCCGTCGGCGCCATGGGAATTCTTTCCGTCACGTTACAGGAACCCCTCGTTCTCATCATCGGGGGTCCCCTGATCTATGGCATTTCCCATCTTGTCTTCATTCTAGGCATGTATCTCGCCGGAGCGGAGCACACGAAAGTCTTTTTCCGCTGGGCCACCCGGGTGAGCATGGAAAAGCTCCTCGGTCCCCCATTGGAAATCTCCCCTGGTCTTGAAACCGGGCCTCCCCCGGAAAGCCGGGGCGGTTATTGATGGGGAACTGATGTTGCGGATTGTTCTCGTTCATCCCGCGGGGTCCAACTGGGTGCCCGGCAGAAAGGATATCACCGCCACCGCCAACCGAATGGCGCCCCTGGGGCTCCTCTCCATTGCCGCTTTTCTATCGGAAAAGGGGCACGAGGTCGCCGTTCTGGACTGCCTCGGACCCGAAGCCATAACCGGCACGGAACCCAACGTCCGGCATATTCTCCATCACGCCCCCGATATCGTTGGATTTTCAACCACCACCTCGGGGTTTCCGGATGCCTATGACATGGCATCCCGAATCAAGGCCCTTTCGCCTCATACGCCCATCATTTTCGGCGGCGTCCATGTGTCCGCCCTGGGGGCGATTCTGCTGAATCACTTTCCGAACATCGATTATCTGTGTATCGGCGAAGGAGAACAAACGCTAACGGACCTGGCCGATGGAAAGCCTGTAAAGGAGATCCCCGGGCTCGCATGGCGGGATAACGGCCGTGCCATCACCAATTCGCCGAGGGAACCGATTGCGGATCTCGACACGCTGCCCTTTCCGGCCTATGAGAAGTTGATCGGGTTTCCAAAGAGATACCATCTCCCACTCTTCAGCTATATCCAGGCGCCGGGCGCCACCTTGGTCACCAGCCGGGGTTGCCCCTACCAGTGCTCCTATTGTGACCGCTCCGTCTTCAGGCGCGGCTTCCGGTATAACTCGGCGGCCTATGTTTACAGCCATATGAAATATCTGCGAAAACGCTTCGGCGTCCAGCATCTCAACATCTACGATGATCTGTTTACCCTGAACCGCAACCGGATCATGGCGCTCTGCGAACTTCTGACGGCAAAGCCCCTTGGAATCCAGTTCAACTGCGCCGTCCGGACGGGTCATGCGGATGACGAACTCCTCCGAATGCTGAAAAAGGCGGGCGGCCTCATGGTCTCTCTCGGCATCGAGACGGGGGACGCGGACCTGATGAAAGTTCACAAGCCCGGCGTATACATCAATGAGGTGGGAAAGACAATTCACCGCATTCAGGCGGCGGGGTTACGGGCCAAGGGGCTCTTCATGATGGGCCTTCCGGGGGAAACCGCAACCTCCATTCAAAAAACAAGCGATTTTGTGATCTCTCTCGGGCTCGATGATATGAATATGTCGAAATTCACCCCCTTTCATGGCGCCCCCGTATGGAAGACCATTCATGAGGAAGGTTTCCTGGAGGAGGACTGGCGCAAAATGAACTGCCTCAATTTCGTCTTTGTTCCCAAGGGGATCGACTCCAAAGAGACGCTGGACCAGCTGTACAACACCCACGTGAAACGCTTTTACAGCGATCCCCGGTGGCGCAAAAAAATACAAAAGCGAACCTGGGAACACCGTCACAGCCTCTGGCGCCTTCTCAGAGATCTTCCCCACTTTCTTTCCGCCATGCGGACATTTGAGCCGGAAGTACCCGAATGACCAATGCAGGACGCAACTTTCCCTTTGTGATGCCCGGTCCAAAACCAGGTCCGGAGCTTATCGATTTTGTTGTGTAATTCTCCTGGATCATTGGGGCATAGTCTCCTCATAGGCAGGCACTTCATCAGGGACTAGGACCAGACCATCACCGCTTTCCACCGCTGCGTCCAAAAGTTCATTCGTTATTGTCTTCTTGGTCCTGGCCCCAAGCATTTTCAGCTTCTGCGTGCGGCCCACAAGATTCCCCTTGCCGCTGGTGAGCCGTTTGTGAGCAATATCATAACTCTCCGCAGTCTTCCGGATCTGATCGCCTACCTTTTCCAGGGCTTCCACAAAACCGACGAATTGGTCGTGAAGCTTCCCGGCCTCGGCGGCAATGATCTGAGCGTTGCGGTTTTGGTGCTCGTAGCGCCAGATATTATGGATGATTTTCAGGGTGGCCATCAGCGTGGAAGGGCTCACCAGCAAAATATGCCGGGAGAAGGCATCACTGAAAAGCTTGGGTTCATGTTCGAAGGCCAGAAGAAGGGCCGATTCGATGGGAACGAACATAATGACGAGATCCAGGGAGTTGACGCCGACCAGCTCATCGTAGTTTTTGTCACCGAGTCCGTTAAAATGGCTGCGAAGCGAAGCGATATGGGCGCGCAGCCGGCGCTGCCGCTCATCATCATTTTCTGCGCTATGGTATTGCTCATAGGCAACGAGAGAGACCTTGGCGTCAATAACCACATCCTTCTTTTCCGGGAGATGAACCACGACATCGGGTTGAAACCGTTTACCGTCCTCGTTGTGATGGCTAACCTGAACCTCATACTCATGCCCTTTTCGAAGACCGGACGCTTCCAGCAGTTTTTCAAGCTGCATCTCGCCCCAGGTACCCCGAGCCTTGCTGTCACCCTTCAGGGCCCTGGTCAGGTTCAGGGCGTCCGTGCCGATCCGTTCGTTCAACGATTTCAGCGTTTGAATCTCGGTGCGCAGGGAGGCCCGTTCCTTATTCTCATTGTCATAAACATCCTCCACCTTCTTACGGAAGTTGATCAACTGCTCCCGCATGGGAGTAAGCAAGGCCTCGACGCTGGTCTTGCTCACCTCTCGAAACTTTTGATGTTTTTCTTCAAAAATGCGGTTGGCCAGGTTTTCAAACTCTTTGGCGAGGCGAATCTCTGCCTGCTCAAGCAATTCTATCTTCTCGCGAGCGGATTTGCGCTCCTCTTCCAGTTTCGACTGCAAGGCGGCAAAATGGGTGTCTTGCGCATTTTTCTCATCCCGTAACTGTTCAAGCCGGCGGCGGGCGGCGTCCCTTTCAAGGATCAGTTCATCGACTCGTTTGGCCTGGGTCTGCTGGGTTGCCAACTCCGCCTGTAACCGGCCATACACTTGGGTCAGGGTCTCATAACGCTGGCGCTCCCGCCCCTTTTCTTCAGTCAGGGTGGCCAACTGCTTCTCCGAATCGCTGCGATAGCGGTCAAGCTCAGCGTCGCGAGCGAGCAGACGTTCCTTCACGGCTATCTGTTCCTGGATTGTCACTTCCAGCGTGCCGGAACAGGTGATCACCTTCCGCTGGAGCACGACAGCCCGTCTAATGAAATAAATAAGGGCCATGACCAATATAAGGATCATCATCAGGCAGGGGGGTACCGCCGGGGATGACAGTGCTTGAGATAATGTGATTGTCGTCAAAACAACCTCTTCTTGTAAGGCAATGCCGCCCCACTTCTCCCGCGCGGGAAACGGGGCGCCGCCCTCTCAATGAATTTGAACCAGATGGGATTCGGTCGCGACGTAAATATTGCCCTCGGCGTCGACGACGGGGGGGCTTAGAATATCCTTGTCCAGTTGAACTGAAAAAAATTTACGACCGTCCACATCGATGTGGCTCAGCGTTTTACCCGCGGTCACCAGCAGGGAGCCATCGGCAAGCGCGGAACCGTGGCGTATCGTTTCGCCTTTTGTCTCGATAGCCCAGAGCAACTTGCCCTCCTTCAGGGTCAAAACCCATCTCTCCGTCAATACCTGAATGCGTCCCTGCCATGCCTGGATCGGAGGTTGTCGTCGTGCCCAGGGGTCATCCGGGTGATCTTTGTCCGTCCAGCGCCACAACTCCCGACCCTCGGCCGAAAGGGCCAGCAGCACTTTGTTTTTGGCCTCATAGCTGGTGAGGTAGTAAATCTCCCGGCTATCGACACTCCAATCCACCACCTCCCCGAGGGGCAGTTTGAAACGGGAAAGCTCTTTTTCCCCCGCCACATCGAGACGGATCACCTCATCGGTGACCAGCACCAGGCGATTCAATTCGGGAAGCAAGAGAGGCAAAAGCCGTGGAGGCCCTTTGTAAGTTGCCCCCCACTCGCGATAGGTGGTGCCATACGCATTTCGCACCCCGGTGACTTCGGGGGGGCGCAGTTTCGTATCCGGATCATCGCCATCGGCCACTTCCGCTTCTCCCGGCCAATAAACAGCCGCGATAAAATCCTTATCCCCTGGCCAGAGGATATGGACCACCACGTCTTTACTCATGGCGGAAGGAAACGGGGCTTGCTGGAGCACGGCTTCGTTGTTCAGGTTGACGGCATCCAGGAAGAGGGTTTTGTTTTTATAGTATACGAGCCCGTTGGCCACAGCGGCCGGCGTGCCGCCCTGCTTGCCTTTTTCCCAGAGAATTTTTCCGGATCGGTCAAACAATACCATGTCGGCAAAGGTGGTAACGAGAACATGGCTGCCCCAGATCAAAATGGCGGGAGGCCAGTTTGCGCTGGCCGTTTTGCCTGTTTCATGAGACCAGGCGATGGCGCCTTTGGCGGAAGTGGTGGCGGGAATTGCGCAATCCCGCCTGGGGCTTGCAAAATTCACGGGATAGGTGCTGGAAGTTGTCAGGGTCATTTCAGTGGTCCTTGCAGTCTTCGTGGAAATGTTTTGCGCATCGGCCCTGCACGCGAGCAAGGCAAAAAGCCCGAGTACGCAGTGGAAAATCAATCCAATCGGTTTTCGGTTAAATATCCGCAACGGTGAAAACCCCTCCCGCTTTTGTGTCCATCCAGGTTTTCAACTTCGCCAAATCGGTTTTGGTCAAATCGGCGATAAGCCCCCCTTCCGCGGTCCATTGCGCGGGGTTATCTCCTATTTTCCCGAACAGATAGCGGATAATGGTTTTCAGATTGCAGTCGGCGCCCGCCTTGATGGTCTGGGCGTTTGGCTGAAAGACCTTGGATTTGAGGCCAAATTCGATCGTAAAATGGGTTCCCCCGGTTGCGGCCGCCCCCGATGCCACCTTTTCCCATTGGGTGGATATTCTTAAGTGGGTTTTGCTGAAATTCCCGGAGCCGGTCAACTTGAATTTTTTCGCCAGCATCGCGTCAATCGCCGCCCTGAGTGCTTCCAAATGGTCAAATTGCTGATCTTCCGTCAGATCGGCTGTGGGAATTTTACACTTTTCAGTCCACCTGGCCTGATCCGCCGCAAAGGAAGCAGCGCTCGTATGAGCCGTATTGCAGCGATAAAACTTCCCTCCCTCCACGGCCCATCTGTTAACGGTATAGGCCGTGTTTGCGGCCCAGGCTGCCGATTCGGGGACCCATCTCACGGCGGTCAGATCCGTTGCAAAGGTTCCGCTGGTATGCGCGGTGACGCAGGCATAATTCGTTCCTCCCTGGGCCACCAGGTCTCCCTCCGCATATGGCGCTGCCGTCGCCCATGGCAAAATTCTGACGAATCTGGCGGACAGTTTGATCACAAGCGCCAGAATGCCGTTGTAAGGGCCGCCTTGAAGAATCTGGGCAAACTCGTCATTTCCGAGGTGATAAAGATGCAAATCGCATTTTCCTTTCTTATCCAGGCTGACATTCTGCTCGGTAAGAGGGGTATAAATGCTTTTGTGGGCATCGGGTTTGACGTATTTCAACTTAGCCTTCCCGGCCGGTTCATAAGCGATTCTGAACTTTTTGGCCTCAAGGAATTTATTGAGGTTCGCCCCCGTCTTTGCCTGATCGTTGAGCCAGTTGGCCCGCCCCCAGAAGTAGCGCATCCGCACCGCCCTGTTGACGTTCATTATCGCAGCCTCGTCGAGTTCATAGGGCATGCCGTAATACCGCTGCCCCTCCATGTCCATGGAGGCGTGGTTGTTGGTATATTTCCACAGGCTTTTTTCCAGTATCCCGGTGACATAATCATCGTACGCGCCGATTGCCGCATGCCCCAGTTCATGAGAAAAAGCGCTCTTGGGCGCGGCGTCGGCCACGTCATATTCCAGGATGACCGGCAATGGCGAAGCGGCAGGTGATTGGCCCCGGACGTTCCCCTCGTCCAGCGCTCCGCTTTTTCTCATCTGCATCGTCGTCCCATTGACAGCGGCTGAACTTCCGACGGCATCGGTTGTAACGGACACCATGCAAATCTGTTTCCCTCCCCGTTTTTCAAAGGTACCCGGTGACGTTTCGATGTCTTTTGCTTCGAATAAACAAAAATGCTTCACGACGAAATGAGTCGCATCATCATTTTCTTCAAAATAATAATCTTTCTCGTTCCACCGTTTCATGGCCCGCTCCATGCCTTTTTCGCGATATGCTGTGATATCGGCATTGGATCCGCCATGGCTGGCGGCAATTTTGAACCTGGCCTGCCAATACGTCACCAATGCGCCGAACACGGTCGTCCCGTCGGTGGCGCCATAATGCAGATACCGCAGGTGAAAAAGCCGTTTCAAGTGGACATAGAAGTTAGTCACGTCCGCATCGCTGGAAAATACGACTTTTCCGCTGCTGACATCCGTATCCTCCAGCTTTGCCGCGCGCGCGCCGAGGATTTCTTTCTTTGTAAAATCCGCCGCTTCTGTACGCTTATCGAAAATATCATGAAAATTGTTGCAAAACACCACGACCCGCGGATTAACCGGGTAATCGACAATGACGTTTCGGCGGATTTCGGTGGCGGCCTCTTTCCTGAATTCCGATTCACTCCAATAGGCCGCGGTTGCCCTCGGTTTATAGACCTTGACCTTGTATTTGTCTCCCGGGTCGAGTTCCAGCAGGGTTATTCTCGAATACTTGGAAAGCGCCTTGTCGGCGGGCGGATCATTTTCATCCTTGTCCTTTATGGCCTGACTGCCGGCGTTGTCGACCAGCACGATGTCATCCAATGAAAACACCAGCTTTGTGGCCTTGGCAAAGGAAGCTTCAAGATCCGGGTCGTCCGCATCCCGGAGTTCATCAAAAAACTTATTTTTTGCCGGATCACTGAAACGGGTGAAATAGCACCTGGACTTCCAGTGTTTCGGAAGATCATAATACTGGTTGCGGTCCTTGCCGGGTTTGCGTTTGGCGGCTTTGGGGCTGCCCGGATCCAGCACATCGATCTTGCGGTAGTCCGCTCTGGTGGAATGAACGTAGCCGTTTTCCATTCCGAATTCGAGCAGCAGTTTGTTGTTCAGCTTGGGCAGATCGGCGCCATCCCCTTTCCGGGTGATGATCCAGGGCAGGCTTTGACAGGCGTTGGCCGCATCACTCTCGTCGACCATCCAGTTACTGATGGCATCGTAGGTTCCCGCGACGGGCTGGCCCGCCGAGGTCGAACCCCTCGCCCCTTTCAGCACGATGGGCGGAATGCCGACACGCTTTTTGTTGTGGTCCGAAATGCAATACTTGCGATCATGGAACTCGAAACGCACGTACTGAACTTTCGGCAGCAGCGTCAGCTTGCCCGGCCTCTCTTTCGTGCATACCCCCACCGCGGGCAAATCGGACAAGCCGTTCCGGCCGACAGCCAGCCCCTCCTCCGATCTCCACTCGCACACGGCCAGAGACCAGGCCTTGGGCAGGCGGAAAAACCGCTTACGGTTCAATACCATACTGCGCAACTCCGCATCGCTGTCGTTCGGCACCTCTTTCAGGGGGGGAGTATCCGGCACCCAGGGCGCGTTACTGTCGGCCCGCTTGAAAACGAAATACCATGACTTGTCGTCGCCGGCCATGAGCGTAAATTTTTTCTTGTCCGGATGGAGCTGAAAATTCAGATTGCCTTTGTTGTCAATGACTTTCAATTGTTCCGTCACCGATCCGGGATCACTGCAAACGGCTGTCACGGGAAAATCCTTCGGGAACGGACGCACCGTCCCATCCGGATCCTTATATAGCAATTGCAGATATACGCGACGAAACTCCAGCCTGATCAGGAAAGGATCATTTCCGAACCGCTTCCCGGGCGCATCCTTGTACTCATTTTCAATCACGTACTTGCGCTTGTGCTCGTCCGTAAGTATCAGTTCGAGCGTGTATTTTGTGCCGCCCGGCACAATGCCGAAGTCCGTCACGCCCTCGGTATTGGTCACCGCGGATTTGCCGGCGAGAAAAGCACCCGTCTTGACCTTGACCGTGTCGCCCTGAAGCAGCTCATCCTTCTTTCCGCCGACACCCTTCCCCACAACTTTCACGAGCAGTTCGTACGGGAAGAATCGGAAGTAATGAAGGCTCGTCTTGCCGTCCTCGATCGTCGCCGAACTGCTAATCGGGCCCGTGCCCACGGGTCTCCAGGTCTCAGTCGGTTTGCCCTTTTGCTCGACCTCCTCCTCGATCTCAAAGGTCGCTTCCTCCTCGACTGGCGTCAACGCGATGGTGTACGCGCCGGCGGGAAGACTATTGAATGTTTCACTATTGCGCATGGATTTGGTCTGGTCGATCCCGCCGCCCGTGACCTTAACCCCGCACAGATGAGACAGCTTTTCCCATTTCTTCGGATTCTTGCGATTTTGGCATCGCAACTCGATGTAGAGGCTCCCGGGTTTGGAGCAAGCCTTTGTCGGTTTGGGCAAGTCAACCCCCTTCGCTTTGAAGCCTTCTGCGGATTAAACTCACCTTGGCGTCACCGGGTAACTCTTTCTCCTCAAGAATCCCGAGACATTCCGCCATCTCCGGTTTTTTCTCGAAGTCCGCCCCATGCTCAACCAGCATCAGGATATAGCGTTCCGCGTCATCGTCATCGGTAATCCCGTATCGCTCCCCCTTTCGAACCCCGGCCTGAATTAGGGCGCAGATCCGATCTTCCCCATCCCGTTCATAGCGTTCGGGGTAAGTCTTCGCAATCGTCCGCAACACACGCTTCTCATAGTTGCGCATCATGTGCAATTCGAACACATCCATCTGCTCTTTCCGGATTCTCATCGCCTATTCTCCCGCCTCGCCGCTCCGCTCCCGAATACTTGCTTCGGTGAAGTGATAAGGGATCAACTCTTCCGTTATGATTTTTTCAAGAATTCGATTTCCTGATTCACCAGGGTTTCCAGGGCGGAATCAAGATAAGGCCGCTTGCAGTCCACGGCTTTAATGGCGCCATCTTTTAGAAATGATATGTACCGGCACCCGCCAAAGCAAAGGGGAAGATACACACAGTCGAGACACACCTCGTTTTTCCAGTGATTCACCCGGTAGCGTTGTTCGTAATTCTCTTGCTCGCCGTCAACATCCCCGATCGCAAATTCCTCATGGCCGGCAAAGGCGGGACACTTATAGAGCCGGCCGTCGAAATTCACCACATAACTGCTCTTATTTTCAATGGCGCACAGGATGGGCCGCACCCTGGGAGTGAAATATCCCCGCCTTAGTATCTCTCTTCTTAGGACCCCCTCGGCTTCCAGTATCCAGGGCTCGTGGCCGGATGCGCATCCACCGTGATATTTGGCGAGGAGATGCTTCTGATTGACCGGCCGGAAGATGGGATCAAACTTCACCATGTAAAGAATGTCCGGGGTGAGCCCGTTAGCCTCCAGGAAATCGAGCAGGGACGGGAACCCGGGCCAGGAGGTTTCGTCATAATTGCCGCCGATTCCGATTTTGACGATATCACAGGTCTCCTTGATGTTTTTAACGATCGAGTCAAAACTGCCGGCGCCCGATTTAAACGGCCGATACCGGTTATGGAGTTGCGAGGGACCGTCCAGCGTGATCTTCACGGATTTTAGCCCTAGGGGAACGAGCCTTTCGGCGACGGCGCGTCTGAAAAGGCTGCCGTTGGTCACCAGGGTAAAGGAGAATTCGGCATCCAATGACCGGGTAAAGAATTTTAAGGCCTTGGAGATATGCTCGATAAGACCTATGCTCAACAGGGGTTCTCCGCCGTAAAAATCGAGAACCAGAGACTTCTTCCCGGCCGCGAATTTGCGTTGAATGAAGGCGATCAGTCGATCCGCGGTTTGGGCGGACATATACCGATCCCCCTCGGGGGCCCCCTCGTAGCAGTAAACGCAGGAAAAATTGCAGTCCAGATTCAGAACGACAATAACATCCAGTCCGGAGTTGCGGGCGTTTAACCGCCCAAACATATCCCGAACCGTTTTCTTTTCATCCTCCCGATCGGAAACAAGCATTCCCAGCTTCGTCAACAGCATTTCTTCGGAGAGGGATAACTCTCCCCGCCCGATGCGTTCAAATATCGCTCCGGGAATACGGATCTTGGAAATCCGCCGAGTCGAAAAAACAATGAGGGAATCCGGGTCGTCCCGGCAGGGAAAGGTTTTTAGATAATGGGAAAGTTCCATGGGCTCCGTGAGCAATGGGATGAGATGCGGCCCTGATCATCGATCAGGTTAATTCCTGTCGAAAAAACAAGAAAATTTTAATCCCGTACCCCTGATTTCGGTGAACGGCCCGTAGGGGCGAACACATAGGTTCGCCCCTACGGGGTTGCAGGCATAGCCAGCGTTAGCTTAAACCGAACGATATGGAAAGAGGCTGATAGCACAACAAATCGATTCAATATCCACATCCGTCAACTCAATGCCCGGGTCCAGCACGACGATATCCGATGTTTCTTCCCTGAGTTCCTGATTTTTTTCTTCCATTAGACTTCTCCTTATAATAGAATAGTTAATAAAATCAGTTGGATTCGATATAAACATCACCGGTTGCGAATCGCCCGGCTAATATTCATAACGAAATCCGACCTCACCCCAACGTTGCGGATTCTGTCTCTCTAACACTTGATACTGTGAACCGTTGAAAAGATTGTGAAGGGTTAAAAAAACCGTGCCGACGGTATGGTTGCAGGAAAAAAGCTTCCGGTTCAAATTGAGCTCCCAGACGATATCGCTGTTGTTTGATCGGACTTCCGAAGGCAATGCCCATTCCACATATCGGCCGAAAAGCTGCGCATAAATAAGATCCGGGTGGCTGTACTCCACCCCAAGGGTCCCGGTGTAAAGGTAGCTCTCACCCGAATCATTTGGGTGATCCAAATCGATATAGGCGCCGCTGGTGCTGAAGGAGAGATGATGAACCTGCTTTGTTTTCACTTCCACCTCCAGCCCCTGACGACGAATTCCGGATGAATTAAGATACAAGTCATTATAATTGGGCGGCCCGCCGGCAAACGGCGCACGGGCTATGGATTTTTCCTGATCGTGAAAAAACAGATTGGCTTTCAGCCACAAAAACGGGACGGAAACGGTTTCGATCCCTGCCTGGTAGGACCATACGGTTTCCGGTTCGAGATCCGGATTCGGGTCCACAAAAAATCCGCCGCCCGAAAGCATCGCCAATGCCGGATAATTCATACCCCTGGCAATGGTGCCCCGGAAAAGGGTTTTATCCTTCAGGTTGTAAGTGATACCCAGGCTGGGGCTGAAAAAAGAATCGGTGATGCTGTTGTCATCCAACCGGATGCCGGGGGTGATGGATATACGATCCAGGCTGATCGTGTCATTTAGAAATACCGCATAGCGATCCATACGGGGATCGGTTTGAATATGGGCCGGCGCTCCGACACTTTGCAACCACTCCCCGGCCGCAATCGATTGATCCAATTCCCCGTGTTCAAAATCGACGCCGAGGACAGCCGTTTGCACCTCATTTTTCCAGATCAGCTTCGTGCCGCCACCCGCGGTTTTTTCGTCAAGGCGGGTGGACAGATAAAGATCTCCGGCGGTTTCCGGATCGCTCAGCCCCAAGGACACATTGGGCAGGTTCAGCTTTTGCTTGAGATGGTAGAGGGATATCTCAAAATCGATTCGATCGGTGAGCCTCGCCTCCAGAGAGGTATTCAGGTGGTGGGTTTCCTCCTCCGAGCGGGCTTGAAGGTCACCCTCGGGAAAGGCGCCCTGATTATTTTCCGGCTCACTCAATCCCGCGCTCAATGTCAGGGTGGCGCTATCCGACAGGGGAACACGGAATTTTGAAAAAATCTGCCCGTTATCATAATCCCTTCCCCCCCAGAGTCCATTGGATTCCTGTTTTCCGGCATACAGATAATACCCGAGCACCCCGATCTGGCCGGCCACCTGTCCGCTGGTGTCGAGCGTTCCCGACTCTCCGACGGCGGCGCTGACGGAACCGCCGGGTACCAATTTATTTCCGGCCTGCCGGGTAATGATGTTGACCACCCCCCCCAGGGCGGAGCCCCAGGCGGAGGAGGCCGGCCCCTTAATGATTTCGATCCGCTCGATAATGCCCACCGGAATGGTGTTGGTCTCCGCATTCCCGCCGGCTAAAAAATTCCACCGCATGCCGTCGAGCATGACGAGCACATGCCGGTCTTCGGACCCCTGAATTGTCAATAGAGAGGTGGCGCCGAAATCCTGGTTGAAATTGACGAAGAGACCCGGAATCCGGTTTAAAATGTCCGCCACGGTATGGGCGTTCATGTTCCGGATTTCAGCTGCGGTAATGATGGACATATTTTCGGCGGCTTTGGAAATGGGTTTGGGATACCTTGTGGCGGAAACAACCATTTCTTCCCGGGGGAAGAAAAGGTTCAGGAAATTCATTTCATCCGTGGATTGTCCCATCGCGGCGGCGCCAACCCCCAAGAGAATCCAAAACCCGACTATCCCGCCGTATAGTTTTCGTTGCCCCATAACGCCTCAATAGGTGATGATTGATCGATAATACGATGGGGTGAATACTGACCATCGTCTTGATTCGTATCAATTTTTTATTACAAATTCAAGTCGTTTTTTAACGGCCGCGCTTAGCATTCCCCCCACTGATCCAATACCGATGCCCGGTATCTCCGCATCCCCGAGCCCCATCTATCCCGCCGGACTTTGGCCGATATGAAAGCGGGAAAGAAAAAACAATACCATTTTGACATATTGGTTTTTTTATGCAAAATGAGGCCTTGATCATCGTTTCGGCCAATTTCCCACGGCAGGGGGGCCGGCCGCGCCAGGGTGTTTTTGGAAGAGCGGCAGGCTGTTTGAGCGATAGCGAGTTCCTGCCGGTCTGGAAAAAATATCCTGGCGTGGCTGGTACGATGATCAAGGCCCAAAATGAAGTGATCTCGTAAAGTCTGAATAATGCCGGTAACGATATGAAAAATGCCCGCGAACTCGTGCACTGATGCTGACAATCCTGCTGACCATCCTTTCTCTTCTTATCGCCGGCGCCGGCGAAGCCGGTCCCGTGGTTGCATCCGTTCAAAGTATGAACGTGGCCCCCTATAACGAGGCGTTTAGTGGCTTTGAAAGTGTTTGCCACGCGGAAAACGAACGGATTTACCTGTCTGAGTTGAAAGAGGGCGATATAGCTCAAAAGATAGGCGCGATGGGTCCGGATCTTATATTGGCGATCGGCCCGGATGCCCTTCTTGCCGTTAGGGATTTATCGCATCTGCCGATACTGTACACGATGGTCCTGAATCCGGAACCGCTTCGAAAAGCGGCGTCGCACATCACCGGTGTCAGCATCAATATCCCTCAGGAAAAACAGTTAGATATCATTTTGAAGGCATTGCCCGGCACAACCCGCATCGGCCTGCTGTATAACCCCGAAGAAACGGGGTCCTTCGTTGCCAGAAGTCAAAAAGCGGCGGCCGCCGCCGGCATTCGCATTCTGGCCCACGCGGTAAAAACGGCCCGCGAAGTCCCCCCCGCGCTGACAAAAATGGAGGCCACGCCGGAGGTGTTGTGGTTGTTACCGGACCAGACCGTTATTTCGCCGGAAACCGTGCGGTTTCTGTTCGACTTCGCCATCGCTTACAAGATACCGGTTATCTCGTTTTCAAAACAGTATCTGGCATTCGGCGCATTCATGTCCATCGGGGTGGATGTATTCGACCTGGGGCGTCAAACGGGAGAAATGGCGAACATGATCCTTGACGGCAAACCGTTAGCCAAAGTAACCCCCGCTGAGGCGCAAAAAGTGGTGGTTACGATAAACCGGACCGTTGCCGGGAAACTCGGCATTCCAATTAATAATGCCGCCCTCGGCGGCATTCATGTTGTTGATTGAACTGATAAAACGGCCCATGAACCTTCGCATAAAAAAATTGTTTCAGGAAAAGCTGAGTGTTCAAATTTTCACGGTGTTCACCTTGTTGATTTTTTCCATTTCAGTCGCCTTTTCCGTCGTAACGGTTCATTACCAAAAAAAAGCCCTTATTGAAGCCCTCGAAAACAACGGAAAGGTATTGATCAAAAGCCTGTCATACAGTTGCAGAATCGGCGTTTTCTCTGAAAGCGCGGTTTTACTTCAGGTACCGATGGCCGGGGTTTTTCAGCATGAGGGCGTCCTGGCGGTAAGTGCTTTCAATACAAGGGGGGAACTCCTTTTACAAAAGGTTGCTCACGATAATGCCGCCATTTCCCGGAGCGTCAAAACCGATTCAACGCCGCCGGAATCGCTTCGGCATATTGGAAACCCCGTCGAGTTGATACCGGTTCGGATCGAAGACCAAAAAGACAAGATGATTTTTTGGTTAACGGTGATGGCGGCGGGTGACTTTAACCTGCCAATGGAGATTGCGGGAAAAACAGAAGGCGAAGAGGGAAAAGATAAAATACTCGGCTTTATTCGTTTAGCTCTTGATAAATCCGCCATGGATGAGCAGCGCACCCTCGTTTTATTGAGGGGCCTGGTTCTTGCCGCTTGCTTTCTGGTGATAGGAAGCGCCGTTACCTTTTTGATCGCTCGCCAAATCACACAGCCCTTAAAGCGTTTGACCGAAGCGGCGGTTGCTTCCGGGCAAGCCGGCATGTTGCACCCGTTTCCCGTGGAAAACCGAAATGAAATCGGCAACCTTGCCGTGGCATTTAACAATCTGTCGATAGCCTTGGAAAAGCGAAATACGGAGAAGCAGCTTCTCGAAGAAAAACTTTATCATGCCCAAAAGATGGAGGCGATCGGTACACTGGCGGGCGGTATTGCCCATGACTTCAACAATATCATCGGAATTATCATGGGCTTTTCAGAAATCGCGCTGTTGACCACCCCACCGAAGAGTAAGGTCGGGCAATATTTGCAGGAAGTATTTAACGCCTCTGTTCGGGCAAGAGAATTGGTGAATCAGATTCTTACATTCAGTCGAAAAAGAAAGACTCAACGCAGCCCCATGCAGATCGGACTGATCCTGAAAGAGGTGCTCAAGATGTTGCGCGCCTCCCTGCCAAGCACGATTGAATTGCGACAAAACATTCAACCGGATTTGCCGTCCGTAATGGCGGACCCGACGCAGATTTATCAGGTGGTGATGAACCTGTGCACCAATGCCTATCATGCCATGCGGGATAAGAGCGGGCTGCTCCACGTGAGCCTGGCGGCGGTGTCGTTCGACTCACAAGCGGCTGCCCCGCATCCGGATCTGAAACCGGGAAAATACCAGAAGCTTACGGTCAGCGACACCGGCCACGGCATGGACAGCGCCGTTCTGGATCATATCTTTGAACCCTTCTACACGACAAAGGGGCCGGGTGAGGGGACGGGAATGGGGCTTGCCGTCGTCCACGGCATTATAAAAACCCACGAAGGCGCCATTCTGGTCAAAAGTGAGCCGGGGAAAGGCACATGCTTTGAGCTTTTTTTCCCCTCACTGGATAGGATAATCGCACCGAAACCGGAAACAAGCATCCCTGCCCCGTCCGGCAACGAGCGCATTTTGTTGGTGGATGATGAAACGTCCCTGGTGAAAGTCGGTGAGCAGATGTTGGCATCATTTGGCTATCAGGTTACCACGGCAACCGGCAGCCTTGAAGCCTTAAGGATTTTTAAGGCGGCTCCCCACCGGTTTGACCTGATCATTACCGACTTGACGATGCCAAAAATGACGGGTCTGGACCTTTCAAGCAACATACGGCAACTGCGGGCGGATATACCGATTATCCTATGCACCGGTTTCAGTGAAGCCATACAACCTGAAACGGTCCAGCGCCTCGGTATTCGAGAAGTGGTTATAAAACCGATTCGCTGGAAAGATCTCGCGCAGGTTATCCGGCAATCGCTGAATCATTAAAAGCCCAACTGGTTATCCACCGCAATAGCCTGATAAACAGTTAATCCATAACTGCTAAGCGTATAGACAAAATTATCCGACACTGTTAAAGCCTCGGTATAATATCCGGGCGTTTCCAGGGTACCTACGACAGCAGGGGCCGCTGGATTCCCGATATCGATAATTATTAGTCCGTATCTTTCTATTCCATAAGCGAAGTTGCCGGATACTGCCAAGGACAAAATATCAAAACCGGGTGCATTAACTGTGCCGACCAGAGCCGGATTTCGCGGATTGCTGACATCAATGACTTGAAGGCCCAAATACGCACAAGCCACATATGCATAATTGTTTAGAACCGTTACATCGTAAGCATCTGGCGCATCAATGGCACCGACAATGGCAGGGTTAGCCGGATTGTTGACATCAATGACCTTAAGGCCGGTATACCGGTCAACCACAAAGGCGTAATTGCCGGATAACGTTACTGCCACGACATGGGAATGTGGCATGTCGATGCCTCCAACGATGAACGGGTTAGCTGGATTTCCGATATCAATGACATGAAAGGCATACTCCCCCCCTCCATGGCGACCGGTATCCAACCCGTCAACCATATAGACGTAATTGCCCGAAACCGCTAACGCCCGAGCAGGATATGGCGTTTGGACGGCACCCATTAAATTAGGGGTGGTTGGATCACCGATGTCAATAACCTGAAGGCTGCGATTCCGGTCAGATAGAAAGGCATAATTGCCGGATATCGCTATATCCGTGACCAGAGCATCCGGCATATCAATGGCACCAACAAGGATAGGGGTAACCGGATTGCCGATATTAATGACCTCAAGGCCCGAATCCCCGTTGGTAATAAAGGCGTAATTACCTGAAACCGTAATTGCCTGAGGATATTGTACCCGTGTTTCTAATGCCCCAATGATGGTGGGGTCAACCAGATTGCTGACATCAGTAATATACAGGCCGTAATCCCCTGAAATCGTATAGGCATAATTACCCGAAACCGCTAAAGCCCGAGCGGTATGCGGCGCATGGACAACACCGATGAGGGTGGGGTTGGCCGGATTGCTGATATCAATGACTTGAATGCCAAAAAATCCCCCCGCCACATAAGCGTAATTGCCGGATACGGTAACAGCTTCGGCAACTCCCGGCATCTCAATGGCGCTAACGAGGACAGGGCTGGCCGGATTGCTGACATCAACAACCATGAGGCCGGACTGAACGTTGGTAATATAAGCATAATTACCCGATATCGCTATCGCTACACCGTAATTCTCCGGTATGCCTAAGGAACCGATGACGGTGGGGTTCCTCGGATTACCGACGTCAATGACCAGAAGGCCCGGGCTATAGTCCGCCACATAATACAAGTAATTACCGGAAACCGTTATAGCCTCGCTACTACGTCCCGGCGTGTTGACGGCGCCGACGATGGTAGGGTTAGCTGGGTTGCTGACATCAATGATCTGAAGGGAAGAACTGAATTCAAAATCGGAACAACTATCTGCCACATAGGCGTAATTGCCCGACACCGTAACGGTCTGAGCAAAAAAAGGGGTAAGGACGGCTCCGATGATGGCAGGGTTAGCCGGATTACCGATATCAATCACTTGTAGTCCTGAGCTGCCATCCGCCACATAGACGTGATTTCCCGAAATCGCTACATTGACGCCACTATTTTCCGGTGTTTCGACAGCACCCACGATGGCGGGGCTGGTCGGATTGCTGACATCAATAATCTGAAGGCCGGATTCCCCGGCCGTCACATAAGCGTAATTCCCTGATACCGTTACGTCAAACGTATTGCCCGGCATATCAACCGTGCCGGCAATATTTCGAAAAATTGTAGACAACTCCGATAAGTATGGCGTGTTGCCGAGAATTTGTTGAATACAATTTTCAAAAAACGACCATTCCCTTGCTACCTTCCCTTTGTCCAATACCGGGTCCCACCATAGAAGATCGTCCAAACCGATTTGACCATTACCATCGACGTCACTTTTTATCAGCCTTCTGGTATAGCGTGTCATCTCCTGCAAAATGGTTTCCACGGGATATTTGGCGAATAGCAGATAAGATACCTTGTGGTAAACGATATCCGTCAAAATATTGGCTCGAAAAAGGCCCGCTTTTAGCCGGGTACCGGTAGCCATCAGATGAAGCGTGCCACGGTTGTCGGTCGGTGAATTATCAATTACGCCGTCATCGTTGGCATCAATATCTCTCCCGCCGGAGATTTCCATCAGATATAACGCATTATCTTCCAGAATGGCGTTTGGAATATCAAAAAGGCCGGCCCGATTGAGTTCCGTTGATTCTGAAGTTGTTGCTGTATAGATCGAATGGTTCAGATCCTTACAATCGTAAACAGTAACCATCGCCCCGGTTAATGGTCCCAAAAGCGCCTGTCCGGTCACGACGGCCGCAATCCCGGGGCTATTTCCCGAACCACCCCCTCCACATCCAATCAGAACCAGACAACTTACAATGGAAATACAGCTTGCACGGAATCTCGACAGGAACGATTGCCCAAGAATCATAGCGCCTCCATTTCTACGGACCAACCAGCTAAAACAATTCCAGCAAAAGACAAGATCAAGATGACAACTTGCTATTTATAAAGAAAAATATTTGCAATTACAATAGGTAATCGAGCTGAAGCTTATTCCAACATGTTGGGGTAAGCTTCAGCGGCTACATGCGATTGCCCTGCAGATACGTCAATTTTGGGTTGACAAACAATGATGTTATCTCCCGAAAGTGGACGCCGGAGAACCTTGCGACTGAAGTGGCAACGGCCCCAATCCCCTTTTTCTCCTTTTATTTTCCATTGATTTATATACAGGAATAAGCCTATAAATCGAGATTTTATCGGTACTCATGGATACCGGCTTCGGAGGCTCTCCCATCCGGCGCGGGGTCGGCTGAACAGGATTTAGGGCAAAACACCGCTATCTCGGTTTTATGAAAATTTTATTAATCAACCCTCCCAATTGCGGCAAAAGCATTCCCGAAGAGCGCTACGGCATTGATTCGATCAAAATGATATTCCGCGGGGAACCGCTGTCCCTTGAAACGCTCGCCGGAAACCTTTCCGCGCACGAGGTGACCATCGTCGATTTAAAGGCTCAACCGGATGCCCTGTCTTCGGGTCGTTTGGCGGTTACGCCGGATCTCATCGGTATCACCGGCGTAACCTGCGAAGCCAACACGGTTTTGAAAATTGCAAAGGAACTGAAAGAGACCTTCCCGGTTCCGGTGGTGGTGGGCGGACACCATGCCTCCTGCGACCCGTATTTTTTTAAGCGCCCCTTCATCGATTATGTGGTGGCCGGTCTGGGAAAACTGAGCTTTCGGCAGCTGGTGGATGCCATTGAAGCGGGTCAGCCGGTTCAAATTCCCGGTGTGCTCTCAAATATACAGGGGGTATCATCGGCCTTTGTCCCGCGCCGGTACACGAAAGCGGATCTCGTCGATCACGCGGCGCCGCGCTATGACTTGGTTTTTCAGCATCGTGATCAATATGTGATGTCCGGCGTCGGCGGAAAGGTCGGCTTCGTTGCAACGGCCTTTGGCTGCACCCACGAATGCGCCTTTTGCTGCATTCCCAACATGACCGGCGGGAAATACCTGGGCCATGGAAACGATGCGGTCCTGCGGGATATCGGACTTCTGGGCGATGTGCCGGTCATCCGGCTCGTGGACGCCAACACCTTCGGAGACATCAAGACGGCCAGGGTTCTGGGGCAGGCCATCATCGATGCCGACATTCAAAAACGCCTCGTTGCCGACGTTCGATCGGATACAGTGGTGCGGCATCCGGAGCTTTTCGCCCTGTGGCGCCGGGCCGGTCTTTCGGTGGCGGTGATCGGTTTTGAGGAAATAAGCGATGAACGACTTAAAGCCTTAAACAAAAAAAACACCCACCGGACCAATCTGGAGGCGATTGAAATCTTAAAAAAACTCGGTATTCAAATCGTGGGCGACTTCATCATCTCGCCGGACTTCGGGGAGGAGGAATTTCAGAATCTCTCCGATTTTGTGGATCAAAGCGGCATCGATGTACCGATTCCAGCCGTTCTGACACCGCTTCCCGGCACCCCGCTTTACCGGAAACTCGAAGCGCGCATCACCAACCATGATCTCGATTATTATACGTTTACCAATGCCGTCATGCCGACCCGGATGGCGGAAAGAACCTTTTACAGTGCCTATGCGGATATGCTAAAGCGTTTTTTGGGGCATCTCCACTGAGGGGATGGGCTATGGGTAATGGGCTATGGGCTATGGGCTATGGGCTATGGGCTATAGGCTATAGGCTATAGGCTATGGGCTATAGGCTGTGGGCAATAGGTAGTGGGTAGTAGAGAGGGATAAGGGAATGAGTGTTTATATTAACGATATGTCGATGTTTTTGCCCCATTCGCCGGTCAGTAACGACGACATCGAGAACGTCCTCGGCAAAATAGACGGGTTTCCCTCGCGGGCCAAACGGATCGTGCTCAAAAATAACGGCATCAAGCAGCGCCACTATGCCATCTGCCGGGAAACCGGAGCGCTGACGCATACCAACGCCGAGCTGGCGGCGGAGGCCGTCAAGCGGTTAGCGCCTTATGACGGTTTCACCCCGGATCATATCGAATGCCTCTGCTGCGGTACCACGAGTCCGGATCTTCTTTTCCCCGGCCATGCCCTGATGGTGCAAGGGGAACTGGCCCTTCCGCCCTGTGAAGCGATCACCACGGCCGGCATCTGCGCCTCCGGAATGATCGCTCTGAAGTATGCCTTTATGAATATAGCCACCGGCATGTCGCAAAATGCCGTTGCCGTGGGCTCGGAGCTATCCTCATCTTATATGCGCTCCGCCTTTTTTTCCGGAATCCCCGGCCCCGATAGCGACATTGCAACCCGCCCCCTGCTGGCCTTTGACACCGATTTTTTAAGATGGATGCTGTCCGATGGTGCGGGCGCCGCCTTTCTATCCGCCCGCCCCACTCCCGGCACGCCGAACCTGCGGGTGGACTGGATCGACTATCTCGCGTACGCGGGAGAATTCGACACCTGCATGTACGGCGGCGGTGTTAAAAACGCGGACGGCGGCGTTACCGGATGGCGGAGCATGGATCGGGCCCGTGCAGCGGAAATTAAGCATCTCATGGCGGTCAAACAGGATATTCGGCAACTCGATCATACGATTGTCGAGACCATGAAAAGAACGCTGTCGGCCGGCATCGCAAAACACGGGCTTTCGGCCGGTAACATCGACTGGTTCCTGCCCCATTATTCATCGGTCTATTTTGAGGATAAGTTTTATCATGGAATGCGGGAAATTGATTTTGAAATTCCGCGGGAGCGCTGGTTTACCAACCTCACCACCACCGGCAATACCGGCGCCGCGGCCATTTATATCATAATGGCGGAACTGATGCATTCCGGGAAGTTAAAAGAAAACGACCGGTTGCTTTGCTTTATTCCTGAAAGCGGCCGATTTTCCCATTGCTTCATGCATCTGACCGTGGTTTAAGGGACAGCGCCCTTAAGAAACTTTGTCCGAATCAGGATGGGCAGAATAATAAGACTAAGAGCCGGATGAGCTGGATTACCGGTTTTCAGCGGAAAAAACGATATGAAGGTAAATGAAGTCCCCCAGGATCAGGGAATGATCGATAACCAAGCACTCCGTGAAATCTGTTACGCGGTGGATGCGGAAGGCCGCTACGTGCTCGCGCCGAGCGCCGGCTGGGAGCCCAAAAACATCGCCAATAGCCAGGCGTGGGAGTTGATCCGGGAAAGCGTTATGGCCACCTTGTCAAAAATAAGGGCCGGAAAATTGAGCCCCCTTGCCTACCATATGGCCAGAAACCAGATGAATGTTGGGCTCCTGGCCAAATATGTCCGATACAGCCGGCTGCGCGTCTGGAACCATCTGCGACCGTCCGGATTTCGCCGGTTGACCCCCGAAATGCTCAACCGCTATGCGGCGGTGTTTGATCTGAAAGTGGAGGCGCTGCAACAGGTCCCGGAATGCGCCCCGGAATTGACGCCCGTATGATCCGGATCGATTTTGAGCACCGGCAATCCTCCCACTGCGAGAGCGGCGTTACGGCGAACCTTCTGTCCCACTATGGCGTCCACATCAGTGAAGCGATGGCCTTCGGCATCGGGGGCGGGCTTTTTTTCGCTTACATGCCTTTTATCAGAGTCAACAAGCTCCCCCTTACCACCTATCGATGCGAGGTGGGCGGTATTCTCAAACGGGTCACAAAAGCGCTCGGCTGCAAGGTACACTGGCGGAAATTCAAGGATCCGCAAAGCGCCATGAGCGTTCTCGACGAGCTACTGAGCCAGGGTATCCCCGTCGGATGCCGGACGGGGGCCTACTGGCTACCCTATTTCCCGCCGGCATTCCGCTTCCACTTCAATATGCACAATCTGGTGGTTTTCGGTAAGGAGGGGGGGGAATATCTGATCTCGGATCCGGTTTTTCCCGAGGCCGTGCGATGTGCGCCCGAGGCGCTGATGAAAGCCCGTTTTGCTCAGGGACCGCTAGCGCCCAACGGGGTCATGTACCATATCACGCAGGCTCCCCGGGCGGTTGATCTGGCCCCCGCCATCAAAAAGGGAATAAAAATGGTATGCCGCCGAATGCTGAAAACGCCGTTGCCCGTGGCCGGCGTAAGGGGCATCGGCTTTCTGTCTGGCCGGCTTGAAAAGTGGCCGGCGAAACTGGGAGCCCATAATGCCGCCCTTCATGTGGGCCAACTCATCCGCATGCAGGAGGAAATCGGCACCGGCGGCGCCGGCTTTCGCTTCATGTATGCCGCGTTTTTGCAGGAAGCGGCCCCCCTTCTGGAAAAAACCAATCTTTTGGAACTCTCCCGGCAAATGACCGAGACGGGAGATCTGTGGCGCAAATTGGCCGTTATCGGCGCCAGATTATGCAAGGACCGCGCCTCCGAAATGGATACCTTTGCTGCTATGGCCGATCTGTTGAGGGAATGCGCCACAAGAGAGACCCTAATCTATCAGGAATTGATGGAGTCCATATAAATGCTCGATCACACGCCCCTGTCGTTAAAAGAAAATCTTAAAAAACTGATTGTTAAGGAGTTAAGGATCAAGCATGTTTCACTGGAGGAGCTCGACGATGATGAATTGCTCTTCAGCGACCGGCTCGGCCTTGACTCCATCGATGCCGTTGAGGTGGTTTATCTCGTAGAGAAACATTTCGGCATTATGATAAGAGATATGAAGGAGGGACGCCCGGCGCTCCAGTCCATTAACACGTTGGCGGCATTCATTGAGAGCAGAAGCAATTAATTTAATCATATTATGTGGTTGCATATTTCAGGAATAGCGGTTGGGGCTATACCGAAAGACCGACTCGGTTTTTAAAACCGAGTCGGTCTGCCCTCTGTGGACGGTAATGGCATCTTTCACGTTCATAGGCTTGTTGATCCCTGTTTCCGACCCGGTGAGTAACCATGGAACACGATCCGCGAATGGCCCTGGTGGCCGATAATCTTACCAAGCACTACGCCGGCGCTTCGGAACCGGCGGTTGCCGGGCTGAATTTAACGATCCCGCAGGGAGAAATATTCGGCCTCCTGGGCCCGAACGGGGCCGGAAAAACGACCACACTTTCGATGTTGAGCACGATTTTAAAACCGAGCGACGGCGCCATCACGGTTTGCGGCATCGACAGCCTGCGATACCCCATGGAAGCGCGGCGGCTGATCGGACTGGTGCCGCAGGACATCGCCCTCTATCCTGAACTCACCGCCCGGGAAAACCTCACCTTCTTTGGACGGCTGCACGGGTTGCGGGGGAACCATCTGAAAACCCGTGTTTTGGAAACCCTTTGTGCCGTCGGACTTGAAAACAAAGCGGACGAAACGCTCGCCACCTATTCGGGCGGCATGAAACGCCGCGCGAATCTCGCGGCAGGCATCCTGCACGGCCCACAGTTATTGTTTCTCGATGAGCCCACCGTGGGAATCGACACGCAATCGCGCGGGCTGATACTGGAAATGCTGCAAGGAATGAAAAAATCTGGAACCACCTTGCTCTATACAACCCATTATATGGAGGAGGCCGAACAGATCTGTGATCGCGTGGCGATCATGGACCAGGGGCGGATTCTGGCCCGGGGAACCATACCGCAAATTATGGCCGATCATCCGCCCTGCGACAACCTGGGGGCGCTTTTTCTACAACTCACGGGCAAGTCTCTAAGGGATTAGCCCCTTTTATCAAAAATAGGCTCGTTTCCTTTCATCCTGCCCATCCTGATTCGGACAATGCACCGGAGAGTCACCCTATTTTCCAATATACCGATTATCACACGCATGCTATGTTACACCCACCCAAACCACTTAACTCTTAACACTTAAAACTTAAAACGTCCGTACCCATGACACGCTTTTTCGCCACCGCCTATAAAGAATTGCTGCTCCTGAAACGAGACCGGTCGGGCCTTCTCGTCCTCTTTGTCATGCCCGCCATCCTGGTGCTGGTAATCACGATAGTGCAAGAAAATGCCATGAAAACCATGGGAGAAACCCCCTCCGAAATCCTCTTTATCGATAGTGACGGCGGAAACGTCGGCCGGCGGATGGAAAAGTCGCTCTCCGAAACTGCCGGCGTGCGCCTCACCAAGGTAATAAACGGCCGCCTTCCGGACAGGACGAGCGCCATCGACGCGGTTGCGGCGGGAAAATTTCAACTCGGTTTTTTTATCCCCGAGGGAATAACGGCCACCGTTCAAAAAAACGCACGGATAGCGGCCCGTAAGGCACTCTTCCTGGACACCGGGGAGGAGGTGGCATCTCCTTTGGCCAGCGAGGTGGAACTCTTCTTTGATCCCACCGTCATGGGCGGTTTCCGGTCGGCCGTCACCCAGCTGCTGCAACTGATGATTTTTTCCATCGAGGTGGAGGAGAAAATTGCCGCCCTGTCCGAGCTTCTTCCCGAAAAAATGAAAAAGGAGATGACGGCAGCGCTTGGCCCCATGGCGATGGAGGCATTTCCCGGCGCCGGGCTGACGCTTCCCCTGAAATGGAATGCGGCGCCCCTTCTTAGACTCAGCGATGCGTCAGCGGTGAAAAATGCCGCCGCCACTCTCCCCACCGCCGTCCAGCAAAACGTTCCCGCCTGGGCATTGTTTGGTGTCTTTTTCATCGTTTTGCCCATGGCCGGTTCTTTTATCAAGGAAAGGGTGTACGGCGTCCGGAATCGGCTGCTGTCCCTGCCGGTCTCCTATTTCACCCTGGTTGCGGGCAAGGCGTGTGCGTATATGATGGTCTGTATCGTTCAGTTTGCCCTGATTCTTGGCATCGGCAAATGGCTCCTGCCCCTTTTGGGAACCCCCGCCTTTGCCATGGGCGGATCGGGGATGGCGGCGGGAATCATCGCGCTGAGCGCCATACTGGCCGCAACGGGATATGGCATCCTGCTCGGCACCCTCGTCAACAGCTACGAACAGGCTTCCATGTTCGGCTCCCTGTCCATTGTCGTTGCCGCGGCGATTGGCGGCATCATGGTGCCGGTCTATGCCATGCCGGAATTGATGCGGAACTTCAGCGTCCTTTCCCCCCTTTGCTGGGCGCAAAATGCCTTTTTGGAAGTTTTCGTTCGCGGCGGAAATTTCCACGCCGTGTTGCCCCAGGTGGCCAGCCTGCTAATTTTTGCCCTTGCCTGCATCCTGTCGGCCTTGCTATTGTTCGGCCGGCAAGTCCGCTAAGGAAGATTCCATCACCCCCGAGAGGAACCCTTTTTTGTGAAACCGCTTCTTGTTTTTTCCCTGTGCCTGCTGCTTGCCCCGCTTACCATCTTTTGTGCGCTTGCAGCCCCGCCCCCCCGATCGCTGACGCTGAATGAGGCCGTCCGGATCGCCGTCGAGAACAATCTCGATGTTCGCGCGGAACTCTATAATCCCGCGCAATTCGAAGCCGATATCCGCCGCTATCGGGCCATCTATGCGCCCAGAATTACGGCGCAAACGGGAGTTGCCGATACCACGGAGGCTCAGCCGAGAGCCGACGGACGCATCATCGATGCGCGCTCCCACATCCTGGATACATCCGTCAGTCAGCTCTTTCCGACCGGCGCTACCGCGGCATTGAGCCTCAGCAACGCTTACAATGATAACAACTCCCCTTCCCTGCTCCATCCGTATTGGGTAACCGGGCTTGCGCTCACCTTGAACCAGCCGCTGTTGAAAAACCGGGGAAGAGAGGTCACGGAAGAGAATATTCGCATCTCGCAACTCTCCAAATACGCCTCTCTGGAGCGCTTTAAAACACGGCTCCTGACCACCGTCGCCCAGGTTAGATATGACTACTTCAAGCTCTACCGTCTTCGGGAGGAATTGGGGGTAAGACAGGTTTCGCTTGAACTGGCGAAAACCATCCTCACCGAAACCCGGGCCCGGGTTGCCGCGGGCGTTTTGCCAGCGCTCGAAATTCTGAATGCCGAATTCGGGGCGATCACCCGGGAAAAGGAACTGAACGACGCCGAGAAAGCGGTCAGCGACCAGGTGGATATCCTGCGACTGCTCTTGCAGCTGGATGGCGGCATCGATATTGCTACCACGGATGTCCCGTCACCGGAATGTTACGAGATATCCGAAGCGGCGGCCATTGACCGCAGCCTCACCCGTCCCGATCTCCTGGAGCAGCAACAGCACCTCGAGTTGGCGGAATTTCAGACCCGGGTATTGAATAACAAACGGCAACCGGACCTGTCGCTCCAGACTTCCGCCGGCGTAAATGCCATCGACCGCGACCGAGTCTTCAATGATGGGGATAGGGAAGCCTTTGATCATTTCAACTGGAGCGTCGGGCTGGTTATTTCCTATCCCCTGGGGAACGAGGCCGCAGAGAACGAATTTCGAAAAAGCCGTCTGAAAAGCGAACAGACTCGCATTCAGATAAAAAGCCTTCAGGAAACCGCCGCCAATGAGGTGCGGGCGGCCGTACGGGGCATCGGCTCCAGTTTCAAGCAGATCGAAGTCTCTGATCGCGGTGTCGCATTTGCCGACAAACGCCTGCACGCCTTTATCCGCAAGAATGAAGCGGGACTTGCCACCACCAAGGAGGTGCTGGACGTCGAAACCGAACTCGCGGCCGCCAAAAGCAATCGAATTGCCGCTCTCGTTTTGTATGCCGACAGCCTCACCCGTCTCTGGCAGGTCACCGGGGAGCTTCTGGAACATCAGGGGATTCTGGTGGATGAAAGCGATGCGAACCGGCTGTATGAGGGGAGGGCCATGAAATGAAAAGGATCAACATGAAATACGCAACTGTGCCTTCGGGGAAACTGCTGTTTGCCGGATGTCTGGCAATGGCGGTCCTCCTCTGCGGCGCCTGCAAATCGAAAAACGAGAAGCCCAAAGCCAAACCCCCGGTACCGGTGACAGTGGCGCAATCGGTGGAAAAAGAGGTGCCGGTTCAACTCAAAGCAATCGGCAATATCGAGGCATATGCCAGCGTGGCCATAAAATCCCAGATCAGCGGCCAGATCATGGAAATTCATTTCGATGAGGGAAGTGATGTCGAAAAAGGGGCGCTTCTGATCAGCATCGATCCGGCGCCGTTTCTGGCCACCCTGCATCAATACGAGGCTGCCCTCGCCAAAAACCGGGCGCAGGAAAAATTCGCACGGGAGCAGGCTGCCCGTTATGCGGGATTACTTCAAGAGGGAATCGTTACGAAGGACCAGGTCGATCTGCTTCGAACCACCGCCGAAGCGCTTTCCGCTGCCGTTAGCGCGGATCTTGCGGCCATAAAAAGCGCTAAAATTCAGCTCGATTATTGCGCCATTCGCTCCCCGATATCGGGGCGAACCGGCGCCCTCGCCCTGCATGCCGGCAATCTCACGAAGGCAAACGATGTGCCCATTGTGACCATCAACCAGATCCGCCCGATATATGTTACTTTTTCGATGCCCGAAAGGACAATTGCCGATGTCAAAAAGGCAATGGCGGCCGGTGAGTTGAAAATAGAGGCGGCAATCCCCGATGAGCGCGGCCATACGGAGGCGGGAACCTTAAGTTTTCTCGACAATGCGGTCAATTCGGCAACCGGCATGATCAAAATGAAGGGACTCTTTACCAACACCGCTAAAAAGCTCTGGCCGGGCCAATTTACCGATGTCATTATGACGCTGGGGTCTCTAAAAAACGCCGTGGTTATTCCCACCGGCGCCATTCAGACGAGCCAGCAAGGCCAGTTCGTCTACATCGTGAAACCCGACAAGACGGTGGAAGTACGCGGGGTAGCGGTTGGACTGGCAATTGGAGGGGAAAGCGTAATCGATAAAGGAATCGTTCCCGGAGAGACCGTTGTCATCGAGGGCCAGCTGCGACTGGTGCCCGGAGCAACGATCGACGCCAAAACCACCCCCGGGGAGAAAGCGCCATGAGCATCGCGGACATTTTTATCCGCCGCCCGATCATGACCTCCCTGGTCATGATCGCGATCCTCATTTTCGGCGTGGCCTCCTACCGGCTCCTTCCGGTAAATGATCTGCCGAACGTCGATTTTCCTACGATCCAGGTGAGCGCCTCGCTCCCCGGGGCCAATCCCGATACCATGGCTTCAGCCGTGGCCATCCCGCTGGAAAACCAGTTATCCACCATTGCCGGCGTCGATTCAATGACATCCACCAGCGGCATCGGCTCCACCAGCATCACCTTACAGTTCGCCCTCGATCGGGATATCGATGCCGCAGCCCAAGACGTTCAGGCCGCAATCTCGCTTGCGAGCCGCCAGTTGCCGAAAGACATGACAACCCCCCCCTCCTTCCGCAAGGTCAATCCCGCGGATCAACCGGTCCTTTATCTCGCCTTGAGCTCCCCGACCCTTCCGCTCTCCACGGTGGACGAGTATGCGCAGACCCTGATCGCGAGACGCATTTCGACCATCAGTGGGGTGGCCCAGGTCAATGTGTTCGGGTCGCAAAAGTATGCCGTTCGCGCGCGGCTGAATCCCAAGGCCATGGCCTCCCGGCAAATCGGCATTGACGAGGTGGCGGCTGCCATCGGCGATTCAAATGTCAATCTCCCGACCGGAGTGATCGATGGCACAAAGCAGGCGTTCACCATCGAGGCCAACGGGCAGCTCTTTAATGCCGCCGCCTACCGGCCCATCGTGGTGGCCTATCGGGACGGCACCCCCGTTCGCCTGGAAGAACTGGGCGATGTCATCGACAGCGTGGAGAATACCAAGACCGCCGGCTGGTACAATAACACGCGGGCCATAGTTCTCTCCATACAGCGCCAGCCGGAAACCAACACCATCGAGGTAGTCGACAACGTGAAAAAGCTCCTGCCCGCATTTCGGGAGCAGATGCCCGCCTCCGTTGAACTGGATGTGCTGTACGACCGATCCATTCTCATCCGGGAATCCATGCACGATGTCAAGTTCACGCTCTGCCTGACGATCGGCCTTGTCATCCTGGTTATTTTCCTCTTTTTGCGAAACTTTTCCGCCACCATCATTCCGTCACTCGCGGTACCGATGTCTATCGTCGGTACCTTTTCCGTCATGCAGCTGATGGGATTTTCCCTCAACAATATCTCCATGATGGCGCTCACCCTCGCGGTCGGCTTCGTCGTGGATGACGCCATCGTGATGCTGGAAAATATCGTCCGGCACATGGAAAAGGGAGAGGATGCCATGGCGGCGGCATTCAAGGGCGCAAAAGAGATCGGTTTTACGATCCTTTCGATGACCATCTCCCTCGTGGCCGTTTTTATTCCGGTCCTTTTTATGGGCGGCATTCTCGGCCGGCTCCTTCATGAATTTGCGATTACCATCAGCGCGGCCATTCTGGTCTCCGGTTTCATCTCCCTGACGCTTACACCCATGCTTTGCTCCCGGTTTTTAAAGCCGCCGGCGACCCGGGCGCACGGGCGGGCGTATCTCATCGTGGAGAATTTCTTCGACGGCATGCGTCATCTCTACGAGCGATCCTTAAAGGGAGTCTTGCACTTTCGCCGGACAACGCTTGCGGTAACGATCCTCATCACCTTTATTACCGGCTGGCTCTTTACGATCATTCCCATGGGATTTCTGCCCACCGAGGACACCGGTCGGCTCAATGCAACCACCGAAGCCGCCCAGGGAACCTCCTTTGAGGAAATGAAACGCTACCAGGAGACGCTTGCCGCCATTATCGCTGCGGATCCGAATATTGAAGGATTCATGTCCTCCATCGGAAGGGACGGTTCGACCAACACGGGGCGGCTCTTTATGCGGCTCAAACCCCGCAATGAACGGAACCTGTCGGCCGATGAGATCCTTCAGAGCCTTCGCCCCAAACTCGCCAAGGTGCCGGGCATTCAGGTATTTCTCAGAAATATCCCCTCAATCCAGATCGGCGGCGTCGCGACCAAAAGTTTGTACCAATTTGCGCTGCAAGGTCAGAACATGGCCGAACTATACAGCGCCGCCGGCGAGCTTGAAGAAAAGCTGCGCGAACTGCCCGAGTTACAGGATGTAACGAGCGATCTCCAGATCCGCAATCCCCAGGTACGGGTGGAAATCAACCGGGACAAAGCGGCTGCCCTCGGCCTCTCCGTCATGCAGGTGGAAGACGCCCTCTCCTACGCCTATAGTTCCCGCGAGATATCTTCGATTTATGCTCCGACCAACCAGTATCGGGTAATACTTGAGCTCGAGCCCCGCTATCAGGGGGAGCCGGCAGCGCTCGGCATGCTCTATATCCGCAATAAATCGGGAGAACTCATACCGCTGGACACCCTCGCGACCCTGACCAAAACCATCGGCCCGCTGACGGTGAATCACCTCGGGCAACTACCGGCCGTGACGATATCCTTTAACCTGCGCCCCGGCGGCGCACTGGGGGATGCCATGGCGCTGATCCAATCGCTTTCGGCTAAAACGCTGCCGCCGACGGTAAGCACGAGTTTCCAGGGAACGGCCCAGGCGTTTCAATCTTCCTTTGCCGGATCGCAACTTTTGCTGGTGTTGGCCATCTTCGTCATCTACATCGTTTTGGGCATACTTTATGAGAGCTATATTCATCCGGTCACCATTCTCTCGGGGCTTCCGGCCGCCGGTTTCGGTGCCCTCATCACGCTGATGATCTTTCACCGCGATCTGAACATCTACGGCTTTGTCGGCATCATTATGCTGATCGGCATCGTCAAAAAGAACGCCATCATGATGATCGACTTTGCGCTCGAAGCCGAAAGAAACGAAGGGAAAGCGCCGATTGACGCCATCTACGAAGGCGCGGTCGTTCGGTTCCGGCCGATCATGATGACGACCATGGCGGCTCTCATGGGAACGCTTCCGATCGCCCTGGGCTTGGGAGCCGGCGGAGAGGCCCGCCAGACCCTCGGACTGGCCGTTGTCGGCGGGCTGCTATCCTCCCAGCTCTTAACGCTCTATATCACGCCGGTGGTCTACTACTATATGGATGTTCTTCTCACCAGGGTGCGACCGAGGAAAAAGAATCCGGAATAAGGGAGATCGAATTTGCTAATATACCAGCAATGGCGTTCTTCTTGCTCTTGCTCTTAATCATGCTCTTGATCCAGTAGGCACGATTAAGATTAAGATTAAGATTAAGATTAAGATTAAGAGCAAGAGCAGGATAAACGGTATATTGATATTTTCCGAGTCCCTAAGTCTTTTCAGCCTTGATCCCCGATTCGGCCAAACCCAAGCGACGGGCAGGTCACACCAGGGTGTTTTTGGGAGCCCGGCAAGCTGTTTAAGCGATAAAGAGGGATTTGCCCATACCGTCCTTAAGACTCACGAGGCCCTCCTCGCAGATTTTCAGATAGGGAATCGCGGCGCTGGTGAGGGTAATTACGCTCAACAGCGCATCCGGAAAAGAAACGCCGAGCGCGTTCACCTTTTCATTGATTCCCTTGACCTTTGCGGCGATCTCCGCCATGGGCGCCTGGGTGATGAGCCCGAATATCGGCAGCGCCAGCTCCAGAACGATTTTCCCCCCGGCGCACAGAACCGCGCCGCCCTGCAACTCGATGATGCGGTTGACCGCCAGGGCCATATCGGACTCATCCGCGCCCACCACGATGATGTCGGTCGTGTCCCACGCCCCGCTGGAAGCCAGGGCGCCGGTCTTAAGACCCCATCCGTGAATGAGTCCGGTGAACATTCGTCCCGGACCGTGGGTTCTGTCCACCGCGCTGATTTTCAGAAGGTCCCGGGAAACTGAAATCCCTATTTCGCCGTTATGCACGGGCACGGCGACCATTTTCTCCCCTGTTACCAGATCGGTCACCATGTCGATGACACGGACATTCGTTTCCGGTTCTTCCGGCGGCGCTGAAATTTTAAAATCAGCGGCTGTAAATGCCGCCGGTAACCGGATCGTCTGTTTGCTTTCAGGCAAAAACACATGATGACGGGGAGAAACCGTCATCCTGCCGTTTTCGGAAACCACCTTCCCGCAACTGATCACCAGATCCGGCGAAAACGTATTTAAATCCGGCAAAAGTATCATATCCGCGTACTTTCCGGGTCCGATGCCGCCGACCAGATGATCGATTCTAAAATGTTCCGCCACATTGATGGTTGCCATTTGAAGGGCCGTTACCGGATCAAATCCATATCCGACAGCGCGCCGAACCACATGGTCCATATATCCATTTTCCATCAATGCGACCGGCTGAATACCATCAGTGGAAATGATCAACCGCCGCAGATCGACCGGCTGATCCTTGATTTCCGAAATGGCCTTGAGATCCCTTCGAACGCTGCCCTCTCTGGCCATGACGTAGATCCCCAGGCGCAGGCGCTCCAACGCCTCGCCAGCGCTGATGGGTTCGTGGCAGGAGGTAATGCCGCAGGCCGCATAAGCGCACAACTTATGGTTCCGGGCACCCGCCGAGTGCCCCTCCAGCAGCTTCCCCTTTTCCAATGCCCGTTCAAACGCGGGCAGATAAACTTCAGGCGACTGCACGACGGATTGCCAATAGGATTCTCCGATGCCCAGAATATCATCCCGGTTCAAAAGGGTTTGCAGGTCCTCGGGATCAATCCCTCTGGTTTTGCCCGAAATGGACACCATGGCCGGTGCTGTGGCGAATATTTTAATGGGCTGATCCTGCAGCGAGTTCAAAAAATCCAGTGCGCCGGAAATGCCGCTTACCGGATACGGTTCCAGGCACTCGGTAATGATGGTCGTGGTTCCGCCGGGAACCGCATATTTTAAAAATTCCTCAATGCCGAAAAACCATGCCAGATGCGTGTGCCCTTCAATGAGACCGGGCGTCAGAAACCGTCCCGCGGCATCGATGACGCGGGTAGACGGACCGATGAGGGAATCGGGAGCCCCCCCCACGTAGGCAATCCACTCCCCCTTTACGGCGACCGCCTGATTATCCAATATTTCATGCGTATACACATTGACAAGCCTTGCGTTGGTAATGACAAGATCCGGTTCGACCTTCCCCAGCGCGACATCCATCAGCAGGCGGGAATTTCGCTTTTTTACTGCTGTCAAGGGACCAAGTTCCATATCGGGCGCTCCTTTGTGCCGGATAACCGAGCATTCATGGTAATTTATTGATGATTCGTTTCAGCCGGTTCAATATACAGCCTGACGGAACGATTGAAAAGCGGGATATGCGCCATATGGTCCATATTTATCGAACCCCGCTTCGGCGGCGCCAAACGAACGGCGGTTTATGAAGATGAAGAGGAAAGGGGCGGCCATAGCCGCCCCTCGGTATTAGATCATCACGTGATCGCCCTCAGCTGTTTAAACAACCCGTAGATGTCCATCACATCCCAGTGCTCCGCAAGCTTTCCGTCCTGGATACGAAAGATATCCACAGCGTCGAAAGCGTATTCCTGCCCCGATGCAGCTATCCCCAGCCAGTCACTCTTCAGTGTCCCTGCGTAGGTTCCGTGGACCCATACCTCGTCACCTTCGGCGACAATGCTTTTGAGCTCGTACCGCCAGTCCGGAACAGAAGCAAACCAGGTCGAGAAAAATTCTTTAAACCCGCTTGTGCCCTGATTCACCAACGGGTTATGCTGAATATAGTCGGTCCTCACGTATTGATCCACTGAGGACAGATCCTTTTTTACGAATACCGACGCCGCAAATGCGCCGATTACCTTTTTATTGGCTTCCGCCACATTCTCCGCCATTGTTGCACCTCCTGTTTTAATTTGAGTCTGACCCCTCGCCGAGACAGCAAAGCTAAGCGCAGGTATACCCCCCGTCGATCACCAGGTCGGATCCGGTCATAAACGATGATTCTTCCGATGCGAGGAAGACCACACCATAGGCGATTTCGTCGGGTTTGCCGAAGCGTTTCATCGGGACCAGGGAGACAAGAGGCGCCCAGGCCTCTTTGGGCACCGAGGTCTCAAACAAGTGGGTGTCAAACATACCGGGGCAAATCGTGTTCACGCGGATGTTCTTACCGACGAGTTCCATTGCCGCCGATTTGGACATCAGGCGCACCGCACCCTTCGTACCCTGATACGCCGTCGAGATACCGGCCCCCACAATGCCATAGATGGACCCGAAATTAATGATGGATCCACCGCCGGCCCTTTCCAACGCGGGCACAACCGTCTTCATCCCAAGCAATACGCCGAGCTGATTGACGCTGAAGATTCGATGGATGTCCGCGACGGAGTGCTCGGTCAGCGCCTTGTGCAGGTAAATGCCGGCGTTGTTGGAAAGCACGTTGACGATGCCGAATCGTTTCTCGGCCGCATTTATGAACTTCGCCCAGCTGTCTTCCTGCGTCACGTCGAGTTCCCGATAATCCGCATCACCCCCCTTTGCCGTAATTTCGTCGCACAGAATGTTAAGCGGCACACGAAATTCGCTTTCCCGTGCCAGGTCGCCCAGGAATATTTTTGCACCCTCCGCTGCCATCATGCGTGCCTGAGCGGCGCCGAGTCCGCCCGAAGCACCACTGATCAGCACCACCTTACCGTTGAGTCGATTTGCCATGTTCGTACCTCCTTTGCTGAATCGAAAGAATCGTCCAATAAATGATTGTCGAAACGCCTCCCAAAATTTCCATCGTTACGACGACCTGTTGACAACTATAGATACCAAGAATATTATTTGCAAGTAGGCACCTTTTTGTACTACAGTATGCATATAGAAACCATTGATGAAATCTTTTAGAAGGAAAGGATTCCCCATGAAATGGGATGTGTACAATCAACACTGTCCAACACGGATGGTCCTGGACCGAATTGCCGACAAATGGACCGTTCTGGTTGTAGGAGCCCTGGAAGATAAAACGAAGCGGTTTGGCGAGCTGCGGCGCGAGATTGGGGGCGTGTCGCAGAAGATGCTGACCCAGACGTTAAGAGGACTTGAAATGGATGGCATTGTAACACGCAGGGTGTATGCCTCCGTGCCGCCGAAAGTGGAGTATTCTCTTACGGAACTCGGGCGTTCCCTGATTCATATGCTCGATGCGATACGCAAGTGGTCGGAACACAATATCGAGGACGTTTTGCAAGCGCGCTCTCAATTCGATTCCAGAGCCGAATATTAGTGCCTTATGGATCATTTTCTTGTTTTTTTTACAAGAAAATGATCCATAAGGCACTTATACCCCTCAAGGGGGTACTGAAAAAAGTCCCGTCACGGGGTTAGACGATTAACCGCTAAACCAAGAGGAGATATGGCGACTCAACCCAATTCCGTAGTCAAAAAATCCGTGGACAATTTGAACTATCTTTGTGGACAACAGGTGTCGTTGAAATTTGGAAAGGATGACAAACAGCTTTTCTGCTCTTGCCTGGGAGTGAGCACCGGCCAATTCATTCTGACCCAGATCCCCGCGGTACCGGCCATCGAACAAAAGCTGGCGCCGGGAAACGGCACCATCATCCGATTCGTCGAATCGGGCATGGTGTGCGGATTTAAAACCAGAATTCAACAGGCCATCACCATGCCTTTTCGGCTCATATTCTTCGATTACCCGGATTCGCTTGAATTATTGAATTTAAGAGCCTCCAAACGGGTGCCCCTTTTTATCAATGCAATCCTTCGACTGAACGATAGAAACTTTGAGGGATCGATCAGAAATTTAAGCGAGGGCGGGTGTTTTTTTGTGGCCGAATACTGGAAAAGCGCTCCTTTGGCCGCCCTCACGATGGAATCCTCCCTGTTCATTTTGTTCACACTGTTTAACGATGATACGGCGGTTGCGCTCCAATGCCGGCCGGTCAAGGTGGACTCGGATAAAAATGAAATCAGACTCGGGATCGCTTTCGGGGATAATCCATCGGAAATAAAATGCAAGATAGCCAATTTTGTGGGACATGTCAGCCAGCTGCTGGGCAACGGGGACTCATATGGAGCGGGTCCGGATACAATCAGGGAGACATCCGCGGGCCTCCAGGCGATGGAATGAGGCAACGGCATATCGAAACCGGCAAACGATGTTAACCCGGCCGTATTGACACAATACAGCGGATGGCCCCGGTCGGCCTTGATCATCGTACCAGCCACGCCAGGATATTTTTTCCAGACCGGCAGGAACTCGCTATCGCTCAAACAGCCTGCCGCTCTTCCAAAAACACCCTGACGCGGCCTCCCTGCCGTGGGAAATTGGCCGAAACGATGATCAAGGCCCCCCGGTCATTTGCCGGTGATATCACTCTTGAGCCAGTATTTGCCGTATCGTGGCGGCCAGATCTCTCATGGAGAATGGTTTCTGAATAAACCGCACCCCTTCATCCAATACGCCATGGTGGGCAATGACATTGGCCGTATATCCCGACATGAACAGACATTTAAGGTTCGGATAGAGGGAAAGCAGCCGATCGGATAGATCGCGCCCGTTCATTTCGGGCATCACCACGTCGGTTATCACGAGATGAATCTCTCCGGAGTGCTCCCGGGTCAGGCGAATCGCCTCGTCGGGTGACTCAACACTCAACACCGCATAGCCAAGCGATTCGAGCATGGTGGTAACAACACCCAAAATCTCCGGTTCATCCTCGACCAGCAGTATCGTTTCGGAACCGCCGGTTACCGATCCCACCGGTGCTTCCGCTGTGCCCCCGGCGCTGCCACCCCCATATCGAGGCAGATATATCTTGAAGGTCGATCCCCTTCCCAGCTCGCTATAGGCGTTTATAAAGCCATGGTTCTGCTTCGTGATGCCGTATACCGTGGCAAGACCAAGTCCGGTACCCTTTCCAATGTCCTTGGTGGTAAAAAAGGGCTCGAAAATATTCGGCAGCGTCTTTCTGTCAATTCCACAACCGTCATCGCTGACGGCAAGGAGCGTGAACTCCCCGGGAACAAAGCCCTTGTGGACGGCGCAATAGGCTTCATCCAATACGACATTGCCCGTCTCGATGATCACCTTGCCGACATCTTTGATGGCGTCCCGGGCATTGATGACGAGGTTTGCCAGGATTTGATCGATCTGGGCCGGGTCCATTTTCACCGGCCACAGGTCGGCGGCGGGCTTCCAGAGCAAGCCGACGTCCTCGCCGATCAGCCGCCGAAGCATCTTGAGCAAGCTGGCAATGGTATTGTTGAGGTTTAGAATTTTGGGTGTAATGGCTTGCTTGCGGGCAAAGCCCAGAAGCTGACGGGTAAGGTTCGCGGAGCGTTTGCCGACCGCCTCGATATCACACAGGTCCTTATAAAGCAGATCGGATGATTTAATCTTCATCCGCGCAAGTTCCGCGCGCCCCAGAATGATCGACAACATGTTGTTGAAGTCGTGAGCCACTCCACCCGCGAGACGACCTATCGCCTCCATTTTCTGGGCTTGAAACAGTTCCGTTTGAAGTTTCTCCTTTTCCACCGCCGCCCGCTTGCGTTCGGTGATGTCCAGCGCGGTAAAGGTCATGCCCGCTGAAAATTTCAATGAATTCATAGGGGTTGATGCAAGCAACACATCAATGACAGAGCCGTCTTTCGTCCGGAAGCGAGTTTCCACTTCTCCGGCGCCCGTTTTCGATATCTGTCGATATTTTTCCCGCCCGACGTATTCAAACTCCTCCCGAGTGGGATAAAGTACTCTGGCACTCGTCCCGATAAGCTCTGCTTGCGTATACCCGGTCATTTCACAAAGGCGTGGGTTAACATCCTGCAGGATTCTGTTTTTTGCCACTCCGATTCCAATAGGGGCCACCCGGAAAACGCTTTTCAACCACTCTTCACTCTTGCGCAGCGCCTCCTCGGCCCGCTTGCGCTCGGTGATGTTTCGCTCGATGGCGTAAATGATGGGCCTGCTGCCGATATGGGTCAATCGAGCCGAAACCTCAACAGGGAAAAGAGTTCCATCTTTTCGAATATGCTCTGATTCATAAATGAACTGTTCACCCGACATTAATCGCGGGACCCTTTCCGAACCGCATTTCCCGGCATCTTGCGCGTCGATGGATGAAAAGGGCTTACCGAGAAATTCTTTAACCGTATACCCATAGGCTGAGCAGGCGGCATCATTCACATCCACTATCACGGGGCCGGCTTCAGGGGTGGGGTCAACGATAAAAATGCAGTCCGAAGCCTGGTTAAACAGTGTTCTGAAATGTTCCTCACTGTCCTGCAGGTTTCTCTTCATCCGGTATTTGTCTTGTTGAAGCCTTCTCTGGGCAAGCGCATTCTTCACGGATGCAAATAATTCCTCGGGCTCAAATGGCTTTCTCAGGTAATCGTAAGCCCCCCTCCTGAGCGCTTCCACCGCCGACGCTGTTGACGCATGACCGGTGATAATGATGACGGGAACGTCGAGATGTTGATCCGCCATCCTATCCATTACCTGAAATCCGCTCATTTTTTCCATGACAATGTCCAGAAGAACGAGATCAACCATTTCCTCCGCCAAATGTTTCAACGCATCTTTACCGTTATCGTCTGACTTTATGGTATATCCCTGTGTGCATAGAAGCGCTTTCAAGCTGTTACACATGCGGCGGTCATCATCGACGATGAGGATTGTTCCATTCACAAGCATTGCCGTCTCCATCCGGTAAAATGAACCTTCAAGCAGGTGCCACGCTGCTTTCGATTCCCGCAACAAAATACATGCTGACAAAGGGTGAGCCTGCTCATTGGTACGACATCGGCCATCCCCCTGCAAGCAGAAAAGTACCGGATACCATTTGAATACTGAATAGCGCTTCATTCAAAAGGACCCTATTCCTGTATTTTATTCCCCGGTGGAATCCTCTTGAACCAATACCCGCCGTATCACGGCGGCAAGATCTTTCATGGAGAACGGTTTATGGAGAAAGGCATCGGGCCGATCGGAATGGGTCTCCGCCATGACCCGCCCTTCATCGTATCCGCTGGCCAGGATCACCGGGAGATCGGGAGACAGACCGCGCAGCGCCGCCAGCGTCTCCCAGCCGTTCATTCCCGGCATCGTCAAATCACAAAGCACCCAACGGATTTCATCCCCGTGCCGACGGAACTTCGCCACCGCCTCATTCCCGTCCGGCGCTTCGAGGACCGTAAACCCAAGGCGCGTCAGCATGATCGCCGCCATACGGCGCACCTGATCCTCGTCTTCGACCAGCAGCACCGTGCCACCGTCCCTGACCTCGGTCACTTTGGCGGTTTTCTCCGGCGGGCCGGTATCCGCTTCCGCCAACACCGGAAAAAAGATTCGAAAAATGCTTCCCCGGCCCGGTTTGCTCTCCACCGTGATGGCCCCGTGGTGAGTCCTCACCATCCCCAATACCACCGCCAACCCCAACCCTCTGCCGGGGAATTTACTTGTAAAAAACGGGTCGAAAAGCTTCTCGATATCATTGCTCGCCACGCCGCAGCCCGCGTCCGCCACTTCCAGGCAGGCATAGACGTTTTCCCGCGGCCGCCAGTCGATCGGAAAGCAAACCCCGGCGCAAATCTCCGAGGCTAAAACCGTTCTCACGCTCAACTCAATGGCGCCCAAAGCGTCACCGGCAGCCTCCTGAGCATTGGTGAACAGGTTGGCCAGAATTTGTTGTATCTGGCTCGCGCTTCCGCTGATCATGGGACCGGGCAAGGTAAAATTGGTCGCCAGGAGGATTCTTTTCGGCAAAACGGCCTGAAGCAGCGGCAAACTTCGGCGACAGACCTCACAAATATCCATCGGCTCTTTTGCGGCGGTGGTTTGCCCCAGGTAGGTCAGCATCGAAGCGCTCACCTCGGCCGCCCTCTGCGCCCCCATCATGGCTTCCGCCAGGAGTTGCACCAGCGTGTCATTATGGGATGGGGCCCCCATGGCCAATTCCAAATTGCCGATGACCACGGCCAGCTGGTTGTTGAAGTGGTGTGCGATGGCTCCGGCCATGCGGCTGAGGCTTTCGGCCTTCTGGCGCTGCCGGTTTTGGGTTGCCAATTCCTCCTTATTCGCTTCCGCCCATTTGCGGTCAGTGATATCGGATACGATGGCCTCAATCGCCTTGGGTTGCCCGTATTCATCGCGAACCAGCACATTGCGCTGATGCAACCATTTTTCTCGGCCTGATTTGTGAATGATCTGATATTCGTAGACCGGAGGCGGATTACCCGATAAAAGATCTGTCCATTGTTCCTGAAAATATTCCGTCCAGTCGGGGTGAATTATTTTTTGAATAAGCATCGGTGATTCATAGAATTCTTCCGGTGCATACCCTAACATTTCGGTTGCCGCGGGACTGACATATTCATAGCGCCCATCGGGTAAGGACATTCGGTAAATCAAATCTTTTGCATTCTCCGCCAACAGGCGGAATCGCTCCTCACTCTCCCGCAGGGCTTCCTCTGCCTGTTTCCGGTCGGTGATATCGCTCATCACGATGCGGCACGCGGGGGTGCCGTTCGCATCCTGAGCGAAGGAGGCCACCATGTTCGCCCAAAATACCTTTCCATCTTTTTTCACCATCCGCAATTCGCACGCATTTTGCGTGCCTTTTTCAAAAAGCTGTTTGCGGCAACGATAGTAGACGTCCCGGTCCTGAGCGGCAATGAACCGGGTGATCGGCTGTTTTGCCATGACCAGCGCGCCCCGGGTCTCGCCCAGCATGGTCGCGGCGGTGAAGTTGGCCTCCAGAATCAACCCCTGCTCACTTAAGGTGGCGTACCCCACCGGCGCCAAGTTATAAAAATCGAAATAATGCACCCTTTCGGCATCCAGTTCCTGGCGCGTCCGTCGCAGCTCCTCGTTCTGCATCTCCAGCTCGATTTGATGCAGTTGCAGGATGTTACGCTCGGTGAAATAAAGAAAGGGTGTATCCCCCACCTTGATCATTCGCGCCGAAACCTCCACAGGCAAGCAGGTCCCATCTTTTAGCAGATGTTCCACGGTAAAAACCAGTTGCTCACCCGGCTTTAGCCGCTGCACTTTTTCAAGACCATAGCTTCCCGTCTCTTTAGCGCAAACGAATGAAAAGGGTTTACCGATAAGCTCATCAAAGGTGTAACCATGGGTCGTACAGGCGGCTTCATTTACATCCGCAATTACGGGACCGTCTTCCGGAGTGGGGTCAATAATAAAAATGCAGTCGGATGCCCCGTTAAAAAGGGTTTTGAAGCGCTCCTCGCTGTTGCGGAGTCTCTCCTTCACCCGCTGGTTGTCTTTCTTTAATGTTCGCTGGTTAAGCGCATTCCGGACGGAGGCGAACAGCTCTTCGGGCTCAAACGGTTTTCTTAAGTAATCATAAGCACCCCGTCTAAGCGCTTTTACGGCCGATGCCGTCGAGGCGTTCCCGGTCATAATGATAACCGGAATATCCAGATGCCGACGCGCCATGTTTTCCATTACCTGGAAGCCGTCCATCTCCTCCATGACGATGTCGAGGAGAAGCAGATCGGCCGTATTCCCGGTCAGACACGCCAGCGCCTCATGGCCGTTACGGCAGGTTTGTATTTCATACCCCTGGGTAACGAGAAGATCTTTCAGGCTGTCACGGACGCGGCGTTCATCATCGACGATGAGGATTTTTTCATTGTTAGGCATTGGTATCTCCCGGGTGAAAAACGGGCCAGCAAAGTGTACGGTTCCCGCGGGATAGCGGAACACCACCCCTTCGGCGGGTTAGGGAATGAGAAAAATGCGATGTCCCTTAAAACAACAACTGGAGCAAAATGCATACCCGAAGTGAAAAAATATAATAGTGTTATATTTCAGTTAGATGAGAAACTGCTATCGATCGAGCCGGGCAGGAATGTAACAAAACGGCCTTTCGATCCGGTTCAAATTGTAACAAAAAGTTCCACGGGTCCGGCGGACTCGTCAGGCAAACCGGGAATCAGTAACCGCACTTCCCGGTCTCAAATCCAATGATTTTTCGGCCTTGATCATCGTATCGACCACGCCAGGGTATTTTTTCCAGACCGGCAGGAACTCGCTGTCGCTCAAACAGCCTGCCGCTCTTCCAAAAACACCCTGGCGTGGCCTCCCCGCCGTTGGAAATTGGCCGAAGGGTAGACACGTTCTTCCTGAAAAAGCAAAGCCGTATTCATCTCTCTTTGTCAATGCTTAATTTCAGCGCTTTATAAAATTGACAACCAGGAACAAACCCGTATAGGATGCATTCAGTTTGAATTCAGTTGTCTTATGGTTGTCATCCTTCAGGTGTATTCTGCCGGCCCGGCGGCTGAGCGCATTTGCCGTAATTCCCCCGATCCGTCCCGGTCGCGGAATCGCCGGTTCAACCGGATGTTGCCCCCGGGGCAACCTGTATCCGATGATATCATTTGGCAGCATGGCATACTTGCTCTTCAACCGGAATCATCGACCCCATCCGGCCGCCGAACTTCGGCGGCGGACGATAGACCCCGGGTATCCCGAAGCGATACGGCCATTGAATTTTAATCCGCCAGCCCCTTTAGGGAGCGCACGGTGAACAGCGAAAATATCGAACCCGAACAAACCGACGGATTGCGGAGGCGGGCCGAGAAGATGACCCCGGAAAAGGCGGGCCGGTCATCGGAATACTTGACGGACCTGTCACCCGACGACTCACGGCGGCTCGTCCACGAGCTGCGGGTGCATGAGATCGAGCTTACGGTTCAAAACGAGGAGCTGCGCCGCGCTCAGGCGGAACTGGAAGCGACCCGGGCTCGCTATTTCGACCTCTACAATCTCGCGCCGGTGGGGTACGTCACTCTCAGCCGGAAGGGGCTGATTCTCGAAGCCAACCTCACCATCGCGACCCAGCTGGGCGTGACCCGGGATCAGCTGATTGATCAGCCGATCAGCCGGTTTATCCACAAGGAGGACCAGGATCACTACTACCACTTCCGCAACCGGCTCTCCAGGAAGGGCAGGCAGGCGTGCGAACTGCGAATGCTGCACGCGAACGCCTCGTCCTTCTGGGTGCATCTCATATCCACCGCCGCCGGGGACGACGATGGCCCTCCGCTTTTTCACGTCGTGTTATATGACATCACCGATCGAAAGCGGGCCGAGGAGGCCTTGCAACAGAGCGAAGAGCGGCATCGGACGATTCTCCAGACAGCCATGGACGGTTTCTGGATGACGGACCTGCGGCAGCGTCTTTTGGAGGTTAACGAGACCTATTGCCGGATGAGCGGATATGGCGCTGAAGAACTGATGACCATGCGGATTTCCGACCTGGAAGTCAATAAAACGGACGAATACATCGCCGCCCACAGACAGAAAATTATGGCGCAGGGTGAGGATCGTTTTGAGTCGCGGCATCGCCGGAAGAATGGAAGCATTTTTGACGTCGAAGTTAGTGTTCAATACCAGCCTGCCGAAGGCGGGCGGTTTGTGGCGTTTCTGCGTGACATCACCGAGCGCAAGCGGGCGGAAGAACGGCTGCGGATCCTCTCTTCCCGGCTGCTGACGGCCCAGGAAGAGGAGCAGCACCGCATTGCAATGGAACTGCACGATCAGACGGGCCAGGATCTCAATGTGCTCAAACTCCAGCTGGCCTTGCTCCAAAACCGGCTGCGAAAGGATCAGGCGGCGCTTAAGGAGGAGGTGGGAAAAATCCTGACTTTTACCGACGGCGTCATCGAAGATGTCCGCCGCCTGGCCCACGGACTCAGCCCGAGCCAGCTTCAGCTGTTAGGCCTCCGCGCCGCGTTGAGGGCGTTGATTCGAAACTTTTCCGAAAAAACCTGTATTCCCATCCAGTTTGATGTGGATGCCCTCGATAAGGCTTTGCCCGCCGAAACCGAGATCGTCCTTTACCGGATTTTTCAGGAGGCCCTGACCAACATCTACAAACATGCCCGGGCCGAAACGGTCCGGATCGAGGTAAACCGCCGAGGCGATGCGCTCTCGATTGAAATTCAGGATGACGGCCAGGGCTTTGACCCCTGCCGCTATCGCTCGAGCGAGCCCACGGCTGATCGGGGAATGGGCTTATCCGCTTTGGAACTGCGGGCGCGGATGATCGGCGCCGAATTCAGGATATCCAGCCAACCGGGGCAAGGCACGCGAATCCGCCTTCTTGTACCCACAAAAAAGATGAGGTCTGAATGATAAAAGAATATGGCATTGTTCTCGCTGACGATCACGCGCTGATGCGCGAGGGTATTAAAAATATGATCAACGCCACCAGGGGATTACAGGTGATCGGGGAGGCCAGTGATGGAATGGAACTCCTCAAACTGATGAAAAGGACCACGCCCGACATGGTCATTCTCGACATCAGCATGCCCGGCCAGCGCGGAATCGAAGCGGCCAAAGAGATCCTGGACCGCTATCCGGAGGTGGATATTCTGTTTTTAACCATGCATAAAAGCAGTGAATTTCTCTCCATGGCCCTTGAAGTGGGCGCCAAGGGCTATCTGTTAAAAGAAGACACCGGCCCGCAGCTCTTGCAGGCCATTCAGGAGATTCGAAACGGACGCAGCTATTTATCCCCCAAATTGTCCCAGGAATTTTCCACCGAAATGATCGACATTTGCAGAGGCGATCGAAAGGCGTCCGCCAACCATTTGACCCATCGGGAGCGCCAGATTCTAAAGCTGATAGCCGAGGGCAACACCGACCGCCAGATCAGCGATCTGCTGTTCATCAGCCTGCGCACGGCCCAACGTCATCGCTTCAATATTCGAACGAAGCTGAACCTGAAACGGACCGCCGATCTCGTTAAATACGCCATTTCCGAGGGCTATACCGCGAATTCGGTTTGATCGCGCCGTGGCTGATATCTTAATAAAAACAGCCGTAGACAAAATTTTCCGCGCCGACCGCATAGCCGGGGGCTCCATTTGCCCCGTTGCCGCAAACCCATCTGACCGTTGCAAAACTGGAGAGCCGCAAAAACAGACAGTCGGCAACCAACCTGTCCAAATTGGCCCTCCTTCCCTTTTTAATATACACGATAGCGCCGACCTGTAACGGATGGTCGGTTTCAAACGCGATTCCCCCCTCGCTCAAATTCAGCGCCCTGGCGGTATGTGCCTTGCCGAAATCAGTGTATTGGACGCTCAGCGGGGCATGGCAGTCGAAACGCTTTTCCCCTCTTCTTTCCTCTAATTCATTCATTTAACGTCACCATCGCGGTTTTCGATATGGACCTTGCTACGAATTCCCCCATTCAAAATTCCGGTGGGAACCTGAACCCATCCGGACGGTCGGAGGGGGCGGCTCCGAAAGGGGGCGCACATCAAACTCAGGGGACAGATCGGACAACAAATTGCACAGATCCGTCAATCCAATAGGCTTAAAAAGAAAGGCGTCGATCACGCAGCTGTTTTTTAACCCGGCCATGTCGACGCTGCTGCAGCCGGTCATGATGACCACCCGCGTTCGGGGATGGTGTTGTTTGATCCAGCCTGCCAGCTGATAACCGTTCATTATCGGCATGCTAAAGTCGGTGATCACCAGACGATACGTAGAGCCGGTCAGCATAAAGATGGCTTCCCGGCTCCCCTCGGCCGTATCGACCGGGTAGCCCAATTGTTCCAGCATTCGTGCGACCACGTCCAACACCATCGGCTGATCATCAACTACCAGTATTCGACACTCCCCTTTTGAAAGCCCCAATTCCATTTTCATCCTTCCCGTCTCCTTTTATTTTTTGCGAGAATCGCAGGGACCACCGGTATTTTAAGGACAATAGCACCCGGCCTCTCCCATTGCCAATCCGCACAATCAACCATTTGTGCGCCATGAGATACGCATTAGTGCCTATGGAAATCGGGGCCTTGATCATCGTTTCGGCCTATTTCCCACGGCAGGGAGGCCGCGCCAGGGTGTTTTTGGAAGAGCGGCAGGCTGTTTGAGCGATAGCGAGTTCCTGCCGGTCTGGAAAAAATACCCTGGCGTGGCCGATACGATGATCAAGGCCGAAATCGGACAGACCGGTTTTCCAGGAAAGTGAAAGTAAGTATTGTTACCTATAAACCCGGCGGGAATTGCGCCAAAATCCCGATTGTGTTTTTCGTACATCGGCTTTATGGAGATGGAAATTGCACCGTCCGATGAGAGCCGATTGCTTTCAGCGGATAACTGACGACTGACGGGAGCATCACCTCTATGACCCCCCACCACCAGCAGGAAATCTTCGAGGCCATGAAGGGGCCGGAATTTTACCCGCATCCGGTGGGCAACATCGAATCCCGGGAAACACATATCTCCAAAGTGTTTCTGACGGGTCAATTTGCCTATAAAATCAAAAAGCCCCTCGATCTTGAATTTCTTGATTTCACGACACTGGAGAAAAGACGGCATTTTTGCCGCCGGGAGATCCTTCTGAACCGGCGTTTATCGGTCGACCTCTATCTTTCCGTTGAAAAAATCCACTGGGATGGTGTGCGATACTCCCTCAATGGACCGGGACCCGTTGTCGAATATGCCGTCAAAATGCGTCAGCTGTCCGAGAACCAGTCGATGGCGGCTTTGCTGGCGGACCGCGGTTTCACGCCTTCCGACACGGCGCATCTCGCCCGGCATCTTTCCGACTTTTATCAAAGCGCAAAAACCGGCGGACACATCAATGCCCTTGGCGCCTGGCAAACGGTCCGGCGCAACTGTGAAGAAAATTTTAGACAAATAAACGGATTTCCCGCCGGCTTTTTTGATCCCGAACTCGTCGATATCGTTCGGGGCGCCACCCGGGCCTTCCTGAAACGAAAACGACGCCTGTTCGACCGCCGCGTCCAGGAGGGAAAGATCCGGGATTGCCATGGTGATCTGAGAACCGATCATATTTACTATACCGATGTTATTCAGATTATTGACTGCATCGAATTCAATCAGCGGTTCCGGTATGCGGATATCGCATCCGACATCGCCTTCCTGGGAATGGACCTCGATTCACTCGGACGGGAAGATGTCTCCCGAGCGCTTCTGGAAGCGATCGTCCGGAACACCGCCGACACGGATCTCTATGGATTGATAGATTTTTACAAATGCTATCGGGCCGTCGTGAGAGCCAAAACAGCCGCCTTTCGCCTGAAGGAACTTACGGCGCAAGACCCGGAAAGAAAGGCGCTCTTGCCGCAACCTCGCCGCTTCATGGATCTTGCCTACGGATATGCCCGGTTGTTCACCCGCCCCACCCTGTGGATTATCCGTGGTCTTCCCGCATCGGGGAAAAGCACGGTGGCAGCCGCTCTCGCTGCGACCCTGGACATCGCGGGCTTCAGCTCGGATCTCGTCCGAAAGGAACTTTTCGGGCTAAAGGCCCATGCGTCCCGGGTTGTCTCATACGGCGCGGATATCTATTCACCGGAAGCGACCGCACTGACCTACGGCCGACTGCTGCTGAAAGCCCAGGAAGAAATTAAGCGCGGCCGATCGGTCATTCTCGATGCGACCTTCAGCTCGCGACACTGGCGAAGAGAGGCGGCCCGCCTCGCCGAAGATACGGACGCCAATTTTCGCGTCGTGGAGTGCATCGCCCCCGAAAAAATACTTCGAAAGCGACTCGCTGAAAGAATAGCGGGCGTTTCCATATCCGATGCGCGAGGAGAACACCTGGAACGGATAAAGGCCGCGTATGAACCGATAAACCGGCATGAGGCGCCCGTCCTTCGCGTCCACACCGATCAGCCGGCGGCGCAAACCCTTCAATTTATCCTTTCCCGCCGGCATCGGTAGGAATTCGGCCCTTCCCGACGCATCTCAGGATCTTACCAAGCGTCCTTCACCCTTCAAAGTTGAGTTGCCAAGTTTATCGAGAACGGCGGCAACATTTGCCAATTCAGCATCCGCAAAGGTCAGAAAGCGAGGCCACAGGCTATGGCCTTTTGAACCGGTATGTCAGGCCATCCTCATCAAGCCTGGCCTGAACGAGCTCCGCGTCCGCCGGATCATCTTCCAGGTGAAGGATGCGAATCAAGGGGTCCATATTTGTATCCTTTTTTTTCGAAGGGAAACGTGCATCGGGGGGCACGCCCCTTTCACGCTCTCCGGCGGGGATCGGAATCAAATATATTTTTCAATGAACCGTATTCTCAGAAATAAGAGGAGGTGCGATGGGGTCCATCGGATTGCACCGCGAATGCCTCCCGAATCGCCAACCCCAATTTTTCCAGCTCGATCGGCTTGTTGAGATATCTCCCCGCCCCCAGCCGCTGCATCCGTTTTACATCCTCCGTTTCAGAGAAACCGCTGAGGATGAGCGCTTTTTGCCGGGGATGCATCTCTATTATCTTTTCGTACGTCTCACGGCCGTTCATGCCCGAGTCCATGATCATATCCAGCACGATGAGATCGACCCTATGTTCCTTTAAATATTCGAACGCCGCCTCGCCGCTTGAAACGGCCGTTCCCCTGTATCCGAGGATATCGAGCATCTTGCATAATATTTCCCGCTGGCTTTCCAAATCATCCACCACCAGGACCGTTTCGCCGCCTCCTTGATAGTCCTGAAACAGGACGCCTTTCTCCGGTTTCCACAATTCCTCCCTGGTAATGGGAAAAAAAAGATCGAATGCCGTCCCGTTCCGATCGGTCTTCACATCAATGTATCCGTTGTGGTCCTGGACGGTATTCCATACGATGGCAAGCCCCAGCCCCGTTCCGCTTCTTCCCAGCACCTTCTTGGAATAGAAGGGTTCGAATATCCTCTCCAGATCCTGCGAAGATATGCCCGGACCGTCGTCCTTCACCGTAAGAATCACGTATTCCCCGGAGGCAATATCGTTGTATCCTTTCAGCGGACGCTCCAGAAAACGGTTTTGGGTGGATATGACGACCTCGCCTCTCTCCAAAACGGCTTCAGTGGCATTGGACACGAGATTCATCACGATTTTACCCATATGGATCGAAGACCCTTTGATGTTCAATAAGCAAAGATCGAGGTCGATCCTCACCGTTACCGCCGGATGGTATTGCATCAATTTGAGGTATTCCGGAGATGCCAGATACCCTCTGATCACCTCGTTCAGATTCAACGGCTGTTTCTCGACGGCGGCGCCTCTTGCCACAGTCAGCAGATCACGGACGATGGCGGCGGCGTTTTTCCCGGATTTTTGAATGGTCTCCAGGGGCTTCCTGAATCTGCTGTCTTCCGGCAAGTCCATCAGAAGCAATTCCGGATAGGTCACGATCCCCGACAGGACATTGTTCAGGTCGTGGGCGACACTCCCCGCCAGAAGTCCCAGAGACTCCATTTTTTTCAATCGTGCGATTTTCTCTCCGCTCTCCCGCAGCTCCTTTTCGACCTGTTGTCGTCGGTCGATATCCAAAAGCAGCTTCACGTTGAGCGCTTTCAATTCAGCGGATCGTTGCTCAAGCCGCGCGATGAGGGCGTCGTACTCCCGCTCGAGTATCCCGATTTCATCCCGGCGCGGACCGGCCGGCCGGCCCGGAAGGTATTTCCCTTGTGCCGCCGCCGTGATGCGGCCGGTGAGTTGAAGAATCGGTTTGAGGACCGCCCATTGGAGGAGAAGCAGTATCCCGATAAGCGCGATGGTTCCCACAATTAACAGTGAAAGCAAAGCATATCGCAAGGCCCTAACCCCCCGGACGATGATTTTTCTCGGGATTTTCGATTCGATAACAAGCGCCTTGTTCCCATAAATATCCGGATAAGCGGTGTATATTTTTAACACAGTCTCTTCCGTCCCGGTTTCGATCACATAGGGAGTTCTATCGCCGATACCGGCTGAAACGGTTTTCAACCAGTCGGGCATGGAATCCCCTTGAGCTGGAAAAATCTGAAAGTCGACGTCTGTTTGCGCGGCAACGGATGCCCTCATGGACGCCGTCAGAAAGCGGCCCATGATAAAAAAACCGCGGCTCGGTCCCCTATTGCCGCTGGTCAGGATCGGCCGGGAGCTGATGAGCAGGGGACCATTAGGGGTCATATAGATACCGGACACGGAGGTGACCGAAAGGGATGTATTATCGAATTTGGCGGAAAGGAGGGGGTGTGTTTCCGGCAGGCGATCCCGGGGCATGTTTTGAAGCGTGATTTCCGTCTCCGATTCCAGATCATGGATTTTCCCCCAGACCACCTTTCCACCGGTGTCGCAAATATAAAGGAGATTGAGGTTGTTGTTTTTAAAAGTCGTAAAAGGCAAGTTGGATGCGATGTAATCGGCGGACTGCGTTTCGATAAATGCATAAGTATCGTCCCATGCCGACCAGTCGCTGGTTAAGGAATCCAGATATCGGATATCCCTTCGAACGGCCTCCTCCACACGGTGTGCGTCCCTGACGGCTTCCTCTTCTTCAAGAGCCAGATAGCTCGGCAATATAATGAAGCGCTGGATGCCGAACTCCGCGCTCCCGAAAACAAGAAATATGCCGATGATGATGATCGCCGCTTTGGCTTTGATCGACATCCCCTCCCATCCATTGCGACACGCTTTTCCAAAAAGAAAAAACATCGGGCCTAACCTTTGCCTCAGTATTGATGTCAAGACCGGTTTTCGGGGTGGCACATCCGCGATCCCCCGGGCCGCCGTCTGCTTCGATTCTTCCGTGGTAATACACTCCTTCAACGTGGCATTCAACCGTTTTCGATTTTGATCTGTCCTGAAGTTGTACATGGCGCGGCGTGTTCGTTTCCGCTTTGCAGCGTCGAAGCGGCTGCGGCCGAATACCCCATGGCGCGAATAATATCCGGTATCATTCCGCAGAAATCCGGATGCTGACGCCGTACTCTTCACCGGCGAGGCTGAACACCAGATATTTGGCCTGCCTAACCTGATTTTTTCCACCCGGTTTAATCTCCCATGCATCTAAACCCCCTCGAGAGGTATAAGCGCCTTTAAGACCTTCTACCAACACTCACGTTACAGCGGGTATGCCTTTAATAAGGGGTCTATGTCGGATTCCACCATAAGCAGCAACACATGGAACGTAACAAGCGTGCCAATGGAGCTGAAAACGGCATTCGATACGCTAATAGTGATCATCCCGAAATCGAAGATTTGCGGAGACATCGATTGAATCAGAAAATAGAATGCGCTCTGAAAAAAGCCAGAATCGTATCGAAAGGTTATGGGTTATAGGCGATGGGCTATGGGCTATGGGCCTCCAGCGTCCCTCTATCGCCAATTGCCTATAGCCTTATAGCCTATTGCCTATAGCCTATTGCCTCCGGCCCACCTCGCTCAGGATGAACGGAAACGGGAAAGGTTATGCTTTTTCAAAAGGCCGTATAACCGGGATTGCGATATTCCGGAAAGCCGGCAAGCCTTCTCCCGGCTGCCGCCGGCCCGCATCATGAGCTGTTGCAGATAGTCCTTTTCGGCCGTCTCCTGAAACACGCTCCATGGTGGAAATACCTCTCCGATCCGCGGCATATCCTCCATCGGCATCGCCGGTTCTTTTACCGACACAGAACCGAAATCCAGTTGGGCCGTGCGAAACTCGGGGGGGAGGTGCTTCGGAAACAGCGTGGGATCCGATTTGGCCGCGGCAAGAGCGTATTCCATGACGTTTATCAACTCGCTCACATTCCCCGGCCAATCGTGTGCACCCAAACTTTCCAGAAATTCCGGTGAGATGCCCTTCAATCCAATCCCGTAACGCCGGCCAAGCCGTTGAACCGTCCGGATGGCGATTTCTTGCATGTCCGGTCCGCGGTCTCGAAGCGGGGGAAGTTTGATCTCTATGGCACGAATGCGGAAGAGAAGATCCGCCCTGAACCTCTTTTCCCTCACCATCGAATCGAGGTTCAGATTCGTAGCGGAAAGCAGCCTGAAATCGACGGGAATTTCCTGCTTTCCCCCCAGGGGACGGATTCGCCGCTCCTGAAGAGCCCGCAAGAGGGCCTTTTGAATAGTCAACGGAAGATCGCCAATCTCGTCGCAGAAAAGGGTTCCCCCGTCCGCTTGAAGGATAAGGCCATCCTGTTTCTTGTCCGCACCGGTAAAGGCGCCCCGTTCATGACCAAACAGGGTGCTCTCGACCAGGGTTTCCGGCAGCGCGCCGCAATCGACCGTGACAAAACTCCGGGAGCCCCGGTTGCTGTTCGCATGGATGGCTCTGGCAAACAGTTACTTTCCGGTACCGGTCTCACCGGTAGTCAGCACTCCGGCATCCATGGCCGAAGCCTGGGCCACCTCTTCCAAACACGTTTGAATGGGCGCCGATTCCCCGATGATCCCAGCTCGATTGAGCGTGGCAGGGGCTCTCGCAATGCCTTTTTCCTGATGATATTGCAGCGCCCGTGAGATCGTAAGAGCGACGTCCGCAAGAATAAATGGTTTCTGGATATACTCCCACGCACCGTATTTGAAAGCCAGTTCCGCTCCGCAGGCATCTCCCGTCCCCGTAATAATTGTAGAATGTCTATTATATATCCCCGATTATAGCCCGAAAATGTCACGCTCTTTTACCAGTCGCGAAAATCCTCAGGTAGGTTAAATCGATAATAGTAAGGTATCAGAAGTCGAGAAGGTTAGTAAGACGGCCAGGCGG
>JAZDPP010000092.1:0-68226 GCA_043797445.1 Pseudomonadota bacterium
TTTGTGCGATGGGGGTGGCAGCAATGGGTGCCGAGCAAGATTTTGGAAATACAATCTTTATCAGGAGATTTGTAAAAAGTACGGAATCTCGGTCCGGGTTTGCCATTATCCAACAGGAGCTTCAAAATGGAATCCAGTGGAACATCGTCTCTTCGGTCCGATCACAAACAACTGGCAGGAGCGCCCTCTTAGGTCTTTTGAAATTATCTTAGACTGCATCCGGTCCACGGCTACCAATAAAGGCTTGAGGGTGGAGGCTGTTCTTAATAACAAAGAATATCAGAAAGGTATCAAGGTATCTGACAATCAAATGAAAATGATAAATCTCATACGGCATGATGAATTGCCACTATGGAACTATTCGTTAATGCACTGAGCACTGGAACAAAAATGCCAATTAATTTTTACGCACGTGCTTAGGGCAATGGTTGGTTACTCTGGCGCCCCAGCTTAAGCGCGGTTCGCCTCACTTTTGTCTTTCGAAATAGGCATACAAGTTTTCAAACAGCCGGAATCCCTCCTGCATGCGTTGGAAGTCATCCGGGTGAGAGACAACCATGCCGGTCAAAAGGGCGTTAAAACCGTCCGTCTCGCTGCGGCCGTATTTGGCGTCTTTGAGATCGATATCGTGAACCACTTCGGCTACGGCGAAAAGCGCCCGGTCCTGGGGATGCAGCCGTTGGATCATCACTTCGAAGCTGCACAGGTTTCCCTCGTGGGTAAATTCTCCGTCAAACATGTCGAATCGAAGTTCTCCCTCCTTCGGCACGTATTGAGGGCCTTGGACGAACTTGAAAACCGCCTCCGCGTCCAAAAATCGGCGGATCAGCCACCCGCACGCAATACGGTCAACAAAGAGGTTTCTCCTTGTTACCCAGATTTTTCCTTCAAGGGCACCCAATCCCTCTTTGGGAGCGAATGTCACAGATGCTTCACCAGCAACTTTTGCCGCAAGATCATTCAGGAGGATTTCCGCAGTTCCCCGCTCAGGCGCTTGATAAAAATCGATACTCCTAACCTCGTCCAATCGGCGCCGCAACTTTGTCAGGTGGGCCGGACTTCTTGCACCAGGGTCTTGTGAGTCCGTTTGCCCCGAAGACCATTCAGTCAGTAGCTGGCGGGCCTCCTGGATGATTTTTTCGTAATCTGAGTTACGGGCGCCTTGAAACAACGCAATGACTTTTTCGTCAGACAGACCTTCCAAAAACCGTGCCTCCGAAATTGAACCATCCCCGCCGCCTTCGATGATCTCTTTTAATATCCAGCTCAAATCTTCCCGGGACTGATCGGAAATGGGCATGGCGTAAACCGACTGCTTGATGGCCACAGCGCCCACCTGCTGCAAGCGCCGCCAGATTTTCACTCTAAGCGCATTCGGGGTGGGCGGGATCTGGTGGATTAAAAGCAACCATTTCAGTGGATCACTGGGGGTCATTGTTTCCTCCATAAGATGTGTTGCATTTAAAATGCATCAATTGTAACATTTTGTCAAGAACCATTTCGATGATAATGTCTATTGTCACCTCGATTTATACTGATGCCACTGAAGTTATTGGCCTATTAATTATTGAAACATTTGTTACATTATAAAAGAACAGATCAAGGAGCGGACGATGATTGCGCTTAGCGACTTGGAAGATTCTAATATACCGCTAACAAAAGGTATCTCGATGCGGTATCCAAAACCACGCCGGTCTTTCGATATGAGCGACCGGCAATTTTTGAATAGATAAAGACGAACTTAGCGCACATAACATCTTGCGGCGCACTTTAAAGCAAGCTGGGGGTAGACTGTGGAATCAAGAGGTCGCTCGATTCGATAGACGATCAGCATTATTCAATTGCCTTGATTTCCCTCGCTGTTTTTTTAAACCCGGAAAACACCCGAACGCCTGCCCGAAACCTTACCAGTTTCGATGTTCATTTGGCGGAAGACGCTTTGGGCATGGCATCCAGAGCGATCGTGATGCGGTTACGGAAATATGGGGTAAAGGGGGTCTACCTCCCGCCGGTGTTTCCGCAGGACACATCCCGCCCAAGGCCCAAGGCCCAAAGCATTAGACATAAGTCATAAAACGGTGGCAGAAGAAGCTGGACTTGGCCTCATGGGACTTAACCGACTCGTGTTGCACCCCGAAGTCGGAAGCGTAGAGCTGATCGAAAACAGTGGATTCCGGGTTGATTATGAGAGCGTGGCAGCGATACAGGATGTTCGAATGGGTTCGTATGTATCCGCATCTTCTTTTTCCTCCTTGAGTTTCGGGAATCTTGCCGTTCAGCGCTTGACATATTTAATCTAACCGTATATTTTTAAAGCCAATCCTGTTAAAGCGCCCGTATTATGACAGACAGGTATGACTTTTTTCAGGCTTGGGAACCCTTTTTTCCCCGCTTCGGCATCGGATTTAACGGCTTGCGACCGTTGTGGAAATAGGCGGTTTGGCGAGGAGGAGACGGCGACGATACATCCATTTGAATTTTTCAATTTCTGATGATTCGATGTAATAGGAATAAGTGAAAATGGAGTTGGATGATACACTGGTGAAGGCCGAACTCGATGATATTATGGCGCGAATTGATGGTATCATGAAAAAGGTGGAAAAATACGAGGGCAATTCAAAAGAAAAACCAGTAGAACCCAATGAGGAATCTGCTTCTCCTTTCAGGGAGGCCCATTTCGGCTGAAAATGATCCCGGTGTTAGGGTAACCCCCTTATCACTGGACGATTTCGATGATATTACGTTGAATTTCAATAGAATAGGGTGAGGATACAACACGGCTAAGAGGAGGCGCTATGGCACTGACCAAAAATGATCTTGTGGCATCCGTAAATGATTTGGGGTTTACGAAAAAAAAGTCAGTCGAAATTATCGAGGGGCTGATTGAAATCATTAAATCCACTCTGGATAAGGGGGAGGATGTATTGGTTTCAGGTTTCGGCAAATTTTCCGTTAAACAAAAGCGGGCTCGAAGAGGCCGAAATCCGGCTACCGGCAGCGATCTGACATTACGGGAGAGAAAGGTGATCACCTTTAAATGTTCCGGTAAACTTCGGGAAAAAATTAACGGCCCCGATTAACCTCTGCCCTCGGTGTTACACATCATCCTCTTTTTGTGTAACAGCTCGATATATTGTCGAAGTGGAAGCAGCGTGCGCTTAAATAAAGAAAATAATTTGTTCTGCAATGCCGGTATATGAACGATGACAACCGCGGCGTCACAGCGGGTAATTACCTCTTGAAGCCCGGATATATTTATATTGCGGACCCTCGGACGGTTTTGTCCACTGTGTTGGGCTCTTCCGTGTCGGTTTGCCTTTTTGACCGAAAGAGGAAAGTCGCCGGCATGAACCACTTCCGGCTTCCTTTCACCAAAGACCCGAAAAAGGCAACCGCCGATTACGGTAATGTCGCGACGCTTACCCTCATACGAATGATGGTAATTGACGGATCTGACACAAAGCACCTTGAGGCGCAGGTGTTCGGCGGAGCCTATAATTCGGAGATTTCTTCAAAGGATATCGGCGGGGAGAATGCCGCGGCTGCAAAAAAAATGTTGCTGCGGGAGAAAATACGGATTGTCTCCGAAGATATCGGCGGGGAAAAGGGACGCAAAATTGTTTTTGACCCGGCAAAAAATGAGACAGCGGTCATTAAGGTGGATAAACTGCGCAAAGGCGATTGGTTTCCCTACGAGGATGATCGGGTGTAAGAGAAGAGACCCGGCGATTATCCATCAGCGGATACCTATAGATCAGCTCCATGCGAATCATTTCGTCATCTTTTTTCCGCAGCCATTCCGATAGCCGACCGAAACGGATTGCGAGGATAAGCGCCAGAAAAGTGCTTCCTGCTGCCGGCACTCATGGGTGCTTCATGGATCCAGATCCGGAAGCATTGCCCCGTGGGCCAGAAGGTTGCGGTGCAGCTCAAAGCAACGCGTGAGATCATGCGCGATATGGCCGACGCGGGATTCACTCACGTACCGGTGCAGGTAATCCCGATAGGCCGGATGGGCGCAGTGGTCAATGATTCTTCGCGCGCGTTGCACGGGACCGAGACCTCGCAAGTCGGAAAGCCCCTGTTCCGTCACCACCACCTGAACGGAATGCTCGTTGTTGTCGATATGCGGGCACATGGGGACGATGGAACTGATTCTCCCGCCTTTGGCAATGGAGGGGGTGATAAAAATGGATAAATAGCTGTTTCGGGTGAATTCACCGCTGCCGCCAACTCCGTTCATGACATCCATGCCGTAAAGGTGTGAAGAATTGACGTTGCCGTAGATATCGATTTCCAGGGCCGTATTGATGGCAATGACGCCCAACCGGCGAATCACGCCGGGATGGTTTGAAATCTCCTGGGGTCTCAAAACGATCCGGGGTGCAAAAAAATCGATATTATCGACGATTCGAGCGAGTTTGTCCGTGGTGACAGTGAGGCTCGTGGCACTGGCGCCCAGCAGACGTCCCCTGGCCATCAGATCCACCTGCGAATCCTGAAAGACTTCCGAATACATCATGAAGGGAGGAAGTTCAGCGGTGTTGCCGAGTGCCTCCATGACGCCGTTGGCCATATTGCCGACTCCCGCCTGCAATGGCAGAAAGGTTTTGGGAATGCGCCCGCAAGCCATCTCTTTCAGTAAAAAATCCGCCACATGATGACCGATCGCCTGACTGACGGCATCCGGTGTTGCAAAGGCGTCGACCTTATCCGATGCGTCATTTTCGACCACTCCGATGACTTTTTTCGGATCCACCACTGCATAGGGGAGCCCGATGCGCGTCAACGGGTCATAAATGGGAATCGGATTGCGATGCGGCGGGGGCGGCATCACCCAGATATCCGCCATCTCGCGCAAGCGCGGGGCCTGGCGCCGATTCAATTCGATAACCACCTTTTTCGCGTACTTCAAGTAGGTCGGGGAGGCGCCGATGGAGGTGCTCAGGTAAACCCGCCCGTCCGGCGTGATCTCCGTGGCTTCTATTGCCGCCAGATCGATTTCTCCCAGAAACCCCCAGGAAACCATCTGGGGAAGGTGCGAAAGATGCATATCCACATATTCCACCTTCTGCTGGTTGATTTGTTCCCGCAGCACCTTTCCGCCCTGGTAAGGGGCTCGCCAGGAGATGGCCTCTGCCGCCGCGAGATCTTCATCCACGCTTTGTCCGCTGGAGGCGCCGGTGAGGACCCTGATTTGGAAAGGCCTTCCGAGTGCATGCTGTTCCCGGGCATAAGCCGCCAGCGCTTCCGGAACCGCTTTTGCGGCCCCTGCGGGAGAAAACCCCGAAAAAGAAACCGTTTGCCCGTGCTGAATGCCCGCTGCAACTTCCTGTGCGCTCAATACCGGAAAGGGACCGTATCCTGCCATGCTCGAAGCTCCCCCAAGTGAGTGGTTCATAGTTGTTAAAAATAGCATTATTCTGAAATTTGTCCATTATACACGGTGGCATCTTGTCTCACAACAGTATCCTATCGGTTTAAGCCACAATTATTCTTGGCATTTTCCAAGAGAAAGCTTAACCTGGGAAAAAGATTATGCGGCCTTGATCATCGTCCCGGCCACGCCAGGATATTTTTTCCAGACCGGCAGGAACTCGCTATCGCTCAAACAACCTGCCGCTCTTCCAAAAACACCCTGGCGTGGCCTCCCTGCCGTGGGAAATTGGCCGAAAAGATGATCAAGGCCGATTATGCAAATGGGGAAGGCTATTTTCAGGGAGGAATTCGAATAAATGAATACCCTGTGCATCAATGAAAAATTGCTCGAAGTGCGGGATCATGACAAGGAGGGCTACCGCCCGGTAATTGACTATGGGGCATGGCGGGTCGCGATTCTGAACTTCAGTGACGAGCTTCGAGTTGAAAACCTCACCGCGATGCAGCGCCACAATGAAACCGATGAGGTGTTTGTATTGCTCAAGGGACGTTGCATCCTCTTTCTAGGCGAGGGGAGTGAGGCGGTGACGGCGGTTTATGCGGCGGATATGCAGCCGTTTAAAATATACAATGTTAAAAAGGCGGTCTGGCACACGCACACGCTCAGCCGCGATGCGATGGTGCTGATCGTCGAGAATCGGGATACAACGGCTGACAACTCGCCGTTTTGTTCCCTGACCGCCGCTCAGCAACAGACGATTGGCGCGTTGGCTGAACGGCTATGGACCGATGGCGCTTCAAAAGAAAGAGGGCATTTCCCTTGGGAATTCCGGGGAAAGCCCTCTTCATGAGTTGTCGTCGCTATTCTTCCGTTACATTGACCGCGGCGGGCCCCTTTTTGCCCTGCTCGATGTCGAATGTCACTCGGGCGCCTTCTTTGAGGGTTTTAAACCCGCTGGAATTAATCCCTGAATGATGAACAAACACATCGGGTCCATTTTCTTGCTCAATGAAACCAAACCCCTTTTTGTCGCTAAACCATTTTACCGTTCCTTTTGCCATCGTGCTCTCCTCATTTTTTAAAAAAACGCCCAATTGCCATTCATAAAAAATAACCTAATATGAAATTAATAATATTTGTCAATACAATAAACACGTTCGAGGAATAAAGAGGATGAAATGATTAAAAACCGGAAGGGATCACCGTAAATCGCGGCAGGGGGATGGTAATTAAAAACTGAACAATATAAAAAAGTTGTAAAAAGTTACGATCCATCGAAGGCCTCACCACGAACGGGCAATAGGCACTTATACCTATTTTTTCTCGGAATCGCTTCATATCTCCCAGGCGGGCATTTTTGTGCGCTGTCGTTGTTCACAATCCACCCTCGTCCCTTTTCAGGTGGACCTTTACTCAAACTGCTTTTTAAAGACGGCAAATGCTTCTTTCAATGCGTCGATATCCTGTCGAAGGTCCTCGATATCCCGCGCCATCCGGTCCATGCGCATCTCCGCTTCGCTGTTGTCAACCGCTTCACCGGGGGCGGTATCGGCATGAACGACTTCCGGCTCTCCCGAAAGCAGGTGCCCGTAACGGGATTCCTTATGGCCGGGTAATCGGGCCATTCGCTTGATATAACCCCATTCCTGAAGATTGTTCAGGGTTTCGAGCAAGGCCTCGAGGCTTTCAAAGGCGTGCATTCGTCCCGTTCGTCCCCGGATTTCTCCGGCGGTTTGGGGACCTCGAAGAAAAAGGACGCAGAGAACCGAGGACTCCCCGGCAACCAGATCACGCTCCCGGGTAAAGCGCTCCTCATATTTTATGACGCGCCCGACGCCGCTCTTCCGGACGAGCCCTTTTTTTTCCAGATCCTCGCAGGCACGGACCACGGTATTCTCGTCATGGGAGACCACCGGGTCCCGGTTCGATTTCTGGTTGCAGGCATTGGTCAGCGCATTTAAAGAGAGGGGATAATATTCGGGGGTCGAAAGCGCCTTTTCAATAAGGCTTCCCAGGACCCGGATTTCTGTTTCATTCAGCATCATTTCCATTTTTGATCGACCGTTTTTTATAAGGGGAGGTTATACCTTCCATACGATTAAATGAATTGACTCTTATGCGATTATTTTCTAATTAACAAGCCGAAACATTTCATAAACCATCCTGTATATCGATGGTGCCGGCAGAGGCGGTTTTTGGGCGGGCATCATGAAACATGTTGCAGTTTCTCCTTTGTGCTTTAAAAGTGACCGACTGAAAGAAACTTTCACGTCAATTTCCGGCATGAGGCCTGCTTCTTAGGGCCATGTCGCCGGAATGGGGGGCATGGCTTCAGAGAGAGACACGAGTTAGCGATTAGCTTTTATAAAAAAGGAGGGTTGGACGATGGCGATTCTTTATACCCAGGCATTTGATATCATTTCCGGGCAGGAGGCCGCGTACGAAAATTTTATCGCTGATTACATTCCCCGTTCGAACAAGCTGGGGCTTCAATCCGTTGGTGGATTCTACGTGGTTTGCGGTTTTGGGCCCCGGATTATCCATATATGCCGCGCCGAATCGATTGATGATTTATGCCGGATTTTGTCGACTAAGGAATTCAGGGACCTGCTTCTTGATATCAAACGGTACGTCGTTAACTTCCGGAGCAAAATTCTTGAGCCGACCGGGCGGGTCAAACACCAGGAATACGAACTGAGAAAGGGGATCTGGAAGTTCAACCAGTACTACGATCTGATCCCGGGCAAGAAAAAGGATTATGCCGATTTTATCATCAACGAGTACCTTCCGGTGATCGAGAAAATTGATTACGTGGAGGTGACGGGCGGCTGGAACGTCCTTATCGGCGGTGTCAGCGAGATCATTGGGGAGTTTACTTTCAAATCGCCCGTGGATATCGCACGCATCCTTGAAAATCCGGATTTCCAGCGCATTACCGACGTGCTTCGCACGTATGTGGTCAACTATGTGAGCCGCATTATGAGGGTCACCGAACGGTTCGAGGAATCCAGGTGGTACAGGCTTTGAATTCCGGTCCTCGCCGTATCACGGCCATTCACACCCCAACCCCTTAGACAAGGAGGAAAAGACATGGCAAAAAAGTTTTTAGACCCGCACGATGTTCCCAAGATCCCCGGCACCGAGGGGTGGGAGAGAATGTACCCCTACTATTACCAGTTTAACACGGACGACCCGGCCCGGGCGGCGCATGAAAGCAACCAGCTATGGTATTATGACGGTCTTCATTACCCCGAGCCGCACCCGCCTTTTGACCTGATGTGGGACGAGGCCTGGTTCATGGCGCTGTCCCAGAACAATACCCGAACCTTTCTCGTTCCCCCGGCCAAAGGCATCGAACACCGGATTGTAAACGGATATGTTTATATAACGCCCATCGGCATTGCCGATCCAAAGGAGATCGAGTCGCGGGTACCCGTTTTTTTAAAACGGGCCGGCTACTACTATGATAACTGGGATACCCTCTATCAGGAGTGGGAAGCCCGGATGAAAACACTCTTAATCGAGCTTGAATCCGTCTCCTTTCACCCCCTTCCGGAGGTAGAGGATGAATCGGTCGTTTTTGAAAAGAGAGGGACCGGAAGCGGGTATCATCTGCTGAACAAATATGACGATCTGATCGATATGGGGTTTAAGTGCTGGCAATATCATTTTGAGATGCTCAATCTCTGCTATGCCGCCTTTCTGACCTTTACCAATACGGTGGACCAGATTTTCCCGAACACCCCCGTAGCAACCGTGACAAAGATGGTTTCCGGGATCGATGCCATGATCATGAGGCCCAATGCCGAACTGATCAAACTGGCGAAGCTGGCGATTGAAAAGAAGGTCGAAGACCTCATTCTGGAACCCCTGGACGCTTCGGCGCTCATGGAAGCGCTCGGCAAGACGCCCGCCGGCGTGGAGTGGCTTACCGCACTGGAGGCGTCACGCTATCCCTGGTTTCATATTTCAACCGGCACGGGGTGGTATCATCACCATTGCAGCTGGAACGACGATCTCAATATCCCCATGGAAAACATTCGGATGCACATCAAGGCGTTAAAAGCGGGGAAAGTGATCGATCGGCCCACCGAAAGATTGATCGAGGAGCGGGATAAAATCGTTAAGGAATACCGGGCCATGATTCAGACGGATGAAGACCGCGAGGCGTTCGACGAGACCCTTTCCATTGCCCGGCGGGTATTTCCCTTCGCGGAAAACCATATCTTCTATGTCGAGAACTGGTTCCACAGTGTTTTTTGGAACAAAATAAGGCAGGTCGCCGATATTCTTCACGATATCGGTTTTATTAAAGACCGGGAAGATATCTGGTACCTGAGACGGGGGGAAATCCGGGACGCCCTGTGGGATCACGTGACCAGCTGGGCCACCGGAATTGAACCGCGAGGGCCGTTCCATTGGCCAAAGGAAATCGAATGGCGGAAAGGGGTTATCGAGAAATTCAGGCAGTGGACGCCGCCACCGGCTCTGGGAACTCCTCCCGACGTGGTCACCGAACCGTTTACGATCATGTTGTGGGGGGTCACGACGGATGTGTTAAAGAAATGGCTGGAGAGCACCGAAGCGGCCGCGGGAATGGATGACACCGATGAGTTGTTCGGAGCGCCCGGTTCCTCGGGTCTTGTGGAAGGAAAGGCGCGGGTTATCCGGACCGTTGCGGAGTTGAGCGATTTGCAGGAGGGGGAGATTTTAGTCGCCACCACGACCTCACCCAGTTGGGCGCCCGCCTTTTCGAAAATCAAGGGTGCTGTCACGGATGTCGGCGGATCCATGTGCCATGCGGCGATCATCTGCCGTGAATATGCCTTGCCGACGGTTGTGGGAACCGGGAGAGCCACTTCATTTATCAAAACGGGTGATTTGATTCGTCTGGATGGGGATCAGGGTACCATCAAGATTCTGAAACGGGCCTGATTGGTTTGTCGGGGCGGTTCGCGAACCGCCCCGACAGGTTGCATTGAGGGCTGAAGGATTCTCATCGGCCGAGGCGCGTGGAATTGTTATCGCCCAAAATCAGGGAATGAATTCCCTTGATGGGTCTTTTTCCCCCCGTTATCTGCTCCAGGGTTTTAAGAAAGGCCCGGGCGGCGGGGGACAGCGGTTGGTTTTTTAAATAGGCGATGCTGACATCGATCGTGACGGTCTCTCCGATGATCGGACGGGTGGCGAGTCTCTCCTGTTTGATTTCCGCGTCCACCGCTCCTCTGACCAGGAAGGAAATTCCCTCGCCCCGTTCGACGAATTGTTTGATAAAATCGGCGTTGGCCGTTTCCATCAGAATGTTGGGAGTGCAGCCATGGCGTGCGTAGAGTTCGTTGACCACCCGTCTCGTTTTTGAGCCGGTCTCTTTCAGGATGACCGGTTCATTGGAAATTTCTTCGAAAGTGACGCTTTTTTTGCGGACCAAAGGATGTCCGGGCGGAAGCAGCAGAATCAATTCCTCCTCGCTGAAAGGGATAAATTCCACATCCGGTGCATCGACTACCTTGGCGATAATTGCCACCTCGTTTTTCAGCTCCGGAAGGCTTTTGATCATATCCGTGGAGCTGCCCTCGTCCAGATGTATTTCGATATGGCGATACTTCGCGTGAAAATCCCGCATCAGAAACGGCATGATGTAACGGGCGTAGGTTTTGCTGGTGCCGAGGCGCAGGACGCCGCGCTTGAGGCCTCGTAGATCCGCGATGAGGGTCTCGACTTCCTTTTCGTGCTCAAAGATCGGCCGGACACTTTCGTAGAGCGCTTTTCCCTCGTCGGTCATGCAGATGCTTCGGCCACGCTTTTTAAATAACTCAAGTTCACAGTATTCCTCGAAAGCCTTTATTTGCGCCGTGACGGCCGGCTGGGTGATAAAGAGCTCTTTTGCGGCGGCAGTAAAGCTCAGGTTCTTTGCCACATAATAGAATGCTCTGATCTGATTTAAATTGAGCATGTGACGCTTCTCCATCGGGCTTGGGGCATTGGGCTGCCTTCCTTTTGGAAGTAAAGAGGAAACGGTTGGAACGACCGGTGTGCCGGACGTGCTCAACCCATAAGTTCTCCTGATAAATAGCATAAGGATAATGAAATTGACATCATATTTTATTTCAGTCATCCTGCAACTTAAAAACGTGGCCATATGAAGGCCGCTTCCGTTGCCATATCACGTTTTACCCAACTGCTCGTGTTTTTAAAATAAAATCATACCCCCTCATTCAAGGGGCACCGATTAACGGGGCGAATTTTTCGCTTCACTTATAAACCCTGTAAAGGAGGAAAACACCATGAAGGACATGAGAGATTATCTGTCAATTTGTGAAGAAAAAGGGTTATTAAAAAGAATTACGGCGGAAGTTGACCCGTACCTGGAATTGTCCCATATCGCAAAATTAAACGAGGAAGCCCAGGGGCCGGCCCTCTTGTTCGAAAATGTGAAGGGCCATAATACACCTGTTCTTACCAGTGCCAGTACAACGGTTCAACGTCTGGCCATTATCATGGGTGAGCCTGAAAATTCAAGCCTTTTTGATCTCTATGCAGCATGGGCGGAAAAGGCAAAAAGTCCGATCAAACCAAAATATGTGGATAGAAGTCAGGCGCCCTGCAAGCAAAACATCATGATGGGGGATGATATAGATCTGACTATGTTTCCGGTTCCCCATTATTATCCTCTGGATGGCGGCAAATATTATGGGACCGCACACTTCATCATTACCAAAGATCCTGATTCCGGATGGGTTAATCTGGGAACCTATCGAAGCCAGCTGCTGGGTAAAGACAAACTCGGCACCCAGTTCATCAAAGGCAAACATGCCGATATCATGCTCAAAAAATACCAGGCACTGAAACAACCCATGCCCGTTGCCTCCATTTGCGGATGCGACCCCATCTTATTTTTAGTGGGAGCCGCCAGGATTGGCGCCTTTACCAGTGAATTGGAGGTGGCCGGCGCTTTCCGGGGTGAACCCATAGAAGTGGTCAAAGGAGAAGTGGTGGATCTGCCCATTCCCGCCCATGCGGAAATCGTGGTGGAAGGATTTGTGGATGCGGATAAGTTTATGGAAGAAGGCCCCTTTGGTGAATATACCGGGTATTACTCCGGTGTGGGGACGGATCCCAGAAACTTTATCGATGTGAAATGTATCACCTATAGAAACAATCCGATATTCTGGGGAACAACCGTTGGTCGTGCGGTAACCGATTCGCATATGACCCTGGCGTTGTCCTATGGCGCCACCCTCTGGCAGCAACTTAATGAAATGAGGATACCGGGTTTGAAAAATTGTTATTGCCCCCCCGAAGCTGCCGGCAGATTCCTTGCGATTATCTCCGTAAAACAGATGTTCCCGGGGCATGTCGACCAGGTGCTCACCGCGGCTATTTCAACGGAAATGGGCGCCTATGGGCTTAAAACCGTCATTGTGGTGGATGACGATATTGATTCATGGGACATCCCAAGGGTCATGTATGCCATGAGTTTCAGATTCCAGCCAAACCGTTGCCAGATCATCAAGAGAGGCCGGTCTACCCCGCTTGATCCTTCTCTGCCCATCGATGCCAGATGGATTACCGGAAGACTTCTCATGGATTGTACGATTCCCTATGAGTGGGAAGAAAAACCCATTCAGATCAAACTGGATGATGCCATGGTTAAACATGTGAAAGAGAGATGGGCGGAGCTTGGGCTCTAAAAAGGCTTGATCCGTCATTCCATTACGGTCTTGCGGGCGAGAATTGTTCCGACATTCCTCCCGCAAGGCTTATGGAAGTCTTCATGCATGCAAAACACTTGCTGCCTAAAGGGAATTTGAAAACCTAAAACCATCACACGAGTGTGGGTTGCATCAACCGGAGGGGCAAAAATGGTAGAAAAAGAAAAACGAATGACGATTTGGTACGATGAACTCAAAGGTGAGGAGTACCATCTTGTCGGTAAGAAAAATGCCAACCTGGGAGAGATGATAAAGGCGGGGATTCGCGTGAGCCCCGGGTTTGCCCTGACCGTTCATGCCAACGAGGTGTTTGTTTCCGAGACGGGCATTAAACAGAAACTCGAAGACTATCTTAACGACCTAGGTCCGGTGAGTTACGAGAAGAGTCAGCAGGCGAGCCAATACGCCATCGATCTGATTGAAAACGCCGAGATACCGCCGGTGATCTGCGATGAAGTTTTTCGGGAATACGAGAAGCTTTGCAGTCTGTCCGGTGTCGAAAACGTGCCGGTTGCGGTCCGATCCAGCGGAGCCGTTTCCATGCCCGGTCAGATGGAGACTTACCTGAATATTCGCGGGAAAAACGATTTACTTCTCTATATCAAAAAGACCTGGTCCAGCGCCTATTCCGTCGAAGCCATTACCTATCGGATGAACAAGGGAATGGGGTTTATGCTCAATATCGGCGTGGGGATTCCCAAGATGGTCAATTCCCGGCTTTCAGGCGTTATTTTTACCTTAAACCCCCTAAACGGGGACCGGTCCAAGATATCTGTTGATGTGAGTTACGGTCTGGGCGAGGCCGTTGTGAGCGGTATGGTGACACCTGACAATTACCTGGTGGAAAAGGTAACGCTGCAGGTGATCAGCTCGGTGATGGGGGGGAAGGAATCCATGTGTGTCTACCAGGACGGCGAGAGCAATATCAAGATCGTGGATGTGGCCCAAGAGGACCGCGTGAGATATTGCATTACGCCGGCGGAGCTGACGGAACTTTGCCGTATCGCCAAGTCCATCGATGTTTACTATGGAAAACCCTATGATATTGAATTCGCGATCGATTGGGATCTGCCGTTCCCCGAGAATGTGATTATTCTCCAGGTCAGGCCCGAATCGGTCTGGTCCAAGAAGGAGACCCAGCCAAGGACCGCCAAAAAGAAAGATGTTATGGACAGGATTATCAGTCAATTGGTTACGGGCGTCAGAGTGAAGTAGTAACTATAAGGAGGAACCATTGAAACCGATTCGCTATAAAGAAAAAATGATAAACGAGTTTGTAGAAGACGGCCACTGGACGCAGGAGCTGTTTTACGATTTCTGGGACCGAAACGCCCGGGAGTTTGGAGACCGGGAAGCCCTTGTCGATTCAAAGCACCGGATCACCTGGGCCGAAGCGAAAAAGCTGGTGGATGCCATGGCCATTACGTGGGTGGAAATGGGAATCGCCAAGGATTCGCGCATCATCATTCAATCGCCTAACAGCGTGTTCGGATTTCTCGCCCGGATTGCCTGCGAGCGCGCCGGTTGCATTTCCCTGACCGTCTATCCGTATTTGCGTCAGTTGGAACTGGAGTATATGCTGGAGAAGACCGAAGCCACAGCCGTGGTGATTCCCAGTGTTTATCGGGGATTTGACTATCTGGACATGTACCGGGGCCTGCAGGAGCGGTTTACCCATCTAAAATACTTCTTCCTCTTTGACGATCAGGTGCCGGCCGGCGCGCCGAAGGGCGCCTACTCGCTGACAACGACGGTTCAGGAGCGCGCGAAAAAGCCGGTGGATGCGTCGGTTCTGGACGCCCGACGGCTTAGCGCCTGGGGTGATGTGGCGCTATTGACGACCACCTCCGGCACGACCGGTATTCCCAAGCTCGTTGAATATCCCGCGGCTCCCCGAGTCTGTACCTCCAAGGGCAGAGTCGATATCTGGAAACTCACCAAGGACGATATTGCCGTGGCCATCGCGCCCCATGCCGGCGGTGCCGCGGGGACGTTGACCTATTTTGCAGCACCTCTTGCGGGCGCCAAAACCGTCATGCTGGAGGAATTCGAACCGGAAGCGGCTCTCGCTCTGATGGAAAAGGAAAAGGCCACGGCCATCGGCGTGGTGCCCACCCACCTGATTCGAATGCTCGAGTGCGATATCTCCAAATATGATTTGAGTTCTCTTCGCTTTATTCGCTCCGCCGGTGGATATCTTCCTCCGCAAGTTGCGGAAGAGGCGGAAAATGCGTTCGGGGCCTCCATCACGAGTGATCTGGGTACCCAGGATATGGGATCCGTGTCCGGATGCCGGGTGGAAGACAGCAAGGATTTACGTCGCCGGACCGTCGGGCGCATGCTGCCGGGCAATAAGGTTCGTCTTCTGGATAAAGACACTAAAAAAGAGGTACCCGAAGGAGAGCCCGGTGTGCTCTACTTCAGAGGACCCCATGCCCCGGCCGGCTATTTCCGGGATGAGAAATTGACCGCGACGGTATTCGACGATGAGGGGTGGACCACGACGAGTGATATCGTGAAATTCGATCAGGGGTGTCTCTGGATTCTGGGTCGTGCGAAAGACATGATCATTCGGGGCGGACAGAACCTCTATCCGGCGGAAATTGAGGGATTATTGAACGGCCATCCCAAAATTGCCTCCGTGGCCGTCGTGGGGTATCCGGATCGCCTGATGGGGGAAAGAGCTTGCGCCTATGTCATTCCCAAAAAGGGTCAGACGTTTATCTTTCAGGAGATGGTCGATTTTCTTAAATCCAAGAAACTGGCCATGTTCAAAATTCCCGAGCGTCTGGAGATCGTCTCGGAGTTTCCGGCTGTCGGGGATTCCGGAAAGGTCAACAAGGAAGTATTGAAGAAAGATATCGCTGAAAAAGTAAAGGCGGGGTGATCGAATGCCGAAAACCGTACTGATTCTCTCGACGCTGGACACAAAGAGTGAAGAAACTCTCTATTTGCGGCAAAAAATAGAGTCAATCGGTCTCGGAAACTTAGTGATGGATCTCTCCATGCGTGGCGACAGCGCCTGGCCGGCGGATATTACACCGGCACAGGTTGCCGTTGCCGGCGGCAGTTCACTGGAAGAGATTCGAAGCTCCCGGGATCGATCTAAAAATACCCGTATTACCACCGCCGGCGCTTCGAAAATCGCCGGTGAGCTATTCAGACAGGGTCGAATCGCCGGTGTGCTCGCCATCGGCGGCTCGACCGGCTCTCTCATGGCAACCGACGTCATGCGCACACTCCCCTTCGGGGTGCCCAAGCTCATGATCTCCTCCACCGCCGCCTTGCCGGGACTTGCCACCCGGTATATCGGAACCGGAGACATCCTGCTCTTTCACTCCGTCATTGAAGTGGCCGGGGTCACGGATCTATTGAAAAACGTGGTGGACAGAGCGGTCCACGCCATGGCCGGTATGCTTTCGGAGGGAATTACCCCGCCGTTCAGCCGCGCTGGAAAGGCCATAGCCATTACCATGCTCAGCCCCTGCGAACAATGCGCCAGTGCAGTTCGGGACGCCCTGGAAAAGGACGGGTATCAGGTGATCGGCTATTCGGCGGCGGGTGTCGGTGACCGGGCCATGGAGGAGATGATATCCCAGGGCCTCTTCCACGGGGTCATCGATCTTGCGCCCGGCGGGGTGGGGGAGCATCTGTTTGGCTATATGCGGGATGCGGGTCCCGACCGGATGGAGTCCGCGGGCCGCAAGGGCATTGCGCAGGTGATCTCCACCTGCAGCGTAAACCACATGACGCCGTCCAAGAACAAGTATAAGCCGGATTTTTACGAGCGCAGAAAATACGACCTTGACAAGTTCCGCTCCTGGGTGCGCTTATCGCCCGAAGAGTTAAAGACCGTGGCAGGGGTGTTTGCGCAGAAGCTGAACGGCGCCAGAGGACCCGTAAAGGTATTGATTCCCTCCAGGGGGTGGTCATCGGTGGATATTCCCGGAAACCCAACCTATGATCCCGACGAGGACCGCATCTTTGTGAAGGAGCTTCGGTTATTGCTTGACTCAAAAATAGAATTGGTTGAGATTGAGGCGAACATGGAAGAGCCCGTGTTTGCCGAGGCGGTGGTTCGGGTTGCAAGGGAAATTTTTTGACATCCTGGCATTGATCATTTTTTCTAAAAACCGGAACACGGCGTTGCAGGGGCGAAAATAAGTCTCCATTACGGGTTGCAGCCGGTGCGGGATGTTTTCCATTTATTACTATAATGAAAGGTGAATTATGCCCAAACGAATCGTCGTCGGACTCTCAGGGGCCAGCGGGATTATCTATGGCGTCCGCATTCTGGAGCTTCTCAGGGATTCAGATATCGAAACGCATTTGATTATCTCAAACTCCGGGAAGGTAAATATCCGTATCGAGACTGATTTTACGCCGGAAGAAGTTGCCGCCATGGCAAATTATACCTACGATGACAATGACATGGCGGCGGCTGTCTCCAGCGGTTCATTTTTAACCGAGGGAATGATCGTCGCCCCCTGCACCATCAAATCGCTTTCCGGAATTGCCAATTCCTATACCACCAACCTGCTGGTGAGGGCCGCGGATGTAACGCTTAAGGAAAAACGGAAGCTGGTTCTGGTTGTCAGGGAAACGCCGCTCCACAAGGGGCATTTGAGGCTGATGACCATGGCGGCGGACATGGGGGCACATATTCTGCCCCCGGTCCCCTCCTTTTATCACAAGCCGAAAACCATTCAGGACATCATCGATCAGACCATCGGAAAGGTCTTCGATTATATGGGAATCCAGCATGCGTTATTTGCACGATGGGGCAAAGAAGAACGCGACGAGGTTTTATGACCCATGAGAGCGCAGAAAAAAAATTGGGTTCGGGCTGAATTCGAAGAGCGTCAACAGGTAGATCTTTATGGGGATGGGGAACCGTAACTTTGCCGGGCATTTCCGATTGCTTGAATTTCGGTTCCGGTCATTCATTCATCTTTTCATATTCTTCTTTACTGTCTTAATGAAGCGTCCGAATGCCCTGTCCTTTTTACGTTTGTCCAAGTACGACATCTCATAGTGCTCTGACTCTTTCCTGAGTTTCAAATAACTATTATAGCGCTCCTCACTCAACTCGCCGTTTGTAATAGCAGTAAGAACTGCGCAGTCTGATTCTTGAGTATGGCTGCAATCGACATAGCGACAAGCCATGGAAAGCTCGATAATATCTTCAAACCCTTTGCTTACCCCTTCCCTGGCGCCCAGAAGGCCTAATTCTCTCATTCCAGGTGTATCAATGAACATAACGCCGTTATCAAGAACAATGAGTTGCCGACGCGCTGTTGTGTGTGTGCCTTCTCCTGTTCCACTAACCGCTTTGGTATCAAGATCATCCTGTCCAATCAGATGATTGATCAGTGTCGTCTTGCCGACTCCGGATGACCCAAGCAGGCAATATGTTTGACCCGGTATTAATACCGGATGAAATTCGTCAAATCCGGAGCCAGTTATGTTACTGAGCGCAATAACCCTGGTCGTGATGCCAGCCTGTCTAATAATCGCAAGCTTCTGTTGCAGCTCATCGTGGGAGATCAAGTCCGTTTTGGCAAGAATGATAATCGGCTCAACATGTCCGTCAGCCGCCATTACTAAATACCGATTCAGTCTAGGTAGATTAAAGTCGAAGTGACATGACTGGACAATGAAAGCGATATCAATGTTGGCTGCAATCATCTGGTAGTCCACTTCTATGCCAGCACGCTTGCGGCGTAAAAACGTCTTTCGTGGAAAGACCCCATGGATGAGTGCCGAAGCGCCATCATTGTGATACTGCACGGTGACCCAATCGCCGACGCATGGCAGCTCGACCGATGACTCGACATGGAAATAGAATTTTCCCGCAAGTTCAGCAGGAATCTCTCTGAGTTCATTCCTGATAATGTAGGAATTGCGATCAACTGCCGACACGCGTGCAATGCCTTGATTCTCGTGGCGGATGTCATCGACATGTGCGTCAAACCAGTGGTCAAACCCTATATCACTCAATTTCATCATAAGAGGTAAGCGCATCGATCTCGGATTGATATTCTCTATTTTGTGAACGAAGAGCATAAGACCATATTGGCGTATCAACCAGGACTTTCAACGATTTCTTCCCCTTTTATAATCATAATAATTGATCATCGATCGCTAAATTGGTGGCCATTTTGCACTTCCTTTTTTACACACCATATTGCACATTGAATTGTGTGTCAAATAAGTGCGGCGAGGCTAACGTTGGAATTCTGCGGCTGTCGTAGGCGGTCCGCTTGAACGCCGGGTAGCCGCGGCTCTTTTAAATGTCGAGTGCAAAGCGAATTGCCCGTGCAACGTCAAACTTCTTTGTCCGGGGCAAGGATGTGATCAACGGTCCGATTTTGCTCTTGGAAACAGTCTGCAAATGGTCACAATTGACAGCACAGTCCTGAGGCATACCATCAGCCGTCGAGAGGAACACCTCGGACGGTATATTACGTACGGTAGTCGTAATGGGTGCGATGGTAACCTCCCCCAGATATTCCAACACGGAATCCCGTGTCAGGATAAGGACAGGCCGTTGTTTATCTGGCAACAAAAATTTATACCAGCGTATTTCGCCATGCTTCATTCGTCACCCCACGCCTGCTCAATTTCCCAAACCGAAAACTCATCAGTTGCCACCGGGTTTTGTTCGTACCCCATACGGTGCTTGCGTTCTTGTTGCTCAAGTTTATAACGAACAAGGGCGTCTTGCAGCGCCTTTCTTGTGAATGCGGAACGGCTTGTATGGAGTTCCTTTGAAACACGATCGACCGCGTTCACAAGATTATCATCCAGGGTCATCTGAATGGTTCTCATCTCGCACCTCCATAATATGGATTTTGATAGCTATGATATTCCACATTGAAAGGCCTGTCAAATGAATTGGGTGCGGCTCTTTTACGGTGCCCCAGGTTAAGAGGTCAGAGAGACCAAGACAGGCTCACAGTCCCGAAATCAGGGTTCTCTCGCTCGGATTCGAATGTTTTTGTAAAGTAGGTCAAAGCATAGCTCAAAGTGAAACGACCATGTCGCACGCAGAAGCCGAGCGAGGCCATACCGATGAAAGGGTTGATTGTCTCTGCGGTCATGCAATTTTGCAATTCCATCATCATCAAACTGGTATTCTGGTACATCCATGAGCACCTCCCATCTATTTGGGTTATAGGTTACATCATGAGTGTATCAACAGTTCTAACGTTTGTCTATCGCATTGATTTAATATCGCATATTTACAGTCGAGCAAAATGTGTGCCAGAAAAAACCTAAGTTGGACCACTATATCGGGAAAGATATTGCCGGCCAGAAACATATTCAGGAGATAATGAAAACCCATCGGCCCGTTGTCAGCGATGTCTTTACGGCGGTTCAGGGAAATACGGCGGTAGCACTGCATGTGCCGGTGTTTAAGGGAAACGGCTACTGCGCGTCGAAAACAATTTTTAAAGCTTCGTCAATTTTTGCCATGATCTCGTCTTCCAGTTCACCTCGCACTTTGACTAAACGAGCGCGGTGATCAATAGGACGAGTCTGCAGGCAATCCGCCACCATTTTTTTGGTTAACCCGTTATGCGACGATGGGACAATTTCCGCATTAGTGATGATGCTGGCTTTTTTTTCACTCCATGTCGTTAACGGTACCACTTGGATGACTGGAACACGCGCATTATACGTGTTGTTCGTAACTATCACGCAGGGTCGAATTTTCCCGGTTTCCGAACCCTTGGCAGGGTCAAGATTCACGTCGATGACCATCCCCCGGCTCAGCTTGCTCATGTTGGCCACTCTGACAGCGCCGCATCCGTCCATTCTCTCGTTTCATCATCTTCTTCATAAACATCGGCGTACAAAGCAGCCGATTCGCGCAAGCGCTGCTGGGTTAATTCTGTAAACAAGCGATCGATGGCGGTACGCACCACGTCACTTTTATCCTTAAATCCATACCGATTGCATTGTTCAATAAATTGAATATGCGATTCTTTGAGGCTAAATTTGGCTTGAATCATGAGGACCTCCTTAAATAGTCTAATATGAATACCCTAAATATTGCCCTAAGTATAGGTCCTAAACGATGGGGAGTCAAACCATTTTCTAAGGGCAGGCCCAACGTGGAGCGCAACCGGCGCTGTCAGGCGTCTGGTTCGCGCCGTGGTTGGGGCCGATGCTGCACACCCTTGAGCATTTGCTTTGCAATGACGAGTTTTTGGATTTCGCTCGTGCCGTCAAAAATGCGGAATGCTCTGACATGCCGGTAGAGGCGCTCGACAGTGGCACCATCGGCCACGCCTACCCCACCGAATATTTGCAGCGCTTGATCCACTACCTCCTGGGCGATCTCTGTAGAGTAGAGCTTCGCGATCGAGGCCTCGCGGCCGATTGAAGATGAACCTACGTCATGGGCCCAGGCTGCGCGACAGACCAAAAGCGCCGCGGCGTCCGTCTTCACCGCCATGTCCGCAAGTTTTTCCTGGATTAGCTGGTGTTCGCAGATCGGCTTCCCAAAAGCTCTCCGTTCGGTGCTTCGTTTCAGCGCTTCGTCCATGGCGCGACGCGCGAGACCCAGGCTTGCCGCTCCGACAGTAGGGCGAAACATCTCGAGAGCCCGCATGGCGATTTCGAAGCCCTGGCCCAGTCGTCCGAGCAGGGCCGTGGATTCGACGAAGCAACCATCGAAACGAAGAGTTCCGAGAGTGTGAGGCGTCAACACACGGAGCCGATTTTCCAGTGTCACGCCGGCATTAACCCCGCTGACCAGAAAGGCGGATATCCCCTGGACGCCTCCTTCCCCTTCCGTTCGCGCGAAAACGACGTACAGGTCCGCCACCCCCGAATTCGATATCCAGGTCTTGCACCCGTCTATCACGAAGCCGGAGCCGGACGGCGTGGCGGTAGTCGCAATCGATGCGACGTCGGACCCGGCCTCTGGCTCGGACAGAGCAAAGGCGGGCAAGGATTCCGCCCCGGAGTATGGCTCTATGAACCTTCGCTTCTGCTCCGGAGTGCCGTAGAGTGCGATCGGCAATGCTGCCAGCCATGGCTCGGAAAACGCGACATCCGCGACAGCAGAGCTGAAAGCGAGAATCTCGCGCATCAAACATACGCGACGAAGATCGATTTGCCGGTTAGATCCTCCCTGGTCCTGAACAACCGTGGGACCAAGCCACCCGTCGGTGGCGAGGAGTCGAAAGATCTCCTTTGCAGCGTGCCCATCCCCGCCCTCGTCCGATTCAAAATCGCGTAGATGTGATGCAACCCATGACCGGAAGGCCACGGCAAACTGACGATGCCGTAGTTCGAAGAACGGCCATTCAGTTGGAGTTATCGTCGGCATCATGTTCTGCTCCCGGTTCTCACGAACCTTGTATGCTCTCTCGCGGCACGACGTCGACTTTGACCTTCACCTCGCCATAACCGAGACATTCGACGCCTATGTCCGGGCAACGCACATAGCGCATAAAATGGAAGGTGTTCGGCTCCAACCCCTCGCTCAGCCTCTCATTGATGAGAGCAACAGGAATGGCAAGCTGAGAAAGGAGGTAAACGCACATCCGGGAAGGGCACAACTTCGAGATGAAGCTGCCATCCACGTCGAGAATAAGACGTTGCCCCACCTTGTGGCCCGAGTTGCAGTGACGCGCTTCGACGACCTCGGCAACGATGGAGTACAAGGGCGCTGCTTCAGACAGTCGGTCGATCTGTCGGATTCGGTAGCCCGACTCACGAAATGACTCCATTTCGGTTTCGGTGTAGCCAACTCGCTTCGCATATCTCTTCAACTTCTCTTCTATCATCCCTGATCACCCCGTCTTGTGATTTCCACGGCTCGGTAGCCTCTGGGAACCGCCTAGTGCGGACCCGCATGATAGGTGGTGTGGGGAGGGGGAGAGAAAGACTCCCCCTTACCCGATTGGCCTTTTACTTAAGGTAGGCTGGTTTAAGGTTCTTTAACATGGGATAATGTTTGGTGTTGAGAGTTTTTAACTCTGCATTTTCGGCTTCCGCAGTGGCAGCCAAAATAGCATCCGCAAGACCAACGCCATGTGACTTACCATAATCTCGTTTATAAAGACCTCCGGCCTTCCCAATATCGGCGTTTACTGGGACAACGCGGAAGAGGGAGACAAACTCCTGAAGAGTTGCTTGCTCCGAATCTCCTTTTACTCCGGCATACAATTCTGCAACAACTATCGATGAAAGGATGATGCGAGCATTGTATGTGTCGATAAAAACCTCCGCCTTCACATGGCCCCGAAAAAAATCAATTAGAACATCTGTGTCTAAAAGGATGGGCCTCGCCATGATTAGCTCCTATCCCATTCGGCCCGAATTGAATTAAAATCAGGAAGATCCGTACGATCTTTCCAGATTCCAGCAGCTTTGCGCAACACAAATTCCCTGTGTCCGCGTCCGGCTTGATCAATGAGCCGATCAATGGCATCTCGAATGAGTTCACTTTGTTTCTTGCCGACGGTCTTGGCGATAGTAGCCAATTCTTCCCGTTGATTTTCTGTCAAATATATTTGCGTTCGTACCATGGCGCACCTCATAGCTGTATACACCAGTGTTATACATCATTTTTAACCCATGTCAAGGCCAACGTTTAGAGTTCTATCCATTGTGCCGCTCGGAATAGAAAGCAGGAAACGCTCAAGTTCCAACAAAAGAACCAGATAACCACGAACGATGGAGCATATAAAAGCGGGATTATGTGGATAAAACACTGTTGGACTGAGCCGTTTATTGAAGCTGGCGATTTCGTAACATTATCTATGAAAATTCTCTGGCGCAACCGGCAAACGATTTCGCTCGAGCCGGCCAATCGTGCTTATGCCGCCATGATATTCAAGGGGGCGGAGTGCCGGAAAGTCCGGGTGCTCGGAAAATGCGTGGGGATTATTCGCAAGAGTTATGGACGATAGTGCCATAACTTAACCCCGATAAACGGGACTCTTTTCAGTACCCCCTTGAGGGGTATAAATACCTTTTTCCACGGAGCGCCCCTTCCACAGTTTATAAACCGCCGGGTAGACCAGAAGTTCCAGCAGAAAGGAGGTCAGGAGCCCGCCGATCATCGGGGCGGCGATGCGTTTCATGACATCGGATCCGGCGGAGGTGGACCACATGATGGGAAGAAGTCCCATGAAGGCGGCCGATACGGTCATGATCTTCGGCCGGACGCGTTTGACCGCGCCGTGAATGATCGCCTCGTCGAGATCGGCGAGGTTGTTTAAGAAACCTCTTTTCTTGGCATCCTCGTAGGAGAGATCGAGAAAGAGCAGCATGAAGACACCGGTTTCGGCATCCAGTCCCAGCAGCGCGATCATTCCCACCCATGCGGCGATCGAGACATTGTAGTCGAGAAAATAAAAGAGCCAGATGGCGCCGATCGCCGAAAAGGGAACGGCCAGCATCACGAGCAGCGATTTAAAGACCGATCGCGTGTTGAAGAAAAGAAGGAGAAAGATGAGCGTGAGCGTGATCGGAATGATCACCTTCATTCGCTCCTTTACCCGCAGCATGTTCTCATACTGCCCGCTCCACTGAAGGGAGTAGCCGGTGGGAAGGGTTAACGCTTCGGTCACTTTTTTCTTCGCCTCCTCGACATACCCGCCGATATCTCTTCCGGTGATATAGACATAGACATACCCGGATAAAAAGCCGTTTTCATCGCGCAGCATGGAGGGTCCCTGCGTCATTCGAATATCGGCGAGTAAGCTTAGCGGAACCTGGGCGCCTGTTTCCGTGGGGACCAGAATACGGGCGAGGCTGTCGAGGTTGTCCCGAAGCTCTCTGGGATACCGGACGTTGACCGGGTAGCGCTCCCGGCCCTCGATGGTGGTGGTGATATTCTCGCCGCCCACCGCGCTCATGATGATGTCCTGAAGGGCGCCGATGGTGAGTCCGTAGCGGGCCAGCTGATCCCGGCGGGGTTCGAAATCCAGAAAATACCCCTCGGCCGTTCGCTCCGCAAAGACGCTGCTCGTGCCGGGGACGTTTTTAATGAGCAGTTCGATTTCCTGCCCGATGCGTTCGATCTCCTTTAAATCCGAACCGAAAATCTTGATCCCGAGGGGACTGCGGATGCCCGTCGAGAGCATGTCGATCCGGGCCTTTATCGGCATGGTCATGGCGCCCCGGCTGGTCACTCCCGGAATGACGAGTTTGTCATCCATTTCAGCCAACAGCTCCTCGTAGGAGAGATGATCGGGCCAGGCGAGCCTTAGAAACGATTTCAGCCAGTCGGGGGCAAGGCCGGAATACCAGCGCTTCTTTGTCCGCCATTCGGTTTCCGGCTTCAAAACGATCGTTGTCTCCATCATGGAAAAGGGGGCCGGGTCGGTACTGGTGTCGGCGCGCCCGGCTTTCCCGAAAACCCGTTCCACCTCCGGAAACGAGGTGAGAATGCGGTCCTGCGTTTCCATTACCCGCTGCGCTTCCCCGACCGATATGCCGGGAAGCGTTGTCGGCATGAAGAGAAGCGAGCCCTCGCGTAAGGGCGGCATGAATTCCGAGCCGAGATGGAAATAGGCCGGGAGGCTGGCGGCGACAAGGAGAAAAGAGACCAGGATGACCGTCTTCGGGCGGCGGATTATGAGACGGCAGGCCGGTTCATAGAGCTTAAAGAGAATCCGGCTGATGGGGTGCCTTTCCTCCGCGTAATAGGTGCCGACGAGCGCGTGAGAGGCGACCCGGGCGAGCCACCGGGGACGGAAGGAAAAGGCGTCCATGCGGCTAAAGAGCATGCGCATGGCCGGATCGAGCGTGACGGCGAGAATGGCGGCGATTCCCATGGCGAGGTTTTTGGAGTAGGCCAGCGGCTTAAAGAGCCGTCCCTCCTGATCCACGAGGGCAAAGACGGGCAGAAAGGCAACGGCGATGACGAGAAGCGAGAAGAAGACGGAGGGGCCGACCTCTTTTAAGGCCTCCAGGCGAATCGCGTGAAAATCTCCCTTTCTGCCATCGGCCTGCCAGTGATAAAGCTTGTTGTAGGCGTTTTCCACCTCCACGATGGCGCCGTCCACCAGCACCCCGATGGAGATCGCTATACCGGCGAGCGACATGATATTCACCGTTACTCCCAGATAGTAAAGGGGGATGAAGGAGAAGAGCACCGAGATCGGGATGGTGAGAATTGGAATGATAGCGGAAGGAATGTGCCAGAGAAAGAGGAGGATGACGAGGGAAACGATGATCATTTCGATCACGAGCTCATGGCGTAGCGTGTGAAGGGCGCGAATGATGAGATCGGACCGGTCGTAGGTGGTAAGCATTTTGACCCCTTTCGGCAGCGACGGGGTGAGCTCGTTCAGCTTGTCCTTTACGGCGTTGATGACGGTCAGCGCGTTTTCGCCGTGACGCATGACGACGATGCCGCCCACGGTATCGCCCTTGCCGTCGAGATCCGACACACCGCGCCGCATCTCCGGCCCCAGCTCCACCCGGGCGACATCTTTCAAAAGCACCGGTACGCCGCCGGGAGCGGTTTTGACGACGATTTTCTCAAAATCCTCAAGCGTCCGGCTGTAACCCCGGCCGCGCACCATATACTCCTTTCCGGAAAACTCGAGAAGTCGGCCGCCCACCTCGTTATTGGACAGGCGGATGGCCTCGGTCACGCGGGCGAGGGGAAGATTATAGGCCGAGAGCCGGTTCGGATCGACCGTCACCTGGTACTGCTTCACGAACCCGCCGATGCTGGCTACTTCCGCGACGCCTGGCACGGACTGGACGGCGTAGCGAAGGGTCCAGTCCTGATAGGAGCGAAGGGAATCGAGAGCGTACGTTCCGGACTCATCCACGAGCGCATACTGAAACACCCAGCCGACGCCCGTGGCATCGGGCCCCAGCTCCGTGCTCACGCCCTCGGGGAGACGCGGCTGAATCTTGGAGAGATACTCCAGCACGCGGGATCTGGCCCAGTAGATATCGGTGCCGTCCTGAAATATGACGTAAATATAGGAAAACCCGAAATCCGACAATCCCCGAATCGCCTTGACCTTGGGGGCGCCCAGAAGTGAGGTGATGATGGGGTAGGTCAACTGGTCCTCAATGATGTCGGGGGACCGGTCCCATTTGGAGTAGATGATCACCTGCGTATCGGAGAGATCCGGCAGGGCATCGAGGCGGATGTTTTTGAGAATATAGACCGATAACACCCCCACCGCGAGGGTCAAAAGGATCACGAGCCAGCGGTTCAGCGCGGAAAATTCGATAACTTTTTTGATCATGGCCCGCTCGCTCCGCTTTTGGAGGTTGTTCCCTGCATCGCCGCGTCGACAATGGCCTGAAGCCGGGATTCCGAATCAATGAGGAAATTGGCGCGGATTACCACGTTCTCACCGGCCTCAATGCCCGAGAGCACCTGGGCCTTTCCCCGGCTGATCGCGCCGCAACGGATTTCACGCGGCGTAAATCCGCTCTTTCCCGTTTGCACGAAAACAATTTTTCGCGTCCCCGAGTCCATCACCGCCGAGTCCGGAATCACGACCGATTCCCCGAGATCGAGCATCAGATCGATATCGACGAACATGCCGGGTTTTAAGGCGAGCGAATCGTTTTCAAACTCCAGGCGGGCTTTCAGCGTGCGGCTTTCGGTATTGAGAAAGGGCGTGATAAAGGAAATTTTGCCTTTTCGGGAGAACCCCGGATCGAAAGGGGCCGTTAAAATGGCCTCTTGCCCGATCCCAAGGCTTGCCGCCTCGTACTCGTAAAACTCCGCCTCCACCCAGATGGTGGACAAATCGGCCACCGCAAAGAGCGTCATTCCCGGTTCGACTTTTTGTCCCTCCACCACGTCTTTCACGGTCACAAGGCCCGATACGGGGGCGAAGACGGGAACGGTCCGCTGGATCTTTTCGGAGGTCAAAAGCGTGGTGATGAAGGCGTCGGGGACATCGAAGAGCTCAAGCCGCTTTCGGGCCGACTTCAAGAGCAGCGCCGCGGTCTTCCGGACATCGGGGTCTCCGGAGGCCGAGAGCTCCGCCGCGCTTCGCTTGGCCTGAAGAAACTCTTCCTGGCCTGACACGAGTGTCGGTGAGTAGAGGGAGAGAACCGGGTCTCCGGCTTTGACCGGCTGGCCGGTGTAATTGATGAAGAGTTTATCCACCCAGCCGTCGATTTTCGTTTGAACGCTTCGCATCCGGGTCTCATCGGCAACCACGCGGCCAACCGTTCGAATCGTGCGATGAAAGCGTTCCCGAACCGCCGGCGTGGTGACGACGCCCGAGACGCGAACCGCCGCTTCGGAGAGAGTGATCGGCGCCAGTCCTTTCACGGTTTTGGGTAAGGCACCGGTATCTTCCGCAAAAAAATCTTCGGCTTCCTCTTCGGGCGTTTTGGTTTTGGGCGCCGTTCCTTCGGCATAGACGGGGATATAATCCATCCCCATCCAGTCCTTGGCTGGCACCGGGGAGGTAATGGTGGGGTCCATGGGATTCCGGTAGAAGAGGATCTTAGGTTCTCCCGAGGCCGTTTGGCCTCCGGTTATTCCCGAAAAAAACGGTTTGCCGTAATGCCAGGTGACGAGCGCGGCGGCACCGATGGCGGCCAGGATCAGAAGCGTGATCAGGGCCTTTTTGCGGGGGCGCGATTTTTGGTTGTGAGCATTCTGATGGTTCATATGTTTCCCTTTGTCTGCGGAATTCTTCGCAGGGGCAATCTCCGGTAATCCATGGTGGGGGGGCGGGCCCCCCCCCCCCCCCCCGTAGGGGCAATCCTATGTGATTGCCCTTTTTTCTCGTGGCGGCGGTTAATAACCCTGAATGAGGGCGGCCACATAGGGCCGCCCCTACGGTGTTTCTCGATACCCCTTGTGTCGCTGGATTGCCTACCAGGAGACCCCCGTTATTTCCCTCAATTCGGCCAGGGCCCGCCCCAGATCGCTCGCGCTTTTTTCAACGGCCAGCCGCGTTTCAAAAAGAGCCGTTGCCGTGCCGATGAGCTCCGGAAACGATTTTCCCCCGCTTTCGACGGCTTTGGCGGCAGCGGAAAAGTCGAGTTGGGCGTAGGCGGTGATCCGGTCCTTATACAGCAGGAACTGACGTCTTGCCCTGTCGGCAGTGAGCCAGGCGTCTTGTACCATGGAAGCAGTGAGTGCCTCCTCACCGGAAAGTTCCCGGCGAAGGGCCGTCAGCTTTTGTTTTGTCTCCCGAAGATAGGCCTCGCCGAGACCGAACCCCGAATCCCTTGGAATTCCCGCCCCGGCACCGGCCTCCGAAGTGACGGAAAAAGGCTCCTGCATTCTCATCGTTCCCGCCCGGGTTACGGCCCGGTTGTCGGTAAGGGACAGGTTACCGGTAAATCCGGGGAAAATTTCGGTTTCGGCCATCTCGATCATTAGCTCCATCCGGGAGATCATGGCGCGCATTTTCCGTAACTCCTGGCGCCGCTCCGCGGCGAGCGTCGATAGGTGTTCCGGAGAGGGGAATGTCTTTTCCAGCTTGCCGGTCGCTGGGGTACCGATTTTGGCTGTGGCCGGAAGCAGCAACAGCGCTCTTATTTTTGCTTCACTATTCAGCTTTTCTGTTTCAAAGGTCGTCAGCTCTTCTTTCATTTTTTGTTTTTGCACCGAAACCGCGCTGAGTTCCTGAACCGGCCCGGCGCCGGTTTCGTAGCGTCTCGTCGTCGATGATTCCAGGGTTTTCAGAAGCGAGAGGGAGGCGGCGGTAATGTCGATGGCCCCCTCCGCAAATATCAGATCCCAGTAGGCTTTTCGAGCCTGTGTCACCGCGCTTCTGACCGCGATTTCGAAATCTTCCCGCGCGATCCGGACTTCCTGGGTGACAATATCGCCTTTGAGGGAAACGATGCCCGGGAAGGGATACTTCCGCTCGATGCTCTCCATGTCCGACATGGCACCGACGCCGGTCATGATGCTTGCCGTAAAGGCGCCGTACTGTCGAAGAATTTCCTCCAGATTGGCGGCCTGACTGTAAGCTTCCAGGGTCGCCTTGACCGTGTGCCCGGCGGATGAGACGAGCGGATTTCTCCCAAGGATGAGAATTTCAAGCGCCTCAAGAGAAAAACCGTCTTTTAAGGCCACCTCACAGGCGGCATCATCGGTGAATGCCGGAGAAAGCGCTTCGTGCCGCGAGGCGTTCGGCGTATAAAAGACGGCATCGGGCCGGGGGGCGGTCAGCTCCTTTTCCCCCTTTTCTTTCAGCGCCGTCCAGTCGAATTCCGGCGGATGGATTGGCGAATCCGGCCTTATCGATGGGAGCGGTGGCGGGGTAACGGCGCTGCTTGTCGCGTGAAACATGGGCGGCGGTTCGTACCGGTCCATCTCCGAAATGACGGCGGACCGGCCCGCGCATGCCGAGAGAACGGCCGGAAGCAACACAACAAAGCTGAATAAACGCGATCGGTTCATGGGGCCTCTTTCGGTTCCGCCGGAGCCGCCGGGTCTTTTTCAGTCAGATGCCGTCCGGCCAGCGCCTCCAGCCGGGCGAGATATTTACCGTGGTCGGCGCCCGCCCGGGCGAGGGCCAACTGGAAATTATACCAGACCGATTCGGTTTCGGCGGCGTCGCTGAAACTTCCCTCCCCCTCGCGAAACCAGGTTTCCGCCGTTTTCACGGCTTTTAAGGCTTGGGGAATCAGTTGCTCCCGGTATAAAACGACCAGGCGCTCCGCGGTTTGAAGCCGGAACCAGGTTTCCCGGACGGCGGCCAGGGTCTCGTTGGTTTGCACCACCGTCATGGCCTTTGCTTTTTCCAACGCGGCCCGGGAGGCATCCATCCGGCCGGTGTTTTTTCCCCACCACAGGGGAATCGTCATGCCGAACTGAACGCCGGTCATGTTCTCGCGGGAGTTATCCGGGCTTTCGGGAGCGGTGCTCTCAAATATCACGCCCAGCATGAATTCAGGTAACGTTTCATACCGGGCAACGGAGACCTCGGCCGAGGATTTCTCCATTTCCGCCCTGGCCATGCGGATTTCTTCGCGGTTCTTTTGGGCAAGGGCATAGATTTCGTGGAGAGTGAAAACCACCGAACGCATCGCCTCCCCGGCCACGGGGCCGATCGGTGCTTCCGGCGGCCGGTTCAGCAGCGCGTTTAATCGGGCGATTTCGGTCTTCTCGAGGTCGGACAGCAACAGAACATCATAGGCGCTCTGGGCCGCCTGGGATTTGGCTTTCATCACATCGATCAGGGCGGCGCGGTTTTGCGCCGCCGCCGTCTCGCTGTTGGTGGTTAGCCGGGCCAGCAGCGCTTGTGTTTGGCCCGCGATTTTCGTGGCTTTTTGAATATAGGAAAGCTCATGAAAGGATTCACGGATCGCGGTCCCGGTGTCGCGGATATTCCGGTCCAGTTCGATCCTTCGCACCTGGGATTCGGCCTGGGCCGCTTTCCCGGCCGCGCTCAATTTCCCCGGAAAGGGAATCGTTTGCGAGATCATGGCCTCGACTTTTTTATCGTTCAAATCGTCCGCAATCGATTCCGGCCAGTAGATGACCGATACCTGGGGGTCCGGATAGGCCGTTTTGACCCGCGGAAGCGAGAGCGATTCGGCCCATCCTTCCCGGCCGGCCCGGATCATCGGGGAAGCCTGGTAAGCGTAGTCCAGAAGGTCTGAAAGGCCGGGGCCTTTGGTGATCCGTTCTTCAATGGCGTTAAGATCCGGGGCGGGAGGATTCGTCGGTTCAGCGAATACCGGATCCCGCAACCCGGGAAAGAAATACAGGATCGACAGAGCGCAGCAGGCGATGCGGAAAATCCCGATTCGTGTTTTCTTTTCAGATCTGCGGGTATATGCGAGCGGATCTATCATGTCGTTTTCCTTACCCCCTTCGAGCGGTTGAGAAATTCTTCCCCATCCGGGATCTGTTTTATTTCAGCGTATAGGTAAAATTATCCTTTATTGTTTTGTCCCCCGCAACGATTTTACTGGTGAGCGTATAGGCGCCGGGGGCCGAAAGATCGATATCGGCGCCGTAACCGCCGACGCCCATCGCCATGCCCATGATCTTCTGGTCCGAACCATTGGGCGCCGTCACCATAAAGCCGGCCTTGGCGGATGCCACCGGTTTCCCGTCGGCACCGTTGACATAGACCATCAGATGGTGAGTCGGCATGGCATGCTTGTGCCCGGCCGCCTTCATCGCCAACATCCGCTCCCGCATGTCGATGAGGTGATAAGCGAGCTGGAAGCCATCCACCGTGGCGTTATGAATGTTATCTCCGGCGCGCTCGGATGGGTCCATTGTCCCCATCTCTTTTCCGTGGCCCGAGTGATCCATTTTCTCCATTCCCATCCCTTGAGCGCCTTGTTCCATTGCCTTTTCGTGTTCTGCCGGATGGGACATGTCACCCGCCATGAGACCGGTACAGGTGAATAAAACAATTGTCATAAACGCCATACCTGCGGTTCCTATAATTTTTGCCCTTTTCATGCTGATTTCCTCCCCTTCAATTTTAGTGACATCGGATAATGGCTATTTCGTGAACCATAGACCGACTCGGTTTTGAAAACCGAGTCGGTCTGCCTGCCCCTAACCGTAGCAAGAGGGATGCCATTGGAGCTACTTACTAAAATTATAAGTAATTATGCTTCATGCGCAAGAGAGCCCCCCTCTCGGTGCGAAATATATGCGCACTTTTTGGTGCCGTGTGTGAAAAAAAATTGCACCTGATGGAATCGTCGTATAAGGCTATGAGAGAAACTTAGGAAAAATTGCCTTGATCATCGTTTCGGCCAATTTCCCACGGCAGGGAGGCCACGCCAGGGTATTTTTGGAAGAGCGGCAGGCTGTTTGAGCGATAGCGAGTTCCTGCCGGTCTGGAAAAAATACCCTGGCGTGGCCGGTACGATGATCAAGGCCGAAAAAATAATCAGTGGTCTCAGCTGTTTTTTTCCCATATCCGCCTGTTGAAGTCAAATGATGCGAGGATTCCACATCCGGGAACAGGAATTGCATTAAGGATGCGTATGAAACAGTTCGGTTTTAAACGGATGTATTTCCCCGCCCTCTCGATTGTGACGGTCGTGCTGATCCTGCTCGTGCTGATCGGCGTCTCGACCTATCGTAACCTCGACCGGGACAAAAAAAAGGCGATGGTGGCGCTGAACCGTCAGGGGATAAGCCTGCTTCATTCGCTGGAGGCCGGTGCCCGCGCGCTCATCGCCTCCGGTGCGGGGGCGGCCGCTATTGAGGAACTTATCCGGGGGACGGCCGGGAGCGAGGATATCGCCTACCTTTTCGTAGTGGACGCCAACGGCCTGGTGATGCACCATTCAAATCCGGCCGAGGCCGGGAAAGCAGTTTCCCCGCGGGAGCGGCCGGAAACCCCTGAACAGGTGATGACGCAAATTCGGGAAGTTTCCGAAAACCTTCGGGTCTATGAACTGGCGAGGCGATTTTCGCCCGTTTCGCCGGGTGACCCCGCGACGCCCAGTGAAATGGGCTTGTCCGATTCCCCGGACTATCGCCAGTCGACGATTATCCTGGGATTGAAAATGACCGGGTTTGAATCCGCCCATCACGCCGACATCCATCATGCCCTGATCATGGCCGCCATTCTGGTGGCACTGGGGTCCGGAGCGCTCTTTTTTATCTTCGTAATTCAAAATTACTATCTCGTTGATAAGACATTGAAGGAAACCCGGGATTACACTCGCCTGGTGGTGGCCAGCATGGCCAACGGGCTCATCAGCATCAATATGAAGGGGGAGGTGGCATCCTGCAATCAGCTGGCACTGAATCTTCTCGATGTGAAGGAAGACAATATCGCTGGGATGGATTTACGCACCCTCATCGATTTCGAGGCGACGGGGATTTCGGAAACGCTGGCCGGCTGCCGGTCAATTTTGGATCAGGAGATCATCTATAACCGTCATTCCGGAGAGATGATTCCCCTGTCTTTGAGTGTCTCGCCGATTTCCACCGGAGAAGCGGAATGCGGCGGCGCGGTCATTATTTTGCGGGACTTGCGGGAAATCAAACAGCTTGAAGCCAAGGTTCGAAGATCGGAGAAGCTCGCCGCCATCGGCGCGTTGGCGGCCGGAGTGGCCCATGAAATCCGGAACCCCTTGAGCTCGATCAAAGGTTTTGCCCAATTCCTGCGCCACTCCCTCAAAGATCGGCCCGAGGAGCGAGAATACGCCGATATCATGGTCCGGGAAGTGGATCGGATCAACCGGGTCGTCACTGATCTTCTGACCTACGCGAGACCCATGAGCATCGACCGGGCGCCGGTGAATCTTCCCGAGCTGGTACGGCATACCCTTCGATTGGTGATGGCCGACGCGCAAGCCCTGAGTATCATTATTACCGCGGATCTGGCGGATGATCTGGAAGCGGTATGGCTCGATGGGAACCAGATCACTCAGGCGCTTTTGAACCTCCTTTTAAATGCGCTCCAGGCGGTTTCCCCCGGCGGGGTCATTGCGGTCGGCGCCGAAAGGCGGGATGCGGGCAACCGGGTCCATCTCTGGGTGGAAGATAACGGCGCCGGGATTCCTCCGGAGGCCCAGGAGAAGATCTTCGACCCCTTTTTCACGACCCGCGACAAGGGAACCGGACTGGGGCTCGCCATCGTGCATAAAATCGTTGAAAATCATCAGGGGGAAATCCGTATCCACAGCCCCGTTCCGGGAAAAAAGGGCGGGACTCTCATTTCCCTTACCATTCCCCTGCCGGCCGTGCCGGCGACAAAAGAGGTGTAAATGAAACCCAGAATCTTAGTAGTGGACGATGAGGCGGCTCACCGCCGGATGATTGAAACGGTGCTGAGCGCCGAAGGCTACGAGGTGCGACAGGCGGCGGAGGGCCTGTCGGCGGTCGCGGCGGTGGAGGAGCAGTTCTACGATCTTATCCTCATGGACATTCGAATGAGTAAAATGGGCGGCATTGAGGCAACGAAGCGGATCAAGGAGATCAGTCCGGGGATTCCCATCGTGATGATGACCGCCTATGCCTCCCTCAATACGGCCGTGGAGGCCTTAAAAACAGGTGCCCATGATTATCTCATCAAGCCGCTGGATATCGATGAACTTAAGATTCTGGTGAAAAAGGCCCTCCACCAACGCCGGCTGGAGCTGGAAAACCGGTTTTTAAAGGAGCGCCTCAATGACCGTTTCGACTTTGATAAAATTATCGGACAGGGAAGGGCCATGCGCCGGCTTTTCGATACCCTGACCCTGGTGGCGCCTAGCGAGGCCACCGTTTTGATCACCGGAGAAAGCGGTACGGGAAAGGAACTCATTGCCAACGCGATTCACCTCAACAGCCCGCGCCGCGACCGGCCTTTTATCAAAGTCAACTGCGCGGCATTACCGGAAACCTTGCTTGAAAGTGAGCTTTTCGGCCACGAAAAGGGGGCTTTCACCGGCGCGATCAGTCAAAAGCAGGGGCGATTTCAGCTGGCCCATCAGGCATCCATCTTTTTAGATGAAATCGGCGAGATGCCGCTCACCACCCAGGTAAAAATCCTCCGGGTCCTTCAGGAGCGGGAGTTCGAGCCCGTGGGGGGTACCCGGACGATTCAGGTGGATATTCGGGTCATTACGGCCACCAACAAGGACCTGGAAAAGGAAATCGCGGCCGGCCGGTTTCGAGAGGATCTCTTCTACCGGCTCAATGTGGTGACCTTAAGCGTGCCGCCGCTTCGCGAGCGACGCGAGGACATCCCGCTTTTAGCGGCGTTTTTCCTGAAACGGTATGCGGATAAAAACCGGCGGCTGATCAAGGGATTTTCTCCCCGGGCCATGGACCTTCTCATGCGCCACCCGTGGCCCGGCAACGTGCGGGAACTTGAAAATGTGGTGGAACGGGCCGTCATCCTCTCGCGGGAGGATACCATCACGCCGGCTGAATTTCCCGGCGTCATTCAGGCGATCGATAAGGATGAACACGCGGGGATGCTCGATTTAACCCCAGGCAGGTCATTAAAAGATGTGGAGCGACAAATGATCATTCGCACCCTTGAGGAAGCGGAGGGAAACAGAACCCACGCCGCTGAAATTCTGGGGATCAGCCGGCGGACGCTCCAGTTGAAGCTGAAGGAGTACGGCATCAATTGACAAGGCTGTTCTTTAGCGGCCTTACCCCGGCGGGACTTTTTTCACTCGAATAAATAAATAAAATCGGTATTGGTATGGCAGCATAGATTATTTGACCCGAAGGCAGGGGGCACGGCGTTGTAGGGGCACGGCGCGCCGTGCCCCTACACGCTTTCGTACATGGCCATTGTCAGAAATGATTATCAGTTCATGGTTTCCGTATGACGCCTCCCTCTTTGGGGAGAGAAGCGCTATGTCCTATTTATGGCGGACTAAATATGTGAAAACGGGATGGCATCAGGTTCCCCAATTCAGAATTTCCCTCTGTTCCTTTTCCATTTTCATCGACCATACTTCATTCCACCGGCCATTGTTAAAAAGTTCCACCTTATCGGCCTCCACGGTTTTATATTTGCCGTTTACATCGCCCGTGATTCTGATTTGATTCAGAATGTTTTCCGCGAGAATTGCAGAATCGACATTCGTAATAAAATACGGCGTGCCATCCTTAGCGATGACGACAAAGTTTCTTTCCGCTGTCAGGCGCGGATCCATCCGGTCCACCGCGCACAGTTTTTCGACGGTCACACACCCATAGCCCTGCACAATACCTTCCAATGTGCCTGCTTGTACAATAGTACCGCCCGTTGCCATGAGGGTAAACAGAGCCGCCACGACAAATGTTTTCAATGTGATCGATTTCATAGTCATACCTCCTTTGGTATGTATATGTTTTGTTAAAAAATAGTGCGTAAGGGAGTTAACTTCGTTTTACACGCGTAAGCGTCGCGGTATTTTTTGGGTTGAACTGAGTTTAATAAACGGTTTTTACGTTATAAAAATAACAATGATCCGTACAACCACATACCACTTTGTAGCAATTTAATCATCAAATGCGGGTCGTCAAGCCCGAAGGCTGTTGAGGGGGACTAATTTGCGAATCCGAAATGCCGGAGGATAAAAAAACATCCCGCAGCCACGACACCGGCCGCCGGAATGGTGAGAATCCAGGCAATGAGCATGTTTCCCGCAATGCCCCAGCGAACAGCCGATAGACGTTTCGAAGATCCGACCCCGAGAACCGAGGTGGAGATGGTGTGGGTGGTACCGATCGGGGCACAGGATAGTTTGCCCCAGACGGGAACGGTCAGATCCGTGCGGTCAAAATCGTCTGGTTAAGCGTTGTCACTCACCTTTTTTCTCAACACCTCAATCAGCCCCTCCGGGGGTTTATTCGCCAGAATTTCCCTGAACTGGGACCGGTAATTGTTGATGAGGCTGATCCCTTCGACGATGACATCGTAGGCGGTCCAGCGGCCATCCTTGAGGATGAGCCGATAGTTGATGGGAATGTCGGCCGTTTGGGTTTTAAGGGTGGTTTCTATCTCCGAGGTCTTTTCGGATAACGCCGTTTCCTTGCCGAAAAGGATGCCTTCGTCATTATAGGAAATAATTTTATCCGAATACGTTTTTTTCAGAAGGGATTTATACAGGGAAACGAATTCATTTTGTTGATCCCTGCTGAATTGCTTCCAGTTTTGCCCCAGGGTTCTTTTGGAAAGTTCTTCAAAATCGAACAGATCATCGGCTATGGTGACGATTTTTTCGGTTTTCATTTTTTTCCCCGGCTCCCCTTTGAGCGCCGGATCCCGAAGGACCTGAAGCACCCGGTCGATGTATGATCGCATTGTCTCCATGGGCGTGGCCGCAACTGCCGGAAAAGGGGCTATTAATAACAGGATTAGAACTGCAACCGTGAATCGTTTTTTCATAATATGTCTCCCTATCGTCATTCCGTTGCTTTTTTTGTTTCGTTTTTATTAGTGACACTGCCGAAAGCGTATTTCCCGATGAGATCCTCGATATCGAGCGGGGAGGAGGTTTCCGTTATCCAGCCGCCCGTTGAAAGCTCCGACCCGCTGCCGCCGGGTTCGATTTTAACGAATTTGTCTCCGATGAGTCCGGACGTTTTAATCGCGGCGCTCCCATCGTCAAATACCTTCACATCCTTTCGAATGTGCACCCGGACCAGGGCCATTCCCTTTTCCTGATCGATATCGAGCTGATCGACGGTGCCCACCTGAATGCCGTGAATTTCAACGGGACTTCCCATTCTAAGACCGGAAACGGAGGTAAATCGGGCGGAAAGGGTGTAGCCGTCGTCCGCAAAGAACGGCAATTTCCCCAATTTGATGGTCATATAACCCACACAGACGATGCCGATCACGACGAAAATGCCGACAACCGTCTCCATCGCGTACCTTTTCATTCTATCTTCCTTTCTGAAAATTTAGTGCCTTAGAAATAATTTTCTGCGCGTTTTTTGCAGAAAATTATTTCCAAAGGCACTTATCCCGTTTATCGGGGTTAGGTTAAAGCAAATCGTATGGCGGATGTTCCTTCCGCGCAACGATAGACCGCAATTGTTTTTTGGGTTGCTTCGGCGTTTCGCATAATTTCTTGAATGTCATCATTGGATCTCGCCGAGGTAATGCCGGCCATAATGTGCATCTCAAAGCAGTTTTCCGCACCGATGGTTGCCTGGGTGACGGACTGCATTGACGCCAGAGCCTCATTTTTCAGCTTAGTGGAAAAATCCTCGACCAAAAGCGGTCCCTCCGAGACATCCAGATAGGGGATGATTGTGAGAATCTGTCCTCTTCTAAGCCGTGTCGAAAAGCCACCGGCCGCTCCCAGATGCTGGTTGATAAACGCTCCGAGGGTTTTTACAACTTCCACGGCGGCGTAATGTCCCAGCGATTCGGCCAGCTGGTCAAACTTGACGCTGAACAAAATCGCGGTTCCGGCGGGATATTCTTGCTCCCGGCCAAAGGTCGTGGCATACCGGGATCGAAACATCTGCTTGGGCAAAAGTCCGGTCAGTTCGTCCTGAAACCCCTCCAGACTCTTCAGAAACTCATCTATCATCGGGTGATCCAGATTGCTTGTCTCCTCATAGGTTCCCTGAAAGGCAACCGTTCCTTCCCAGAGGAGGATGATCCGGTCCGAAATGAAAAGGACATCCGGGATATCGTGACTGATCATGATGGCGTTAAAGCCTATCATCCGCTTGTATTGTGAAATCATGCTCAGAATTACATTGCGGCGCACCAGATCCTGACCCGTTGTCGGCTCGTCAAAGAGAACGATTTTGGGGTCCATCACGAGCGCCCGGGCGAGGGCCACCCGCTTTTGCATGCCCCCGGAAAGTTCGGAAGGATATTTTCCGGTCACATCCGTCAGCTCCGTCTGCGTGAGCCGAGCCATCACTTTTTCGGAGATCTCTTTGCGCTTGAGGTTGGTTGTCCGTCTGAGTGGAAGCGCCACATTATCGAATACGGTCATGGAGTCAAAAAGGGCGTTGCCCTGGAACATATAGCTGATATGGGATCGATATCGCTCCCATGAGCCCTCCTTTTTCATGGCCGCGATGGATTTTCCCTCCAGAAGAATTTCTCCCTCGTCCGGAATCAGCAACCCGGCAATGTGTTTCAGCAGCACGCTCTTGCCGGTTCCGCTTTTGCCGATAATGGTCGTTACCTGGTTTTCGAAAATTTTCAGGTTGACCTTATCGAGGATGACCTTACCGTTAAAGCGTTTCGTGACGTCTCTGAATTCTATGAGCGGCGTTTCCAAAATAAATCCGGTCCTTTTACATGAGAAACGAGGTGACGACGTAATCGGTGATGAGAATCATGACACACGAGAGAACGACTGCCGCGGTGGTCGAGGCGCTGACACTTCTCGCCCCGTGGCTTTCAGCCCGCAAATGGGTAAAATATCCCTGATAACAGCAAATGGTCGAAACGATGAGCGCAAAAACGATCGATTTAATAAATCCGCCGCGTATGTCGACCATCTCGACGGAAGAATGAATGCGGTGATAGTAGGCGCCGTCGTTCACCCCCATGAGAAGCACCGCGGTCAGCCAGCCGCCGAATATCCCGATCAGATCGAAAAAGGCGGTGAGGAGGGGAAAGCTTAAAATGGCGGCTGCGATCCGGGGACTGATCAAGTATGCCACCGGATCGATCCGCATGGTATACAGCGCATCGATTTGTTCCGTGATGCGCTGGATGCCAATTTCCGCGGTCATTGCGGAGCCCGCTCGCGCGGTGATCATGATGGCGGTCAGAACCGGGCCAAGCTCTCTTATGAGCGAAAGAGAGATGGCCGCGCCCACCATTCCCTCGGAACCGAATTTGATCAGCGTGTAATAGAGCTGCAGGCCCAGCACCATTCCGGTGAAAAGACCCACCACCACAACGATGCTGGAGGAGGTGGCGCCGATATAATAAACCTGCTGGATAATTTCGCCCGCCTGTTTCCGTCTGAATATCCGGATAAAGGCGGTGCTGAAGAAAATGACCGCTGCCCCCAGGTGATTCACGACAGTTCCGGTCGACTTCCCAATTTTATAGAATAAATTTAAGTTGTTAACTCTCAATACCGGCTTCATGAACCTCCACCCCCTACCCTCCCAACAAGACGCACACATAATTAACACAGCCCACTAGCATACCGGTAGTCCTTTCATAAAGCAAATATATTTTGGCGGGTTAGACGGCTGAAGCCGAAAAGGGGAAAACTTATGGTTTCCTATTTAATGAAAGCTTGGTAAACTCCTCAAAACTTAAACCTTCCGGCTCCACCGGATCCGGGAACTGGAGAAAATAGAAATTGGCGACCAGAAGAAAAAACCCGCGTGTTCTGATTGTTACGCCCGAGGTAACCTACCTGCCCGATCGTATGGGAAATCTGGCCAATTGTCTGACCGCGAAAGCCGGCGGGCTTGCCGATGTTTCCGCGGCGTTGATAAAGGCGCTCTTTGAGCAGGGAGCGGATGTGCATATTGCGCTGCCCGATTATCGAAGTCTTTTTAAAGACAAGTTGGCCCCTTTTTTGGACCGGGAAAGCCGGCGAATCCGCCGCGTCATGCCCAATGACAGGGTTCACCTGGCGCAGGACCGCGCCTTTTTTTATCTCAACCGGGTGTATGGCGGATTTGGATTTGAAAATACAAAGCTTTCCCTTGCTTTCCAGCGGGAGGTGATCAACAACGTCGTCCCGCGTGTTGAACCGGATCTGATCCACTGTAACGACTGGATGACCGGCCTCATTCCGGCCATGGCCCGCCAGATCGGTATTCCCTGCCTGCATACGATTCATAATATCCATACGGTGAAGACCACTCTTTCGCAGATGGAAGACCGTGGTATCGATGCCGCTGATTTCTGGCAACAGCTGTTTTTCGAGCGGATTCCCGCGTCATATGAGGAATCCCGCGATAACAATCTGGTGGATTTTCTGGTAAGCGGGGTTTTTGCCGCACACTTTGTCAATGTGGTCAGCCCCAATTTCCTGAAAGAGATCGTCGAGGGCAGGCACGGTTTCGTTTCCGCCTCTCTCCAACGGGAATTGGTAAATAAGTGGGATAACGGTTGCGCCATCGGTATCCTCAATGCGCCCGACCCGGCCTACAATCCCCGAAATGACGAGCATCTCACAATGCCATATGGCCCCGGAGACCATCTTCGCGGAAAACGCAAAAACAAACAGGCGCTCCAGAACATGCTCGGACTGATTGAAGAGGATACGGCGCCGGTGCTGTTCTGGCCGTCACGCCTGGACCCGATTCAAAAAGGGTGCCAGCTGCTGGCCGATATCTTCTATGGCCTCATTTCAACTTACTGGGATTTGAACCTGGAAGTGGTTTTTGTCGCGGATGGTGATTATCAGAATCATTTTAAAAATATTGTCGCATGGCACGGATTTGAAAAAAGAGTGGCCATTTGTGATTTCAGTGAGCAACTGGAGCACCTGGCCTATGCCGCTTCGGACTTCATTCTGATGCCGTCCCTCTTTGAACCCTGCGGCCTGCCGCAAATGATTGCCCCCATCTATGGCTCCCTGCCCATTGCGCATGATACGGGGGGAATTCATGACACGGTGAAGGATCTGAACATAAACGCCGGGACGGGCAATGGGTTCCTTTTCAAGACCTATGATGCGCACGGGCTTTGGTGGGCAATCGAACAGGCGATGAATTTTTACCAGCAGCCGGAGCGCCTCCGGGAAAATCAGATCACCCGGATCATGAAAGAAAGCGCCGCCACCTTCACCCACGAGGAAACGGCCAAAAGCTATATCGAGCTTTATGAAAATATGCTGCAACGTCCGCTGATAAACAGCTGAAGCTCCTTATGTTCCGTTCTCTTCCGCTTGCCCCGGGTTTTGGGGAGGGATGTTCATATGGTAAAGGTGCACGTCCTGTTGCGGGAATGCTATAGAAATATTTCTTTCCTTAAACAGGCGGTCAATTTCATACCGGATCTCGGATTCAAGTTTGAGGGCATGATCGATGGTGGTCCAGATCCGTAAGGTGAAAATAAGCGCGCTGTCGGCAAAGTCTGAAAACAACACATCCGCGGCGGGGTATTTCAGCACTTGGGGCATGGCATCGGCGATTTCGAGAAGCGTATCCTTCACAAGTCCTGTATCCGTGCCGTAAGCGACCCCTATTGTGATTTTGCGGCGCAACCGCCGATCCTTGAAGCTCCAGTTGGTGACCTGGTTACTGATGAAATCGGAGTTGGGAATGATCAGGGAGGCGTTGTCATAGGTCTGAACAATGGTGGAGCGGACATTGATTTTTTTTACCGTTGCCCATACGCCGTTTATTTCGACATCATCCCCCGCCTGAATGGGCCGTTCGAACAGCAAAATGATGCCGCTCACAAAATTGTTGAAGATGTTTTGCAGGCCGAATCCCAGTCCGATTCCAAGCGCTCCCAGTACCACCGCAAGGGAAGCCGTGTTGAACCCCACGGCATGAAGCGCCATTAATATCCCCAGCCCCCAGATCAAATACGTCGTGATATTGGTGATGGACTCCTGAAGTCCCCGGTCCACGCCGCTTTTCACCAGGAGTTTTTCTTTCAGAAGGTAACGGCAGGTTTTGACTGTGAGGTGCGTAAAAAACAGGGTCAGAAAGGCGTATAACAGCCCCATCAGGCTCAGTTGCATCTCACCGATTTTAACGGGGTATTTCAGGAGCTGAATAAATCCGTCGATGACTTGCTGACGTGCTCCCCAGGCAAAAAAAAGAGCGAAAAAGAAAATGGTGGCCCAGGCAAGCCAGCATATGCGGAAAATGACCCACCGAACGGGTTGTGCCTGGGAGACCGCGCTGGACGGGACCTGTTTTTCGGTCAAATGGGCTTTCTGATCCCACTCCCGCAGCACCATTACCAGAAGCCCCGCCCATAAAAAGACGATGGCCGTTCGTGCCCAGGACAGGTACCAGTAAAGAGCAAATTCGCCAAAGCCGATGAGTTCAAGCAGCGGTCCCGTGCAGATGACGATGTAGCCGAGCCCTATGGAAATCGGATAGGTCGCGCGCGGCAGGGCGGAAAGAGGCGAACCCGGTTCGTGCTTCAAGCGGCGCATTTTTTTTCGAAGATGAATGCCCCAAAGAACCAGACCCATTTCAAATATCGCCCGGAAGGCAAGTAATGTACTGCTGATCCCCTCGATCATCCAGTCCATCAACACGTAAGCGAGGGCAAAGCCGCCGGCTGAAAACACCAGCAGACGAAGGAGCGACAGATTGGGGAGTCTGAGAGTCAGGTGTTCAGAATGAGTCAAAAAACGGAGTGCATCCAGGGACCACCGCATGGACAGAATGATCCACAGGAGGCATTGGAACAGCGAAAACACCGACATGTCGTGAATATTCCATACTTTTTTAAACAGATTGAAAATCAGGAGAATACCCAGAAGGGGAAGGGATCTGGAAAAAATGCGAAATGCCAGCAATCTCCAGGGGTGCTGGCTGTAAAAAGGCCGGCTCGCAAGCTTTCGGGTCAGGAGATTGATGCGAGCCAGGAAAATGAGGGTCAATATGAGCAGCAGGAAAAACGAAAACAGACGGAATCCTTCCAGTTCCCATATTGATTTTAGTTCATTGCGCCAGTATTCCAGGGAAGTAATCTGAGAAATTTTTTGACGGACCTGCCTTGTTTCCTCCGCAATCCGGCCAAACTGCGTTACTTTCAGAGGCGTATCCCTCCGCTGAAAGAGCTTCTCTTTCTTTTTTTCCTCGATTTTTTCTTCAAATGTCTTTGAAAGACCGGTCAGCGCGTTCAGTATCTCCTCGAGGGTTGTTTTTTCTTTTCCGTATTCGGACTGGAGCGTCTCGATGGCTCTTTGTTTATCCGATAAGGTTTTCACCAGAATCTCAAGGTTTTTTACGAGCGTCCTCGCGTCCCGGTCATCCTGCTTTTGGGTTTTAATCTGGGATAATTGTTCCCCATTGAAACGAAATTGCTCCTCGTTTTTGGCAAATGCCTCCGTGAGGGTCTCAATTTGCCCGGTAACATTTTTTAAGCGTTTATCAACCTGTTCCAGAGCAGTCCGGTTTTCCACCGCCGCCTTTTCAAGCGGCTCAATTTCGGTCGCCGGTGTCAGAAGAAGGTTTCCGTGAGCCGACAGTTGAAGTCGATAGGCGTTAATTTCACCTTTAAGGGAATCCCAGAGCGCCTGGCCCGCCGATAATTGCTCCTTATATCGGCCAATCGTTTCCCGCTCCTTATCGATTGTTTCCAGAACGGACTGATTATAGTCTTTAAAGGAGGAAATTGGCGGCGGGGCTTCCGCGGATAATACGGCTGCCCCCGTGGTTATTAAAAAAGCCGGCAAGAAAAGCATGAGACGAAGGGCGGCAATAAAAAAAGCGGAAGCGTCGGAGCGATACCGTTTCATGGAATTATAACCTATGGTTTATGTTATGGACGCATAAGAACATTGAGGCCGACAGGGTTGCCCAAACAGGATAAAAAAATGAATGCCGGCGTCATTCGGCATCGTGAACCTCCCCGTGCCCATTAAAGTCAGCCGAATTTAGGTCAGGTGTTACCGGCAAGTCAAGATACTTCGGAGATTCCTGCCAATCCCGATAAACGGGATTTCTTTTAAGTACCTCCTTGAAGGGGTAAGCACCTATCGTAAAGAAGCTCTGGGCCGGTGGCGGGAAGGGGGCGTGGATAAAAAAAAGCAACACAGGTTCGGTTTCACAGCTCAATCTGAGAACCGATCTCGATCACCCGATTGGGGGGAATCTTAAAATAACTGGCCGGGTTTCTCGCGTTTCTGGACATGAAAGCAAAAAAGGTCTTGCGCCAGGGGGCCATTGTGGACGGCCCGCTGGTAAGAATGTTTTCCCGCCCGAGGTAGTAGGTGGTTTTCATCGGTTCATGTTTTAATCCCATGGAATCGGCCAGGGACATGATTTCCGGAATTTGCGGCGTTTCCATATAGCCGTAAGACGCGACAATCCGTGTAAATCCGTTCCCGAAAGACTCGATCTCGAGTCTTTCCCCGGGAGCGACGCTGGGCGTGTCCAGCGAGCGGATGGAGAGCAGAAGGATTCTATCATGGAGCATATGATTGTGCTTGATATGATGAAGGAGAGCCACCGGAGTTCCCTGAGGGGAGACGGTCATGAAGACCGCGGTACCCCGCACTCTTTCGAGGGGATGTTCCAACAGATCGTCAAGGAGGGTTTGCAGCGGCAGCCTGGCGGAAAATAACCGTTTAGCCAGTGCCTCGCGGCCGTCTTTCCAGGTCGTCATGGCGAGCATGACGATGCCGGCGAGAACCAGCGTGAACCATCCACCATCCACTATTTTGAAAAGATTGGCGCCGAAGAACCCGAGGTCGAAGAATAAAAAGGAGGCGACGAGAAGGCCTGTTTTCCAGAGGGGCCATCCCCACACGCGGGTCGCGACCAGAAAATACAGCATCGAGGTGACGCTCATGGTGGCGGTGACGGCAATGCCATAGGCGCCCGCGAGCCCGCTGGAGCTTCGGAATGCCAGTACCAGCCCGATGCAGGCGAGCATGAGCGCGAAGTTCACGCCGGGAATATAGATCTGTCCCTGAACTTGGGAGGAGGTATGAACAATTTTAAGACGTGGCCAATATCCCAGTTGGATGGCCTGCTGAGTGAGGGAGAAAACACCGGAAATCAGGGCCTGAGAGGCGATGACCGTAGCCGCGGTCGAAAGTCCCACCATCGGGTAGAGAAGCTCTCTCGGCACCAGCCCGTAGAAGGGGTTTGCCGCCATTTCGGGCGCCCGTATCAGGAGCGCCCCCTGGCCGAAATAGTTTAAGAGCAGTGCCGGACCCGCAAACCCGAGCCAGGAGATTCGGATGGCCTTGATGCCGAAATGCCCGAGATCGGCATAAAGCGCCTCCGCTCCGGTAACGCAGAGCACAACGGAGGCAAGGACGAGTGCCACATGTAATCCACCGCCGGCAAAAAATTCATAGGCATAAAGGGGATTCATGGCCAGGAGGATGCGGGGCGTTTGCCGGATTTCGGCGATGCCCAACACCGCCAGGGCCAGAAACCATACGATCATGATGGGTCCCAGTATTTTCCCGATGCTTCCGGTTCCCCGGTGTTGATTCATAAACAAAAATACCAGCACGGCGCAGGTAATGGGAAGGACATAAGGCGCTGCCGCCCTGGTTGCGATCTCCAGCCCCTCCACCGCTGAAAGAACCGAAATGCAAGGGGTGATGACGCCATCGCCATAGAGCAATGCGGCCCCGAATATGGCGGCGAGCACCGTTGCCGAACGTAGCCGCGCCGACATTTTCCGCTCCTTTATCTGGAGTAATCCGAATAGGGCGAAGACGCCCCCCTCCCCATGGTTATCCGCTCGCAGGATGTAAATCACATACTTGAGACTGACGATAAAGGTGAGGGACCAGAAAACAAGGGAGGTGACACCGAAAATATTGGCTTCGGTGAGTCCGACCGAATGGGGGCCTGAAAAGCATTCCTTCACGGCATACAGGGGGCTGGTTCCGATATCCCCGTATACGATGCCGAGGGCGCCCACGGCCAGCGCGATAGTGTTTTTTCCAGATGCGTGAGGGGCTTCGGGACGGCATAAGCCATCCCCGTCCCCCGCCGGATGGCATAAAGACGTCTGCATTATGAAAACCTCCGAATGTTAACCACAGGAGGAAATCCTCCGGTGACTCCGGTGGGTTTTCTCCTCTCGACGCTTACGAGGTTAGCTGACGGGCTCGGACCGAGAAGATTGTCCTTGGCCTTGCGGCCATGCGCCCCATATTGCTTGGTTCCCCCGCTCCTTCAAAAAAGGACTCGGCGTTTATGCGGCTTTCGTAATAGTGCACCTGCTTTTTATTGTCAAGGGCGGCGATTGAGGCAAAAAGATGGGGGTTCTCTTTGCGGCCTTGATCATGGTTCCGGCCACGCCAGGGTATTTTCTCCAGCCCGGCAAAAACTCGCTATCGCTCAAACAGCTTGCCGGGCTTCCAAACACACCCTGGCGTGACCTGCCCGTCACGCGGGTTGGGACGAATCGATGACCAAGGCCTCCTTTGCATACGAATTGCGGCGAAGTTTTACAAATCCCGAGATATGGTATAGATAGGGATTTCCATGGATTTCGTGCTTTGGTATGCAATCCGAATACCCTCATTACCGTTTAGTCGGAGATTTTTAATGCAACTGAACAAAACCGGTTATGAACCACTGGGATGGATTTTGGTTTTTATGGCGCTTTCGAGCTTTCTCTTTATCGGCGGATGTGAAAGCGGGCAAGGGCAGAAAGCCGGCCCACCTCCCGTCCCGGAGGTGGCCACGGTAACCGTCGAGCCGCGGCAGGTCGAGTTGACCACGGAGTTGCCGGGACGAACATCCGCCTGCCTCGTGTCCGAAATCCGGCCGCAGGTCAATGGCCTCATTCAAAAGCGCCTGTTTCAGGAGGGCGCAGATGTCAAGGCCGGTGAGCTGCTTTACCAAATCGATCCCGCGCCCTTTCAGGTGGCGCTGGATGCCGCAAAAGCTTCACTCGGCAGGGCGCAGGCCAATCTGCCGGCGATCCGATCGAGAGCCGAGCGATACAAGGAATTACTGGTCGACAGAGCGGTCAGCCAGCAGGATCTGGATGACGCATCCGCCGCCCTCGGACAGGTTTTGGCCGAGATTGAATATTGGAAAACGGCGGTGGAAGCGGCCCGCATCAATTTGGACTATACCCGTGTCACCGCGCCCATTTCCGGGCGCATCGGCAGATCCGGCGTCACGGATGGCGCCCTTGTGACCGCCTATCAGCCCCTGGCGCTTGCCACCATTCAACAGCTGGATCCCATTTATGTGGATGTAACGCAATCGTCCGCTGAGCTGCTGCGATTGAAACGCAATCTGGAAAGCGGCCGGCTCAAAACCAATGAGGTAAACCGGAGAAAAGTCCGGCTTCTCCTGGAGGACGCAACTGCGTATCCTCTCGAAGGGACCCTGCAATTTCGTGATGTCACTGTGGATCCGGCGACCGGTTCATTCACGCTGCGGATCGTCGTTCCGAACCCGGACTATCTGCTCCTGCCGGGAATGTTCGTGCGGGCCGTTGTCAGGGAGGGGCTCGCGCAGCAGGCCATCCTCGTGCCTCAGCAAGGCGTGAGCCGCAATCCCAAAGGGGAGCCCACGGCACTGGTCGTGGATGCGGCCGGTATTGTTCAGCAGCGGATGCTGACGCTCAATCGCGCCATCGGTGACCAATGGCTCGTTTCGTCCGGCCTGTCGGCCGGAGAGAGACTGGTGGTCGAGGGGATGCTGAACGTCCGGCCGGGCGGCACGGCAAGAGTCGTTGCCCTGGAGAATCCAAAGAGCGGTGTGGAGGCTCCGAACAAGACTTCCCTGCCTGCAAAATCGAACTGACGGAGACCCCCGATGCTATCGAATTTCTTTCTCGACCGACCGGTTTTTGCCTGGGTGATTGCCATCATCATGATGCTGGCGGGGGGGCTGGCCATATTCAATTTGCCCATCTCCCAGTATCCTCCGATCGCTCCTCCCTCCATCGCCATCGAGGCCTTCTATCCCGGGGCGTCGGCTGAAACCGTCGAAAACAGCGTGGTTCAGATCATCGAGCAGAAGATGACGGGATTTGACAAGCTGCTCTATATGTCGGCCACCAGCGATGCCTCCGGCGCGGGGAGAATCGAGCTCACCTTTTCTCCCGGAACCGATCCGGATCTGGCTTGGGCGCAGGTGCAAAACAAGCTCCAGCTCGCCATGGCGAGTTTGCCCGATGTCGTGCAACGTCAGGGCGTCAAGGTCAGCAAATCCACCCGGAACTGGCTCATCATTGTGGGACTGACCTCTGAAGACGGCAGCATGGATGACAATGATCTTGCGGACTACGCCCAATCGAGCGTTCAGCAGGTGCTGGCGCGAGTTCCCGGAGTGGGCGAGGTCGAAGCTTTCGGCTCCCAGTATGCCATGCGGGTCTGGCTGAACCCGGACAAACTGACCGATTACCGGCTGACGATGGAGGATGTCATTCGAGGGCTTCAGGCCTATAACGTGGAGGTTTCGGCCGGTCAGTTCGGGGGGACGCCGGCGGTGAACGGCCAGCGGTTGAACGCTTCCGTCATCGTTCAGACCTTGCTGAAAACCCCGGAGGAATTTGCCGCCATTCCACTTCGCACCAACCCGGACGGTTCCGTCGTGCGGGTGAGGGATGTGGGACGAACGGAGCTCGGTACCGAACGCTACGGAAGCCAGACGTTGTTTAACGGCCGGCCCGCGTCCGCTCTGGCGGTCCGTCAGGCTCCCGGCGCCAATGCGCTCGCTACCGCCGATGCCGTCAAGTTAAAGATGAATGAGCTGTCCCGGTACTTCCCCCCCGGCATGAAGGTCATCTACCCCTATGACACGACGCCCTTCGTGAGGGTCGCCATAGACGAGGTGGTAAAGACCCTTTTTGAGGCCATTTTGCTGGTTTTCCTGGTGATGTATCTCTTTATGGGAAACATTCGGGCGACGCTGATTCCGACCCTGGCGGTGCCGGTGGTGATCCTCGGAACCTTTGCCGTTCTGGGATTGTTCGGGTTCTCCATCAACATGCTGACCATGTTCGCCATGGTGCTGGCCATTGGTCTTCTGGTGGATGATGCGATCGTCGTGGTGGAAAACGTGGAGCGGATCATGAGCGAGGAGGGACTCTCCCCCATGGCGGCGACCCGAAAATCCATGGGGGAAATCACCAGCGCGCTCATCGGCATCGGGCTCGTTCTCTCGGCGGTATTCGGCCCCATGGCGTTTTTCGGTGGGTCCACCGGCGTCATCTATCGACAGTTTTCCGTGACCGTGATCGCGGCCATGCTGCTCTCGGTCCTGGTGGCGCTGATCCTGACACCGGTTCTGTGCGCCTCGCTTTTAAAGCCGGTGGCAAAGGGGCACGGGGCATCGGAGACCGGTTTTTTCCTTTTCCGGCCGTTTTTCCGGTGGTTCGACCGGTTGTTTTTCAGGGCAAGAAACAACTTCCAGGGAATGGTCGGCCACATCCTGGCCGGAAAGATTCGCTATCTCTTTCTCTATATTCTGATTGTCGGGGTCCTGGGATTTCTCTTCTGGCGAATGCCCACCGCCTATCTTCCCAATGAGGATCAGGGGATCATGTTCATCCAGGCGAGTTTGCCGGCGGGGTCGACCCTGGAGCAGACCAAGGCGGTGATGGATCAGGTCCGAAACCATTTTCTGGTGGATGAAAAGGAAGCGGTGTCCACCTGCTTCACGCTCGCCGGCAGGAGCTTTTCGGGAACCGGTCAGAACGTGGGTCTGGGATTCGTTACGCTCAGGGATTGGAGCTTGCGTCAGCGGCCTGACCTGAAAGTCACCGCCCTGGTGGGGCGTTCCATGGGGAAGTTTTCAAAGATCCGAAACGCGCGGGTCTTCGCCTTCTCACCGCCGGCGGTTCGTGAACTCGGGCAGGCGGGCGGGTTCGATTTCCAGTTGCAGGACCGCGGCGGGCTCGGTCACGAGGCCCTGATGGCGGCTCGCAATCAGATGCTCGGCATGGCCGCCAAAGACCCGCGGCTCATCCGGGTCCGTCCCAACGGACTGGAAGATGTGCCCCAGTACCGAATCGATGTGGACTGGGAAAAGGCGGGTTCCCTGGGAGTACCCATCGACAGCATTCATACCACGATCTCGGCGGCATTCGGGGGCGCCTATGTGAACGACTTCATCCAGGGCGGCCGGGTCAAGCGGGTTTTTGTCCAGGCCGACGCCCCCTACCGTATGTTGCCGAAGGACCTGGAGGAACTCTATGTCCGCAATGGATCGGGAACGATGACGCCGTTTACTTCCTTTGCCACGGGCCACTGGTTCCAGGGCTCGCCCCGGCTGGAGCGGTTCAACAGTTTCCCGGCGTTGAACATCTGGGGCGAATCGCCGCCGGGGAGGAGCTCCGGGGAGGCGATGAGGGCCATGGAAGAGATTTCGGGGGAGTTACCCAAGGGCATCGGTTTCGACTGGACCGGACTTTCCTACCAGGAGCGCATGTCAAAGTCTCAGGCGCCGCTTCTCTACGCTTTTTCCATGATCGTTATATTCCTTTGTCTCGCGGCCCTTTACGAGAGCTGGACCGTTCCCATTTCGGTTATTCTGACATTGCCGCTGGGGGCCATCGGGGGCGTGGTGGCCTCATCGCTTCGGGGATTTCCCAATGACGTCTATTTCCAGATCGGCCTTCTCACCGTTTTGGGACTGACAACCAAGAACGCCATTTTGATCGTTCAATTCGCCATGGCCAAGGTAAAAGACGGGGGCGAATTGGTCGAGGCCACGCTGGAAGGCGCCAAATTGCGGCTTCGCCCGATCATCATGACCTCGCTGGCCTTCGGCTTCGGGGTTCTTCCGCTCGCCATCGCCTCCGGCGCCGGCGCCGGCGCGCAAACGGCGATCGGCACTGGGGTTCTGGGGGGGATGATTGCCGCCACCTTTCTCGCGACCCCCTTTATCCCCCTCTTCTATGTGGGGGTGGTCCGGTTGTTCGGAAAGAAAAAGGGCGCCCCGAAACCAGCGCCCGGTTCGGACAAGGCGAGTCCTTCGGAGGTGAGCTGATATGATACGGAAAATACGTTCACTTTTGGCAATTGCGACCGTTCTTCTCGCCGGCTGCACCCTGATTCCGGAATTCATCCGCCCGGAGGCGCCGGTTCCCGCCGGTTGGCCGGACGGTCCGGCATACAAGGAGATCTCCGCCCTGCAGGGCGCTCCGGCTGCCGCCGATCTTCCCTGGCGGGCGTTTTTTACTGACAAACGGCTGCAGCTCGTCATCGATACGGCCCTGCAACACAACCGGGATCTTCGCGTGGCGGCCCTGACGGTCGAAAGGGCCCGCGCGCTCTACCGCATTCAACGCGCCGAGCTGTTGCCAACAATCGAGGCAACCGGAAGCGGCTTCAAGGAAAGGGTGGCCGCAGGCGTCTCCAGTACCGGTCGATCCATGACGGTGGAGCAGTACAGCGTCAATCTGGGCTTCAGTTCCTGGGAGATCGATTTTTTCGGTTATCTGCGAAGCCTCGAACAACGGGCACTGGCGGAATATCTTGCCACGGATCAGGCCCGCCGCGGCGTCCGGATACTGCTCATCTCCGAAGTCGCCAATGCATACCTGACACTGGCTGCGGACCGGGAAAACCTAACTCTCGCCCGATCCACCCTCGATACCCAGCAAGCCGCCGAGGCCCTGATCCGGCGGCGGTATGAAGTCGGGCTCGTGCCCGAGCTCGATCTTCGCCAGGTTCAAACGCGAGTGGAGGCGGCGCGGGTGGATCTTGCCCGATTTACGCAACTGGCGGCTCAGGACGAAAATGCCCTGAATCTGCTCGTGGGTTCCCCTGTACCGGCCCGGCTTTTGCCGGAGGGGCTAAGTGACATTTTACCGCTGCCCGATGTTTCCCCCGGAATGAGCTCCGAAATGCTGTTAAACCGACCGGACATTCTCCAGGCGGAATATATCCTAAAGGCCGCAAACGCCAATATCGGCGCTGCCCGGGCGGCGCTATTCCCGCGCATTACGCTCACCTCCGACATCGGAACCGCAAGCGGGGATCTGTCCGGTCTATTCGAGTCCGGCTCGCTCGCCTGGAGTTATGCCCCCAAGATCGTTATGCCCATTTTTGATGCCCGCGCCTGGTCGGCACTGACGGCGAGCGAGGTAAATACGCAGATCGTTTTGACGCAATACGAGAAAGCGATACAGGAGGCATTCCGGGAGGTGGCCGATGCGCTGGCGAAAAAGGGAACCCTGGGGGACCAGCTGGCGGCACAGCAATCCCTGGTGGATGCCTCGGCGGAAAGCCACCGGCTTTCTCGCGCCCGGTATGAGAGGGGAATCGACATTTATCTCACAGTGCTCGATGCGCAACGTTCTCTCTACGCCGCTCAGCAGGGATTAACCACCATCCGCCTGGCCGGGCTTGCCAATCAGGTGCGGCTTTACGCCGTATTGGGTGGGGGCGGCGAATAAGTCTCATGCTCTGTTCTGCTGCCAGAACGTCTTTGTCCGCGTCTCCGTTTTCAACATCTATATGGAACAGGTGACTATCCCAAAGGTTTTCTTGCTTTTTGTTGAGATATTGGTATGGTATCAGCACGTTCGCGGCAAACAGGAGGACCACAATATATTGATTACCCGATTCCATCGCCGGAAAAAGAGCTTTCTGTGAGAGATGTTTCTTATCACCTGTTGGGGAAAGCTGGCGATAGTACGATTCGAAAAATTTTTATTACAAGCAGAACCCTCTGGTCTATAAACATAGTTTCTGAACATTGCTTATTATGAAAAATATTAGATACATGCCAGTGATTACAAATAAAACTGATAAAATACTCGTGGGGAGTGGACATGCTTACACGCCTGAAAATTAAAGATTTTAAGAACCTGGTGGAAGTTGATGTCCGTTTCGGTCCTTTTACCTGCATTGCAGGCGCAAACGGAGTAGGTAAATCAAATCTTTTCGATGCGATACGGTTTTTGTCATCCCTATCGGATACAACATTGCTTGATGCCGCATCTTCCGTGCGTGCTGAAGGAGATAAATCCGCGGATATAAGGGGTTTATTCAATCGTGTAGGAGGTAACTATGTGGAACGTATGCGATTTGAAGCCGAGATGATCGTCCCTCGAACGGCGGTAGATGATCTAGGCAAGGAGGGCAAAGCAAAGATTACAATTTTACGTTATATTATTGAATTAAAATACCGGGAACCGGATTCCCGGCGGACTACGTTCCCTGGCGGTGATATCGTGATTGTCCATGAAGAATTAAATTATATACAGAAGGGAGAAGCCAAGAAACACCTTCTATTTCCTTCCAGTAAAGAATGGCTGGAAAGTGTGGTAGTGGGAGCAAGCCGGAGTCCTTTTATTTCAACCCAGAAAGATAGTGATGGCAGAACTATCATTAAGCTTCACCAAGATGGGAACCAGGGGCGTCCCTCCCACCATGTTGCAGAGACCCTTCCCCGAACTGTCTTATCATCCGGTAGTGCAAGTGAAAGCCCAACCGTGCTGTGTGCCCGCCGTGAAATGGCATCATGGAAACTATTGCAACTTGAACCTTCAGCCCTCCGTAAACCAAGCGATTTCAACAGCCCTTCTCAGATAAGTGCTGATGGTAAATTCCTTGCTGGGACACTATACCACATGGCAAGGACATTGCCGGAAACGGCGGTTATTCCTGACGAGGCTTCTGTCTATTGCCAAATTTCGAATCGACTGAGTGAGCTGATTGGACATGTTGACTCTTTGTGGGTTGACCGCGATGAAAAGCGCGAACTATTTACCTTAATGCTAAAAGAAGCAAATGGTACCGAACTCCCCGCCCGGGCCTTATCGGATGGCACCTTACGGTTTCTATCGCTTTCAGTTATTGAAATGGATAGCAGAAATAGTGGGGTCATTTGCCTTGAAGAACCGGAAAACGGTATTCACCCAGCTCGTATTCCCGCCATGCTTCAATTATTACGGGACATCGCTACTGATACCGATGTACCCGTGGAAGCAGGGAATCCATTACGACAAGTTATCGTAAATACCCATTCGCCTGTGGTAGTCGGCGAGACTCCTGAGGATTCATTGATAGTAGCGGAAGTAATTGATACGTTAGCAGCTGGAGTTCGTGGGACAATGGTCCGTTTTTCATGTTTATCTGAAACTTGGCGAGAAGAGGCGCCTGAAAAGCCTAATGTGGTCGCTAAGGGACATTTGTTAGCTTATCTTGAACCGAAATCTATCACAACTGAAAGTGATCGGCAAAACATACAAACTATCAAAAAAACTGAAACCAGAATTCAAAAGGTACGTGAGCGTAAAGAATTTCAAGTACGCATGTTTCCATAGGAGATGAATCAGTGCCTCTGAAATATACTCTTGTGACCGACGGCTCTTCAGACAGGACACTCATACCAATTCTTAATTGGTTATGCGAAATACACTTCCAAGAGGTTACCGAGGGACAGTGGTTCGATCCGCGACCTTTTTCCCCTCAGACACGCTCCTTAGGAAGCCGCATTATTCTAAGTCTTGAGTGGTTTCCTTGCAATATTTTATTTATTCATCGAGATGCGGAGGGGGATTGTCATCAAAAAAGGTGCAAAGAGATTTCTCAAACCATTCAATCGCTTGCTACGCATCCAATGAAAACGCCGTATATATGTGTCATTCCGGTTCGGATGACAGAGGCTTGGCTTTTATTCGATGAGGGCGCCATACGACGGGCAGCAGGTAACCCAAATGGAAGAATGGGACTCAACTTGCCCTCAATTAGAGACGCTGATAAAATTAACGATCCTAAAGATTTTTTATTTGAAGCAATAAAGAAGGCTAGCGGACTTAACAACCATCGGCAGAAGAGAATTAATTTGTCACAATCAAGGATTCGTCTATCTGAACTGATAAAAGATTTTGCACCGTTGAGGGAACTGAATGCGTTTAAAATGTTAGAAGATGATATTATCAATTTGCGGAATAGCATAGGAGCAGTATCGATAATTCAGCCCGAAACCTGGAGATAGCTATTTATTACCACCAGCTCCCCATTCTTAAACCGGCACAGGGCGCACACAATATATTGTGCACGATTTTTTCCCTCTGGAACCCGTGATAAGGCCGATTTATCACAGCTGTCCCTAATCAATGACAAGAAGAACGATACTTCCCGGGGAAGATAAGCAATTGCCAGCCCGCTATCATTTAGAAATAAGGCAGATAGCGTTGGCGGGGTATATTTGATAGCTTTCTCTGATTGGGGCTATCACTGAATTGGTTTTTCTGTTTTTGTACGCATCAAGCCTTCGATAACTTGTCCTCCTCGGGGACCGTGATGTTTAGCGCCGGGAAATCCACCTCTCCGGTCATGAGCCGGAGCAGCAGGCGAGATTCAACGAAAAATAACCAACCCCATTAAGGATGCTCCGGAGCTAAGCGTCACTCGCCGGTTGGAATGGCAAAGCCAAAGATGCTTCCGTTTTTCCCATCGCTCTGAACGCCGATAGCACCGTTATGGGCCGTGACAGCCATTTTGCAGAAAGCAAGCCCCAAACCGGTTGAATACATTCGACCATCATTTTTCTTTCTGATCTGGAAGAATTTATCAAATATGGCGGTCTGAAGCGCCGGCGCAATTCCGGGCCCCTGATCCTTTACAAAAAATCGAATCCTCCCGTTTTCTTCCATTTCATACCCGATCTCAACGGCTTTTTCTTCAGGTGAGTGCTGGATGGCATTCATCAATAAATTTTGAAGCACCCGGACAAGGAGTCCGCGATCGCCATAGAATGCGGCACCCTCCATCCCTTCAGGTCGCTTTTCCAGCAACGGAACGGATCTCGTTCTCGCGAAACTGTCTACTCGTGAAATCGCCTCAGTCAGCATCTCCGCCGGCGTGATCATCTCCTGTACAAGTTCGAGGCTACCCTCTTCCAGACGCGCAATATCCAAAAGATCCGATATCATTCCAAAAAGCGTATTGCATCCGGCCTGCGCCGCTTTCACATATTCCATGTTCTCTTGGTCCACGGTATAGGTCAGGATGTCGATATTGGCTAAAATCTCCGAGATGGGCCCTTTCAGGTCATGAATCAACATATTGAAAAGATCCGTGCGAAGCTTCTCCAGCATTTCCAGTTTTTGATTTTTTTCTTCCAGGCAACGCTGATTTTCCGTCAGACTCTGGTTAAGCCGGTGATGCTCGATGGCGCTGATAATCTGCCCTGCAAAGGTGATGATAATTTCCTGCTCGTCGGTTGAAAACAGATCGGCTCCTTTCTTTTCCGTCACGCTCAGCACGCCTATGGCTTTATCCGCGCACAAAATCGGGGCGACCAGGAAGGCATCCTTGGCATAGGTCTGAAATTTGTTTCTCAGTGGCGGACCATTATGAACGCCGTTTTCCATATAAAGCGGCGTTAAGTGGAGAAACACCCATGTCGCCGGAGATTTTTCCGATAGTCGCTGCCGGATACCGATCAATTTTGGATCCGTGGAAGCGACGACCTCAAGGAACTCCACTTCCCGGGTGATCATAATCGATCCCTTGCCGGCATCAATGCAGGAAATGACTTCGTTCAGAATATGCTGCAACTTCTCCTGAAAGGCCAGATCGCTTCGGTAAGTAATTTCAGCCATCTTCATCAATGCCTTGGAGAATTTCTTGTCTGAATTCATTTTTTCTCCATCATACGTTCTTTTTCGACAGTTCTATTGCTTCGTGGTTTTCAGGATCGATTTTCAAAATACGGGTCAATACCCGATCCGCCTGAAAAAGTTGCCCGATCCGCAGATAATTTTTCGCTATATGCATCTTGATGGAAACATCTTCTTCCGCCTTTCTCTCCGCCACGAGGTAATATTTTAGCGCATTGAGCGGCTCTTCAATGCTTTCGTGCGCTGATCCCATGCGGCAAAGGATATCCAGACGCTCCGGGTCATTTTTTATCACCTCATCCATTAGTTTAATGGCGTATCGGTACCCGCCGTGGTCCATGGCGTGCGATATGATCTCTTCGATCAACTCCGGGGAATGGCCCGACAACTCAATAGCCTTATCGAGAACCTTTTCAGCGCGATCCATCATCCTCTTTTGAATGAGTATCTTTCCGAAATAGACACCACGCGAAATATGCCGGGGGCTCACTTTCATCGCTTTTTCAAAATAAAGGGCGGCGTTATCGATATCATTGCGCTTCAAGTAAATTTCGCCAAGCCCATGGAATGCAAACACATCCAGCTTGTTCATCTGGGCGGCTTTCAGAAACCATTTTTCCGCCGTGTTCAGATCTTTTTTTTGGTAATAGAGATTCCCGAGTTCCCGACAGGGTTTTGAAGACCGCGGATCCGCCGTCAGCGCAAATTTGGTTTCCTGAATTGCGGCATCCACCTGGCCGCTTTCTTTGAGCAGTTTTGCTTTTTTCAGGTGTTGATACATGGGGGGCGGATTATTGGCCTTTTGCAGCACAGCGGATATCCGGTCTCCCAACGACTTGACGGTAATGGGTTTGAGAATATAGGCATCGATGTCGGATTCGGCCGCTTCCGCTACAATCTCCCGGTTTGATTCCGCCGTCACCATGATGACCGGAATATCGCGTAATGCCGGATCGACCCGAACCCGATCGAGCAGTTCCACGCCCGTCATAACGGGCATGTTCCAATCCAGGATAAGGAGGTCAAAATGGGCTTCCTTCAGCATTTTCAATGCTTCCAGACCGTTTTGAGCAAACCGGTATTTTTTACCGTACTTCAGCACCTTCAGCATGCCACGAATCGAGCGGCACATGCTTTCAAAATCATCAACAATCAGAATGCTCATTTCTTCCGGATTTACCATGGATATCTCTTTTGTCGGTTCTGAATGGCCGGCGCAGTAAAACGCCACCTGGGAGCAATTCCTGAGCCGGCTGCACGATAAAAAAAAGTGGCTGGATAATGAAGCCAGGATAGCCGGACCATATCAAATAAATGTCGGTTGTTCAACCTCCATGTCGGGAGTCGAGAATATAAACGTCTTTTTAATTAATCAGTTAAGTCATTTCACCTTAAAATATTCCGACAAAACCCTTGCCAATGAATGCGTTTTCTGATTATTTTTTAAGGTTTGAAAAGCGTTATCGCACGTAACCTTAAATTGCATCCTCAGGCAACGCCTGAGAGGAGGCGCATGGTTTTAACATTTACAGACGCCCGGCTGGATTCAATCCATAAGAAAATATCCGCCGGTGAGCGCTTGGGATTCGATGACGGCATCACCCTGTATGAAAGCCGGGACATCATCGGTGTCGGTCGTCTGGCGGATATCGAACGGCAAAAACGACACGGCAAGAAAGCATATTTTATTTATAATCAACATATTAACTACACAAATATCTGTACAAACAACTGCACATTCTGCGCCTATTCGCGGAAAGAGGGCGAATCGGGGGGATTTACGCTCAGTCTTGAGCAAGTCCGTGAAAGGCTGATGGCCCGCATTCATGAACCGATCCGCGAACTCCACGTGGTGGGTGGCTTAAACCCTGAGCTCACGCTCCCATATTATCTGGCGCTTCTCCGGCTGATAAAATCGATCCGCCCCGAAGCCACCATCAAAGCCTTTACCGCCGTTGAAATCGACTATCTCTCGCAAACCGCCGGACTTACGGTGCCCGAGACGATCCGGACGCTCGTGGAGGCCGGTCTTGCCATGCTGCCGGGAGGCGGGGCTGAAGTCCTGAGCGATCGGATACACGACACACTTTTCAAGAAAAAGATAGACAGCCGCCGGTGGCTCGAAATCATGGAAGCGGTTCACATAGCGGGCCTTAAAACAAACGCCACCCTGCTCTACGGCCATATCGAAACCGCCGCCGAGCGCGTCACACATTTTTTGCGTCTTCGCGAGCTCCAGGACAGGACCGGCGGATTTTCCGCCTTTATTCCCCTGGCGTTTCATTCCAAAAATACGGGGCTTTCTCACCTGCCCGCGACAACGGCGTTTGACGATTTGAAGACCATTGCGATTGCCCGGTTACTGCTCGATAATTTCGACCACATCAAGGCCTACTGGGTCATGATCGGCGAAAAACTCGCCCAGGTCGCCCTCTCCTTTGGCGCCGATGATCTGGACGGCACCATTATCGAAGAAAAGATTACCCATATGGCCGGCGCGACTTCGGCGACGGGTCTTCCCCGGGAAGAAATGATTCATCTCATCGAAACCGCGGGCTATATCCCGGTGGAAAGGGATTCCTTCTACCGGCCGGTAACGCATACGCCCGAAACGGAGGACAAGAGGAAATGACCGTCTTCGACATTGCCCGGGAAAAGACTCTCGCCCTTCAGCGGCTCGACGCCATTGATGCCCTCGCCCTTTACCGGGAGGCCGATCTGTTGACCCTGGGGGATGCGGCGCATCGAAAACGCCTCTCTCTCCATCCCGAGCCGGCCGTCACCTATGTGGTGGACCGGAACATCAATTACACGAATGTCTGCGTGTCGGAATGTCTCTTTTGCGCCTTTTTTCGACATAAAACCGATCCAGACGCTTATATCCTGTCGAAAGCGGGTCTGCGAAAAAAAATCGAGGAGACGCTGGACCTCGGTGGAACCCAGATTCTCCTTCAGGGCGGCATGCATCCGGATCTCGAACTGAGCTATTATCTCGATCTGCTTCACTTTATCAAAGACAATTTTAACATTCATATTCATGGCTTTTCCCCGACCGAGATTGTTCACATCGCCCAGAAAAGCAACCTATCCATCAAAGAGACCCTCAAAAGGCTTGTCGAAGCGGGCCTCGGCTCGATTCCCGGGGGCGGCGCCGAAATTCTAGTGGATGCGGTTCGAAGGAAGATATCTCCCAGGAAGTGCAGTGCCGCCCAGTGGCTTGATGTCATGCGGCAGGCGCATCAGCTGGGCCTGAAAACGACCGCCACCATGATGTTCGGCCATTTGGAAACGCCGGAAGAAATCGTTTCCCACCTGATAAAAATCCGCGATCTCCAGGATGAAACCGCCGGCTTTACCGCCTTCATCCCCTGGACGTTTCAACCCGACAACACCCGTATTCGTGTCAAAACGGCGAGCGCCGCGGCATATTTGCGAGTGCTTGCCCTGTCCCGCCTGGTGCTGGATACGGTGCCCAATATTCAAGCCTCATGGGTCACCCAAGGCGCTAAAATCGCGCAGCTGGCGCTTGCCTTCGGCGCAAACGACATGGGCAGCACCATGATTGAGGAAAACGTTGTGGCCGCCGCCGGCATTCATTTCCGCCTCCCTGAAAATGAAATGGTGCGTCTCATTCAGGCGGCCGGATATCGCGCCGTCCAACGGGATTGTTTTTACACCCCTGTAACGCCGGAGAAAACAGCGTGAAAACCAGCCCCATCACCATCATTTCCCGGCCGCCCCTTTCGAATTCAGACGGCTCCCCCGCGCCGCCCCCAAACCACCCGGTAGTTCATCGCGCCGGATGGGTGGTAGCATCCCCCCGGCATATTTACAGGCAGGGCTATGTCCAAATTGAAAGAGGGAAAATCAACGCCATCGGAACCGGCAGCACCCCCAACGGGGCCACCCTTATTGACCACGGTCCGGGCGCGATTACCCCTGCGCTGGTGAATGCCCACACCCACCTGGAACTCGGCGCGCTGTGCGAAAAGCTTTCCTTCGACAAGGGATTTCAACACTGGGTATCGGACTTACTTCACCAACGGGCTATTCTCTCTAAAGAGGAGATGGAGACCGGCATTCTTCGGGGAAAAAAAGAACTGATGGAGACCGGCTGCGCCGTGGTGGGCGATATATCGACCCTCGGCGCCTCCCGGGAGCTCCTTTCGAAAAGCGGACTTTACGGGGTTTGGTTTCAGGAATTTATCGGCAATATCATCCCCCACGCGCTGTCTTGCGGGGAGACGAGCGGCGCCATCCGCAATGCCTATGCCGGCCACGCCCCGCATACGAGCGCCCCGGCGCTTTTAATGGCCTTAAAAGCGATCACCCGTGAAAAGGGGCTCCCTTTCAGCATTCATGTCTCCGAGTCCACAGAAGAAATGGAATTCATCGGCTCCGCAGCGGGGAAATGGGCGAATTTTCTCGCCGGGCGCGGAATCGATTTTTCAGACTGGGGCCTGCCGGCAGCCTCCCCGGTCTTCCATCTCGATCGCCTGGGGATTCTGGATGAGAAGACCCTTGCCGTTCATCTGCTTCATGCGGAAAGAAAAGAGTTTGAGTTGCTCGCCAAACGGAACGTAACCGCCTGCATCTGCCCCCGGAGTAACGAGAACCTTCACGGGAAACTGCCGGATCTCCCGGGAATGATGGCCGCCGGCTTAAACGTTTGCCTCGGCACCGACAGTCTGGCAAGTGTATCCTCCCTCAACCTCTGGGAGGAGATGAGACTCGTGGCGACCCGTTATCCCACGGTTTCCCCGGCTGACATCTGGGCCATGGCCACCGCGAACGGCGCCGCGGCGCTGGGCTTTTCCGAGCTATTCGGTACACTCGAACCGGGCCGCATGCCGGCGATGCTTTATGTGCCGGTAACGGCATCCAGCCCGGCGGCGGTGTTGGAAAGGATGGTGTTTGGAGAAATGGATACAGTTTTTTTCGACAGGAATGAATAATCGGCCTTGATCATCGCTTTGGCCAATTTTCCACTGCAGGCAGGCCGCGCCAGGGTGTTTTTGGAAGAGCGGCAGGCTGTTTGAGCGATAGTGAGTTCCTGCCGGTCTGGAAAAAATATCCTGGCGTGGCCGGTACGATGATCAAGGCCGAATAATCCTTGAGGCATTAATTACTTCAGTTATTTTTGGATGAAAATTTTGAAACCTTTTGTATCAATCGAAAAAATTCAACCCGTTCGTCTGGGACGTATCGCCTACGTCAATGTCGATCCCATCTATTATGGGCTTGAGCATTCGGGAAAACCGGACTGGCTTGAGATTGTGAGCGCTCCCCCTTCGGAATTAAATCAAAAGCTTTTCGACGGCACACTCGATATCAGTTCGGTATCCGCTTTTGCCTACGCGCCCCGCCAGAAAGACTGGCTTCTTCTTCCCGATTTCTGCGTGGCCTGCACCGGGAATGTCCTGAGCGTTCTTCTGGTAAGCCGTCATCCGATAGAAGCGCTGAGCGGGAAACGCATCTACGTTACGGACGAATCCGCCACGGCCGCGTCCCTCATCCGGCTGGTTTTAAAAATGCGCCACGTGTCTCCCGCCTATGAAACCGGAAAAATTCTCAAGCCGGAAGATATTCCGGAGGACTTCAGCGCGGCCCTCGTCATCGGCGACACGTCGTTGAGGGAAAACTGGCATGCCGCCTTTCCCCATGTCTGGGATCTGGGAGATCTCTGGTCCGAGCTGACCGGTCTGCCCTTCGTCTTTGCGGTCTGGGCGGTCCGTAAATCCTTTGCAAAAGCGCATCCGGAAACCGTGGCCACCGTCTTGACTCTTTTAAAAGAATCAAGGCGCATCGGTTTGCTGCATCTGGAGGAGGTCGCCACAAGCGCCGCCGCCCGTTTACGGGTAAAAAAAAGCGTTTGCGATAAATATTTCGGTAATTTTTGCTTCAGTTTAAGACCTCCCCAACTGAAGGGACTCACCGCTTTTTTTCATCACCTGCACGAAGAGGGATTTTTCAGTGAACCGATTGCGTTGTCTTTTTTTCAGGAACCCGGTTCAGCCGTAGAAAAATAGCCAACCATAATACTATCGTTAACTTAACGGCATAAGGGCCTGCAACAAATAGGGAGGATCGTATGAAAAAAAAAGCTGGGGTCATGTTCGTGGGCGCCCGGGGCCATCTATCCACAACGATAATGCTCGGAGCCCTCGCTATGAGAAAAGGTCTATGTCCCCCAACCGGCATGGTAACCGCACTGGACGCTTTTTCGAACCTCAATCTGACCCCACCGGAAAATCTTGTTTTCGGCGGATGGGATATCCGATCGAGCGTCGCTCCCGGAATAATCCATCAGATTCTCGCCGAGGTCGGTTTTATTGCAAGATATGATCTTGATTTTATAGAAAAAGAGATGGATAAAATTGCCGCCGGCATCTTTCCCGGCACGACCCTGAACAGCGGTGAGGCAATTTTGAAGCTGGCGGATGGAAAAAATCCATCGAAACCGGAAACGATAAAAGAGATCGTTGGCCGTCTTCAACGCGATATCGAGCTGTTTCGGGAAAAGCATGACCTTGAAGATATGGTGGTGGTAAATCTTTCCTCCACCGAACCTCTACTGGAAAATCAGCAGGACGTTATCACCCTTGCGCGGCTGGAACAAATCATCCGGGAAAACGACGCGGGCGCCATTCGGGCGGGAACGCTTTATGCCTATGCGGCCATTAACGCGGGGTGTGTCTATATCAATTTCACCCCATCGGCGAGCGCCCTGGTGCCGGGCCTCATCGAACTATCAGAAAAACGAAATCTTCCGATCATGGGAAACGACGGGAAAACCGGAGAAACCCTCGTTAAATCCGTCTTGGCGCCCCTGTTTGCTTACCGGAATCTGTCGGTGCTGAGCTGGCAGGGATATAACATGCTCGGGAATATGGACGGGCAAGTATTGTCGAACGCGTCGAACAAGTCCTGCAAGGTAAAAAGCAAGGACCAGGTGTTGTCCAAAATACTGGGGTATAAACCCCATTCACAGGTAGCCATCGATTATGTCCCCTCCCTTGGCGACCGAAAAACCGCTTGGGATTTTATTCACTTTGAAGGCTTTTTAAATACGAAAATGAGCCTTCAGTTCACCTGGCAGGGGTGCGATTCGGCCCTGGCCGCACCGCTGGTTCTCGATCTCGTTCGGCTCGGGCTTTTTGCGAAACGGAAAAGCGAATCCGGGCTGATGAAACATCTGGCAAGCTTTTTTAAATCCCCGGAAGGCGTCAGCGAGTATAATATGCATGATCAATTTCGAATGCTGATGAACTATGCATACTCTCACAGCCCGGACTGTGGCCGACCCGAGCCGATACCGACAAGAAAAGCAACTTGATGGATGTTTTCTTCTTCCGGAAACCCGGTTCAAACGGCAAAAAGAGGGGCGGTGCTGTCAGGCAGAAGCCCCTTTTCCCGGGCTTTTCGAAAAAGCGTCTCGATGGCGAACCGCCCCTCCTCTCCCAGTTCACGGGTGAACTCGTTGACATAGAGCGCGATGTGGCTTGAAATGACCTCGGGGGCCATCTCCTGGGCATGAAGGGCAATATAATCATCCGCCTCACCCGGATGTTCTTGGGCATAACAGACACTCGCCTTAAGGGTATCCTCAATTTTTTGAAGCATATCCGCCGGCAAATTTCTGCGCGCCGCAATCCCGCCAAGGGGGATCGGAAGGCCGGTTTGGGTTTCCCACCACTGCCCGAGATCCATGAGACAGGTCAACCCATACGCCTCATAGGTAAAACGTCCCTCATGAATAATCACCCCCATTTTCATCGCGCCGTTTTGGATAGCCGGCATAATCCGGTCAAATGTCATCGGCACCATTTGAACGGGCCTGGGGGAAAAGAGGGTTAAGAGCAAAGAGGCGGTCGTCCAGGCGCCGGGGACAGCGACCGGAAAATGACCCAGCCCCGCGAGATCCACGCCCGGTTTTGCCACAATGAGCGGTCCGCACCCCCGCCCCAGGGCGGCGCCGCTGTGCAAAAGACCGTAGGTATCCGAAAGATGCCCGATGGCGGCAAAAGACAGTTTTGAGATATCCAGGACCCCGCTCGCGGCCTTTTGATTGAGCGCCTCCACATCGGCCAGTGTGATATCATAGGTGAGGCCCTTTAGATCCACCCGGCCGTGGGCCAGGGCATGAAAAACAGAGGTATCGTTGGGGCAGGTGGAATACCCGAGTGTCAGGTGTTGAGCCATGATCGCATATCTCCTTGCAGCAATGACCATACGGCTTGTCCGCACCGCTCAAAGGCGAGCGCCAGATTCCAGTTTTCGCGGTCTCTTTTTCCGACGAGGTTACTCGCGGACCGGATTTCCAGAAACGGTATCCGGTAATGAATCGCCACACGGGCAGCAGCAGCGCCTTCCATGGATTCCATGCAGGGCGCAAAGGTGTGATGGTATTTCAGGGCCGTCCGATCTGTGGCCGTAATGGTGGAAACCGTTAAAAACGGGCCGGAAAGGATGTTCACGCCCGCATCGGGAAAGGCTCGTCCGAGTATCTCGCCGGCAAACCTTGTCAGAGGACCCTCCAGCGGATAGCGATTCCGCATTTCCACCCGGCCGTCGTATAAGCCCACGGGAAAAGGCAGGGGCTCCAGCGCCCCCCCCGTCTCCCGAGGCTCAACCCCCAGATGAACATCGATCTCTTCGGTCGCAATCCCGATGTCCCCTATTCCCAACCCGGAGAGCGCAAAGGCGCCGGCGCATCCGGTTTGAAGGATCAGCGCCGGCCTCTCCCCCTCAATGGCGGCGGTCAGGGCCTGTACGGCATTGACCTGTCCGGGACCGGTGGTAAGAATGCGAACCGGCGCCCCGCCGATATATCCGGAAACCGCCTCCCTGCCGCCGATCGAAAAAGTGCGCGGCTTTTCAAGCCGGCTACGAAGATACGCCGATTCTTCCCGTACCGCTGCAGCAATGAGCACAAGGGATGTAATCATGGACCTCCCGATGAAATAAACAGCGATTCCGTCTTTGGGGGTTATAGTACAATGCGATTGCGCATGCAATGTTGCAGCCCCGAATTCTTGAGGGTATTAGGAAGCTGAGTCAGGAGTGGCGGGTTGACGCAGGGGGGAATACGATATAGATAAATCAAAGCGCTCAGCGTGGTAGGGGCGAAAAATTTTCCGCCCCGGACTACCGGGTTACGGGAATAACCCGCAATAATCCCTATATCAGGACCATACTTATTTTTTGCGTGCAAATCATACATAGGATTCATTACATAATAATATTAGAAAGATAAAATACGATGCCCCTTAGAAACATTGTCTGAATCAGGATGGGCAGGATGAAAGAAGGAAAAACTGTGAATTCAACGATTGAATCGAGACTCTCCCAATTCAGAAAGGCGCTTTCCGAAAAACCCTACGACACCTTTTTGGTTCTCGTCGGCGAGAACCGGAAATACTTGAGCGGGTTTACCGGGGAAGACACCGGGTTCGATGAATCCGCCGGCGTGCTACTCATCGCACAGGAAAAGGCCGTTCTTGCCACCGATTCGCGATATGATCTTCAGGCCAAATCCGAAGCCCCTCTGTTTGAGGTGGTTCAGTACAAGGAAGGGCTTTCCAGGGAACTGCCCGGAATCTTACAATCGCTCTCCTCAAAAGCCATGGGGTTTGAAAGCGTCCGCCTGACCTGCCTGCAGTTTAAGGCCATTGAAGAGCAGCTTCGGTTGGCAGGTCTGGCCATCGCGCTCGTCCCCGACGAAAATCTGGTGGAAAATTTGAGAATTCGAAAAGAGCCCGCTGAAATTACGGCAATCCGCAAAGCACTTGCAATTGCCGAAGACGTTTTCATGGCCTTTGTTCCTTCCTTAACCCCCGGGATGCTCGAAAAAGAGGTCGCCTGGGAGATGGAAAAGCGGCTTCGGGAAGCCGGGGCGGAGGCGCTCTCCTTTCCGACCATTGTCGCCTCCGGCCCCAATAGCGCCCTGCCGCATGCCATTCCGGGAATTCGCAAAATAGCCTCCGGGGAACCGATCCTTTTTGACTGGGGCGTCCGGATGGATGGCTATTGTTCGGATATCTCCCGGATGGCCCATATCGGAAAACCGGATGCGACCTACCAAAAGGTCTACCAGACCGTCCTCGACGCGCAGCGGTTCGCCACCGAGGCCGTTAAACCGGGAGTGAGTTCCAAAGTGGTCGATGCCATTGCACGAACCCACATCGAAAACAAAGGCTACAAGGGGAAATTCGGTCATGGGCTCGGACATGGTGTCGGAATGGCCATTCACGAAGCTCCCCGGCTCAGCCCATTAAAAGATACACAGATGGAACCCGGGATGGTGTTTACCATCGAACCGGGCATCTATATCGCCGGCTGGGGGGGAGTTCGTATAGAAAACATGGCCGTTGTAACGGAAACCGGTGTGGCGGTTTTGAACCGGACAAATCCAGCTGAAATGATCATTATCTAAGGGAAAATGGGGCCTTGATCATCGTTTCGGCCAATTTCCCACGGCAGGCAGGCCGCGCCAGGGTGTTTTTGGAAGAGCGGCAGGCTGTTTGAGCGATAGCGAGTTCCTGCCGGTCTGGAAAAAATATCCTGGCGTGGCCGGTACGATGAT
>JAZDPP010000093.1:0-45987 GCA_043797445.1 Pseudomonadota bacterium
GATCATCGTTTCGGCCACGCAAGGGCATTTTTTCCAGCCCGGCAAGAACTCGCTGTCGCTCAAACAGCTTGCCGGGCTTACAAAAACGCCCTTGCGTGACCTTCACTCCATTTGGGGGTGGCCGAAACGATGATCAAGGCCTTTTATTCATTATGGAAGTGGCGTATGGTTAACGGTCCGGCCCAACCGAGTATCGAGGATCTTCTGCCCCACCGGGGACGCATGCTGCTAATCGATGAGATCGTGACGCTTGAATTGGAGGCCGCGGTTTCCCGGTCCCGGGTCGCGCAAACCTGGCCCCTCTTTGACGGCGCCGGTGTTCCGGCGTTTATGGTGATTGAGCTCGTTGCCCAGACCAGCGGTCTTGGCAATGGATATCACCGGATGCTGGTGCAGGGGGAGGATTCGGAAAAAAAAGGGTTTCTGGTGGGGATCAAAACCGCCCGGTTTCATATGGAACATTTGCCCCTGGGCGCGGAGATCATAACGGAGGCCCGGAACCGCTTTAAATTCGAGGGATTTCGGGAAATTGAAGGCGTTTCGAGGATCGGCGGGGAGATTGTGGGAGAGGTGACATTGCAGGTGGTGCAGGCGGCAGTGTAGCAAAAAGGACAATCGTTTATGAACAGTGCGAAGGCAAAACAAACGGCAATCGTAACCGGCGCCAGCAAGGGCATTGGCCGGGCCATCTGCGTGGAATTTGCCCGCACCGGTTACGATGTCCTCATCAACTATCGCTCCGATCACGCGGGTGCCCGAGAGACGCTTTCCCTGGTGGAAGCCCAGGGCGCGGCCGGCCGCCTGATCTGTTTTGATGTGACGGATGCCGATGTTTCCCAAAGGATTCTGGAGAGCCTGTCTCAGGAGTATGACACCCTGGATGTGCTGGTCAATAATGCCGGCATTACGGCTGATGCGCTCTTTGTCATGATGTCCCGCAACAGCTGGGATAAGGTGATCCGGACCAGTCTCGATGGGTTTTACAATACCACCAAACCGGTTCTGGAGAAGATGGTGCGTCAGAAAAGCGGCAGCATTGTCACCATCGCCTCGGTTTCCGGCCTCATGGCCAACCGGGGTCAGGCCAACTATTCGGCGGCCAAGGCGGGGCTCATCGGGGCCAGCCGTACTGTTGCGGCCGAGGTGGGACGACTGGGGGTTCGGGTGAATGTCGTCGCGCCGGGGATGATCGAAACTGCAATGATGGAAAACGCGCCAAAGCACAATATCAAGCAGTTGATTCCCATGGCCCGGATCGGCCGGCCCGAGGAGGTGGCAAAAGTGGTGCGGTTTTTATGCTCAGAGGACGCCTCCTATATTACGGGGCAGGTTATCAGCGTCAATGGGGGAATGTTTTAAAAGGTGGAAGTCAGGGGGCGGAATTCAGAATGTCGAATGGATGCCTTGATAGGTCCTATATGTCCATAGGTCTTATAGGTCCAATAGGTCCTATAGGTCCTATAGGACCTATAAGACCTATAGGACATAGAGAACTTCTACGTCCTCCACATTTTTTACCCGATCACAGCACAGAAAGCCACAGCGCAAAGGATGAATATGAAATGAGTCGAATGGGAAGAATCGCCTGCTTGCTGATGATCGTTGCCTCTTTTTTCACGCTCGGGTGGGCGGATTCCTTTGAAGGCATTCAAGCGGCGGCGGGAAAGATTCACTCCCTTGAGGCTGATTTTGTGCAGGAGAAGCACATGCGCATTCTCGCGGTCCCGTTAATCGCGCGGGGCCATTTAATTTTCCGGAGCCCGGATTCCCTGCGCTGGGAGTACCGCCACCCGATGCAGAGCGTTCTTCTCATGCACGGGGGCATAAGCCGGCGTTTTATCCGGTCGGATCAGGGATGGCGAGAGGATGCGGGCGCCGAACTCAACTCCATGAACTTTGTCTTTCAGGAGATTTCCAACTGGCTAAAGGGCCGCTTCGATGAAAACCCGCTCTTTACGGCCACCCTGATGCCAGGGAACAAAATCGTATTGACTCCCAAGGGAAACGGGATGGATCAGTTCATTCAGCGCGTCGAAATGGTGATGGCGGATGAACCCGGCCTCATGAAAGAGGTGCTCGTCTTTGAAAGCGCCGATTCCTTCACGCGATTCAGCTTTGTCAACCCGCAACTGAATCAGCCCCTCGCCGAAACCGTGTTCGAAAAGGCTCAATGAAGCGCATTTTCCCCTTTATCCTTTTAACGCTTATTTCATCGCTGAGCTCATCGTGCGCCAGGCTTCCCCAGATTGTTTCGGAAAGCGGTTCCAATTCTGTTGTTCCGATAGTCCCCCTCGGGGGAATTTTTCCATCGGGCCGGTGGCAACTCACGCATGCTATCGATGCCATCGTAATGGGTGGGGAAAAAAGTGGACTATTGGGGGTATCGGTGCTTTCCTCCTCCGATCGGACCCTTCGGTGCGCGCTCATGACCTTGGAAGGATTCGTCCTGTTCGCGGGGCGGTTTGACGGGCGGTTGACAGTGGAACGGGCATTGCCCCCCTTTGACCGGCCCGGATTTGCCAAGGGGCTTATAGACGATCTGATCCTGCTTTTTTTCCCGCCGGAGGGAGCGATCCAACAGACGGGTAAATTGCCGGACGGTGCGCGTGTTTCCCGCTTCGGCTCATCGTGGGACGGGACCATTGACGTGATCATTCGGGATGATCATACATGGTCGGTTCATAAATATGCATCGCGACATCGGATCGAGCGGTCCATTGAGGCCTCAGATATTGGAGGCATTGGTTCCGGTTCCGGCTCCGGCAAGGGGAGTTGCTTTGCCGGGCGCCTGACGCTCAAACGACACGGTCTATCGGGGTATCAGCTGAACCTTCGGCTCGTTGATGCCGTTGCCCTGCCGTGATGAGGCCCGTGAAAAAAAAGCCGTGCAGTGTTACCCCTCAAGGGATGAGGAAAAGCGCATCCCGCAAGGGGCACGAAAAAAGTCTCGTTTACGGGGGCTTAGAACCGAGGAAGCCGAACGAAAGGAGGGGTGATTGAAGCTAAAGCTCATATATCCCAAATGGCCCAAGATGAGCCGCCAAACCGAATTTCATCTGCCGCCGCATGGACCTGTTGTTTTTGCCGCCGCCCTGCCGGCGGATGTGGAAATCGATTTTGTCGATGAGAACCTGGAGACGATCGGTTTTGAAGACCGCGTCGATCTGGTGGCTATCTCCATGATGCTGACGCTTCAGGTGAAGCGCGGATGGGAGATCGCGGATGCCTACCGGAAAAGGGGCGTGAAGGTGATCTTCGGGGGAATCGCGACCATGCTTCACGCCGAGGAGACCATGGCCCATGCGGATGCCGTGTTTCTGGGCGAAGCGGAGGGCCGGATGGAGCAGGTCCTTTCCGATTTCAAAAAAGGCACTTTACAACGGGTTTATGATTATATGGCCGAGCCGCCGCCCATAGAGCGAGTCGGAACGGCCCGGCGGGATATTTTGAACCGCGAACTCTACAATTATAAAGGAGTTCAGATGGTGGACCTCGTCCACGCATCGAGGGGTTGCCGATACAATTGCTACCCCTGCTGTGTGGCGTTTCTGGGGGGGCGACAATTTAGGCCAAGACCCGTCGAGGCGGCGGTGGCGGAAATGGCGAGCATCGAGAACAACCGGCTTTTCATCGTGGATAATTCCCTCGCGCAGGACACCGGTTGGGAAAAAGAACTGTTTAACGCGATGATTCCGTTGAAGAAGAACTGGTGCAGTCATCCCATCGAAGATAAGCCCGAGGTGCTGGATTTGGCCGCCCGGGCCGGTGCCTGGTACGTTTATCAGGCGGTGTTTGATACCTCGGATCATATTCGGGATCGGATTCGGCGGTACCATGACCATGGCATCGGTGTTGAAGGCACCATTTTGCTGGGGCTCGATGACCAGACGGAAGACGACATCAAACGTCTGGTGGATTTTCTTCTGGAAATCGATCTGGATCTGGCCGAATTTACCGTATTGACGCCTTTTCCTCATACCCGGGTCCACGCGGATTTAAAGCGACAAAATCGAATTATCTCATTTGACTGGAACGATTACTCCGCCGATAAGGTGGTGTTTCAGCCCAAACACATGTCGCCCGAACGGTTGCAGGAACTGCTCCATTATGCCTGGGATACCTTTTATGCCGACGAAGCCCAGGAGCTGAAAATGTTTAAACTGCTCAAAAAAGTGGTCCAAAAAGAGATGGCTGCCGACACCTATCGGAAGCGGGAACGGGAGAAATCCAAAATCAAGTTCGGCAGAGGCATGGCATGAAGGCAGGCGTTGTCCTCAATTAAGTATCGCTTTTCTTTCCTTTGCCGGGAGCGGTTCCTTGAAATAGAATTTCCAACCGGAAAACGAAAGAAAAGTCCGAAGAATACCCCCCATCCTCGCCTCTCGGCCAGGATTGCTGGGGTTCAAGCTCAAGAAAGAGCCAGCTTCTCAGAATGTTTCGGCGGTATCGGACGAAAATCTCATAATTCCCGATTTCCGAAGAGATATTCGTATTGCCGTGAACCCCTCCCGCCAGAATAATGGCGCTTTTGGGCGATAGTTCCCGGATCAGTGAGAGTTCCGCTCCCCATTCCATGCCGTCAATATCCCGGGACAGCGTTCCCGAACTGGCGAGGCGGAGGAGTGTTTCCCTGTCCAGTTGCTGATCGAAGGAGACTTCCGTTGTCTCACCGGCATCCTCAAAGTCATTTACAAAAACGGTTTCCGAAAATCTGAAGAGAAAGACATCGCTCAAGCGAAAAATGCGCGAAAAACGGCCACGGACAAAGGCTTCCATGGGAAGCGTTACCCGAACGCCGGCTCCCAGAAAAAAGTCGGTAATCGGTGTGTGAATGAATTGATAGCGAAGCTCCGTGTTGACAATCCGGCCTGTCGGGGTCTCGGTTCGGTCAAAACCGGGGTTGCCGGGATCTTCCGCAAGGCTTTGGGTCGATTCGGTGGCTTCTCTATCGCCATATATGGAAAGCCGCAGCTTTTTATTAATTTTAGACAGAACCACGTTGGCTCTCACGGTCGATCCGTAATGCACATTCCCGTCATCCGAAATTTTGAAGGAATTTCGCCAACGCAATTTGTATTCGGTTTTTTTGAGATTTTCGGTGGCGACGTTCCCAAAAAAATCATCGAGTCGAATCGCCTGCTCCAGAATAGTCTGCTCGATACGGTCGTGGGTTTCCGCCATCGACTTTTCAAAATCGATGGCCCTTTCAGTAAAGGTCTTTTCTTCAGGTACCGGCCCTGCCGGCGGTTCGGTGGCAAAAGGCGCTTCCGGTTCCGGTGCAACACCGGATATGGATTCTTCCCCGGCGTTTGAAATATCCGCTTCCGCCATCATGAAAAAAAACGAAAGGGTCAAGACAAGTCGAATCCACTGTAAAAATCGTACCGGATCCGGTAGGCCGTTTATTCTTATGGGAAACAGGTTGTGCATGATTACCCCGGCTCGTTTAACGGCATCTTAATTTCAGTTAATATCCAAAAGGGGGATTGGGGAAAATCTCAACTTTTTTCCAGGTATCACTCGGAGCATATTGATATTTCAATTCAAACCTCACGGAAGGAAAAATGCTCGCCAGCGCTTCCAGTGCGGGAATCGGTGGCGTCCATTTCGTTTTGAACTCGATATAGCCGGTTGGGAGATCAAAAGTGGATTCCACGACGGAATGGATGTCTTCAACGGTTCCCCAATGGGTAAAGCGCCAATCATAGTGGCAGAAGAACTTATGGCGATGGTAATTGGCAACGGCCTGATCAAACACCTCAAGAACTGTTTTCTCCGACCGGGCGGCTTTTACCGGTCCGCTCCCGGATTCGGCATCGATCAATGCGGTTCTCGTTTCTTCAATAGCTTGCCGTATGGCCGATTCGGATGATTTATGTCGCTGCCCTGAAAACACTGCTGATATGGCAACTTCTTTTACTGCTTCATCCAAAGGGGGCAACGATGGAATCTCCATATTCATGATGGCCAGTTGACGAATGTGCCGGTCCATCGGCAGGAATAACGATTCGGGCATTTTTTTGATGGCGGATAGGGAAAAGCGCGGGGGGGAGTCCTTCACCTCGCTTTTGGCTCTGATAAAATCGAGAATAAATTTGGCGTTTGAAAAGAAAATCAACCGGTTAGTTAAATAGTCAGGCATCATCACTCTAAGTATCCAATAGGTTGGATAAAACGCTCCATGAGACCCTTCACTTATCTTTCATTTAGGGGATTGAACCCCGGAAGTCAACCGGTTATTTCATACGAAACAAGATCTTGTCCCGTTTCCGCGACACGGGAAAATGTGTGGAATGAAATTAGGCCCCCTTCCCAACAACGGTTTGTGTTCACGGCATCGATCATTGTATCGTGCCGGCCGCGCCAGGGTATTCTTTCCAGACCGGCAGGAACTCGCTATCGCTCAAACAGCCTGCCGCTCTTCCAAAAACACCCTGGCGCGGCCTGCCTTCCGTGGGAATCTATGCCGAGTGGTAACCAAGGCTGGTCAGGCCGGCTATATGTATGGTTAACTAACCGTATCTTTAATGCAAAAAAGCAAAAAAAGGGAGAAGATTCCGGAAGAACTTCGGAAAGTTAAAAATGAAGAAAATCCGTCTTGACAACGGACTCGGTTCATGATTGCATATCATCAGTGCCGGACGCGAAAAACAGATGTTATGCTTGAACCCGCCTGATCCGGCACGGCATAAGTTAGATCCGCCGAATGGAGGCTACCATGAAAGAATCCAACATGAAGAAAATTTTTATCACTCTGTTTACCATCCTTTTTCTGACTATTTCCACAGCACCCGCTTTTGCGAGGTACAACCGTTACCCTTATGCCCGTTCTCACCACCATGGTGGGCCCAGTTACCATCACGGGCATTCGAATGGAGATTTATGGGTGGCATTGGGTTTCGGTCTTCTGACCGGTGGTCTGATATCCTATATGGTTAACGCACCGCCATCCCGGACGGTGGTGTATGCCGATCCCGAACCGGTCGTGGTTGCGCCACCTTCCAGAGTGGTGGTGAAGGAGTACACCTATGTGCCGCCGCAGCCGTTGCCCGCCGTTGAAAAAGTGGTGGTGACCGCTCAGGAACTCAATGTCCGAAGAGGGCCCGGATACAATCACGCCATTGCGGGGTATGTGGTGATGGGTGAAGCGCTTGAGGTGCTCGGCAGCGCCCCCGGCTGGTACCATGTGCGAACCGCTTCCGGTCTGTATGGATGGGTGATGGTCAATTACACCGCCCCCCAGTCGGTACCGGTGGGGTGAGGCCGCTGCAAGGCATCTTGATTTCGGGAATACCCGCTTACCGATATCAGCCATGTTATGGAGGGGCTTTTTGTTATTTTGGGTAAAAAGGCCGGGTTGTTTCGGTAACTTATTTACCCGGGCAGGGGAGTGGCATCGAGAAAATCGGGGAAAATCGAAAACGCAGAGAAGTTAAACTTCGGTGTCATCGGAACATGTTTTCGGATCATCTCGTTTAAAAACGTTAAACTTGTTTTCAGGGCTTCAATGACCTGGTAGAGAAAGAGGTTTCGCAGGTCGTTGTTTGACATCAGACTTCTGAAATTTCCCGGCGTATCAAAGCCGGGAAACAGAAGGCATCCGAATCTCCGGGGTATCTCTCCGATTATCAGTTTCGCGAGATATTTCATCATCATGTCATCGATATCATATTCGGGATCCAGATCGTTTAGAATGCCTTCCAACGTAAAGAGACTCTTCCTGAATAACAGCAGGTCGCGATGGAAAACGGCGCCGCAGCGTGCGGCCTGATCGACGAGCCAGAACGCCTTTTTTACGAGATTGAAGGTCGCGTATTCCGAAGAACCGGTCACCTCGGTGACCTTATCGGCCAACCCTGTGGGCATCGCTTCCGGAAGCGTCCCTTCGACGGACGAAAGCGCCATAATCGATTTGCAGATCAGGAAGATATTCCCTTTTATCACGCTTTGGACGAGCTGAAGAATTCCGATTCTCTGGGGTTTCGATAAGTGGCCGGCAAGACTCCAGTCAACCAAGGCGATTCGGGTTCGATGGCTTTTTTCATCGTAGGATGCCAAAATATTACCGGCGTGGGGGTCACCGTGAAAAATCGCGGACTCCGACCGGGAGAATATCGGTTTTAGAATCAGGCTGTCAAACAAGAGCTTCGCGCAGGTTTTTCGTTCTGCTCCCGGCAGTTGCGCCTCCGTCACTTTTTCCCCGTCCAGAAACGCCATGGCGGTTACCGCCTGATTGCAAAAGGGCGCGAGTTCCGGAATTTGAACGTCATCCGTATCCTTGTAAAACTGATAGGCATCCCACAGATGCGTCTGCTCGCCCAGAAGATCGATTTCCTCGGCAAGCGCCTCCCGGATATCCCGGAAAAGTTCGGCAAATTTAAAATCCTTCAATGAATAGCGGTTGGCATGAAGCTGAAAAAAAACGGCCAGGTCTTCAATCACCCGAAGCTCTTCGGAAAGATGTGTCCGAACGCCCGGTCTCAGTATTTTGAAAACGCCCTTTTGGTCCTTTCCGGTTTCAGGATCCTTCCAGCAAAAGGGGAAAACGGTTCCCACGCTGGCTTCCGATAAAATACCGGCGCCAAGTCGGATAAAAAACAACTCTTTTTCCGGCTGCACCTGCTTTTCGATATGGGGACGGATGGTATCGGCATCTGTCCCATAGTTGCCGTTTTCAAGATGAACGAACCATTTCCGGATATCGGGGTCAATATGTTTATTGCGCGCGATGATCTGACCAAGCTTATGCAAGGTGGGGCATTTTTTCGCCAGAGCTAGCAGTCGTTGGGTGTTGCAACAGGGATCGGTCATGGTCATCTGGTCGGCGATGATGTCGATCAACCGCTCAAAGGAAAGATGCGACAAGAAAAAAAGAAGCCCATCATGAACGATCGTCCGGTATTCCCGGTATTCTTCCGGTATGATGTCCGCGGAATTCACCAGCGCCATGAGCTTTTCAGCAGCGATCTTCCGGAATGGTTCGGCGCCGGCGGTTTGAGCCACTGCCCTGAGGTGCTGCAAGACCTCTTTCGGATCCGGAGTGACCGGCAATCCTTTTGAAACGGGTTGAATTGTATTAAAAAAGCTGATCATTTTAATGCGTAATTAACGATTGTATGAATCCATTTGAAAAATTCTGAAAGGAAGATGAAATCGGAAATACGGCGTGGATTCGATGGATTCAAATTGTGTTAACATGATACCCTTTATTCGCTACAAAACGCCAAAATACACGATTTTAAGAAAGTTACAAGTCTAAAAAATGAGAATGCCCGGGGATGCCGAAAAACGGGTTTAAATTTCCTGAACTCATGATAGTATCGGGAAAAAGGGTGAGGTAACGAGGTGGCGATCTTTGATAGTTGGCCCATACCCACCCGGTTTTAACAGGTATAAATTGAGGAGCCCAAATGAAGTTTCGTCCGTGCATCGATATTCATCAAGGGGTTGTAAAACAGATTGTCGGCTCCACGCTGACGGACGAAGAGGCGCCGAAAACGAATTTTGAGGCGGACAAACCCGCCGAATGGTTTGCGGCGCTTTATCGGAAAGATAACCTGACCGGCGGGCATATCATCCAGTTGGGGCCGGGAAATGAAGCGGTATCCCGGGCGGCCTTGAGCGCCTGGCCGGGAGGCATGCAGCTCGGTGGCGGCGTCAATATCGACAATGCAGCCGGCTGGCTGGAAGCCGGCGCCGGCGCCGTAATCGTTACCTCCTGGGTGTTTCATGACGGGGTTGTCGACGAGGGGCGGCTTAAAACGCTTTTCCGCCTCATCGGCAAATCCCGATTGGTGCTGGATCTTAGCTGTCGATGGCAGGGGACCGGATATAAAATCGTAACCAATCGTTGGCAGACGTTTACCGAAGAGGTCATTACGCCGCGGTTACTGGATTACCTGGCGGCCTATGCGGGTGAGTTTCTGGTTCACGCGGTTGACGTGGAGGGAAAATGTCAGGGGATCGAGGCGCCGCTGGTTGAACTGCTGGGAAGATGGGCCGGAATTCCGATTACGTACGCAGGTGGAATCCAATCTATTGAAGATATTGAGCTTATTCGTCATCTCGGGGGTGGATATATCGATTTTACGGCCGGCAGCGCGCTGGATATTTTCGGAGGCCGCAAGCTGCGATATCGTCAATTGGCGGATTTATATGTCGGCGCCTGAGCAAGGCAATGAAGGTGCGATGGAACATGACAAAAACGGATGAAACCGTATCCGGACATCTCAACGTCCTCATCGTGGACGATGAGCCCAACATCCGTAAGACGCTCACAGTCTGCCTGGAGTCACGCGGGCATCGGGTGACTGCCGTCGGCAATGTCCGGGACGCGCGGGTGGAAGCGGATCGACAGGTGTTCGATCTTGCGTTTGTGGATTTGCGATTGGGAACCGAAAATGGACTGGAGCTGATTCCGTCCCTTCTCGGGGCCTGTCCCTGGCTGAAAATTGTGGTTATTACCGCCTATGCCTCGATCGACACCGCCGTCGAAGCGATGCGGCGGGGAGCGACCGATTATATTGCCAAACCGTTCACTCCGGGCCAGGTGGCGCTGGTCACCGGGCGAATGGCAACTGTCCGGAGAATGGAGCAGCGCATCGCCGGCCTGAAGGAGGATCTGGAGCGGCTTCATCCGCGGGTGTCTTTTACCTCCCGGCATTCAGGGATGCAGCGTGCCATGGCGCTTGCGGCCCAGGCAGCCCCCTCGGAGGCGGTGGTGTTGCTCCGGGGACCCAGCGGCACGGGAAAGACCGTGTTGGCGCGCGCCATTCACGGCTGGAGCCGCCGGGCTGAAAAGCCGATCGGCATCATCTCCTGCCCGACGTTGAGCCCCGAGCTGCTTGAAAGCGAGTTGTTCGGTCATGTGAAGGGCGCCTTTACCGGGGCGATCCGCGACAATCCGGGCCGGGTGACCGCTTGCGAGGGCGGCACGCTGTTTCTGGACGAGATCGGTGATCTTCCCCTGTCGGTTCAGCCCAAACTGCTTCGTTTCCTTCAGGATCGTGAATACGAGCGTGTAGGCGATCCGCGGCCGAGAAAAGCGGATGTCCGCATCCTTGCCGCCACGAACACGGATCTGGAACAGGCGGTCCGGGAGCACCGTTTCCGGGAAGACCTGTACTATCGTCTGAATGTCATTCAGATTGATCTGCCGCCATTGGCGGAGCGGCCAGACGATGTGGAGACGCTGGTCACCGACATGCTCCAAGTTTTCGGAGCGCAAAATCACAAGATGTTCCGGGGATTCAGTGCGGAGGCCCTTTCGGCCTTACGAACGTATGCCTGGCCGGGAAATATTCGCGAGCTGCGCAATGTGATCGAGCGGGCCGCTATTTTATGCCCCGGCGAAACCGTCGGAATCGAGTATCTTCCGGCATCGATCACGCCCCGGAATTCACCGGTCCGCCTGGGTGATCCCGTCTCGTTGGAGATGATAACGGAGAACCATATCCGCCGCGTCATCGCTGCTGCCAAATCCCTTCAGGAGGCGGCCGATATCCTCGGCATCGATCAAGCCACGCTCTGGCGAAAACGAAAGTTGTACGGCGTTTGATATTATCCACTTAAAGCACTTAAAAGTTTTTGGCCGAAACAATAGTTCCTGTCTGTAAATCGGAGACAATTTTTAGCGTCCGGCTCCATTGCAATTTGCAATGCCGATGGAGGATTTTCCTTGCCGAACGCAAAGCGATGGCCGGATATAATCGGTTTAACTTTCCGAATTAATACATATTGAGTGTTTGGCATACTAAATGCTGGGGCAGTTGGCGGAAACATGCGTGCGTGTGTCACCGGTATTGGCGGAGAAGGTCTATTGCATACGGTTATCATTCATCCTTTTGGCTTAGGTTCCCCATGAAACCCATTGTTTTAATTTTACTCAATCTCCTTCTGATTGGTGTATTTTGCCTATTGCTCAGAAAGCGGGGTCTCCTCACGTTTCACCAGTCCGGCCGGTTGTGGCTGACCTGGTTCGCCATCGCCATCATCACGCTGATGGACGAATTTACCTCCATCTTTTACGTTCCCGCGGAAGCGTACCGGTTCATCGGCTCCAGCGCCATTTTCTTTATCGTGATCACCAGTATCCTCATCCGGTTTTTGAGCACCCGTTTCACCGAAATTGCGGAGATTCTCGAGCATCACGGTCTCATCGGCGGTGGCGTCTATTCTTTTTCCTATCTCGTACTGGGTCCCGTCATTTCCTTTGTCGCGATCGCTTCCATCATGGTCGACTATATTCTGACGGCCTGTATTTCAGCGGTGAGTGCGGTATTAAACGCCGCATCGTTTTTCCCGGTCCTGGCCCAGTCGAATCTGGGAATTCTTGCGATTGTGCTTGGAATCATCTGGGCGATGGCCGGTCTCAACATCCTCGGAATTCGTGAAAATGCCCGATTCACCTTCGTGATCTTCATCTTTGCCGCCTTTGTCATCCTGAATCTGATAGTTTCCGGAATGTTGACACTGGATCAGGCGGCCATGATGAAAATTAAGGACTCCGCCCACAATACCCTCGCGTCCCTTCAAACCGGCTCATGGGCCCGGAACTACGGCAGCTTCATATCGCATATCGCCTTTTGCATTCTCGCCTATTCGGGAATAGAATCCGTCATTCAAACGGCCGGTTTCGTGAGAAGCTGGCGGGATATTCACAAGGCCTATCTTTTTCTGGCGCTAACGGTCGGTGTCGTTACGCCGCTGGTGTCGGTGCTTGTCCTGTCGGCGCCTATCGAGTTCCATGCGCACGAGGGGGATCTGATCACCTTCTACGCGACCATGATAAACGGGATTCCATTTGGCGTTATCGTGGCGACCCTGGCCGGTTTTACGTTGATCATGGCCGTCAATACCGCCTTTGTGGCTTCGAGCGAGCTCATCGAGCGGGTCGCGCATCGCTACGGATTTCACTGGCTGGTTGCAACGAACAGGCGAAACTCTCTCTATCGGATTCATCTCATCAATGCCTTTTTTTTCTCCACCATCATTCTGGTTACCAGCGGCAGTCAAAAGATTCTCGCGGATATGTACGCACTTGGCATTCTCGCGAGTTTCTGCATCAATCTCGGGGCGCTCCTCATTTACCGTTATTTCAAAGGCACCTCGGAAGTCATCCCCTATAACACGAGCCGGCTGGGGAGCCTTATTCTCTGGGTCATTCTGGTCAGCTGTTTCGTCTTTCTCGCCTATGACAAACCCTATGGATCGATGCTCTGGGCGACGGTTACAACGGTGGTCCTGATTCTCGGTGTCCTGCTCGCCAAGCACCGGAGTCCGGAAATAAAAGAAATAGGACAGGCCGAAAGCGATATGGAGATGATTCTGTATCTTGCCGAATCCTCCATCCAGGATCTCCATGTCTTTTTTCAGCGGCCGCGGGAAGAGGCGCTCGGGTCGCCGAAGGAAAATGAAGTCTATGTCACTTTTTTCACCCCCCGCCAGGGGATACCCCCGCAACTCGGGGCGAATCATTTTCGGCTGATAGCCGGCAGGACCGGTCTGTATCAACGTATCATCGCCCTTTTGCGGGTCGTCGAGTTCGAATTAGGGGAACGGGAGGTGAGCATCTATTTCGGTTGGCCCATGTCCTCCTGGCTGGACCGGATGGCCATCGGGGTCATGGTATTCAACCTGATGCGGCTGCCGAGACTATTTCCCCGGTTCAACTTTATTATCAAGCGCTCATGCATGGCTTTTGGCCGGTGCGATTAGACAAGGCGGGCTCTATCCGCGATCGTCGATAGGGTTGATCCGGCCGATACCATATGGCAGTTAAAACCGAAAGGAGCCCCATATGCCCAAGCTAAATTGCAACGGGAAAATGACGTTACCGCTGATTCTGTCAACCGGTTTCGGGTTGATTTTGGTCCTCGCGCTGATCTACGTTAACACCCGGAATTTGGACAATATTCCCGGCCTGCAGGATTTCGCCGGGAATATCGGAATGAAAGTGCGGTTCATTACCGGAATGCAGACCAATCTGTTCAGATCCGAGCAGGCGGAAAAAAGTGCGGTTATGGCGGACACCGATGAGGCCTCCATGGTTTTTGCCGATCAGTCACGGCGGGCGGCCGGGTCTCTGGAGCAGGATCGCCACGCGCTGGAATCCCTTATAGAAAAAGACCCCACGGATAAGGAGAAAAAACTGCTTGGCGAGTTTAGCGACGCCTGGCGCGAGCTACGGAACATCGATCAGGAGATTCTCGATTTCGCGGTGCAAAACACCAACCTCAAGGCGATGGCTCTTTCTTTTGGAAAGGGAGGGGAATTCATGCGCCGGTTTGAGAACGCTTTGGACCGCTTGATTATTTCGGGATTATCGGCGGACACGCCCTGCCGCGTTACGGTTCTGGCCTCGCAAGCCCTTGTATCCGCGTTCAAGATATACAATCTCCATGCGCTCCATATCGCGGAGCAGCGAGATGAAAAGATGGATGAGATCGAAGCACGGATGCGCCGGTATTCAGCGGCGATTGACGTCTCATTTAAAGAACTGACGAGTGCGGCCGGGGTTCGGGATGAAGATCTGGGATCCGTCAAGGAGGCAATGGCGGCCTATGCCGACTTGACAGCCGTGACCGCCGAAGTGATCAACCTCTCCCGCCGCAATACCAATGTCAAGTCCTTCCAACTTTCGATCGGTAGAAAACGCCGGATGGTCGCCCAATGCGATGAGATTTTGACCAGCCTTCTACAAGCCGTTCGCGAACGGGAGTTCAAGGCGACGCGATAGGGGGAAAGCCGGGCGGCTTAGACTACAATGACAAGGCAGCGATTGTTTGGGTGAAGTGAAAAAGAGGTGATGGGTAATGACGGCAACTGATGAAAACGCATCCGGACATCTCAGCGTTCTGATCGTGGACGATGAGCCCAATATCCGCAGGACGCTCACCGTTTGTCTGGAGTCGCGTGGGCACCGGGTGACCGCCGTCGGCAACGTCCGGGATGCGCGAGCCGAAGCGGACCGGCAGGTGTTCGACCTGTCGTTTGTGGATTTGCGGTTGGGGACCGAAAACGGTCTGGATCTGATTCCTTCCCTTCTGGGGGCCTGTCCCTGGCTAAAAATTGTCGTCATGACGGCCCATGCCTCGATCGACACCGCCGTGGAAGCGATGCGGCGGGGGGCGACGGATTATATCGCCAAACCGTTCACCCCGGATCAGGTGGCGTTGGTCACCGGGCGAACGGCAACCGTCCGGAGAATGGAGCAGCGCATCGCCGCCTTGAAAGAGGACCTGGAACGGCTGCATCCGCAGGTGACTTTCAGTTCCCGGCATTCCGGCATGCAACGCGCAATCGCGCTTGCCGGGCAAGTTGCGTCATCCGAGGCGGTGGTTTTGCTCCGGGGGCCCAGCGGCACCGGGAAAACCATGCTGGCCCGCACCATTCACGGCTGGAGCCGCCGGGCGGAAAAGCCGCTGGCCATCGTCTCCTGCCCCACCCTGAGCCCTGAGCTCCTCGAAAGCGATATGTTTGGCCATGTGAAGGGCGCTTTTACCGGAGCGCTTCGGGATAACCCGGGCCGGGTGGCCGCTTGCGAGGGCGGGACATTGTTTTTGGACGAAATTGGCGAGCTGCCCCTGTCGATTCAGCCCAAGCTTCTTCGCTTCCTGCAGGATCGCGAATACGAGCGCGTGGGGGACCAGCGGACTAGAAAAGCCGATGTCCGCATCATCACCGCCACGAATATGGATCTGGAGGCGGCCGTCCGGAAGGGCCGTTTTCGGGAAGACCTGTATTATCGCCTGAATGTCATCCAGATCGATTTGCCGCCATTGGCGGAACGCCCCGATGATGTGGCGGCCATGGCCGAAGATTTGCTGCGCGCCTTCGGCGTACAGAATCACAAGCTGTTCCAGGGCTTCAGTCCGGATGCCCTATGGGCCTTGCGAAATTATGTCTGGCCGGGCAATATCCGGGAACTGCGTAATGTAATCGAGCGGGCCGCCATTTTATGCCAAAGCGAAACCGTCGGTATCGAGCACTTTCCGACGTCGATCACTCCCCGGAATTTGACGGTCCGTCTGGGCGACCCCGTCTCACTGGAAGCCATAACGGAGAACCACATCCGGCGGGTCATCGCGACCGCAAAATCTCTTCAGGCGGCGGCCGATATCCTCGGCATCGATCAGGCCACGCTCTGGCGCAAACGCAAGTTGTACGGCGTTTGAGGAACCCCCTTTTCCCTTCTTCCCGCAGTCTTGAATTCTGCAAGGCCAACGAGGTGTTTTTCTTGCCGATCACAAGGCAGCTTCCGGGCACTGTCGATGTATCATTTTGATATGAATGATGATATGCGTTTGGCACGGGACATGCTTTGTCCTTTTAACAACAACGTACATGCAAAAGCGTGTATCATCTGAAAAAGTTAAAAGATTCGTTAAAAGGAGGTCGAGCATGACGGACATTCGAAAATCCAGTGCGGAAAAGCTCCTCGTATGCATAGGCCCGAGCCCATCTGCGGCCAGGTTGATTCATTCGGCCAAAAGCATGGCCACCCGCCTGAATGCCAAATGGGTTGCCATCTCTGTAGAAGATCCCAAGATGCTCTTGATGCCGAAGTCAGAGCGCAACCGTGTCGCGGATAACCTGCGCCGGGCGGAGCAACTTGGGGCGGAGACGGTTATCTTGACGGGCCACGCAATTGCCGAAGAGATCATCCGCTTCGCGAGGGAGCACAACATCTCCAGGATTATCGCCGGAAAGCCGGGGCGTTCTTTCTGGAACCGCATTTTTTTAGGAAGCCCCCTGGATCAACTGGTACGAACTAGTGGGGAGATTGATGTCCACGTCATGGCCGGGGAGCCGGGAGAACCGGGGGAGACCCCCGAAGCCGTAGCCATTCGATCGAAACGTGCCGATCTGACAGACTTCGGGACCGGATTCCTGTTCCTTATTCTGGCTACCGTCCTTTGCTTTTTGATGTATCCTTTTTTCGATCTGAGCAACCTCAGTATGGTGTACTTGCTGGGCGTGATGATGACGGCCACCAGTTGCGGGCGGCGGCCGGCCGTCCTCGTTTCGTTTTTGAGTGTTCTGGCCTTTGATTTCTTTTTTGTTCCGCCCCGGTACTCGTTCACTGTGGCGGAGGCCCAGTATATCGTCACCTTCATAGTCATGTTTTTGGTTGCCCTGGTCATCAGTCACCTGGCCGCCGGCATGCGACAGCAAACCGGGATTGCCCGTCTGCAGGGGCGGCAGGCGGCCGCCATGCACGGTCTCAGCCGGCAGTTGGTCAGCACCCGGGGGATGGAGGAGATTTTGAAGGCGGCAATGCAATATATCTCGGAGATCTTTGACTGCAACATGGTGGTCATGCTGCCGGATGAGAGGGGGAAGTTGAAAGTCGCTGCCGGTGATTCTGCTTCCGTCCTCCAGAAGGACATCCTTAAAGAGATCGATGTTACCCGGTCTGCTTTCAATACCGGGCAGATGACGGGGTGGGGAACCAAGACCTCTTCAACGACCGAAATCCTGTGTGTGCCGTTGCAGGCTGCAAACTCCCGCTTGGGAATTTTGGTTCTGAAGCCCGCGGCGCCGGAACGCTTCCTGCTTCCGGGGCAGTTGCAACTTCTGGAATCGCTGGCCAAACAAGTTTCCCTGGCTTTGGAAGTGGAGCGGCTGACCGCAAGCGGAATACCCCACTGCGCTTAGGGAACCGGTGAGCCGGTGAGAAGGCTAAAGGTGAAGCGAATGATCGGTATCAGACAAAAACTCATGTTGGCATTCGGCAGTCTGCTTGCAGTGGTGACCGTTATGGGCGTGATGACGCTGTCGCAAATTGACGGTCTTGGTCTGGCCGTCGATGTGATTCTCAAAGAGAACTTTCGGAGTGTGGTGGCCTGTCAGGACATGAAGGAGGCTTTGGAGCGAATGGACAGCGGTATCGTCTTTACTTTTTCCGGCAACGAGGCCGAAGGAAATCATTTGATCGGGCAAAACATGTCCAAATTCCGGTCCGCACTCGATGTGGAACTCGACAACCTCACGCTTCCCGGTGAGCTTGAAAGGGCTCAGCGGATTGGGACGCTCTTCGATGAATACCGTAGCGCCGTTTCCCTGGTGGTGCAGAGCTCAAATTCCGTGGAGGTGCGGCAAACCGCCTATTTTTCGACCTTGCAACCCCTCTTTCAAGAGATCAAGGGGTTGGCCCAGGAAATCCTGACCATGAACCAGGCGAACATGTACGAGGCGAACAACAAAGCCCGGCGTATGGCGGATTCCGTGCATCGGAAGATATTGGCCGCGATGATGATCGCAGCATTAATGGCGCTCCTGTTTGGCTATCTGGTGCAACGATGGATTTTGCGCCCCGTCAATCGATTGATTGAATCGACAAATGAAATCCGGTGTGGAAATCTGGACTTTGTTCTGGAAGGAGGGTCCGGAGATGAGATCGGACGGCTTTCGAAATACTTCAATGAGATGACCGCCGCGCTGAGGCAATTTCGCAAGGAGGACCGGATCAACCTGATTCGCAGCCGGCGGGCAACCGAAGAGGTGTTCAAAGCGCTTCCCGAAGCGATTGCCGTGCTGGATCCAGACGGGAGGGTCGAGATTGCAACGGAAACAGCGGATCTGCGTTTTGGAATGAGACCGGGAGTACTTGTGGGAGAGCTGGGGTATGAATGGATACCTTCCTTGATTCGAAAAGCGCTGGACGAGGGCCGTATCATCGAGCATGACGCCAAGAGCGGTTTTATCCAGCAGTTTGTCAACGGCCGCGAATACTTCTTTCAGCCGATCGCCGTTCCGATACCGGTCAGTCCCGAACGTGGAGAAGCGACCGGTGTCGCATTGATTCTGAAAGACGTAACGCAGGTTCATGAGCAGCTGGAATTGAAGCGCGGCGTGGTATCCACCGTTTCGCATCAGTTAAAAACACCTTTAACTTCGCTTCGCATGTCCGTTTATCTCCTCCTGGAGGAGCGCATAGGCTCTCTCAACGAGAAACAGACCGAACTGCTGGTTGCGGCCCGGGACGACAGCGAGCGGCTGGTCGGCATCCTGGATAATTTACTCGATTTAGACCGGATCGAGTCCGGAAAAGCGATGGTGTCGCCCCAACCGGTTTTGCCGCGAGTCCTTGTCCAGGATGCCATCGACATGTTTCTGGTAGAGGCCAGAGACAGGGGCGTGGCATTGGTGAATGCGGTTACCGGGGAGTTGCCGGAGGTGATGGCGGATGCCGAAAGGATGGGGCACGTCCTTATGAATCTGTTCTCAAACGCCCTTCGGTTCACGGCCCCTGGTGGAACGGTATCGGTTCAAGCAAGCCTTGAAGCCGGCTGCGTGGCCTTCGCCGTGGAGGACACCGGCGAGGGGATTGCCGCCGAACATATCGGCCATATGTTCGAGCAGTTCTACCGGGCTCCCGGGCAGGATGAAAAATCCGGCGTGGGGCTGGGACTGGCTATCGTCAAGGAGATCGTGCAGACACACGGCGGAGAAGTTAGTGCTGAAAGTAAAATCGGCAAGGGATCGATTTTTCGTTTCACCCTGCCGCTAAAAGAAAACGGGCATGCCGCCCATTCACCCCCAACCATGAAGGAGTAACGTATGTTATCCGCACTCTACCTGATTCTTGGACTTTTTATTTTCGCCTTATTGGCGAGTCTGGCATTTTTCTGCGAGAAGATTTAGGAGGTCATTATGCTTTACATCGCTTTATCGGCTTTGGTGGTATGCATGGCATATCTCATCTATGCCATCATTCACCCTGAACGGTTTTAACGCAGGCTATGCCCGTAATACCATGGGGGTAAAAAATTTTACGCCCCTGCAACGCATCACTCTTGTTAATTTGTTAAATGGAGAAAAACCATGTCAATACAATTTATCATTCTTATTCTCGGATTGGCCACCCTGTTGTCGTGGCCCGTGTCAAAAGGAATGAGCTGGGCGATGAATTCGCCTCCTGAAGTTACGGGATTTCGTCACGGCCTCGAGTCGGTGTTTCACAAGCTTTGCGGGCGATGGATCACCGTGGAGCAGAACTGGAAGCAGTATGTTCTCTCGATGCTTTTCTTCAACGCTGGAATGTATATCATCGTATATACGGTTTTATCGTTTCAGCAATTGCTTCCGCTGAACCCCGACGTCAAGGGGATATTGGAACCCAGCCTGATCTTCCATACGACGGCGTCCTTTGTTACCAATACCAATTTGCAGCACTATTCGGGTGAAGTGTCCATGAGTTATTTCTCACAGCTCTTCGCTTTGATGTGGCTGCAGTTTGTTTCCGCCGCCACCGGAATCGCCGCACTCACCGCTCTTGCCAGGGGACTTTCCGGCCGGACGCAGCTCGGCAATTTCTATCGCGACCTCATGCGGGCGACGTTTCTCGTGCTGCTTCCGCTGGCCGTCGTGGTGGCGGTGCTGCTCCTTATCGGCGGTGTTCCCATGACGTTGCAGGGGGTGGTAACGACCAAAACACTTGAAGGGGTGCTGCAACCCATTGCCAGGGGCCCCGTTGCGGCCTTTGTTGCCATCAAACAGCTGGGAACCAACGGCGGCGGGTTTTTCGGTCCCAACTCGGCTCATCCTTTCGAAAACCCCTCTTTTTTCACCAACATCGTTGAAAGTATCAGCATCATTCTGATCCCCATGGCCGCGGTCTGGATGTTCGGCCGCATCACGGGCCGGATGCGCCATGCGGTTATTGTCTTTGCCGTTATGGCGGTGTTACTGGTGGGCAAGATCGGATTGGCCGTCTATTTCGAGAGTGCCCCGACAGCGGCCTTTGCCGGCTTGCCGGTTACGGCGGCTGGAAACCTTGAGGGCAAGGAACTGCGTTTCGGTAACACCGCCGGCCCGCTCTGGGGGGCGCTTACCACGGCCACCAGTAACGGGTCGGTCAACAGCATGCACGACAGCTTTAACCCTCTCACGGGACTCATTCCCTTAACCGGCATGTGGTTGAACGTCACTTTCGGGGGAGTCGGAGTCGGCCTCATCAACCTGTTCCTGTATATCATCGTCGGGGTATTCATCTGCGGGATGATGGTCGGTCGGACACCGGAATATTTCGGCCGGAAGGTGGAAACCCGGGAAATGAAATTTGCGCTTCTGGCGATTCTGGTTCATCCCTTGCTCATCCTCGGCGGGACCGCTCTCTTTGCGGCAACGCCCTGGGGGGTCGAAACCGTGCTCAATCCGGGAGCACACGGGTTTACGGAGATCCTCTACGAGTTCAGCTCGGCGGCGGCCAATAACGGATCCGGGTTTGAAGGCCTGGGCGACAACACTGTCCCCTGGAATGTGGCGACCGGCCTTGTCATGCTGCTGGCCCGCTTCATCCCGATCATTTTTCCCCTGGCCATTGCGGGTTCCCTGGCCGCAAAGAAATCCACGCCTGAAACGGGCGGCACTTTGCGCACGGACACACCGCTTTTCGGCGTTGTCATTCTGGGGAGCGTGGTTCTCATCGGTGCGCTGCTGTTTCTGCCGGTGGCCGTCCTTGGCCCCATAGCGGAGCACTTGGCTATGGCAGGGAATTAATTGCACCGGTATTCAGACAAAAGGCTATGGGCTATGGGCTATGGGCTATGGGCTATAGGCTAAAAGCTAAAGGCTGAAAGCCTGAGTAATTGCAGAGGAGAAATGATTCATGAACACCCATTCCAACGAAACGACACAGGCAAAGCTCGACCGCCGGAAAGCGCGTCAAGCCTCGCTCTTCGAAAGAGACTTGATGCGGATCGCCGGCAAGCAGGCCGTGATGATGTTGAAGCCATGGGTCATGGCCCGGAATCCGGTTATGTTTGTAACCGAGGTTGGCGCGGCCCTGACAACGCTCGTGCTGATCCTGGACCTGATCCGGAAAGACGGCGATATTTCCTATACCCTCGCGGTGACGGTGATTCTGTGGCTGACGGTTCTTTTCGCAAATTTTGCGGAGGCTCTGGCGGAAGCGAGAGGCAAGGCCCAGACGGACACCCTGAGGCGCACACGACGCATGACGCTTGCCCGGAAAGTGACCGATGGGGTCGAAGAAGGGGTCAACTCGGACGAACTTAAGGAAGGTGATATCGTGCTGGTGGCGGCGGGCGAGGTTATCCCCGGCGATGGGGAAGTGATTGAGGGCGTCGCAACCGTTGACGAATCGGCCATCACGGGGGAATCCGCACCGGTTGTCCGTGAGGCGGGGGGGGACCGGTCGGGCGTCACGGGCGGCACGCGCGTCCTTTCGGACCAGATTGCCATCCGGATCACCGCCGGTGCGGGGGAATCGTTTCTCGATCGCATGATTGCCCTTGTCGAGGGCGCCGTCCGGCAGAAAACTCCCAACGAACTCGCTTTGACCGTGACATTGGCGGGGCTGACGCTGGCCTTTCTCATGGTAACCGGCGCCCTATGGCCGATCGGCCGTTACTTCGGGGTGGATCTGCCGATCCCGACACTGATCGCCCTTTTGGTCTGCCTCATCCCAACGACCATCGGCGCGCTTCTGGCGGCCATCGGTCTTGCCGGAATGGACCGCGCTCTTTCGGCGAACGTGCTGGCCAAGAGCGGCAAGGCGGTAGAACTGGCGGGTGACATCGACACCCTGCTTCTCGACAAGACCGGCACCATTACCATGGGGAACCGTCAAGCGACCGCATATCATCCGGTGCCCGGAGTAACTGAAAAGAGACTCGCCGAGGCGGCCATGCTGGCTTCGTTCGGGGATGAGACACCCGAGGGCAAATCCATTGTCAAGCTCGGAGAAGCGTTACTTGGATCCAGCTCGCCTCGTGAAACACCCGGGGCCAGGGTCATTCCCTTCTCCGCGCACTCCCGGATGAGCGGCATCGATTTCCCCGATGGCCACGGTTACCGCAAGGGAGCTCCGGATGCCCTTAAGGCCCTTATCCGGGAGCAGGATGCCGTCATCCCTCCGGCATTGCAGGGGCTCGTGGACGGGGTCGCCCGTCAGGGCGGAACCCCCATCGTGGTCGCCGAGGGAAAGAACTTGCTCGGAGTGATAGCGCTGTCGGATATCCTGAAACCCGGCATCCGGGATCGATTTAAACGCCTGCGGGCCATGGGGCTTCGGGTGGTCATGGTGACTGGTGACAACCCGCTCACCGCCGCCGCCATTGCGGGGCAGGCCGGCGTGGACGATTATATCGCGGAAGCAAGGCCGGAAGACAAGCTGGCATATATCCGCAAGGAGCAACAAACGGGAAGGCTCATTGCCATGATGGGCGACGGAACGAACGATGCCCCCGCGCTGGCCCAGGCGGATATCGGGATTGCCATGAACTCCGGTACTCAGGCCGCCAAGGAAGCGGGGAATATGGTCGATCTGGACAGTGACCCCACTAAATTGATCGAAGTCATCGAGATCGGGAAGCAATTGCTGATGACCCGGGGCGCGTTAACGACTTTTTCCATCGCCAATGACGTTGCCAAGTACTTTGCCATTATTCCGGCCATGTTCATGCTGGCAATTCCGCAGTTAGCGGCCCTGAACATCATGGGGCTCGCAACGCCGCAAAGTGCGATCCTCTCGGCCCTTATCTTTAACGCGATTATCATCCCGCTTCTCATCCCCATCGCCATCAAAGGGGTAAAGTATCGGCCCATGGGAGCGGACAGCCTTTTGCGGCAAAATCTTATTATTTATGGCCTCGGTGGCATTATGGCGCCGTTTGTCGGCATAAAGCTGATCGATATGGCATTGAGCCTGACCGGGCTATTTTAAGGAGCTGAGCAATGATCGATAAAAACAATCCCATCACTGTGTTTCAAGAGATACTGATATCGGGGCGTGTCCTAATCGCCACCATGGCCGTCTGCTGCTTTCTGTACGGACTTCTTGTACTCGCCTTCGGGCAATTTGTTGTGCCCAATAGCGCTAACGGATCGCTCGTCCGCAACGGTAAGGGAGAGATCATCGGAAGTGAATTGATTGCTCAGGCGTTCACCCGCCCGGAGTATTTCTGGCCCAGACCTTCGGCTGTCGATTACAATGCCTCGGCGGCGGGTGGAAGCAACCTCTCCCCCACGAATCCGGCGCTTCGGAAAAGAGCGGAAACCATTCTGGACCGGATGACGGCAGCTGCCGGCAATCCGCTTCCCGCCGATCTGGTAACTGCCTCGGGAAGCGGATTGGATCCCCATATCACATTACAGGGCGCGCTGTATCAGGCGAACAGGGTTGCATCCGCCCGGGGTCTTTCTTCCGCAACGGTGGAAAAACGGATCGAACAACATGCCGTGCGGCCTGGGGTCGGTTTTATGCAAGAGCCGCTGGTGAATGTGCTGTTGCTGAACAGGGCCCTGGACGGAGAGGATAAGTGAGATGAACCCCAATCGGGCCGAGAGCTTTTTGCGCCTCATTCGCCGGTCTCAGCGGGGCCGGTTGAAGATATATCTGGGATATGCGGCCGGTGTGGGCAAGACCTACCAGATGCTGATGGAAGCGCACCGCCTTGAGAAGAACGGAATCGATGTCGTTACCGGAATCGTTGAAACCCACGGGAGGGCCGAAACAGGGGCGCTATTGGAAGGCCTGGAAGTAATTCCCCGGCGGAAAAGTACTTACCGCGGGATCGAAATCGAGGAGATGGATCTCGAAGCGATTCTGAAACGCCGGCCCGATGTGGTGCTCGTGGACGAACTGGCCCACACCAACGTGCCGGGAGGAAAGAACGCCAAGCGATATCAGGATGTGGAAGAAATTCTCCTCGCGGGTATCCATGTCATTTCGACCTTGAATGTTCAGCATCTCGAAAGCCTTTTTGAAACCATCGAGCGCGCCACCGGGGTGAAGGTTCGGGAGCGGATTCCGGACCGGATCATTGTCGAGGCGGATCAGATCGTGAACGTCGACATCACGACAGAGGACCTCCGGCAGCGGTTGAAAGAGGGAAAGGTATATACGACGGAGCGGATTCAGGTCGCCATGGACCATTTTTTCAGACCTGAAAAGCTGGAGCAGTTGCGCGAGCTGACCCTTCGGGAGCTGGCCGCTCAAATCGATTCGCGCCGGCGGGATCCGCTATCGGAGGCGATTCCCTCAAGTCCGGATCAGGTCATGGTGTGCATGAGTTCCAGAGGCCCGAACAGCGAGGCGCTTCTTCGCTACGCCTCCCGTCTGGCCGGGCGGTTGAATCGCAACTGGTACGCCGTCTATGTGCAGACTTCACGGGAGCGTCCCGCGGTTATTGATTCCACGACCCAGCGGATACTTTCCAACACCCTGACCCTGGCGCAGCAGTTGGGGGCAACCGTATTTACCTACCGGGGGGACGATATCGTAAAGACCCTTCTGCAGTTTGCCAGGGAGTACCGCGTGGGGCATATCGTGATCGGCGCCCCGGGAAAAAAAGTGCCTTTCTGGCGCCGATTGCGGGGGGAGGTCAGCATCATCGAGCGGCTGATTACGACCGCCAGGGACATCACGGTTGTCGTTGTCGATACAAAGGCGATTCCGGATGAGCAGCCGGTCCCCGGCAGGAGTCGTCCGGTCCGGAAATCACGCCGATCCGATCCGGATAAGGCGAGTCTGTCCGCGGAGACCAGCGCGGCGCTGCTTCAATCGGGTGTGCTCATCTGGGACAACCCGATCGACAAAGGAGAAGTGGTCCGGCAGCTGCTGGATCTGTGTTGCCGTGAAAAAAAAGAGCTTAGGGTGCCGGCATGGGAAGCAATTTTCGAACGGGAAGCACAGGGGGGAACCTATGTGGGAGAGGAGGTGGCGATTCCCCATGCACGAATCAGCGGCCTGGATCATCCCCTTGTAGGTCTCGGGGTGTGCCGATCGGGGATCGGTGATGCGGTGTCAGGGCATCCCGTCCACATCATGATCCTATTGCTTTCCCCGGCGGAGCCGCCGCAACAGCACATCGCGATGCTGGGAGTAGTGAGTCGAATGGCCAGAGACGATACGTGGCGGAAGGAAATTGCCGCCGCGGAACGACCCGCCGATGTTCTCGGGGCGATCCACCGGTGGATGGAGCGGTGGCGCCATTCGTAGGCGCCGCGCAGGGGAGCCCGGCATTTCCCGGGCGAAAGGTATCAGCGGGTGGTCTTTTTTCCCCAACCCCTTGCTGCCCCGGCCAAGGGGTGTTATAAGCGCATCGTTGTGTTCCTAAATCACCCGGCCAACCCGGGTGAGCGCTCTCAACTGTTTGGATGATCGCAATTTCATGATCCAGCTTGATGCCGTCAGCAAAAGATTTGGTGCTTTTACCGCGGTCGATTCGGTTTCCTATACGATTCAAAAGGGAGAGTCGTTTGCATTGCTGGGGCCAAACGGCGCCGGGAAGACGACTATCGTCCGGATGCTTCTCGATTTCATCAAACCTTCCTCCGGCAGCATTTCCCTTGATGGTCTGCCCGCATCCGACCCGGAATCCCGCAGGCACATCGGATATGTCGCCGAACAGCACCTGATCCCGCCGTATCTTTCCGGGCGGGACTATCTGTCGCGGCATGCCGCGTTTATCGGACTGTCCGGGACGGACGCCGAAGCGCAAATCGAAAGGGTTCTCGAAATGGTTTCGATGAAAGGGGCGGAAAGAAAAACAACCGCGGCGTATTCCAGAGGCATGCGGCAGCGCATCGGTCTTGCGGCCGCACTTCTGGGGCACCCCCAGGTGTTGATACTGGATGAACCCATTACCGGGCTCGATCCGATCGGTATTCGCGATATCAGAAAAGTTCTTGAAACCCTTTCCGGCAGGGGGATAACGGTGATTCTGAACTCCCATCTGCTCTCGGAGGTGGAAAAAACGTGTCAAACCGCGGCGATTCTGTATAAAGGAAAAATCCTGGTCAAGGATCGCATTTCCGCCATCGTGAAGGATGGCGAGACGCTGGAAGACGTTTTTTTCCGGTATATAGCGCATGAGAATGAATAACGTCATCAGGATAACGATCTATACGCTGCGGGACTCGCTGCGGCATCGAAGCGTTTATGTCCTTCTGGGGTTTTCGATTCTCTTTGTATGGATGATTCGCGGGTGTTATGACGGCGGATATACGGTCAACGGGAAAGCGTTGGATACGGCGACCATTGCCTGGCATGTTTCAAAAATTGTGTTCCATCTCATTACCGCCGGCATGATGTTGATAGCTACCCTGCTGTCCATGAAGATTTTCAGCCGGGATGAGGCGGATGGCAGCCTCGTTTTGTTTCTTTCCAGACCGGTTTTCAGATGGCAGTATGTTCTCGGCCGGGTCATCGGCACCTGGGTGCTCTGCCTCGTTTTCATGTTCATGCTGCATGGGACGATCGTGTTGACGGTATGGGCAAGGACGGGGGCGCTCATTCCGGGATATCTGAGTGCCTCCCTGGTATGTTCGATCAGCCTGCTTTTTGTCATCGCCTGTGTCTGCCTTTTTTCTCTTTTCATGCCGGATTTCACCAGCGCGCTGTTTACCCTGGGAATTTTATTTATCGGCTTTATTTCTGACGGGGGGTATCAGATTCTCAGCAGCGACTTTTTCAGATCCGCGGCTCCTTCCTCGATGCCTCCGGAGCCCGCCTTTTGGCGGGTGCTATATCCCAAGGTGTTCATGGTGCAGGCCTATGCGGATGCCATCATCGGACAAAGCGAATTTCATAATATGGGCCCTGTTCATCCGCTGCTGAATCTCTTCCTTTTTATTTTTTTACTGATGGCGCTTCTGTTGAACCGTTTTAATCGGAAAGAGATTTGAGGGGTATCCATGTATCCTGTTAAGGTGTTATCGCTCCTTTTGCTGGTGAACAGTGTTCCCTTCTTATTCATCGCCGCCTTCCCCCGGGCGGGGAAGTGGCCGCTCGATAACAACCGTATTTTTATGGACGGGTTTCGGTTGCTCGGTCGTCATAAAAGCATCGCCGGGTTTGTATCCGGCGTTTTGGCAGGTGCGCTTGGCGGGGTGCTCCTCGGCATCCCCGTGTGGGCAGGACTGATTGCCGGGTTTCTGAGCATGACGGGGGACAGCTTTTCCAGTTTTTTAAAGCGGCGCCTGGGGGCCCCCGAAGGGACCAATCTGCCGGTTCTCGATCAGGTGTTTGAATCCGGCATTCCGCTGCTTTTTTTCCACTATCTCCTGCCCATCGGCTGGCTTCCCACGGGGGGGGTGCTGGTTTCATTTGTCGGTATTGTCTGCTCGGTCACCGGTATTCGCGGAAAGCTTTTTTCTCCGCCGAAGGCGAATTCCAATCTCTGTGTTCGATCCGTCAACCGGTTTCGGCAGTGGCGCGCCTGCCACACGGCCCTTTCTCCTTTTTCGCGATTGCTGAATTTTGAAAATTTTCTTTATTACCGCTGGGCGATGGCGGGGATATTCAGGGGGCTCGGTTTATACGATCGGGGGCTGAAAAACGCCCTGGATGTTCGTATCAAAGAGATTACACTCACGATGCCACGTCTGCCGGCGGCATTCAATTCCTACCGCATTTTGTTCATGAGTGATCTTCACATCGACGGCATCGAAGCACTTTCCGATCGCCTGATCGGGCTGGTTCGCGATGTCGAAGTCGATCTTTGCCTTCTGGGAGGAGATTACCGCATGTTAATGTACGGCTCCTTTATTGAGGCAAATAAAAAACTTAAGGAATTGGTGACCCATATTCACGCACCAGACGGGATTTTCGGCATTCTGGGGAACCACGACTGTATCGAGATCGCCCCGGACCTGGAAGATGCCGGGATCTATATGCTGATAAACGATGCCCAGCCCATCGAACGCGACGGCGTGACGATTTACCTGGCCGGTGTGGATGATGTCCATTACTATAAATGCCACAGTTTGTCGGATGCCAGCAAGGATATACCGGAAAACGGGTTTTCCATCCTCCTGTCGCATTCTCCGGAAATAATAAAAGAGATGGGGGATTATACCTTCGATTTGTGCCTCTGCGGCCATACCCATGGGGGCCAGATCTGTTTGCCGGGCATCGGCGCCGTCTTCACTCACGTCAAGATCCGCCGGGAATTTGTCTCCGGCTTCTGGCAGTTTAAGGGGATGACCGGATATACCACCCAGGGCGCCGGGTCCTCAGGAGTGCCGGTCCGCTTTTTCTGTCCCCCCGAGGTGGTTATTTTGACGCTGATGAAAGGCGGATGTTGATAACGGAAGAGATCAAAAACCAGAATTCCGAAACACTATGGAGTTTCTTTGGCGAACAAAAAGCTGTGGGGCGCATGTCCCTCGTCGTCCCCACCAGCGACAGGTTGGCCATGCGACTCCGGATTATTCAAGTTTATCGGAATTGGCCTGTAGGAGCGACTTCCAGCCGCGATTTTTCACGAGCCGACAATTCCCGTCGCGGCTGGAAGCCGCTCCTACAGCAGACCGAGAGCAACTGCTGCTGCAACCATATATAGTTTCATATTTTCTATCCAATTTGCGATAAGTCGTTAGTCGCCGGAAAGCTGTGCAGCGCCGCCCACTGGACGTGGTGAAAAAAACCGACTGTACCCGGAGACGGTACCCGCGATGTGTTGGGACTCAAAATATCCGCTTGACAACTCCTATCGTATACGTACAACATACTGTACAGGAGGTACTGAAAATGGATGCAATAACTTATACAGCTGCAAGGCAAAATCTTGCAAAAACAATGGAAAAAGTATGTAGGGACCATGCCCCGGTGATTATTACACGTAAGTCTGAAAATTCCGTGGTCATGATGTCGCTCGAGGACTATGATGCCCTTGAAGAGACAGCCTATCTTCTACGTTCACCCAAAAACACCAAACGGTTAATTGAATCTATTGCCCAGCTTGAGAACGGAAAAGGAACTGAAAAGGAACTCATAGATTGAAGCTCATTTTCTCCGGCAACGCTTGGGAAGACTATCTCTTTTGGCAAAAAGCCGATAAAAAAATTCTCCGACGTATCAATACCCTCATTAATGAGACCAAGCGGAATCCATATGAGGGCATTGGCAAACCGGAACCATTAAAACACGCCCTTTCTGGTTACTGGTCCAAGCGAATTACCGATGAACACAGATTTGTCTATAAGATTTCCGAAGATGCAATTCACATCGTGCAATTGCGATACCATTACTGACCCTTGTCGTAGCCCCAACGTGGAACATAAGCGACGGGAGGGTTTGAAATGAGAAGGGTCAATCGCACACGCAGGGAGCATGGTGATCCGGAACACCGTGGGTAGCTTTTTGAATCGCGTTTTCCGTCTCTTGGCGGATCTCGGACGGGAGAAAAGAGTTTTGTTGACTGTGAGGAACGACTGAACCCTTTTTCGAACAAGGTTCGGGGCAGGGGGAAACCGAAAACCAAAGGAGGCGCATGATCCCCAATTCCGACATATCAACGGCAATGGCTGTCCGGCTGGACGGGATTTTTTCCGAATTACCCTCCCGGCCGGATTTTATTGATGGAATCCGGCGGGCACCCAGGCGTCTCCTCACGTTGAGTGAGGCGCAGGTCCGGCTGGCGCTGAAAAACGCCCTTCGCTATATTCCGGAGAAGTGGCACGATTGTCTTGCTCCGGAGTTTATGGATGAGCTTCTCACCACCGGACGCATTTACGGGTATCGATTCCGTCCGCCCGGAAACATCAAGGCCCGCCCGGTGATGAGATACCGGGGGAAATGCCTCGAAGGAAAAGCGTTTCAGGTCATGATCGATAATAATCTCGACTTTGACGTGGCCCTTTACCCCTATGAGCTGGTGACGTACGGGGAGACCGGTCAGGTGTTTCAGAACTGGATGCAATACCATCTCGTAAAGCGCTACCTCGAAATCATCGAGCACGATCAGACCCTGGCCGTTGCTTCCGGGCATCCGCTGGGTGTCTTTGTCTCCGGTCCGGATGCGCCCCGCGTGATCATCACCAATGCCCTGATGGTGGGGATGTACGATACGATAGAGAACTGGCAGCGGGCGGCAGCCATGGGAGTTGCCAATTACGGGCAGATGACCGCCGGCGGCTGGATGTATATCGGTTCCCAGGGGATTGTTCACGGCACGTACAGCACGCTTTTAAATGCCGGGCGGCTGAAGCTGAATCTGCCGCCTGACGCGGATTTAAGCGGCCGGCTCTTCGTCAGCTCGGGTCTTGGCGGCATGAGCGGCGCCCAGGGAAAGGCGATTGAAATCGCGGGCGGCGTTGGGATTATCGCGGAGGTGGACCCATCGCGGGTCCGGACGCGAAAGGATCAGGGCTGGGTGAGCCATGTTACGGATGATCCCGCGGAGGCCTTTTTACTTGCCCGGAAATTTCAGGCGGAGAAAAAAGCGATGGCGATCGCTTTTCTTGGTAATATTGTTGATCTGCTTCAATTCGCCGTTGAAAACAAGGAGAAGATCGAACTGTTGTCCGATCAGACATCCTGCCATGCCGCCTATGACGGCGGCTATTGTCCCCAGGGTCTGAGTTTTGAAGCCCGAACGGAAATGCTTCAAAAAGATCCGGCGAAATTCCGGGAGAAGGTGAACGCGTCGCTCAAAGAGCATATGGTCCTGATCGAAACGCTGGTTCACCGCGGAAGTTATTTTTTTGATTACGGCAACAGCTTTTTAAAGGCCGTTTATGATGCGGGGGTGACCGCCATCGCCAAAAACGGCACGGATTCCACCGACGGGTTCATTCATCCCTCCTATGTTGAAGATATCATGGGGCCTCTTCTATTCGATTACGGGTACGGCCCCTTTCGGTGGGTCTGCCTCAGCGGTTCCCCGGAAGATCTTCGAAAGACGGATGCTGCCGCCATGGCCTGCATCGACCCGCGGAAAAATTTTCAGGATCGCGATAATCACGCCTGGATTCGGGATGCGGGAAAAAACCACCTGGTCGTGGGGACCCAGGCGAGAATTCTGTATCAGGATGCGGAAGGCAGAACCAAAATCGCACTGAAATTCAATGAAATGATCCGAAACGGCGAGATCGGGCCGGTAATGCTCGGGCGGGACCATCATGATACCGGCGGAACGGATTCGCCTTTCAGGGAAACCGCAAATATCAAGGATGGGAGTAATATCATGGCGGAGATGGCGGTCCACTGCTTTGCCGGCAACGCGGCCCGGGGAATGAGCCTCGTGGCGCTGCATAACGGCGGTGGGGTCGGCATCGGAAAGGCCATTAACGGCGGGTTCGGACTTGTCCTGGATGGAAGTGAGCGGGTGGCGGCCGTGATTCGCCGCGCCATTTCCTGGGACGTTATGGGGGGGGTGGCCCGCCGGGCGTGGGCGCGAAACGAGCATGCCCTGGAAACGGCCATGGCCTGTAACCATTCCTCCGGCGGCGCCAATCATATTACACTTCCTTACAGGGCCGATGAGCGCCTGGTGGAGAAAAGTGTGCGGGAGGCGTTGTACCGATGCAACTCATAGAGTGTGTTCCGAATTTCAGCGAGGGGCGCAATCCGGAGAAGATGGAGAGAATCGTTGACCCCTTTCGCCGAAGAGCGAAGGTGAAGCTTCTCGATTATCAGCGGGATGAGGATCATAACCGACTGGTCGTTACGGTGCTGGGAGCCCCGGAAGCGCTGAAAGCCGCTTTGTTGGCCGCCGTGGCCGAAGCGATTTGCCTCATCGATATGACGGCTCACCGTGGACAGCACCCGCGCATGGGCGCCGTTGACGTGGTGCCGTTTATTCCCGTTCGTAATCTGGAAATGCGGGATGCCGTCGCGTTTTCAAGAGAGGTGGCAAAGGAGATGGCGGATCGGTTTCAATTGCCGGTCTTTCTCTATGAAGCTTCCGCAACGCAGCCCGGCCGGAGAAATCTATCCGATATCCGAAAAGGCGGGTTTGAGGGAATGGCGGAAAAACTCAAGGCGCCTGCCTGGAAACCGGATTTCGGGCCTGAGAAAATCCATCCCACGGCCGGAGTTACCGCGGTCGGCGCCCGAATGCCGCTTGTTGCCTTCAATGTCAATTTGAACACGGCGGATATGGAAATTGCCCGGCGCATTGCCAAAAAAATCCGATATAAGGATGGCGGTTTCCCTCACTGCAAGGCCATGGGCGTCCTGCTGAAGGCTCGCGGCCAGGTACAGGTATCCATGAATTTGACAGATTTTACGCAAACCTCGTTATCCCGTGTCTTTGAGGCAATTCGGACAGAGGCGGACCGACTGGGGGTGACAATTGCGGGGAGCGAAATCGTGGGCCTCGTTCCCATGGCGGCGCTTCTTGACAGCGCGGCCCGGTATCTGGGGCTGGAAAATTTCTTACCCGCCCAGGTTCTGGAAACTCATATTTTCCTGGAATAGGGATGATCCCACCGAAGAATCCTCTGGCGCCCATACCGTAACTTCCTGCCGTTTCGCGGATGGATAATAAGCGTATCGCATTTTTGACAAAGCGTTTAAGTTGCCATATGGTGTGGGGCCTTTTATCGCCAGCAACCCCTAACGGCACGGAGTGTGATCACAGGTGAAGAAGTTATTTTTTTTGTTTTGCGGGGTATTGTTTTTCGCTATGACGGCATCTTTTTATGCGGCGTTTGAGGTGACGCGATATGCCTACGCGCCCGGGCGCCAGAATGCAGAACTGCAAACCGTGGTGGTGGCGCCGGGGCAGGGATTTTCCGCGACCACGCACCGGTTGGCTGAAGGTGGTATTATCGAAAATCCGCTTCATTTCCGGATATTTGCCCGCATTAACGGATACGATAAGCAGATAAAGGCGGGCGAGTACGAGGTGTCCGCCAGTCTTTCTCCGGCCCGGATTTTGGAAATGCTCATTTCCGGGAAAGTGGTGTTGCATCGACTGACCGTCCCGGAGGGGTTGACATACCACCAGATTGCAGGCCTCGCTGCGGGCGCCGGTTTTTTCCCGGCGGAAACGTTCATCCGTGCCGCCGAGGATGCCACCCTGACACGGGAGCTGGGGGTGACGGGTACGAGCTTTGAAGGATATCTCTTCCCGGACACCTATTATTTCCCGAGAGGCACCACGGCACGCGACATGATCATTGCCATGGCCAATCGGTTTAAAAATATATTTACGCCCGAATGGCAGGAACGCGCGGCGGAACTGAAGATGAGCCTGCATGAGGTGACAACGCTTGCTTCCATCATCGAGAAGGAGACGGGAGCGTCTGTTGAGCGCCCTCTCATCTCATCCGTTTTTCACAATCGCCTGAAAAGGGGGATGCGCCTTGAGACCGATCCCACGGTGATCTATGGGATCACGGAATTTAACGGCAATATTACCCGCGAGCATTTGCAGGCGGATACACCCTACAACACCTACCGGATTACGGGGTTGCCTCCCGGTCCTATCGCCAACCCGGGAAAGGAAGCCCTTTATGCAGCCCTGTACCCGGAGGAGACGGATTATCTTTTTTTTGTCTCCAAAAACAATGGGACCCATCAGTTTTCAACCAGCATGGCGGCACATGACGAGGCCGTGCGAAAATACCAGCTCGGTAAATGAGGGAAAAAATGGACATTCGTTCTCTTTCGGCGAAATCGCTTGCAGGTCAGCGCCTGATGGTGGGATTTGACGGCACGCAATTCGATTCACATCTGAGGTATCTCATCGATACCATTAAGGTGGGCGGCATTATTCTTTTTAAACGCAACATCGGAACTCCCGAGGCGCTTCGTTTGCTCTGCCGGTGCGTTCAGGACCATGCCGGAGCTTGCGGTCAGCCGCCGCTTTTTATTGCCATCGATCAGGAAGGGGGCAGCGTCGCCCGTCTAACAAAACCGTTCACGGAATTCGACGGCAATTCTTGCATGAAATCGCCGGCGGACGCGCTTCGCTTTGCCGATATCACGGCCGATGAGTTGAAGCGTGTCGGCATCAATATGAATTTTGCGCCGGTGCTGGATGTGGCGCCGCGAGAGATTGAGAGCATCATGGCAAGCCGCTCCTTTGGCCCCGATCCCGAATGGGTGGCATTGATGGGGGAAACCGTAATCCGGCGGCTGCAGGAAAAGGGGATTATGGCCGTTGCCAAGCATTTTCCGGGGATCGGGCGCACCATCCTCGATTCTCACCTCGATTTGCCGGTTCTGGAGGTGAGTCTGCCAGATCTTGAGACCTTTGATTTGCTGCCCTTCCGGCGGGCCATTGAGACGGATGTGGCGGGGGTGATGCTGTCCCATATTCACTACCCCCTGATTGATCCACACTGGCCGGCGAGTCTGTCTCCCGTTATCGCCGGGGAGCTCCTGCGAGAGCAATTGAATTATAACGGCGTCGTCATGACCGATGATCTGGATATGGGCGCCATCGTGAAACATTTCGGATTTGAAAGCGCCATCGCGCAGGTAATGGCGGCCGATATCGATCTGTTTCTGATCTGTCACCGGAGTGACAGGATCGAAAAAGGATTTGAAACCATTCTCAAACAAAGCGCCCGATCGCAAAGGGAAGAAGATAGGGCCCGCGCATCCGTGGAGAGAATATTGAATTTAAAACGAAGGTTTCTGTCAGGCACCGGCTGAGTTGTAAATACAACATATATTGATTTTACCACCGCATTCGCACTATAAATAAGGTGTCAAACAACTTCTGTTGATTCATGTCATGAAATGACAAGATAACTGGCATGCTTAACGCAACGGTTAAGAGAGGAGGGGGCGCCCATGACCATGGAAAACCAACCGGATTTGAAAAACCCCTCTTTTATAAACCTGTTCACACACTCTCCGATAGGAATATTTGTGGTTCAGGACGGGAAATTTCAGCATGTAAATCCCGAATTTCAAAAGATTTCCGGCTACGATGAAGATGAACTGCTGGGAAAGGAATCCGCATTGATCATTTTGGATGAGGATTTCCCTCTGGTAAAAGAAAAGGCCATCAACATGTTAAAGGGCAAACGCTCGTCTCCCTATCTATATCGTGCGGTTGATAAAAACGGGGAACTAAAGTGGATTATCGAGTCTGTCACCTCCGTCAATTATGGGGGAAAAAGGGCGGCCCTGGGATACTTTATGGACAATACCGAGCATGAACGGGCAAAGGATGCCATTAGGATTTCCGAGGACAAATTCCATAAAGCCTTTCAGTTATGCCCGGAATGGTTTGTCATCGTTGGCCTTAAAGATGACGTTTACCAGGATGTAAACGAAGCGTTTCTGAAAACAACAGGGTATCGACGGGAAGAGGTTATCGGTCGCACCCCGGTGGAATTGTGCATATGGGAAGATTTGAACCAGCGGTCCGCAATGGTGGCGGAACTCCAGGAAAAAGGAATGGTGCGAAATCTGGAGGCCCGGTTTCGAATGAAATCGGGAGAAATACGATTCATGCTCTGGTCCGCGGAAATCATCGACTACGGCGCCGAAAAATGCCTTTTGGCCGTGGCGCGGGATATCACACATCGCAAGCTCGCCGAGCAGGAACAACTTCAACGCATCAAATTGCAGGGCGTGCTTGAAATGGCCGGAGCCGCATGCCACGAGTTGACTCAGCCGCTGCAAAGCGTGTTCTGTCTGATGGACGAGCTGTCGGAAAAAAGTTCAGAAAATGACATCCTTACCGACTTGAAAAGACAATTATCCCGAATGAAGGATATTACCCGGAAAGTTAACAGTATTACCTCATATCAAACCAAAGACTATATCCAGGGGTTGAAAATTATTGATATCGAGAAAGCATCGGGGAGCGAATAGCAATATACTCAATTTTCGTTAAGCGGTCAGCGGGTATTGGGGCCGGGTTTTAAGTGGTTTGGCTGCCGGCGCCAACAGCATTGGCAGTCTTGAATACACATCCTGATCAAACGCGTCTCTTTCTCCCCGTTTCAGGCGGTGATATCCAACGGCGGCGATCATGGCGGCATTATCGCCGCACAGAGAAATTGCCGGCAGGTGAACCCGGATTCCTTTTTTCATTGCATCTTCCATGACTTTTTCACGGAGCCGGCTGTTTGCCGCGACGCCCCCCACAATGGATAAATGGCCGCACCCTTTAACCACGGCTGCTTGTACAATTTTATGCGAAAGCACTGTTACCGCCGCTTCCTGAAAACCGGCCGCAATGTCATTCGTTTCTTCCCGGAAAGTTTCGGGATGGGTCTGAATATACCGGTTAACCGCGGTTTTAAGCCCGCTGAAGCTGAAGTCAAACTCGGATTTGTTTAGATAGGTTTTGGGAAACCGGATTTTTTTGGGATTTCCCTCCCCGGCGAGCCGATCGATGATAACGCCTCCCGGATAACCGAGCCCCAGCATTTTAGCAACCTTGTCATAGGCCTCTCCGGCCGCGTCATCACGGGTTTGCCCCATCAACCCGTAATCCGTGTGAGAGGTGATGTGATAGATGCTGGTATGTCCTCCCGAGACCAGAAGGGATACAAAGGGAAACGGCGGCGGATTGGGTTCGAGAAAGATGCTGTTGAGGTGTCCCGCCAGATGATCGACGCCGATCCAGGGAATGCCGAGGGCATACGCGCTGGCCTTTGCAAAAGAAAAGCCCACGAGAAGGCACCCGACGAGACCGGGGCCGCGGGTGGCCGCGATGGCATCCAGCCGGCCCATCTCGATGCCGGCCTTTTCAAGCGCTTCGGTGACGACCGGCACGATGGCTTCCATGTGCTTTCTGGAGGCGAGTTCCGGAACCACGCCCCCATAACGCCGGTGTACCTCGATCTGGGAGGATGTTACCGAAGAGAGAATCGCCGTGCCGTCTTTCACAACTGCCGCCGCTGTGTCATCACAGGAGGATTCAATGCCGAGAATGATCATAATCCGTTAGATCCTTAAGGGTGATGGCAAACTGTTTCACGAAGAGACCATTTTCCCGGCAAATGGCGGTAATGGTATCGACCTTTTCCTTCTCCATATGGTTGAAGGAAATCAACACGCCATCGGGGTGGTGCTCGTCTATCAGTTGCGGCAGATCGCTAAATCCCCCGAGAATCGGGTAACCCTGAAGTTTTTTGCCCGTTTTCAAGGCATCGTCATCGATAAAGCCCGCCGGCTTCAGGTGAAGGCCCTGGTTATTCATTAGCTCACGAAGCAGGATTTCCCCGCCCCGCCCGGCTCCGTAGATTAAAACGGTTTGGCCGGTGAGCGTTTTTCGCTTCGTGATATCGAGAAAAATCCGGAAAGAGCCCCGGGTTCCCAGCATCAGGCCGGTGGTGATCATCCAGTCAATCAGAAAGACCCACTTCGAGAAACCGTCGAACCGGTAAATATAGGTGAGGGTCGCAACGGAGAGGAGTGAGGCAAGGGTCGATGCCTTTAAGTGGACAAAGACATCATTGGTGCTCATATAGCCCCAGATGCCCCGGTAAACGCCGATGATGAAAAATGCGAGCAGTTTGCAGGCAATAACCGCCGGCAGCGTTCGCAGAAACACTTTGAAAAATACCGGAAATTCGGATGGCTCAAACCGTATCCGGTAGGAGAGGTAGTAGGAAAAGGCGACCAAACCGAAATCGAGGATCACCAGGAGGAGTTGTTTTTTGTACGTCAATTCCAGGAGAATCGGCGTATAGGCATGATCCCGAAGGACGGAAAATTCCTTCTCGGGGTAAACCCGGAGCTGAGCGAGGTAAATGCACATGAGAAGAATGGCGAGCGTGACCGGAATGATCACCACGGGGGAGGTCATGCTGTCGTTCCGGCTGACAAACAGGCCGGCAAGGCCGGAGATGAAGCCGATCAGGTATAAAAACCGCACCGCCCCTTTTTCCGTCAATCCCATCAGCACCAAGCGATGAGAGGTGTGGTCCTTTCCGCCCACGGACGCTTTGCGGCCGCTTAAGAGCCGAATGAGGGTGACAAGGGTGGTATCCAGAAGCGGAACCATCAGCACCATGACCGGCACGGCAATCGGCGCGACGGGATTGGTAGGAGTCATTTCAACCGTATAGCCGGAATGGAGAGCCAGCATCGAAAGGCTGTAGCCGATCATCAGGCTGCCGCTGTCTCCCATAAAAATGCTGGCCGGTGAGGAGTTGTAAAAAAGGAAGGCGCCAAGGGCGCCTGCCAGGATTAGGGCCGCCATGGCTGCCGCCGGTTCGGTTCCGTGGAACATATAGGCCAGGTGACCGGCGGCGATAAGGCCGATTCCGGCGCAGAGGCCATCCATATTGTCGATCAGATTGAATGCATTGGTGATGCCGACGATCCAGACTATCGTGAGCGTCGTGTCCAGCGTCAGGGAGGTGAACCAGTGAAGCCGAAACCCCAGAAAAACAGTGAGGGATGCGATGAGGATCTGGCCGACCAGCTTGGTGGGGGGCTTGATATGGATGAAATCATCCAACACCCCGAGCAGAAAGGAGAGCGTCATGCCGATCCAAAGGGCGGGAACGATGGGGGTTGCCTCATAGGGACCGGTTTCGGGGGGAATGGACGCGAGAATCGATGAAAAATCGATGAGATAAACAAGCGGGAGCGAGGTGCCCAGATAGATGGCCACACCACCGAAAAGGGCGGTGGACCGCCTATGCCATCGCTCGCCGGACGGGTGGGCCATCCAGTTTTTCTTTTTCGCAAGGCTTCGGATCAGCGGTGTAAAAGCGAGGCAAAGGACAAATGAAAAAAGCGGTGGCAGCGTATCCATTTTTCCCTACTGTCTCAGGCCGGTGACATGGCAGCCGGGACATCTTTTAGACCCATTCAATTTTGGTGGTGGTCTCTTTCCGATCCCCGATTTCTCCGATGACAAAGGCCTTTTCATCCAGGGCGTTCAGCCGCTGCAACACTTCCTGAACTGAATTTTCGGGAACGACCGCGATCATACCGATGCCGTTGTTGAAGGTACGCATCATTTCCGCTTCGGGAACGTTTCCGCCCTGCTGAAGAAAGGGGAATATGGGTGGGATCTCCCAGCTTCCTTTTTTCAGGATCACCTTACAGGCATTGGGAATGATGCGAATGATATTTTCCACGATGCCGCCACCGGTAATATGGGCCAGCCCCAGAATGGGAAGGTCCCGGATGAGCCCCTGAACGGTTTCGGAGTAAATTTTTGTGGGTGTGAGGAGTTCTTCTCCCAGGGATTTGCCGAGTTCGGGGATATGGGTCTCCACGTTTAACTTAAGAATATCAAAACATATTTTTCGCGCCAGGGAGTAGCCGTTGCTGTGAAGCCCGCTGGAGGCAATGCCGATCAGCCGGTTTCCCACACCGATTTCAGAGCCGTCAATGATTTTATCGTTATCGACAACGCCAACCGTGAAGCCGGCGACATCATATTCCCCCGGCTTGTAGAAACCGGGCATTTCAGCGGTTTCCCCGCCGATCAGCGCGCATTTTGCCTGAATGCAGCCGTCCGTGATGCCTTTTATGATACTCGTAGCGATTTCGGTATCCAGAGATCCTATGGAAATATAGTCCAGTAAAAACAAAGGCTTTGCACCCTGAACCGCCACATCGTTGACGCACATGGCCACCAGATCGATGCCGATGGTGTCATGTTTGTTCATTAAAAAAGCGATATTGAGCTTGGTGCCGACCCCATCGGTGGAACTGACAAGAACGGGGCTTTTAAAATTTTCGACGTTGAGGGAAAAGAGTCCGCCGAAACCGCCGATTTCGCCCATCACCCCAGGGCGTGTGGTTTGCCCGGCAAGCGCCTTAATGACTTTAACAAAATTATTTGCCTTTTCGATGTCAACTCCGGCATCGGCATATGTTACGGGCTCTGCCATGGCAGTCTCCTTACGACGGTAACAACATCATGGAACCTCTATTCGGACAAATGAATAACGGCTAATCGGGAATGATAAATTAGTTACAGGGGGTTTAAACATGGGGGTTGTGCGATATCATATCCACGCCACCATTTTAGTCCGCAGGTGTCTTTATCGTAAATGGTTCCGTCCCCGCTACGCCGGTTTTATTAAACACCAAAGCCGGCCGGTGCGTCAACCATTTCCCAATTGAGGGTTTTTCAGCCCTTAAAATCAGGACGGAAATTAAATCGCTTCGCCTCAAAAGTCAAAACAATTTTTTTGACATTGCCCCTTTCATATTGTAATTAAATGACTTTTGTAAACCGAAGCTGAATGAGAAAAATATTACCGGCGAGCCCTTTGCCGTATGGGAATGAGGATGTGATTATGAAGGAATTCGCAAGGCTTGATAGACTTCCCCCGTATGTTTTTGCCACCGTTAACGAGATAAAAATGGCGGCGCGGCATGCCGGTAAGGACATCATTGACCTTGGCATGGGAAATCCGGATCTTGGAACACCGGATCATATTGTGGATAAGATGGTGGAGGCGGTCAGAAAATCACAGAACCACCGCTATTCGGCATCCATGGGGATTCGAAAGCTGAGAATGGCTATTGCGGACTGGTATAAGCGCCGGTTCGACGTGGATATCGATCCTGAAACCGAAGCCATTGCCACCATCGGGGTAAAAGAGGGAATCAGTCACCTGGTCCTGGTGACGATTCGTCCCGGGGATGTGGTGTTTACGCCCACGCCGACCTATCCGATCCATCCGTTTTCCGCGATCATTGCCGGCGGGGATGTCCGGGGAATACCGGTGGGCCCCGATCAGGATTTTTTCCAGAATTTAATCAATGCGACCCGCCAGACCTGGCCAAAGCCCAAGCTTCTCATTATCAGCTACCCGCATAACCCGACCACGGCCACCGTCGAACTCGAATTTTTTGAAAAGATCGTGGCATATGCAAAAGAGCACGATATCATGGTCATTCATGATTTTGCCTATGCGGATCTGGTGTTTGACGATTATAAGGCCCCGAGCTTCTTGCAGGCCAAAGGAGCCAAAGACGTGGGAGTGGAATTTTTCTCACTCTCCAAGAGCTACAATATGGCCGGATGGCGGGTGGGGTTTTGTGTTGGAAACCCGGAAATTGTCGGCGCGCTTCGCCGCATTAAAAGTTATCTCGACTACGGCATTTTTCAGCCGGTTCAGATCGCGAGCATTATCGCCTTAAACGGTCCTCAGGAGCCCGTGGCGGAGATTGTCCAAACCTATAAGGATCGGCGCGACGCCCTTATCTCCGGGCTAAATCGTGCCGGCTGGCCGGTGGAGAGCCCCAAGGGGACCATGTTCGTATGGGCGAAGATTCCGCAACCCTATCTTCACATGGGCTCGGTTGAGTTTTCAAAGATGCTGATTCATGAGGCCCAGGTTGCCGTTTCTCCGGGGCTCGGATTCGGTGAATACGGGGATGAGTATGTCCGGTTTGCGCTGATCGAAAACCCCATGCGCATCAATCAGGCCATCCGCGGTATTCGAAAGATCATGTGATTTTATCATCGACGGCCAAAACCCATAAGGAGTTCCCTGATGAGAAAAATTAATATCGGCCTGCTCGGTTGCGGGACGGTCGGCACGGGCGTCGCCAAACTTTTGCAGGAACAAAAGGAGCTGATAAGCGATCGGGTGGGAGCGGAGCTGGTCTTAAAAACCATTGCCGATATCGATGTCGACAGGGATCGCGGCCTGAATCTTTCCCCCGGTATGATGGTTCCGGATGCCTGGCCCGTAGTGGCGGATCCCGAAATCGATATCATTGTGGAGATGATCGGCGGGGATGGTATTGCAAAAAAGCTGATGCTCCAGGCGATCGAGAACGGCAAACACATTGTAACCGCCAACAAGGCACTTCTGGCCGTGCACGGAAATACCATATTCAAGGCGGCCGCCGCAAAAGGGGTGGATCTGGCTTATGAGGCCAGCTGCGGCGGGTGCATGCCGATCATCAAGACCCTTCGGGAATCCCTGGTCTGCAACCGCATCGAGGCCATGACCGGTATTTTGAACGGCACCTGTAATTTCATTCTGACAAAGATTTTGCAGGAAGGAAGCAGCTTTGCGGATGCGCTTGCCCAGGCTCAGGCCGAGGGGTATGCGGAAGCCGATCCCACGCTCGATGTGGAGGGGATCGATACGGCCCATAAGCTCGCAATATTGACAGGGCTCGCCTACGGGATGGAAATCAATTTCAAGGATATCTATACCGAGGGGATCACTCGAATCTCTCCCCTCGACATTCAGTATGCCGGGCAGTTCGGTTATAAGATCAAGCTTCTGGCCATCGGCAAGGAAAATGACGGCCGGGTGGAGTCCCGGGTTCATCCCACCATGATTCCCGAGGATAACCTCCTTTATTTCGTGGACGGCACCTTAAATGCGATGCGGATCACCGGGGATGCGGTGGGAGATATCGTTTTAAACGGACGCGGCGCGGGCATGATGCCGACCGGTAGCGCGGTGGTGAGCGACATTGTCGATATTGCCCGCAATCTGATGGCCGGTGCCCCGGGCCGGATTCCGCTGCTATCCTATCAGCCCGGGAAGATTCGGAAACTCGATGTTCTTCCCATGGACGATATTGTGACCCAGTACTATTTCCGGTTTTCAGTGTTGGATCAGCCCGGCGTTCTCGCGACCATCGCCGGTATTTTGGGTCGACACAGCATTAGCCTTCGATCGGTTCACCAGAAAGGCAGAAAGACAAAAGGCCCTGTTCCCATTGTCATGTTTTCCCATCTTGCCCGTGAAAAGAACGTGAAGCTGGCCCTTTCCGAGATCTCGAAGCTGGAGGTGGTGGCCGATGAACCGATGCTGATCCGCATTGAGGATGAGAATGCGGATTAAACCGGCGGTCGGCAGTTGATAGTTGGTAAAACGGTTTTAACAGGGATGAAATCCAAAATTGGATAAAGAGAGGCTTATGCAAATCGTTTGTTCGGATCTGGAAGGCGTGCTTGTCCCCGAAATTTGGATCAATGTAGCGCAGAGAACGGGCATCGCGGAGCTTCGGTTAACGACCCGTGATATTTCGGACTATGATGTTTTGATGAAGCGGCGGATCCGCATTCTCGATGAAAACGGATTGAAGCTCAAAGATATTCAACAGGTGATCGCCGGCATGGACCCATTGCCGGGTGCTCTGGAGACCCTGGATTGGCTTCGATCCCAGGTGCCGGTCATTATCGTTTCCGACACCTTTACGCAGTTTGCAAGCCCGCTTATGAAAAAACTCGGCTGGCCGACGCTTTTCTGCAATACCCTCACCATCGACGATTCCGGTGCCATCGCGGGGTATAACCTGCGGCAACAGGACGGTAAGCGAAAGGTCGTTGAGTCGCTCAGGCAATTAAATTACCGCATTATTGCCATGGGGGATTCTTATAACGATATCAATATGCTGAAAAATGCGGATGTGGGGGTTCTCTTTTGTCCGCCCGAAAAAGTGGTCGAAGAATATCCGGAACTTCCGGTTACGCGCAACTACGATGAATTAAAAACCTGCTTGAAGGAAATTCTTTAACGAATTCAAATGCTCTCACATCGAACACCATACCGGGTTATTTATGGGGATACGGATGCCATGGGGGTGGTTTACAACGCCAACTACCTGCGGTTATTTGAAATCGGGCGTGGCGAGTTGTTCCGTTCCCTAGGGTTTACCTATAAAAACATCGAAGAGATGGGCTATTTTCTCCCCCTCTCCGAAGTAAATTGCAAATATCTGTCTTCCGCCAGATACGATGACGAAATTGTGATAGAGGCCACCCTTGATTCGTCGGTCAAGGCCGGCGTAAAATTCAAATATGTCATTTACCGTAAGGCCGATATGGAACCCGTCGCTAAGGGTTCCACGCTGCATGCCTTCGTAAACGGGGAGGGCCGGGTCGTGCGTCCCCCGTCCCTTTTTAAGCAGGTAGTGGCGGCCGCGGAGATGAAGATACGGGATGCGGCGAGGCAAGCCGCCCCATAGCAGCGCCTGTGCCGAAGGCTGAAACGACCATGAGCTGGATAACGGAAAAGCCCGAAGGGGTCGTGATCACCCTTTTTGTCCAGCCCCGTGCCTCCAAAAACAAGCTTGGCGGGTTACACGGGGATGCCCTCAAGATCCATCTTACCGCGCCTCCGGTGGATAATGCCGCCAACAAAATGGTAGTGCAATTCCTTGCCAAGTGCCTGAATATCCCCAAATCATCGCTGGAAATTATTTCAGGGCAAACGAGCCGGACCAAGCTGATTCGCGTCCGGGATGCCGGTGATGGAAAAGACCTCAAGAGAAAAATCGAATCGTTATTGGTTTAAAAGCTTGACAGCGGAATGCCTATTGGTTATATTCCGGTCTCACTTGATGCGGGGTGGAGCAGTCTGGTAGCTCGTCGGGCTCATAACCCGAAGGTCGCTGGTTCAAATCCGGCCCCCGCTACCAAAAAAAATCAAAGGGTTACAGGCAAAAAGCTTGTGACCTTTTTTCGCTTTTTAGGGTTTTGTAACCCCCGGTGTAACCGCTTCGAATCAACCCCTATCAACTTATTATTACAGGGGATTTTGTATCCAGGCAAGCCCGGCGGGATGGCGAAAAAAGGAACCTGGTGAGTATGTTGGAAAAGAAAAAGCCAATCGCTTTGATCAGCTCGTGCATTATGCCGTCGCTGAGGATATTGTCACTATGTCCAAAGGGGCAGAGTTGATGAATGTGAGGTTGCCGGAGTTTAGAAAGAATTTCCGGATTGCTGCATGAAGATTATCGTAAATGATGCCAATATATTAATTGATATGATGGATATCGATTTGTTGGAGGCATTTTTCAATCTCCCCTGTGACATGAACATCACGGATCTTGTAAGGCACGAATTTGATGATGAGACCTTCGGTAAGCTACACTCATATGTTAGAAATGGGGCGCTAACCATTCATTCGCTTGATCAGGATGCCACGGAAGTGGTCAAAATATTAAAGAAAGACTTCTCGGCGGCTCTGTCCTTTCCAGGCTGCTCGTGTTTATATTTGGCGAAGTCTTTTTCGGCAACTGTTTTGACCGGTGACAAACCACTTCGCACAGCAGCAATAAAATATAGATGTCGCCGTAAACGGTAATTTCGGATTCCCTTAGACAATTAATTCATTTCGAGGAAGGAAATCTTGAATATCCGGATGCTGATATACTTTACTCCGGTTCGAGTGGACGATGAATACTTCCGGGTTTTTTTAGAAAACTCATTTAAATTGTAAATCACGGCGGGTGACGCCTTCGGCGAAATACCACTGACCTCATGAACTCAACCATTTCCTTATCACAAAGACAACTGGCGGACTTTTTACTGCACGTTGCCGTTGTCCGCCCGGTTTTTATCTGGGGGCCGCCCGGGATCGGAAAGT
>JAZDPP010000094.1:0-2651 GCA_043797445.1 Pseudomonadota bacterium
TGTCGAGCCATGACAAGGACAGATAAATTTTTGGTTGTCCTCATGCCAGTGGATGGTGCATCCCAAATGCGTACATTGCCGGGACAGCGCCAAAAATCCGCCGTCCGCCAACCGGGAAAGATAAAACTTGCCTTGAACAAAGGCCGTCACAGAGCCGGCCGTAAACGTATCCACCCGGCCGGCCGTAATTATGCCGGCAGCATCTTCTTTTTGCGCCAGTTTGCCGCGGGAGTGGAAAAACGCGGCGACGATCGCCATTACTTCCGCAAAAGCAAGCCACCCCAGCCCTTTCCATACGGCCGATAAAAATCCCCGACGGGGCGGCATTTTCCGTGCTTCTTTTATGCCTGCCTGCATGATGTTTTTTCGCCTTTTTTGTATTGCGGGCGGTCTATCCCCACCACCATCCAAGCTTCATGTCCGGCCCTCTGAAAATGGCGCCCACCAAGGTTAGAAGCATTATTATCGTTAGAAGCAGGGTAAACACCGATTGCACCACTTCGTTTCGGGATGCATGATAGCGTTTTCGGATCCAAACAATAAGAGCGAAAAGCATTCCCAATATCATTGCCGTTGGAATGATTCCCCGGTAAACCGGATTCGGCATTGCCTGGCTGGTGTGCATTGATGTCATCATACGTTCGTCGAAGAAAACGGTCACCGGAACAGCAATACACGCCAGACCCACCGCCAGCCAAGCCGTTTTCCGACCCGTAGCGGAGCAAAACCAAATGCCGACGGCATCTGCTTCATAGGAGAGATAGGGCGCCGCCACCAGCCCGCCGATGCATATCGCAGGGATGACCAGAATCACCACTATCGGATGAACATGGATGAGAACTTCTTGAAACCCTGCAAAATACCATGGCGGTTTGGTGGGATTCGGGCTTAAGCCCGGATTTGCGCGCTCGTGAAGGGGCGCATCGAACAATGCGGACAAGATAAATATCGAGGCTGTAAGAACCAGCCCCGCCACGACTTCCCGAAGAATCAGGTCCGGAAACACCGGCACCCATTTAGTTGTCGCCTGCGCCGCTTGATCGGCTGAACGCTCAACGGCCACGCCACCGGCTTTTCGGATCCGCCAGAAGTGAACCGGCAGCAGCATCAGAAAGGCGGCCGGTAACACCATGACATGAAACACGAAGAAGTTTGAAAGCGTTGCCTGTCCCACTTCAGCGCCCCCCCGAAGCATCAGTTGCATGTAATGGCCCACCCCGGGCACATAATCCATCATACCGGTGCAGATGGTCACCGCCCAATACGCCAGTTGATCCCAAGGCAGCAGGTAGCCGGTAAAGTTGGCGCCCAGCACCAGCGCCATCAGACAAAGACCGATGACCCAGTTAAACCGCCGATGGGCATGAAAAGCGCCTGTAAAGAACACCCGAAGCATATGAAAAAACGTGATCACCACCAGCACATTGGCGCTCCAATGATGAATATTTCGGATAAACCGGCCGAACAGTATCCTCTGCTGAAGCGTTAAGATGCTGTCATAGGCCGTCACCGGAGACGGCTGGTAAACAAAAAGAAGGACAAGACCCGATAAAAACTGCGCCATCAGCAGGAGCGCCGCCATACCGCCCAACCCTCAGGTCCGGGTCAAGGACAGTGCTTGCGCGGGCACCCGCCGGGGATGCACGTGAAGCAGCAGGTCTGAAAATGAAGTTTTCATTTCTTCTTCGATTTGTCTGGAAATCATTCGGGCCATGGTCAATCACACCGTTCTTTTGGGCATACTCATTTTCCGCACCCTCACACGTTTCTGTTTGGGTCCGCGATTGACTCCCATTATTTCGTAAAGGTACTTATCCCGTTTATCGGGCTTAGGGAGCAGGTATCCCCGGTATCACGCCTACCTCCTCAATATGTTCGGGCGGTTGTCGACTTCAGCTTCAGGCTCGGTTGCCGCGCTATTGTTCGAACCGCCGCCGGAACCGCACCCGTTCATCCCAAGCCACAACAAGCATAAGATGACTGGGAACAGTTTGTTGAAAAACAGGGCGCTTGGATAACTCTTTCGGTTCATCTTGAGTCCCCCTTTCTTCTCGTCTTTCTTGTTAAGTTATTAATGCGGGTGTCTGGTTATTTGAGTCCTGTCGCTTTCATCACCATGAAAGGCGTAACAATGAGTCGCTTTGCTGAATATTCGTGAAATAATAGGGGATAACAGATGCCAAGTCAGTTGCGATTTGGTATCGGTGTGTAACGGGTTGTAACGACGATTTCTCAATCGAAAAAGAGAAGGTGTGGCAAGGAGATTGGGACGCCCTTAACTTATAAACTTGACGTAACACTTCGCCTTTGATGAATACTGCAAATCAAGTTATGGATGATCAAGCCGATAAATCGTCCTAAATTGATGAAGCAATTCGTCAATCGTGATGTTTCTGAGGCCCAATTGTTTCAGGTTAATACCATCCTCTTCGGCCATGGCATCGATAAAACGTTGCAAATCACTCCGGACCACATCCGGTGTTGAAAAAGAAAGGTTCTGCGAAATGATTTGGGTGTAGATACTCTCATCTCCCAGAATATAGAATACTCGCTTGTTGGTTAAAAGAGGCAAAATTTAGAGGAGTCGGAATTGGAAAAGACCGTTCATTGCAAATGTAAAGGAGGTTGCAGCACGAGACGCTGTGTTTGTC
>JAZDPP010000095.1:0-2893 GCA_043797445.1 Pseudomonadota bacterium
TAAGGATGGGTTTCTTTCCCTTGATTTCGGCCTCGTTGAATTCGGTGTGCTGGATGAAACAGAGCGGTTACGGCGCTATCGCCGGTATGTATATGAAGCCGGCGCTGTGGCGAAACCGGGAAACAGCACCGCCGGCGTAATTGATGGAGAGATTCTGGAAAAAGAGCGTGCCAATAATTTCAACGTGGATAGAATACGCCGGTTTCAGTGCCGGACACGCTATTTCACGGACTCGGGCATCATCGGCGCCAAGGCATTCGTCGCCGAAAACTATCTGCGTTTTAAGCACCTTTTCCAGTCAAAACACGAGAAAAAACCGAAACCGGTGACGGGGATTGATGGGATGTATTCCTTAAAGCGGCTTTCCGCGGCGGTGTAGCTCCCTGATCAAATAGGCACGCCGATCCCTGACTGCGCAACGCTTTGCAACAATAAATGAACCTCTCCAAATGACCACAAACGGTACACCCTGTCATGTTCAGAACCGCTCTGGATGGATTTCCGTTTCAGGATATCGATAAAGACCGGATGGTCGATGTAATTCGCAGCTTCAGTTCATTGTACTTCACTGAAATACTGGGCTTTTGCAACATGGGAAATCATCTTCACATCCTTGTCCGCATGATTCCCGAAACCCACGTTACGGACGCGGACATCAAGGCGCGGTATACCCGTTTTTACGGCAATGACGATCAATTTTCGAAGGCGCATCTGCCGCACTATCGGAATAAGTGGTCAAACCTTTCGGAATTTTAAAAAGAGATAAAGCAATCGGTTACCGGTGAGTTCAACAAAAGGCACCATCGCCGCGGAATCCTCTGGGGGGAGCGGTTTAAAAGTTGCATCGTTGAAAACGGCGAGACCCTGATCAACTACCCTGGCCTATCGATCTCAATCCGATTCGCGCCGGCATCGTTTCCCGCCCCGGGGAGTACCGGCGGAACTCGCTCGGATATCATATTCAGCAGGAAAATAAGGAGGGATTTCTTTCTCTCGATTTCGGGTTGACCGAATTCGGCGTTATGGACGCAACGCAACGACTTCGGCGCTATCGCCGCTTCCCAAATCCCGTTCGCCGAATCGAGTCTTTCAATACGGATTTTATGCAAATTCTCTCGGTCTGAACCCCTTCCGGTTTAAGAGCGCCGCGCCGCCGTCACGGGTTTGGGTGAGCACAAATAATCCGGCTTTTTCCGCATATCGCCCGACATCATCCTTCACCACCAGCGCGCCAATTCCGGCCAGTATCTTGCTGTCCCGATACTCCGGCAACAAGGTCTTGAAGCGGGGCAGTTTTTTATCCGTGAATTCATCCACCATCCGTCGGCTCAGCTTGTTCTTCACCTCGATCACCAATACCCGGCCCTTTTCGTCCGCCACAATGTCGTATTCTCCGCTGCCCTTCACCTTTACATTCCGGCGAATCCGCTCAAAGCGCAGAGACAGAGGACTGAACAACCCTTTCACATTGCGGTAAAACAAATCTTCCGCCACTTCACCCTGAACCAACCCCAGATCCCCCAAGGACTTTTGGGTGGCCCGGAATTCTTTTATGGTTTCATCCAGCAACGCTTCGGTTTGCCGGTGATACTCGCTCAACCCCAGTATCTGCGCATCGGTCCGATTTTGCTGCGCATCGGTCTTCATTTGGGCCTCTTTCAACTCCAGAATCTGCGCATCGGTCTTCATCTGGGACGCTTTCAACTCCAACATACCTTTGGTAAATTCTTCGATATTTCTTTCAATCCGCTCTATCCGAGTTTCTGTCGTGTTTTTCATGTTCCTGTATCTCCAATCGCATGGGGACGAACCATCATGGGGGATAGGGGAAAGGTATATAAAAAAATCTTATTCGCCAATCAAGTGGCCGATTATAGTCACAGGCAAAATAATTGTCAAAATGTATAGCGCATTTGACAGAGAAAAGAACCAGGCGGGTTTTTCATTTCTGCAATTCGTTCCTGTTAAATTTATTCATTTTCACACCCTTGTCCACATGGTTCCGGAGAGCCATTTTACGGACTCGGACATCAAGGCGCGGTATACCCGTTTTTACGGCAATGACGATCAATTTTCGAAAGAAAATAGGAAGAAAATAGGGACAGGCAAATAATACTTGGCATCAGATAATAATTTTGCCATTTAATTCAACATCCTATTTTATTTTCTATAAATTGGGAGGATACTTATGCCCAGGTCCTCACGTCTTCTAATCCCGGATCAACGAACGGTTTACCATGTCATGTCCAGGACCGCCCTGGATGGATTCCCATTTCCCATTTCAGGATACCGATAAAGACCGCATAGTTGATATGATCAAAAGGTTCAGCTTGTTGTATTTTGTCGAGGTGTTGGGCTGTTGCATTATGGGAAATCATTTTCACATTCTGGTCCGAATGATCCCGGATCACCATTTTACCGATGATGATATCAAAACGCGATTCGCCCGGTTTTTTTGGCCAGGACGTCCACTTCAATGAATCGCATCTTCCGCATTACCGAAATAAATGGGCCGGCCTGTCGGAATTTTTAAAGGAACTGAAACAAATCATTTCCCGTGATTACAACAAACGCCATCACCGCCGAGGCACCCTCTGGAGCGAGCGGTTTAAAAGCTGTATTGTTGAAAACGGCGAGACGCTGATCAATTGCCTATCCTATATCGATCTGAATCCGATCCGCGCCGGCATCGTTACCCGGCTGGAGGAGTACCGGTGGAATTCGCTCGGTTACCATTTTCAGCAACATAATAAATAATAAGGATGGGTTTCTTTCCCTTGATTTCGGCCTCGTTGAATTCGGTGTGCTGGATGAAACAGAGCGGTTACGGCGCTATCGCCGGTATGTATATGAAGCCGGCGCTGTGGCGAAACCGGGAAACAGCACCGCCGGC
>JAZDPP010000096.1:0-15484 GCA_043797445.1 Pseudomonadota bacterium
CCTGTCCCACGAGCTGATGACGCCGATCAGCATCATTGAGGCCAACCTGAAAACAATGGAAAGGCCCGGCATCTCCGAAGCCGCAAGGGAAGGCATGGCGGACAGAATTAAGCGCAATCTGAATCGCCTCAAGGATCTGCAACTCATCGTTCAGGACATTGTGGATACACCGACGTTTCGGCCAATGCCCCTTCGGCTGAATGCCTTCATCCGGGACACCGTCGAGCTCATCCGCGCGGAATGCCCCGATCGCGCGATCATTTTCACCACCCGGCTCGAAACCCTAGAAACGGTAATCCTCGATCAGCGAACGCTCGACATGATTTTAAGAACGCTTCTGAAGAATGCCGTGGAAAACACGCCCGATGGAGGAGAAATCGTCATCTCTTCAAGCCAGCGGGCCGATGGTTTTCTTCTTGAAATAAAAGACTTCGGCGTCGGGATTCCCGTTCGGGACCTGGAATTCATCTTCAAGGGCTTTCACAATACCCGGCATACGGACCAGTATTCGACCCGAAAGCCTTATGATTTTAACGCGGGCGGCAAGGGTCTGGAATTGATGCGCCTGAAAATCCTTTCCGCTGAAGGAACCTTTGACATCTCCTTTAAGAGCCAACGGTGCCGTTACCTTCCGGGGAGCAGCGATAAATGTTGCGGACGTATTTCCGAATGCCGGTTCATCCGGGATTTAGATGGTTGTCGCAAATCCGGACAAACGACATTTTCGGTGCATTTTAATACGGCTGGGTCTCAATCCGGCCTCCAGATGGCAAAAAAGCCCTATTCCGAACCTACCACCCGCTCAACCATCAACAACTTTTTCATGCATTCGCTATATGCTCGGAAGCACCGAAAACGAGAACAGCACCATAAAAATAGCAGTATAAATTTTCAAAGAGCTAAACTGTTACGGTTTTTAAAACCGAGTCGGTCCTTCAAGATGATCAATCCATCTTACACCGGTAAATTTGTAATTTCCATTTCCCTTTTTCAAAAAGGAAATGGTGAATCCACATTTTTTATTGCACAATTTTTTTGGGGGGGGTAAAAGGGACACTTTGTCGTTGATGTCGGTTTAATTATAATTTCCGAGGATAATGAAATATGAATAAGGGGAATTGGGGGCTCTCCCGGCTCTCTACCATTGCCGTTTGTATCGTCTTGATAAGTGGTTCGGGGCAATTCGGTTCAGCGCAGATCCTCCCGGCGGCGCCCGGGGCAAAAGTCGATCTTATCCGCATCGATGCCTTAACGCTTTTTGGCAAGCTCGAAAAACCACCGGTTGAATTCCTCCATGACGCCCACACCCGAGCCTTGGCCAAAAAAAACCGCGACTGCACCACCTGCCATTTATCGGACAACGACCGGTTCTCACCGAAATTCAAGCGTCTTAAGGATACCGATAAACTAACGGTCATGAACCTCTATCACGAGGCCTGCATCTCCTGCCACGGCGAGATGCGGACCGCCGGCGAAAAAACCGGTCCGGTGGAATGTAACGACTGCCACAGGGAAGAAGCGCGCTTTACGTCCGCCCGGCAACCCATGGGGTTCGATCGATCCCTGCACTTTCGGCATGCGCAAACGCAGCAGAATGATTGCCAGCGTTGCCATCATGAATATAATGAGAAAGAGAAAAAGCTTTTTTACGCCAAAGAAAAAGAAGGAACCTGCCGCTATTGTCATCGGCCTGAAACTAAAGACAACATCATTTCAATGCGGTTGGCGTCCCATACGGGTTGCATCGATTGCCACAGCAAAAGTTCGGCAAAAAAGATTGAAACCGGTCCGCTGACCTGTTGGGGATGCCATGATCCTGAAGCCCAAAATAAAATCAAAAAAATTTCGCCTGTTCCTCGAATGGAGCGCAAACAGCCGGATAATGTTCTGCTCAAAAGCACCCAAGGCGGGACCGGAGCCGAAATTGACAAACCGGCCAGCATGAATCTTGTACCCTTCGACCATAAGGGACACGAGACATATAATGACACTTGCCGGGGCTGCCACCACGAAACTTTCAAGCAGTGCAATCAATGCCATACCCTAGCCGGTATAAAGGAGGGCAAAGAGGTGCCGCTCGAAAAAGCCATGCATCAGGGGAATACAAAAAAGAGCTGCATGGGTTGCCACGGCGAAGAGCAGGAAAAGGCAAACTGTGCGGGTTGCCATGCTTCCATAGTCAAATCGCGCAACAAAGAAGATGAGTCATGTCTTAAGTGTCATATGACATCGACAATTGAAAAAGAAAAAACAATAGACCCGGAAATGGAAAAAAACCTGGCTGCCGACCTGCTCAAGTCAAGAAACCTCATGGCCGGCGTCTATGATGATAACGAGATTCCTGAGAAAGTTGTCATAAAAAATCTTTCCGAAGAGTATGGAGCGGTTGATTTTCCACACCGCAAAATCGTAAAAACCCTGGTAAACAATATCAAAGACAATAAGCTTGCCGGATACTTCCATAGTCCGGAAGGTGCAATCTGCAAGGGCTGCCACCACAATAGCCCTCTCTCCAAAAAACCGCCGCAATGCGGTAATTGTCACGCAGCGACCGAAGATGTAAAAAATCCATTAAAGCCGGGAATAAAAGGAGCCTATCATCTCCAGTGCATCAGGTGCCACAATATCATGAAAATTACAAAAGTTGACGGTTGCACGAAATGTCATGAAGAGAAAAAGAAGCTGAGGTAACACTATGGCCTTAACGAGAAGAGAGTTTCTGGGTGCGCTTGGATCTGCCGGAGCCGCATCTCTGATGACCGGTACCAAGACATTTGCAGATGAAAATGTTGAATTTTCAGGGGTCCTTGTCGATACCACCCGATGTATCGGTTGCAGAAAATGCGAACTGGCGTGTGCGACTGTCAATGGCAACCCCATACCGGATATCGAGGATAAATCAGTATTTGAATCACCCAGAACCACCAGCACCAAATCTTGGACGGTGGTCAATCGTTATGAGACGGAAAAGGGCGCGATATTTGTTAAAAGACAATGCTTGCATTGCAATCAACCCGCCTGCGCTTCGGCCTGCCTTGTAAAGGCCATGTTGAAATTAAAGGAGGGCCCCATCATCTGGCGGGAAAGTAAATGCATGGGATGCCGTTACTGCATGATTTCCTGTCCGTTTGATATTCCAAAATTCGAATACGAAAGCCCTGTTCCCAAAATTCAGAAATGCCATTTCTGTTATACCCGATTGGAGGAGGGGAAAAATCCCGCCTGTGTGGATGCCTGCCCGGTGGAAGCCCTCAGCTTCGGTACTCGAAGAAGCTTATTAAAAGCCGCCGAAACCCGAATAAACAGCAACCCTGATCGATATCATGACCATATCTACGGTGAAATGGAAGCGGGCGGTACCGGGTGGATTTATCTTTCCGGCGTTTCTTTTGAGCGGATCGGATTTAAGACGGATATCGCCCAGATCCCATATCCGGAATATACCAAAGGATTCTTGTACAGCGTGCCGTTTGTTTTTGTGCTGTTGCCGACCTTCCTGCTTGGCATCAACTACCTTACAAACCGAAAAAACGGTATTACTCAGGACCAAGGGGAAACAGCGGACAAGGCCGGGAAAGAGGAAAATGAACGAGGTATATAATGAAAAATGATTTGGCGGTCCCATCCGGAAGAAATAAATTGGGTGAAGCAATACATGAGTTTATTCCTTTTTTTCTTCAGGAATTAAAACCCAAGGGGAAAATATTCACACCCTTTAATGTCATTTCCGGAGCCATAATTTTTGTGGGCGCAATACTCATTGCCTTTCGACTTTTGAAGGGTCTGGGAGCTTCCACCCATCTTTCCCAGGACTTTCCCTGGGGAATCTGGATCGGCTTCGATGTAATGACCGGCGTGGCTTTTGCCGGCGGCGCCTATACCCTGACATTTGCCGTTTATATACTCGGCGTGGAGAAGTATCATCCCATTATCAGGGCGACCGTATTGAATGGTTTTTTGGCCTATGTCTTTTACGCAGGCGCCCTGCTGTTGGATTTGGGAAGACCTTGGAACGTGATCAATCCCATTATCGGCAATGATTTCGGCGTCAGTTCGGTACTTTTTTTAGTGGCATGGCATTTTTTGCTTTACATGCTGGCGCAGTTTATTGAATTTTCCCCGGTCATTGCGGAGTGGGGCGGCTGGCCCAAACTCCGAAAGTTTCTCACTTCTCTCACCGTTGGAGCGGTCATATTCGGGATTACACTGTCAACGCTGCATCAATCGGGCCTTGGGGCGTTGTTTCTAATGGCTCGGGACAAGATTCATCCGCTTTGGTATACGGAATTCATTCCTCTCCTGTTTTTTGTGTCCAGCATATTCGCCGGCCTTTCCCTGGTAATTATCGAAGGCTCCATAAGCCACAAGGTATTTTCGGATCAAATTCCCGAGGAACACCATGCGGGGGAAAAAGAAATTATTTTGGGATTGGGCAAGGGATGTGCGATCGCCATGTTTGCCTACCTTTTTATCAAACTCTTGGTATTTGTCCATGGCCATCATTGGAAATACATCACCACACCCATGGGGGGATGGTTTCTAACGGAAATTGGCGGTTTTGTCGTTCTTCCGCTGATCATGTATGTGAACGGCGTCAGGAATAAGCAGGTTTCTTTGGTTCGCATGGCTTCGATATGGACGGCCCTGGGAATCGTACTGAATCGGCTGAATATTTGCATTATCGCCTTTAAGTGGGATGCACCGGTAAGATATTTTCCTTCCTGGATCGAGATTGAAATAACGCTTGCCGTCATATTTCTAGAGATTTGGATGTTCCGCTGGGTTGTAAACAGGATGCCGGTTATGAGAAAACCGCCTGAGTGGGCAACAAATGACCATTAATTAGTCATAACCAAGGTGAACGAATGGAAAATTTCACATATGTCGACGTTTTTTCAACCAAAGGGGTTGAATATATTGTTGTCATCGTATTTTTGATCTTAATCGTTTGGTTTTGGAACTTTATCAAAGATAAAAAATTATAAGTGAACAAGCGATAAAGGAAAACTGACAAATGTTACATGATGGCTTGCTGTATGCGGCTTTGGCGATCTTCGGGCTCGGGCTGATTTACAAGGTTTCCGGCTGGTTTCGCTTCAACCTCGGCATCTCTGACCCGGGTATGACAGCAGCGACAAGGGTCAGGGCCGCCCTGGTGGGGATATCGGCCGTTTTATTCAGCCCCAAGATCCTCACGCTGCTCCGGGTGCTCGTGGTAGATGTGCTGTTTCAAAACCACATCCGAAAACAGGATGGGCTGCGCTGGATCATGCACATGTTGATTTATGCAGCCTTCACGTTTCTCTTTTTCATGCACGCCCTGGACAAGATCATCGTTACTTCGCTATTTGAGAAGTACTACCTGTCGCTCAACCCTTACCTGCTCGTTTCCGGCTGCTTGGTGATCGCCGGTCTGGCCATCGCCGCCTATCGACGGCTGGTCCTTAAGCCCCCGCGCCTCAAGACCAATGCAATGGATACCTACGTGCTCATCCTCCTCGCGGTGATTCTGTTATCCGGCATCGCCATGGAGATGATCAAGCTCACCTCCTATACCCATTATCAGAAGTTCTGGGATATCCATTTTACGGCCTGCATGATCGGGCTTGCTCTCCTGCCCTTTAGCAAGATGTTCCACATCTTGACGACCCCGCTCAGCCTGATGACCACCGCCGTCATGGATCAAAATTCCCGGCCCGCCAATATTAAGACCCGCCAGGTGATGGAGCTGGATGCCTGCATGCACTGCACCAACTGCAGCCGCAGATGCTCCGTGGCCGTTGCTTACGATAACCTCGGCAACGAAATCATCCTGCCCTCGGAGAGAATGGCCTTTCTAAAGGCCTATGTCGCTCAAGAGGATATCGGCGCTCGAGGAATGGCCGCGCTTCAACAGGGTATTTATCTGTGCACCAATTGCGACCGTTGCACGGTGATCTGCCCGGCCGGGATCAACCTGCGCGACCTGTGGTTCAATGTCCGCGAAGAGGTGATCCGGACCGGCTCCTGCGTCGCCCTGATGTTGACGCCTTTTTCTTATTACCGGGGTCTCAAACGGATGGAGTTGGACGCCGCAGAGTATAACGAGCCCTTGAACAAAATCCGGACTGCTGTTTCCGCCCCTTTCCAACTGGTGGGAAAAACCGATGCCGTACTGGCCCTGACTCCGGCCCACAGTGAATTCAAGAAAAACGCCGGTCTCTCTATTCACGCCGGTACTTACGCCTATTGTTTTTCCTGTGAAAACTGCTCCACCGTCTGTCCGGTCGTTGGGAACTACGAAGAGCCGCAAAAGGAACTGGATCTGCTGCCGCACCAGATTATACGCTCCATGGGCATGGGTATCAGAGATCTGGCCCTGGGCTCACGGATGCTGTGGTATTGTTTAACCTGCTACCAATGCCAGGAGCACTGTCCTCAGGGTGTTAAGGTGACCGATATTTTTTATGAACTCAAGAACCTGGCCGCTGTGGAAGCCAAGTGCGGGCCGGTCCAACCGGTTTGCGTTGCACATACGGATAAATAGGGATGGAAAGATGAAATTTGCACTGTTTCTTGGATGTAATATTCCGGTCCGGGTGCCGCAATATGAGCTTTCCGCCAGAGCGGTGTTGGATAGGCTTGAGGTCGGCATTACCGATATTGACGAGTTCAAATGCTGCGGTAATCCGATTCGCAATACGGATCACAAGACCTTTCTCCTGATGGCGGCCCGCAACCTGGCCTTGGCGGAAAAACAGGGCCTGAACATGTTGGTGCTTTGCAAGTGCTGCTTCGGCAGTCTGAAAAAAGCTGCCCACGAGATGAAGAGCGCCTCCGTCCGCGAGGAAGTGAACGAACAGCTGGCCAAAGAGGGGTTGAGCTATTCGGGAACGGCCGAAGTCAAACATTTTCTATCCGTCCTCTATCACGATATCGGCGTAGACGTCTTGAAGGATAAAAGCACCAAACCTTTCAAGGATCTCAAGATCGCGACCCATTACGGCTGCCATGCCTTGCGGCCCAGTGAAATCACCGCGTTTGACAATCCGGTCGCGCCGGTCGTCTTCGACCAACTGGTCTCCGTGACCGGTGCAAAAAGCCTGGACTGGCCCTTGAAACTGGAGTGCTGCGGCGCGCCGATGCTGGGCGTCAACGATGCACTCTCAGCGGCCTTGACCCGCAAAAAGATAGACGGCGGCAGACAGGCCGGGGCGGATTATCTCTGCGTCGCCTGCCCCTATTGCCAGATGCAATTTGACCGGGTTCAGGAGATGATGGCACCGGCCTCGAAACCAAACCATTATCTTCCCAGCATTGTATATCCTCAGCTTCTTGGACTGGCCATGGGCATCGGGGGGCGTGACCTCGGCCTTCACATGAACCTGCTGAACATCAGCACGATTGAATCCTTTTTGAAGTAGGAGAATAAATGTCTCGAAATACTATAGGCGCGGTGATGGTTGTTGGCGGCGGCATTGCCGGCATGCAAGCGGCGCTGGATGTGGCCAATTCCGGATATTATGTTTACCTGGTAGAGAGATCTTCTTCCATCGGTGGGCTGATGTCGCAGCTGGACAAGACCTTTCCGACCAATGATTGTGCGATGTGAATTATCTCGCCCAAACTGGTCGAGGTCGGCCGGCACATAAATATAGAGTTGCTCACCTTATCTGAAGTGAAAAGCATTTCCGGTGATGAGGGTGATCTTGAGGTATCGCTGATACGGTATCCGCGCTATGTGGATATGGAAAAATGTATTGCCTGCGGACTGTGTTCGGAAAAATGCCCCAAGAAAGTCCGCAATGAATACGACGGCGGGTTGCGTGACCGCAGGGCGATATACGTCAAATATGCCCAGGCGGTGCCGCTCAAATACGCCATTGACGATACCCAGTGTCTTTTTTTAACCAAGGGAAAATGCAAACTCTGTGAAAAAACCTGCCCCACCGGCGCCATCAACTATGACGACAAACCCAAGGAGATGACATTGAAGGTGGGCGCGGTGATCATGGCCAACGGATGTGAAACTTACAACCCAAAGGCCCACGACACATACGGCTACGGCAAGTCGCCCAATATCGTCACCAGCCTGGAGTTTGAACGTATTCTTTCAGCCTCCGGTCCTTACGGCGGGCACCTGGTGCGCCCCTCGGATAAAAAGGAGCCGAAAAAAATCGCCTGGCTGCAGTGCATCGGTTCGAGAGATTTGCATATCGGCGCAAAGGGGTATTGCTCATCGGTTTGCTGCACCTACGCCATCAAAGAGGCCATGCTGGCCAAGGAACACAGCAAAGAGCCGCTCGATGCCGTTATCTTCTATATGGATATTCGCACCCATGGAAAAGATTTTGAAAAGTTTTACAACCGGGCTCGATGTGAGTCCGGGGTGCGTTTCGTCAAGTCCAAGATTACCCATATCATTCCGGTCGAAGATGGTGAGCTGATGATCCGGTATCTCGATGAAACCGGTCGGCGGATGGAAGAAGTGTTCGACATTGTGGTGCTCTCGGTTGGGCTAGGGGTGAACAAAACCGCTGTCGATCTCGCGGCCTCCTTCGGCGTAAGCACGGATCACTATGGCTTTGTCGTCACCAGCAGCTTTGAACCGATCAAAACCTCCCGGCCCGGTATTTATGTATGCGGCGCGTTTGAGGCCCCCAAGGATATCCCCTCTTCGGTCATTGAGGCCGGCGCCTCGGCCGGCAGCGCCGGCAGCAGCCTGATTGATGCTCGCTGGAGTCTGACCCGCAAAAAAGAGAGCCCGGTGGAAATAGATACCCGGGGTGAGCCGCCCCGCATCGGTGTTTTTGTCTGCTGCTGCGGAACGAATATCGCCGGCGTGGTCGATGTCCCGGCGGTGGTGGAGCACGCCAAAACGCAGGATAATGTTGTTTTCGCCGAACGCAGCATGTTTAGTTGTTCCCAGGATTCCCTGAACAACATGGCCAAGATCATCAAGGAACATCGATTGAATCGTGTGGTGGTGGCCGCCTGTACCCCCAGAACCCACGAGCCTCTTTTCCAGGAGACCCTCACCGGCGCCGGTCTCAACAAGTATGTTTTCGAGATGGCCAATATTCGTAACCATTGCTCCTGGGTCCACAAAAACAGCCCCGAGCTGGCCACCCAAAAGGCCCTTGATCTGGTGGACAGCGCCGTGGCCAAGGCGAAGCTCTTGGAGCCGCTCCAGGAGGTCGCGCTGGAAGTCAACCAGGCGGCCCTCGTCATCGGCGGGGGCATCGCGGGCATGACGAGTGCCAAAACCCTTTCCAATCAAGGGTATCACACCTATTTGATCGAAAAGAGCGATCGGCTGGGGGGCCAGGCCCTCTCTGTCCATGAGACCTGGGAGGGAGCGGATGTTCAGCAGAATTTGAACCGAATGATCGCCGAACTCGAAGCCGACCCGAACATCGATATCTTTACCGATGCGCAAATCGTCAAGACCGACGGCTTTGTGGGAAACTTCAAAACCACTATCCAAATGGGGGAGCGGACCGAGGAACTGACGCATGGGGTCGCCATCATCGCCTCCGGCGCCACTGAGTTGAAGCCCGATCAACACCTCTACGGCCGGGATCAGCGGGTGCTGACGGCGCTTGAGCTGGATCGCAGATTGATCGACAAGGACACGGAGCTGGCGCACGCCAAAACCGCTCTCTTCATTCAATGCGTCGGTTCCAGGGTACCGGAGCGCCCCTATTGTTCAAAGGTCTGCTGCACCCATGCGATTAAAAACGCCTTGGAGCTTAAAAAACTCAACCCGCAGATGGATGTCCATATCCTTTACCGGGACATGCGCGCCTATGGACTGCGCGAGGATCTTTACCGGCAAGCCAGGGAAAAAGGCGTTGTCTTTTTGCGATATAATCCGGATCAAGGCTTGGCCGTCGACCAAGCGGAAGGGGCGCTGAGTGTCTCTTTCATCGACACCGGTATTCGCCGCAAGATGGAGATCAGGCCCGATTTGCTGATATTGGCGACCGCCATCACGCCCCCCGAAGAGAATCCACTGGCCCAGCAATTCAAGGCCACGTTAAACGACGACGGCTTTTTCATGGAAGCTCATGCCAAGCTCAGGCCCGTGGATTGCGCCACGGACGGTGTTTTCATCTGCGGCCTGGCCCATGCGCCCAAACCGATCGATGAATCCATCACCCAAGCGGTGGCGGCCGCTACGCGCGCAGTGACCCTGCTGGCCCGCAAAACGATTTTTACCAGTGGAACCATCGCCGAAGTTGTTCCCTCGACGTGCAGCGGCTGCGGGGTTTGCGCGTCGATCTGTCCTTATTCGGCGCCCTCGTTGATCGACCCGAGCGAACGGATGTTTCCGGGAAAAGCCAAGATCAATCCGGCCCTGTGCAAGGGCTGTGGACTGTGCGTCGCCTCCTGCCGGTCCGGCGCCATTCGGCTCAAAGGGTTTGACACCGATCAGATCTTCGCCCAGATATGCGCTTTATGAAACTGTCCCATATGCATAACAATTACCTGAATTTTTCCATTTTATTTCTTCAGGGTGTCAAGGATGGTCGACAATCACATTTTTCCAATGAAAAACTGACAATAGGCCCCAATTTGTTTATTAATTACCCATGCAAAGGAGCCAACGACAGATGATGTATGATTTTAATGCCGATGAGATATTTGAAATAGCTGAAAAAATGGAGCAAAACGGAGCGAAATTTTACCGTACCGCGGCCAATGCCGTTAAGGATGATAAGGCAAAGGCGCTTCTGGAAAAACTGGCCATGATGGAAGACGAGCACGAGAGAACCTTTGCTCAAATGAGGGCTCATCTCCAAGAAAAGGAAAAAACCGCAACGGTTTTTGATCCGCAAAACGAAGCGGTTCTTTATCTGCATGCGCTTGCCGATATGAGGGTTTTCTTTCAAAAAGAGATCAACACCTCCTCCATGGAAACAATTCTTAAAGACGCCATTGGCGCTGAAAAAGACGCCATTGTTTTCTACTTAGGTATGCGGGACGCCGTACCCAAGGAATTCGGTAGTGAGAAACTCTCTGATATCATCAAGGAGGAGATGGGTCATATTCGGCTGTTAAGCGCTGAACTATCAGCCTGTCGAAAATAAGCCCGCCAAAAGGTTTTGACAACGATCAAATATTCAGTCAAATCAACCTATTACTATGGCCGGATAGCCTGATCCAGGCTTTCTAACACCGTTATGGAGCAATGATATGTCTAATTGGGAACCTAAAATCGTCGCTTTCCTGTGCAACTGGTGCAGTTACGGCGCAGCGGATTTGGCGGGCGTGAGCCGCATGGAGTATCCGCCCAATATTCGCGTGGTCCGTATCCCTTGCACCGGTCGGATGAGTCCGAAGTTCGCCCTTGCAGCCCTGCGTGAAGGGGCCGATGCCGTGTGGGTATCGGGGTGACATCCCGGCGAATGCCATTACCTGGAAGGTAATTACTTTGCACGTCGGAAATTCGTATTGATGAAAAAACTTATGGAACATATGGGCGTAGAGGCTGATCGCATTCATTTCTCTTGGATCTCATCGGCTGAATCGACCAAATTCGTTAGTGTGGTCAATGAAATTTCGGCAAAGGTCAAGGCCATCGGGCCTAGTCAGCATTTTGTCAAGCAAGAGGCGAAGGTAGCTTAACCATGACAGGTTATACAGATAAAATCAGAGAAATCGCCAAACGCCTGCTTCAATCTTGCCAGGTGGAAATGGTGATCGGCTTCCGAAAGGGTTCTGTTCCCATGATGAGCGAACCCTGCTTTGTACGGAAACCCGAGGATGTAGATCAGCTGATCTGGGACAGCAATTGCGGCATCAACCTGGCAAATTATCTCACAGATCGTAAAGAGAAAATCGCAGTATTTGCCAAAGGATGTGATTCCCGCAATATTGTGAACCACCTCATCGAAAATAAAATAAAGCGAGAGCAACTCGTCATCGTCGGCGTTCCCTGTCTCGGGATGATTGATAAGAGAAAAATTGCCGGGATGGCAAAAGATGAAGTGGTGTCGGTAACCGAATCTGAAAATGATATCCAAGTAAAGACGGTTGCCGGAGAACTGAGTTTTTCAAAAACAGAGGTGTTGCAATCCAATTGCCGGGTTTGTCTTCATCGCAATCCGGTGATCCACGATGAAATGGTGGCAGACCCGGTCCCCGAGCAAACAAATATCGACCCGTATGCGGACGTTCGGGAGATCGAGGCCATGTCATCGGAAGAAAAGTGGAAATACTTTGAAAACCTTTTGGCCCCTTGTATTCGTTGTTACGCCTGCCGCAATGCCTGTCCGCTTTGCTACTGCCCGACATGCTTCGTTGATGAGGCCAAACCCCAGTGGCTCGGGAAGAGCCAGGACCCAATTGACATTCGGACATTCCATTTCCTGCGGGCCTACCATTGTGCGGGCCGATGCACCGATTGCGGAGCCTGTGAGCGTGCCTGCCCGGTAGGAATCAATATGAGGATGTTTACCAAAAAGCTCAACAGGGATTGTCTCGAATTATATGGATGGGAAGCCGGTTTATCAGTGGAAACCCGACCGGCGTTGGATGTCTATCAGCCCAATGACTCTGGAGAATTTATCAAATAAACATTAAGAAGGCATTAGCTATGACGGTCATAACCATTACAAAAACCGAACTGACGGAAGGCCTGACGGCCCTGCGCAAGGGGTACAAGCTGTTCGGACCGGTTGCCGAAAAATCGTATTACATCTTTAAGGAACTCGAAAAGGGTCAAGAACCGGACTTCTCATTCCAAAATACCCGGTTATCCCCCAAAGCGATCATTTTCCCCCAATCTGAGGATATGTTCACTTACACCCTGGACCAAACCCGGGAAGATGTGAATCAGGCTAAGACGGCACCGAATGATTATAGCCCTCGAGTCGTTTTTGGAATCAGACCGTGCGATGCCAAAGCGGTAACGCTGGTTCGCATGAATTTCGACACCAAGGATTACAAGGACCCTTATTGGTTGGAGCTTTTTAACGCCACCACTTTCGTCGGCATGGCCTGCGATTCTCCCTGCCGGTCTTGCTTTTGCACAACAGCCGGGTGTGGTCCCTACCATGAAGAAGGATTGGATGTCCTGCTGGTTGATCAAGGCGATCATTACCTGGCAAAACCGATAACGGACAAGGGAAAACAGTTGCTGGCAACCGCCGGGTGGTCCAAATCGACGGATGCAGATTTGGAAAAAAGAAAGGCCGAAGCGGAAAATAAGATATGCTCCGCCGTAGCCACGGACAACCTCGCCGCGATCGACACACTGACCCTCTATGGGGCGCCTTTCTGGGAGGATGTCTCCTTTGCCTGTATCAATTGCGGCACCTGCACTTTCGTTTGCCCGACCTGTTGGTGTTTCGACATTCAAGACGAGGTTCACGGCAAGGCTGGAAAGCGGATGCGAAACTGGGATAGTTGTATGTTCCCGATTTTCACCATTCATACCACCGGACACAACCCGCGCGGAACCAAACTACAGCGTGTGCGTCAGCGTTTTATGCACAAGCTGAAGTATTTTGTCGACAAATATAATGCCGGTATTATGTGCGTGGGCTGCGGCCGTTGTATCCGGGAGTGCCCCGTCAACATCGACATCCGTAAAATATGCGGTCTGATGAATAGTATGGGGGCCAACGACCGTTGCGCCGTAGGAAAGTAAAAAAGGGAGGAAGGCGTGGAAAATCCATATTTACCATATCCGGTTCGAATCGATGATATCGTCGTCGAAAGCGAAGACCGCGGTCTGAAAACATTCAAGTTCGTTTTTCTCAATCCTGAAGATGAGGCCAAATTCAAATACCGGGCCGGACAATTCGCGGAGCTTTCCATCGTTGGGAAAGGTGAAATTCCCATCGGAATCGCCTCCTCACCGGTAGAAAAGGGATTTATCAAATTTACCGTCAATAGGGCCGGTCTCGTAACCAGTCACCTTCATAATATGAAAGTGGGCGACATCATGGGAGTCCGAGGGCCCCTCGGAAACTCCTATCCGTGGGAAACGCTTGAAGGGAAAAATATCCTCATTGTCGGCGGCGGGTTTGCTTTTACCACCCTGCGATCTTCAATTATTTATATGCTCGACCCGGCCAATCGGCCGAAGTTCAATAGAATAACGGTCGTATACGGCGCACGCTCCCCCGGTATGCTGCTTTATAAAAACGAGCTCATCGAATGGGAAAAACGGGATGATATCGACATGCACATCACCGTTGACGGAACAAACGACCCCAACTGGAAGTACAACGTCGGGTTCGTTCCCCCCATCACCGAGCAAAAAGCGCCGCCGGGAGACAAAGACAGCTATGCCATCGTCTGCGGTCCGCCAATCATGATCAAATTCACCCAACCGGTGCTCGAAAAGCTCGGATATGACCATGATCATATCATCCTGTCGCTTGAAAACCGAATGAAATGCGGGATCGGGATATGCGGCCGCTGCAACATCGGTCGGGAGTTGGTCTGTAAGGATGGGCCGGTATTTACCCTGGCCCAAATCAACCAGACGCCGCGCGAATACTAATAAACCGCTGGAAACCAGATGCTGAACCGAAGGGAGGTCATTCATGTTTACAACGACCGGATCGCCCAAATGAAAAGCCGGGCCGGGGGGCTGGAGACATGAATGTGAAAATGTCAGGCCTGCACCCCACGCTTACACCCCTCATGGCACCATCGGCTTTTTGATGACGTTAGCCGATGGTATGCCTTCAAGGGAATAACGGCTGCTTTATAAGCTTAAGCGTGAATCAACAGGTTGATAATAGTATTCCGATCCCAATCCGGATGCCGTCTGATACTAAAACGGAACTGTCGACCACAGGATAGTCAGGATTCGATTTGCATGCATCAGGATGGCCGTCAAAAAAACGAATAAAAAAGCCGACCTCTTCACAATCCGGCTCCAGAATGAACATAGTTTGTATCCGCAGTCAACCCTTTTTGCCTTCAAAGAGGACGGCCTTATCCGCAGCAATCGGCCCGGTTTCATACGGCGGAAAAGCCATGCGAAATGACCTGTCCATGTCTTCTCCCTGCGCCCTCAATACAATGCCTTGGACAATGTGAACCCGATAGAATATAATAGAGACAATTGAGAAGACTGCTTCGTAACGTTTTTTTTGCTTGACCACTATATCCTGTTATGGTTTTCATTATCGGATTTTTAATTGATGTTTCCTATAGCTACCCTCAATTCGCTTATCGGGGTCAACACATACTTTCGCCGGCGTGGAGAAAATGTCACATGAAACTCTGTTTTCAGGTTATTAATAGACATTGATCCTTCCCCCGATCCTGACCGCTTTCGGTCAAGACGGCTCGCGGTTTGCCTGGTATATCCTTGGGGGGGGGAGTTCTGGTGATTGCCGGTGTTGTCTGTGCGTTTGTTCGTAGCCGCCCCGAGCAGATGGGCTTGCGGCAGGTCGGCGCGGAGGAATCAACCTCCCCGGTAACCGCTTTTCCGGATGCGCCAAAAGTTTCCTCCCTTCAGTGGTCCCACGTCATTAAA
>JAZDPP010000097.1:0-27566 GCA_043797445.1 Pseudomonadota bacterium
GACATTTATTTCCGAGGAAGAGATCAAAACGGAAGGAATCCCGCTGGAGGATGCGGAAGTGATCATTTCCGGCGGCAGGGGAATCGGCGCCAAGGAGAACTTCGGCATGCTACGCGAGATGGCCGGAATGGTGAACGCCGCAGTCGGTGCGTCCCGGGGTGCGGTGGCTGAGGGATGGGCCGCTCCGACGATGCAGATCGGCCCGGCGGGTAATATCGTCGCGCCCTCGGTCTATTTTGCCGTGGGCATCTCCGGCGCCAGTCAGCACCTGGCCGGTATCGCCAATGCCAAATGCGTGGTGGCGATCAACAAGGACGAGGAAGCCAATATCTTTAAACGGGCCCGGTTCGGCATCGTGGCGGACTACAAGACGGTTCTGCCCGCGCTGACCAAGGCGCTGAAAGAGGAACGGTAAATGATTCGGATCCCCTATTGGAATATCAGCTATGGCATGTTGATCGATGCCTTCGCCCTTCCGGCAATGGCGCTGCTGGTTTACGGGCTTTACGGTCACTGGAAAAATATACGGCGGGGAAAGGTCCGGCTGAAATCCGCGACGCCGGATATGCCCGGAAAAATCGGACCGGTATATGTGCCCGCGCTGATCACCAGGGGGATTCTCGGATCAAAGATCTACAAGAAATTATTCACCGGCCTGGCCCATGGGGCCTTGTTCTGGGGGATGGGGGCGCTCGCCGTCGGAACGACTCTCGTCTTTTTAAATGTGCTCTTTAAGGTTCCCGTTTTCGAGGGGGCGTTTAACCGCTGGTTCATGTCCTTTTTCCTGGATTTGTCCGGGCTAGCCGCGCTGGCGGGACTCGTGTTTTTTCTGTTTCGACGGATAGTTCCGCCGGAGCGCCTGGTCAAACCCAAGGAGCGGCCCGGCTTTGTGTTGCCGGTTTGTCTCCTGGGGCTCGTGATTTTAACCGGATTTCTGATCGAGGCCCTTCGCATTGCCGCGAACGGTTCCGAGCCCTACGCCTTTGTCGGCAATTTCATCGCCGGATTTTTCCCCACGGGCAATGCCGTCGCGCACCGGGTGCTATGGTGGACGCACGGCCTGCTCTCCCTCACCTTCATCGCCTATATCCCGTTTTCACCCCTGGTGCACATCGTTCTCGTGCCGATGAACGCCGCGCTGGCCAATCCCATGCCCGGCACCAGGATGGGGGTGATCGATTTTTCCTCCTTTGACGACGAGGACGCCGGGGAAATGCCTGCTCTCGGGTGCGCAAAACTGATCGATTTTACGCAAAAGCGCCTTCTCGACTATGACAGCTGTCTCTGGTGCGGCCGGTGCCACGAAGTTTGTCCTGCGGCATCGACGGGGAAACCCTTATCGCCCAAAGGGGTGATGGTAACGCTTGCCGAGAAGTTGAAAAATGGCGGATTTGAAGACGAGGGTCTCATCGATGAGGTCGGCGAGAATGCGATTTTTGCCTGCACCACCTGTACGGCGTGCATGGAAGCGTGTCCGGCCTGCATCAACCAGCCAAAGACCATCCTCAAATTCAGACAAAACCTGGTGATGGAGCAGTCGCGGATACCGGAGCTCATGGGCAAGGCCATCACCAGCCTGGAGCAGCGGCAACACCCGTTTTTCGGGACGGGCGCGGGTCCCCGGGACTGGCAAAAGGGGCTTGACGTTCCGATTTTTGAGCCGGAGCAAAGCGAATACCTGCTCTGGATCGGGTGTGCGGTCACCTACGAGGAGCGGGCGCAGAAAATCGCCCGGGCGATGGTCAAAATTCTGGGCGCCGCCGGCGTCTCCTACGGTATTCTCGAAGAATCCCGGTGTACCGGGGATCCGGCCAAGCAGATGGGGAACGAATTTTTGTTTTCCGAACTGGCCAAGGAGAATATTGAAGAATTCAACGAAATGGGGGTGAAAAAGATCATCACGCTCTGTCCCCACTGTTACAACAGCTTCAGCCGGCATTATCCGCCGCTGGGCGGCGCCTATGAGGTGATTCCCCACTCGGTTTTCATTCATCAACTGATCAGCGAGGGGAAATTGAACCTTTCCGCCGGCGGCCAAACGATCACTTACCATGATCCGTGCTATCTTGGCCGCCGGAACCATTTTCTCATTGAACCCCGGAAAGTGATTGACGCGATCGGCAAACGGGTTGAAATGCCCCGAAGCGGCATGGAAAGCTTTTGCTGTGGCGGCGGCGGCGGCAATTACTGGGCCGAGGAAGAGGGGACGCGGATCAATCAGGCCCGCTCAAAGGAGGCGCTCGACACCGGAGCCGATCGTATCGCCACGGCCTGCCCGTTTTGCCTGCTCATGATTACGGATGGATCGAAGAAATTTACCGAGGCGCAAAAGGCGTTCGACATTGCGGAATTGGTTGCCGAAAGACTATAATGAACCTATCGGATTTCAATCCGAGCCCTGATAAGAATCTAAAGACGAAACATGAAGGAGAATGACATGGCGAAGAAAAAGGTAGGCGTATTATTGTCGGGTTGCGGGGTGTTTGATGGCGCGGAAATCCATGAGGCGGTTTTAACGCTTCTCTATCTGGACCAGCAGGGGGCCGACATCATCTGCATGGCGCCGGATATCGATCAGGCGCACGTCATCAACCATCTCACGCAGCAACCGGAAAAGGAAACCCGGAATGTCCTGGTGGAAGCGGCACGCATCGCCAGGGGAGACATTAAAAATCTGGCGGATGTGACGGCCGGACAGATAGACGCTCTTATTCTTCCGGGCGGGTTCGGGGCTGCCAAAAACCTGAGTGAATTTGCCTTCAAGGGGCCCGGCGGAAAGGTCAATGACCAGGTCAAGAGAATCCTGGATGAAATGATCGAGGCCGGTAAACCCATCGGAGCGCTCTGCATTGCGCCAGCCACCGTGGGAATGGCGCTCAAGGAGAAAGCCCCCACGATGACGATCGGAAAAGAAGAGGGGGTCATCGGCGCCCTGGCCGCGCTGGGTGTGAAGCATCAACTCTGCGCTGTGAGCGAGATCGCGGTGGATGAGACCAATAAAATCGTGACCACTCCCGCGTACATGCTGGGGCCGGGGATCAAGGATGTGGCGGTGGGGATTGAAAAGCTGGTCAAAAAGGTGCTTGCCATGGCCTGATGCCAGCGCTGGTTATGCCCGGAATCCGGCAGGGGCGAAAGATTTTTCGCCCCTGAGTTGCCAACCTCCCTTATTTCGGTGGAAAGGAAAATGTCCGTGGTAAATTCTTCTGTTCTTAGCACACTCGATTTTTTCAATGAGCTTTCGGAAGAGATGATTTCACGGCTGGCTGCAATTGCCGAGCTGCGGGAGTATGAGGCGGGCGTATTTCTGAATCAGAGAAAGAGCCGGGCCGATTATTTTTACATCATCGTTTCCGGTGAGATCAGTCTTGAAGTCGAAAGTCTCACCGGAAAAACGGTCCGGCTTGAAACCATCGCGCCGGGAGGCGCCATCGGATTTTCTTCCCTTATAGACTCGGAAAATAAAGGGTATCTCAGTGATGCCAAAACCTTAACGCCGGTGAGGCTGCTGCGTTTCAAATCCGATGAAATGACGATGCTTTTCTACCAGGATTTTGAACTGGGCTATCTGATTATGAAAAAGATCGCCTTGATTGCCAAGCAAAGGCTCATTCACCGGACCTATCCCATTCCGAAATTGGGGTGATCCGGGAGGAAGTCGATTAGCTGTTGGCGTTGACTTCCCACCGTAAGGGCGGTTCGCGAACTGCCCCTGCAGGTGGATGGACACAATCTATTCAAAAAAGACTTTGGTGCCATTCAGCATGCCACATTCAACCATGTCAGTGAATAAAAAAATAATTGCGGACAAACTGTTCCAGCGGCTGCCGATGTTGGCCCTATCCGGTCAAAAATCCTCCATCGATCTGATTGCCTACGAGGTGTTGAATCTTTTAATGGAAGGTCTCGATGCCGATATCGGCCAGATCAACCTGCTGCCACGGGGCGGGCGGGTCGAAAAAGTCTGTATCGTCAAAGACGGTAAGCCCTGGATGAAAAAAGATATGAATCTGCATCTGTTTGACCCCACCAAAGGTTTTCACGGTATTGTCATGTCAACCGGGAAGGCCGTTTTGGTGGACGATATCTGGGCCCCCGATGGGGACAACAGCAGGGGCAATCCGTTTCTGGAACTCTATCCGTCCATGAACGATTTGTATGTGGCCGAGATAAAAAAGCCGGTTGCCAGCACCCTGTTTTTGCCCATCAAAAGGGGCGACGATGTGTTTTGCACGATCGAGCTCAGCCGCTACAGGGGGCGGGCGCCGTTTGGCCTTGCGGAAAAGGAGCCGGCCGATGAGTTTGCCGTAAAATACGGCACCCTCGTCATGAATTACATCCTGGATATTAAAAATCGCATTGCCATCAATACGGCGCACGATAAGCTCAATATTCTCGCCCGCCTGATCGCAACCAATGGCGAAGTGGATTACACGGATGCCGTGGTTGCCTACCGGACCTTGTCGGCGGCCGAGCTCGGGTTTGCCTTTTTTCGAAAGGGAGGCGGATATTCAGCTTCGAGCCTGCATCTGGTGGCTTGGCACAACGACGAGGTCATGGAAGTGTATTTCCCGGAATTCACCCCATCGGCCGACAGCATTCTCTGTGACAACTCCGAGGTGTCCTATCCGATCGAAGGAACGGCAAACGGCAGGCGCCTCATGCGGTTTCGGCAGCGCATCAGCGATTTTCCGACTCTGAAACGAAAAGAACAGCAATTTCTGCTCAACTGTATCGACAGCCTCAACTCCTATGTCATCTACCCGCTGCACATGCTGAACCAGGATCTGGGCGCCATCTATCTGGGATCGAGCCGCCCTCAATTCTGGGAATTTTTGCATATGACCCCCTTTCTTTCTCTTTACAACGGGCTGTTAAAGTCCTTTTTGCTCAACGAGCGGATCGCCATGAATCTGTCGGAGATGAGCATGAAGATTCAGAAATCCGGATTTAATTGCCAGGCGGCGCTGAAGGGGGCGCTTGCCGAAGGGCATCCGAAGGCACTGGAAGACCTGAAGGTGGTCAATGCCATTTCGGGTATTGATAAACTGCTGGGTGAGCTGCACCTTCAGGGCGATATACTGAAATACACTCAAAAGAACATTCATTTTATCCCATGGCTCAAAGCGTTCATGAATCAAAAAAGCGCGCAGTATCCGGGCGTGAAGATTAATATCTCGGTAAAAAAAGAGCTGCCGGTCGATTGCATTGTTTCCGCAAACTATGAACAGCTGGAAACGGTTTTTGAAAACCTCTTTTCCAACAGCTTTCAGGCAATCAATGAGCAGCGTCAGACGAACCCGGATTTTGCCGGTATTATCGATATCACGCTTTGGAAGAAAAAAGAGTCAATGGCGGTGACCTCTGCCGACAACGGACTCCCGTACAAGACCAGCAGCGGGCGTGGACTAACGCAAAGTAAGAAAATTATGCAAAATTTAGGGGGAAATATCCGATGCTACAAGAATCCATTCCAGGTCTATCTCGTTTTCCCCTTAAGTCTCGGGTAGCAGTAAACCAAACCACCGGCGTTGCCGGATCAGGAGGTTCCGCATGGAAATTACCGTCGGATTGACCAAGGCGCTTGTCCATCTCAACAGCGGCCGAAAGGAAGTGATTCAGACGATGCCGGATGAAAGTCGAATCGCTCATCTCATGGACGTGCTGGAGGCGGCGATGCCCGGCATAAAATCCATGGTTTTCGATTCGGTGGGGGCGATCGCCGACAGTATCAACATCTATGTAAATGGTGATAATATACGATATCTTAAGGGCGTCGATACGATTCTGGCGGATGGCGACAAGGTGAATATTATTCCTGCGGCGGCTGCCGGATGATGCCGAGCACATCAGGAGTCGGAATTCAGCGTGTCCGGCCTGTAGGGATTCCGCAAATGCGAAAATGCGGGCTTATCATCGTTCCGGCCACGCAAGGGCATTTTTTCCAGCCCGGCAAGAACTCGCTGCCGCTCAAACAGCTTGCCGGGCTTACAAAGACGCCCTTGCGTGACCTTCACTCCATTTGGTGGTGGCCGAAACGATGATCAAGGCCGAAAATTGCCCATAAACGATACGACGTTTATTAAAAAGGATTTATCGAAAATGATCATTGACCGCCCGGAATCCCACTTTATTTTCGTTCTTCCCAAAGACCACGTCTATTTCGGTTACAATTACATCAACTATGAGGGAACCCCCCTGACCAACAGGGAATATCTTCAGTATTGGGGGAAATGGATCATTCTGGAGGCAAGAGAGAAGCTGGATGAGTTGGCCCGGAAGATGGATCCTCTCGTCGAAAAACGCGAAATTCCGGGAGTGAAATACGATCGGGAGCGGATAGAAGAATTCCAGCTCGGGGAGTGCGTCATGTGTGTTTATTGCGATGCGCGGCAACGGGAAGAGGTATGGAAGCATCTTGCGCAAATGGGGGTAGCGGGAAAAGCATGGGTGTATGAAAAAGAGACCATGGAACGATGGCTTCCCGGCGGACATCTGCTTGAAAAATGGATTAAAGGTCAGAATCTTGATGAGGCCGGGGCTCGGAAGATAAGAGAAGGCGCAACGGAGAAGTTCCGGAGAATGTTTGAAGACGAAAATGCAATATTTACCGGAATTCAGCAATAGCGATGCAACGAAAGACGGAAGATAAAATAGCGCGTTACAGCCGCCAGATATTGCTTTCAGAAGTCGGCTCCGGCGGCCAGGAAAAAATTAATAATGCGGCTATCCTTTTGATCGGCGCCGGCGGGTTGGGGTCTTCCTGCGCCTATTATCTGGCCGCGGCGGGTGTCGGGGTCCTTGGCATAGCGGATGATGACACGGTAGAAATGAGCAATTTAAACCGACAGATTCTTCATTCGGAAGGCGGAATCGGAAAGCCGAAAGCGATTTCCGCCAAAGAAACTCTGTCGGCATTTAATCCCCATGTTACGGTGAGGACCTATCCATATCGACTTTCATCCGAATCCCCATTTGAAGAGGAGGTCGATGGTTACGATCTATTGATTGATTGCACCGACAACTACGAAACCCGCTACCGGATCAACGATATTTGCATAAAGAAAAAAAAACCCTGGATATTCGGCGCGGTATCCGAGTTTGAGGGGCAGGTGATGACCATCATTCCGGGGAAAAGTCCCTGCTACCGGTGTCTATATCCCTCCGCAACCCTGTCCGGCCGGATTCCCGCCGTGCTGGGGGTTACGCCGGGAGTTATCGGAATCCTTCAGGCCACCGAGGCGCTGAAATATATTCTGGATACCGGGAACCTGCTGACCGGCAGGTTCCTGCATGCGGATCTGAAAGATATGCAGTTTGATGTGTTCCGGCTCACCCGGAACGTGAACTGCCCGTCATGCGCCGGTCTTTTTAAAAGCGGTTAGCGTTTAGCTATCAGCTATCAGCTATTAGCTTTTAGCTTAAGACAGAGGAGACGAACCTTTCAAACTGACAGCTGATAACTGACAGCTGACAGCTAATTTAATCAGGAGACGTGACAATGGCGGTAAAAGAGATTTACGCGGCGATTCTGGCATTTAAACACAAGGAAATCGCCGCGCTCGTACAACGGGAAGTGGATTCGGGGACCGATATTTCCAAAATTCTCGATGACGGACTGATTGCCGCCATGGATGAGCTGGGGCGGCAGTATAGTGACGGCGCCCTGTTTGTGCCGGAGATGCTGATTGGCGCCATGGCCATGAAAAATGGATTGAATATTTTAAAACCCATCCTGGTCAAGGAAAATACGCAACCCAAGGGCACCATCATCATCGGCACCGTTAAAGGTGACCAGCACGATGTGGGGAAAAACCTGGTGGGAATGATGCTCGAAGGGGCCGGATTCAAGGTCGTGGACATTGGCGTGAATAAAGATACTCCCGCATTTTTAAAGGCAATCGGAGACAACCATGCGGATATCGTGGCCCTGTCCTGCCTGTTGACGACCTGCATGCCCGCCATGGGAAAAATTGTGGGAGAGTTGAAAGCGCGGATCCCGGCTGCTAAAGTCATGGTGGGAGGCGCCCCGATTTCCCGGGAATTTTCGGATCGGATAGGCGCGGACGGGCAAGGTGACAACGGTCCGCATGCCGTTGAAGTGGCGCGTCACCTCATAGGCAACGATACGTTGAGCGGTCATTGACTGAAATTACGTGTTCCGTATGGATCGCAGAGAAAACCTTAAAAAAGACCTTGATCATGGTTTCGGCCGCGCCAGGGTATTTTGGGGAAGCCCGGCAAGAACTCGCTATCGCTCAAACAGATTGCCGGGCTTCCAAAAACATCCTGGCGTGACCTGCCCGTGACTCAGGGGGACGGCCGAACAGATGATCAAAGCCTTAAAGAAATCAGGATGCTTCTCATGTTTTATACGTCCTCTTCGTCCTATAGGTCCTCTACGACGGAGTCTAATGACACCGCTGATTACATCTGTAAGCCGTAACAGGACAAAACTTAAAAGCGAAAAGGGAGTCACGGATGCTCATTGTCGGAGAGCTCATCAACGCCAGTCGGAAAGAAATAGCGGGTCTGATACGAAGCCGGAACCGGGAAGCCATTCAAAAAATAGCCATGAACCAGGTTCAAAACGGCGCGGATTTCATTGACGTGAACGCGGGAATTTTTATGGGGGAGGAGCCTGAATGTCTGAAATGGCTGGTTGAAACCGTGCAGGCTGCCGTGGATGCGCCCTGCTGTATCGACAGCCCCGATCCGGTGGCCGTCGCGGCGGCGCTTTCGGTCCATAAGGGGCCGCCGGCCATGATTAATTCCATCTCCCTTGAGGAGAATCGATATGCGCCGTTGTTGTCGGTTGTGGCAGGAACGGATCTAAACGTGGTTGCCTTGTGCATGAGTGATGATGGAATGCCGGAATTGCTTGAGGAGCGACTGTCCCGTGCCGACCGGCTGATTCATGGGCTCGTTCAACATAATGTGGCGTTGAACCAAATTTATGTGGATTGTCTGCTTCAGCCCGTTTCCACCGACCCGCAATCCGGCAGGATCTTCCTGGACGCAGTCGGCCATCTGATGCGCACTTATGACGGGGTGCATACCATATGTGGTCTTTCCAATATCTCTTACGGGCTGCCGTTGCGGCGGCTGCTGAATCGGACGTTTATGTCCATGGCCGTTGCGCACGGTCTGGATGCCGCCATTTTGGATCCGTTGGACCGGGAAATGATGAGCGCTATTTTTGCTGCGCGGACGTTGGTCGCTCAAGACGATTTTTGCATGGATTATTTGCGGGCATTTCGGGAAAAAAGAATTGAAGGATAGGGGCTTGAGGTTAGAGGTTAGAGGTTAGAGGTCAGAGGCTATGGGCTATGGGCTATGGGCTATGGGCTATGGGCTTTGGGCTATGGGCTAAGGGCTAAGGGCTATGGGCTGAAGGCCAAAATAATATGAGTAGTTACGATAGCAACACACACACCATATATCCAAGGGAGGTACGAACGTGACAAAAGTTATGAGTCCCCCGGAAAGAATGATGGCGGTAATGATGGGGCAAACGCCGGACAGAGTTCCGGTTGTGCCCTTTATTCAAGCTTACGCCGCAAAAATCGTCGGTATGCCTCTGGACCAGTTCTGGTCCGATGGGGACAAGTATTTTGAAGCCAATTTTGCCAGCATGCGGCTGCATGGATATGAGCAAACCCCTCTTTTCGGGTATGCGGCATGCGGCCCCTGGGAGTTCGGCGGCAAGATTGGAATACCCAAAGAGACTGGCGAGCTTGCGCCATTTGTGATTGAGTCGCCGGTTAAAACCATTGAGGATATCGAAAAACTCAAAGTCCCGACATTTGACGGTCCGTTGCCCGGCGGCTATGCTATCGCCGACCGAACCGCCCAGCGGTGCGTGGAAATGGGAATGCCGGCCGGTTTTCAGGCTGGAAGCATCTTTTCCGCCGCTGCCCAGGTGGCGGAGACCACCAGTTTTTTAACCTGGGTGGTGACGGAACCCGATGCGGTTCATTTGCTGATGGACAAGGTGAGCGATATGTTCATCAATGCCCTGGAGTATTTTGCCCAAAAATACGGCGCCCAAAACTGCATGCCGTTTCAGGCCGGGCCCTTGGAGGCCAACGGGATTCTCTCTCCGGTAAAATTCAAGGAGCTCGTTTATCCCTACAATTTGAAAGTGAATAAAAAAATCAAGGAACTGGGCATTGGCGCGGTATTGATGCATCCGTGCGCGGATCAGAATCTAAACATTCCCTACTATGTTCAGATGCGGGAGGAATGCGGCTGGCATGGCCGGTACATTTGGATTTTCGGTCCGGAAACCTCCATTCCCAGTCAGATGAAAGCCTTTGGTGCTCACGATATCATCTGTGGAAATGTGGACCCCATTGCCATCCTCAATAAATCCTACGACGAGGTCGTTGATTTGTGCCGGCAGGCGATTGAACAGGGGAAAGACAATCCGGGGGGATTTATTCTCACGCCGGGATGCGAATTCCCCGCCGAGGCCGCCCCGATTAAGGTCATGGCCATGATGGACGCCGCCGCGCAATTCGGCCGGTATGAATAAGTGCTGACTCTTTGGTCAAGGCAGCGCCGCTGGTTGCACTGCCTTGACCTTTCTTTCAGCTGCGATAGTGAAGTTCGGATTTTACCGATAGTCCCCCGGCAAGCTTTGTCGCTGCCTCTTCCAAGCGTTTTTGCTCCTTCGGGTTGTGCACAATTCCTCGCAGGAGTATGTTGCGCCCATCGTTGTCCACTTCGAGCGTGGGGATAAAAAGACTTTGATCGGTAGCAAGCCCCGCCTTGACTCTTGCGGCTGCGGCACGTATCTCTGAGACGCCCTGAGACTCCGATGTCCGAAGTTTTTCTTTCTCTTCCAGGAGTGTTTTCACCATCTGCGCCACAGATTCAAGCGATCTCGATCCGGTATTGATAATGAGATCGTAACTCTCCGGCGTTTCGGCATGTCTGCCATACATGGAATAGAGAAAGCGGGATCTCTCCTGATCGATCTTTTTTACCATCCATTGCCCTGTCTGGCTGTTGACGGACTCTCGCCGCATGATTCTCTGAACCCGTTCTTCCATGGGAGCGATAATGCGAATGCTTAAAACGTGCGCAATACCCTTAAGCAGTAAATTGGCGCCGCGTCCCATAATGACGATATTATCCCGAACGGCATGATTTAACAGGGCGCTTTGCATGAGGGCGGTAAACCCCCTGAACGACCAGTCAAATTTCTCCCAGGTTGTGGGGCAGTGTTCGTCGAAGTCCGTTGCCCATTTTTCCCAATTCCCGCCCTTTGAACTCATTTCCGAGAGGAGTTTTTCCTTGTCGAGGTACTCATAGCCTTTGGCTTCAGCCACCATACGGCCGATTTCTCCTCCCCCGCTTCCAAACTCTCTTGAAATCGTTAATATTCCCATGGCCCCTCTATTTCCTTTCGCTTTCGAGTGTATCCGTACTTTCTTCTGTGACCCCGCCTTTTTCAGAGCGGATCACCCACTTCATCCAGAGTTTGGCAAAAACGATCACACCGACGGCAAAAACAACTTCAACCGTGTACTGCAACGCCTTGGATGGCGACAAAAGATCTACGATGAAGGGGTCGGTCATGATCATTTCAGCGCCCACCCGTCCCAGAATGGCGGCGCCGATGTAAATAATAACCGGGTACTTGTCCATGAGCATGGAGAGCAGATTGCTCGTTAAGACAATGAGGGGGATGCTGAGCGCGAGCCCGAAGAGAAGGAGAAAAAAATTACCGTGCGATGCGCCTGCCACGGCCAGCATGTTATCGGTCGCCATGGTAAGATCTGCAACGACGATCATTCTGACAGCCTGGCCGAGGCTTTTGCTTTCCTTGACGCCTTTATCTTCCGGCACCCCCTCAATGAAGAGTTTTACGGCTATCCAAAGGATCAGCACGCCGCCGGCAAGCTTCAGGAAATTGATCTGAAGCAATTGCGCGACGAAAAACGTGAGAACGACTCTTAACGCAACAGCTGCGCCTGAACCGAAGATGATGCCTTTCCGGCGTTGTTCTTTTGGCAGGGATCGAACGGCCATGGCAATCACCACGGCATTATCGCCCGCGAGAATGAGGTCGATGACCACGATGCTCAAAAATCCCGAGATAAATTTCCAATCAAAAACGATGTTGCCGAAGTATCCAAAGTCCAAAATTGATTCTCCTTTTCAGTTCGACGATGATATGTGATTTTAAGAAGAAATGGCGATTATGGTATCTGGATGATAACCGCCCGACAGAGAAGCTCCGCTGCGTGGTGGAATTCCCTCACAAATACCAATGGCGGCGGACCGGAAATAAAGAACCATCTGAGCATGAGGTGAGTGAATGAGCCGATGAACAGGTTTCGGAAGACCCGATTGTGAACTTCCTTGCGAAAGACGCCGGCACGCTTGCCCTCTTCTATAATTTCCGATACTTTTTCAAAGTAGTTAATGAAAAAATTGTAGGAATCGGTTGCGTAGAAATGTTTATTCAGTTTGATATCATTTAAGAAAATAGTTAAAAAATCGTTGTCCGAGGTTAACAGAAAGAAATGATGCCAGATGAGTCGTTTGAGCTTGATTCGAGGGTCCTCCACATTGAAGGCCTGATCCAGATCGGCTTTGTAGGTTTTAAACTGCTCCTTGGAAATGGAGAGCAACAAATCCTGTTTGTTGATGTAATACTCGTATATGGTGCCTTCGGCCACAGCGGCCTCGTTGCCGACTTCCACCATGGTGGACTTGTTAAATCCCTTGCGTGCAAAGAGGGTGGTGGCCGCCCTTAGGACGGTTTGGGCTTTATCCGCTTTTTTGGCCAGATTGCCGTTCTCCGGGCGATTTTCGATCATGGCGAGAATCAGAGACATGATGTGGTCAAAATCCGGGGTTGTTTCAGTCAGCTCCCTTGCGGCTATGCAGGAAAGGTTTTCTTCGTCCAAAACCCCGAAAATCATGTCCCGCACGACGCCAAGGCTCAAATCACCGCGAAAATATCCTTCGGCAACCCCCTCTTTAAGTATGCCATGCAGTACTCCGGCGTATTTTTTGAGGGCCTCATAGCTCTCGTGTTTATAGAAATTTTTGTTGGCCCGGCACTCAAGCAGCAGGTGCTTTCGTATCCTTGCATCTCCCTGATTCACGTCGTTGGTATGAAGGTGGTACCACACCATTTTGCCCAGTTTTGAAATCGGACCCATGACCCCTTTCAGATGAAACAGCAGATCCGTGGTGGCGGATTTCATCTGCGAATCCAACGCGCAAAAGAGAAGATCTTCTTTATTCTTGAAATAATGGTAGATGATGGAATCCACAACGTCGGCTCTGCGGGCGATCTCGGTAATGGTGGATTCCTTCAACCCTTTTTCGGAAATGATTTCCTGCGCGGCATTAAGGATGTTTTGTCGCTTGGTGTTTGTTGTCACCCCGGCCTCCCTGAGTCGTTTGTTATTCGCTGTTTGCCAATCTGATCCGGATTTGTCGGATGCGCTGCTTGTGAGTTTTCCTGCGTTTCTTGACCGCGCCTCTAAAAGGGCTGTATTTCGATGGAGCCCGCTGATATCCATATCCTGTAATAATTCGGCGTTTTTAAAACAATATTGAGAAAATGTCCAATTAAAACTGCAAGGGGGGCGATGGTTTCGGACAGAGGCCTATCCGCTCCCAACGGAGCGATGCCCGCGTCCGCGTCCGCGTCCGGCCCGATGATAAGCCGGTATGGCGAACCGCGCGTCATGGGAATTGAGGCCTTGATCATGGTTTCGGCCACGCCAGGGTATTTTTTCCAGCCCGGCAAGAACTCGCTATCGCTCAAACAGCTTGCCGGGCTTCCAAAAATACCCTGGCGTGACCTTCTCGCCACTCGGGTTGGCCGAAACGATGATCAAGGCCGAATTGACTATCAAAAAACAACGATACCGATAGCCCCGGTTTTGAAGCCGATTTTTAGATTATCACCATCTTGTCGAATTTATAAATGATTACATCGTAAAGAATGTGGTAGTTATAACTTCTGCTTATAAAAGGCATCAATTTTATTTTTTTGACATCCTGATATGATATTGTTATTAATCTGCACGCTATGCGAAATTAAGGTTAAAAGCGCCTTTGAGTTTTTTATACCGTTTTATAGCAAATAGTTACGAGTTTCGTTCGGATTGTTCGCAGCGTGAGGCTTTTTTGTTGATCCCCGGCGCCATGGTTGCCGGGTGCGCTTGAATTAGCCTCAATTTACTGGTCTTTCGGTGCTTTCTCTTCATTCTACTCCAACGCTGTGTTTGCGGGGGCGGGCGCCACCGGAAAAGGGGATGCTGCATTCTTTTTTAGGGGAATTTAAAAATAATTATTGACAGAGCCTTGTCACTCGTGATTGAATGAGCCTCAATAAATTAGTTTTTTATAGCGTTCTGATTCCCATGCTTGAGTATGCCCGATTCATTGTACTTGAGTATGCCTCAATAAAATGTGTGGCGTAATTAGTTGCAATGCGTGAGAGTTTTGCCGTCTGAAGATCTTTTGTTGCTCAATCCCGGAGCTTTCACGCGCGTATTTACCGACAAAACACAACCCAAAAAGACAGTTCTTACCCATTCCGTCATTCCAGATTTCAGAGCAGCCATCCTTAAGGTCTTAAGGGCTGCATAAGATAAACGTAATTTTAAAGTGGAATGAGGTGCAAGTTGTTTTTGCCATTTCAGACCTGCGGGTTGAGGGTTGATAGTTCCTGAGACAACAACAACACCTGAGCCGCGTCCGGAAGAAACCAAGTCGGCAAACTATATCTTAACAATACAAAAGATGCACCCCGTCATTTAAAAATAAGCAGCGGCAACACGCTTACTGCGCCGACCGTTGTACCGAGCCGGCGTTGTAGGGCAAACAACTGGAGCGGAAACAAATGTGCTTTATCCAAAACAGTAAATGCGATGTCAGGGGCAGGGGAAGGGGCTGGAAGGCCAAATCCCGGAAAATCAGCGGTGGTTTTCAATCAGCGGCAAGTTTTTGCGCATGTGTGCTCATTTTTTTCTCGCTGTTCGGCTGCGAGGCGAAGCTCATGCTGGACGGTGTCAACAAGGAGCTTGCCAAAAGCGGCGTTCGCACCGATCAGTACCAGAAGATGGTGTCCAACCAGGGCGCCATAATTATCGCGGGCTCCCAGGGGCTGGTGTTGGCGAGCGATAACCAGGGCGCCTCCTGGCAGCGGCATATTGTCGACGGCAGACCCAACTTTATCGGTCTTACTGCCTGCCCGGATAAATCGCTTGTTGCAATGAGCTTTGACCGCCGTTTCTGGAAAAGCGCCGACAACGGCCGCACCTGGACGAGCACCCCCATCACCACGAAGCAGGACGTAATGGATATTCACTGCGCGCCGGATGGTTCCTACTGGGTAACGGGGAGCCGCAGTACGATTTTGCATAGCACGGACGCCGGGGTCACCTGGCAGGAGAGTGATCTCGGCGAAGACGCGATGCTCACTTATATCAAGTTTTTTGACGAGAATACCGGGATTCTCGCCGGTGAGTTCGGCATGTGTTACAAAACCACCGATGGGGGAAACAGCTGGCAATCCGTTGGCGTTATCGGCGAGGAGTTATATCCGCTGGCGGTTTATTTCGCGGATGAAAGCACCGGCTGGGCCGGCGGCCTCGGCGGCGTTATCGTGAAAACAACGGATGGCGGCGTTACCTGGTCCCGGCAGGAAGTGGAAATTCCCGCGCCGGTCTACAGTTTTTTCGGCGACGGCAAAAATCTTTATGCCTTGGCGGATGGCAACTCGGTGCTGGCGTTTACAAACGAGAAATGGCGGCGTCTGAAAACACCGGCGGCTCCCGTTTTCCTGAGCGGTGGTGTCGTTCTCGACAACAGGCAATTGCTGGTAGCCGGCGGGTTTGGAATGCTGATGACCCTTCCGGCTGAAAATGCCGCATCAACCCATTAAGTTGAAGCCTGTAGCAGACCCCTTTAGTAGCAGATCCCTTTATCAGAAACATGCACGTTGTTAACGTGCATGTTGAGAGAAGGTCATAAATAATTTTATTACTTGCGGGTTTTTATGATCCATTTTTCCTTCATTGTTTATCATTCATCATTCAAACTTTCGGATAGAGGGTGCAATGTCTAATAAAATGAGCCAAGTTTTCTCAAGCATTCAAAGCTATGTGTTTCGTCATCCCCGAATGTATTTATCCGCGGTGGCGCTGGCAACGATTTTCTTTGCCATGCAGATTCCGGCCCTCCAGCTGTATTCGGAATTTGCCGATCTGCTACCGCAGACCCATCCCTATATCGTGCTGCATAACGAGATCAAGGACAATTTCGGCGGTGCCAACGTGATCGTTGTCGGCGTGGAAGTAAAAGAGGGGGATATCTTCACGAACGACACGCTGGCCCGGATCCATCGGATCACGCAGGAGGTGGACACGCTTCCGGGAATCAACCACAACCTCGTGGCCAGTCTGACTCATCGAAACTCCCGGAAGATCTGGCTCACCGAGGTGGGCAATATCGATTCCAAGTCCTACTATGATCCGGAAAAAGCGAATATGTCGAAGGAAGAGCTGGCTGAAATGAAAGCGGACATCGCCTCCAACCCGACGATCTATGGCCCGCTGGTGTCACCGGATATGAAAATCGCCCTCATCAAGGCCCAGCTGAACGAGGGACAGCTCGATTATGAAAAGACATTCGAGCAGCTGCAGGCTTTCAGAAAGGCGGAAGCCCATGACGGTATTTCAATATACGCCACCGGCCAGCCGGTACTGATCGGCTGGGCCTATACCTATAAGGAGCAGCTCTACCAGATCTTCTTCTTCACGGCGCTCATCATGTTGTCTTTGCTGATCTACTACTTCCGGAAAGCTTACGGCATTCTCATTCCCGCCTGCGGGGTGATCGTATCGGCGACCTGGGGGCTCGGGATCATCAGCCTTTTCGGCTATAACCTCGATCCGCTGGGACTCGTCATTCCCTTTCTCATCTCCGCGCGCGCCATGTCCCATGGGATTCAGATCGTGGAGCGCTACTACGTCGAACTAAATAACTATGACAATCCGACGCTTGCGGCCCGGCATACCTTTGAAAGCCTTTTCCGGCCCGGCTCTCTGGGGGTCATCTCCGATGCCATCGGCCTGATTCTGATCGCCGTCGGTTCCATTCCGCTCAACACGAAGCTGGCCTATTATTCGACGCTCTGGGCGCTTTCCATCATTGTGACTATATTGATGGGCGTTCCCGTCCTTCTCTCCACGCTTCCAAAACCCAAAAACATCGTGATGAAACCCAATGCCCTGCGGGTGGTGGGCATCGCCTGCGCCAAATTATTGAGCGCCGAGAAATCTCCCAAAGTAGTGTTGTCGATTGCCGGCATACTGATCGTTATCGGTTTTTACTGCTGCTCTCTCGTCAAAATCGGCGAGGCCGAGCCGGGGTCTCCCATTTTATATCGGGATCACGATTACAATATCTCCTCCAAGATCATCAATGATCGCTTTCCGGGGTCCGAGGAGCTCTATATTGTTGCCGAGACGACCGAAAAGCATGGCCTCAAACGCCCTGATGTATTGCGAGCCCTGGAGGATCTTGAGCGCCATATGATGACCGATCCGGAGGTGGGCGGCGCCAAGGGCATACCGGATCTGGTGAAGAACCTGAACCGGTTGCTCCACAACTGCGACCCCAAGTGGTATCAGATACCGCTCGATGCCACCTATACCGGCGGGCTTCTCTTCACCTTCATGGCATCGAGCCCCATTCCCGGCGCCCTCAACGAGTTTTCCGATACGGATGAACGTATTGCAAACCTTGTATTTTACTACAAGGACCATAAGGGAGAAACGATCCGGCGGGCGATTCACATGGCCAAGCAGTGGATCGATGAAAACAAGGGGAAGGTGGAGGGCCTTAGAATCCGGCTCGCCGGCGGCACGATCGGTGTAACGGCGTCAATGAACGAGTCCGCCTTTGAGAGTAACCTTCTGACCCTGCCGCTCGTATTTTTGTTTATCTGGCTCTCCGTTTATATCGGGTATCAGTCCTTCCACTCCGGGCTCATGGTGTTCATGGCCATGACCTACGCCACAACCTTGACCTACGCCTATATGGGGCTCGCAAACGTTCCCATCAATGTCAATACGGTGCCGGTCATTGCCGTCGGCGTGGGGGTGGGCATCGATTACTCGATCTATATGATGGATCGAATCCGGGAAGAGATGGCGACCTATAAGGACATCACCAAGGCAACCTGGCGGGCGATTTCCACCACCGGCCTTGCCGTCAGTTTCACGGCGCTCACCCTCATCCTTGGGATCGCCATGTGGATTGTCCTCTCGGATCTTCGGTTCCAGGCGGATGCGGCGCGCCTCCTTTCCGTCATGGTCGTTCTCAATGCCATGTGCGCCATGATTCTCGTCCCCTCCTGGGCGCTGGCCTTCAAACCGAAATTCATCATGGATGTTGCGGAAAAGGAAGCGCTGTCCCTGAATACCTCCGTGGCGGAAACGCGTAACAAAAACATAGCAGCTGCATAAAGGAAGGAGACCACCATGAATAACTTCAAACTGGGCAAAGGAGACAAGCATGAGCCTTAAACAGGGTCGCGGCATGCCAGCCGCCGTCATCGGCATCGGAGTATTGTTGTTAATGAGTTTTCTGGTCGTTGCGCAATCTTACGCCGATCCGGCAACGTGGAATGGATATGTGGAAAGCGCCAACTATTACCGGGACGAAGTCGGATGGTCAAAGAACCGGCTGGGCGCTCAGCTCGAGGGAAAGAAGGTTGTCGGCAACGCCGGCATCTTTCAAAAAGTTGCGTTCAACGTCCAATTTCGGGTCAGCTACGACGCCGTTTATGAGATAAACGATGATGAATTCGGTGATGAGGCCGGTGGCGCCATCATGCTGGAAAACCAGGGCGCAAATATCGGTCTGGGGCCCGCATACGTACCCCATGGCGGCGGCATCATCAATCACGATTCCTTTACCGGGTTGACGGGGATCGCCTCGAATGCGTTCGGGTTTGATCTTAGAAGAAATCCCAACGAGGGCTTGATAGTCCTGGGGGAGCATCTTCACTCGGCCGGCGGCGGTGTTACCTTTGGCGTACCGGTCAGGCCCTTTGATAAAGATTCCCGGGGCAGTCTGAACGGTTATATGGATTACGACAAGGATGAGCTGGCATCCCCGGAGCTCTTCAGTGATGAGTGCGACTGGCTTCGAGAGGCGTATGTGGATGCGAGCCTGCCCATTGCCGGTAAGGCGCTTAATTTCAGAATCGGTAAGCAGCAGGTGGTCTGGGGTAGAACGGATCTATTCCGGGTGCTCGATGTCATTAACCCGGTCGATTACTCCCGGAACAACATCTATGATGAGCTGGAAGATATCCGTATCCCGCAGTGGATTTTCAATGCCGAATACCGTAACGGGGCCACCGGTTTTCTGAATGACTTCAATGTTCAGCTGATCTGGAACTTCGACAAATTCCGGCCGAACAATCTCGGCCAGGCGGGAACGCCCAATCAGATTCTGAATGCGGGCAGTTTTTTCCGCGGCATGAGAAACCTCTGGGACAACGGCGGCACGGTTTCCAATTTTGGCCTGGGCGGTGTCGTAACGACAGATTTCGGCCCCCACCAGATCGGCTTGCGGGATGTGGAAATGCCGGACTGGGAACTGAGTAATACCCAGGTGGGCTTGAAGGTGGAAGGGGTCTGGCAGGATTTCGGCTGGTCGATTAACGGCTACAATTACCGCTCACAACTCCCCTCCCTTCGTGCGGGCAGAGTGCCGGCCATCAATCCCTTCCTCGGTGAAAATTTTCCGGCGGATGCCATTTACCCCGGGCATCCCGGCGAGAATGGCGCCGCTTATCGGGACTACCTGATTGCCTTTGACTTGTATTTTCCGCGAGTGAGTCTGCTCGGCGGTTCCATCGATTATTACTCGCAGGCGATCGATACGGTCTTTCGCGTTGAAGGCGCCTATACGCAGGGCGAGGAGTTCGCCAATACGCTCAGCCCAAGGCTCTTCTCCGAATCCCCGGTTGCCCGCTATGTGTTCGGGGCGGACAAAAATATCTTTATCCGCGCCATCAATAACACCAAGGCCTTTTTGTTCTCGGCGCAGATATTCGGACAGCACATACTGGATCATGAAGTCGAATCGACGGTCCTGACGGGTCAGACGAATCAGGCCGCCGGCGGGAATTCCGTTTACCGGAAAGCCGGTATGCCGGACTGGGAAGAAGACTGGATCGCAACCTTGCTGATTAAAGGCTGGTGGATGAACGATCAGTTGAGTCCGCAGGTGGTTTATGCCCACGATTTCAAAGCCCATGCCGATGCTATCGCGCCCTCGATTGAATGGCTGATCAGTGACAACTGGAAAATCAATGTCGGCTTCAATATCAAATTCGGCCGGGATTATGACAGCAGCACCTTTGAATGGGATGACGCCCGTTCCGCCAATATGTACCCGCCGTTTACCACCACGGGCACCTATTCGGACATAGCCTCCACCCTGGGATTGGCGGGATGGGAGCCGCTGGGACGATTCCGCGCCGGTCCTATCGGTATGGCGCAAATGGAAGACGAATTCCAGTTCACCTTGCAGTACCGGTTCTAACCCTTTATCGGCAGCATGTACGTGATATCGCGCATGCTGCTGAAAAATATCAACAGGGAACACCCAATACTTAAAACTTAACGCTTAAAACTCGAAACTTGAAAAAAAGGAAGATTCCATGAACCCAAAAAAACATCTTCTCGGCATCACTCTTCTCAGCATTGCAATGATGGTTTGCGCTACGGCCTCGTCGGCCGGTGTTGCAACTCTTGCGGATGTGGAGGCTGCTTTTCATCCCTACAAAAACGAAGTTCCCAAATTCCCGGGGCTCTCGAAAGGCATGACCATCTCCTCCGCCAACGTGGATCAGTTTAAGGAAATCATCGATCCGGAACTATTCACCAAAATCAAAGAGGGCTGGCTGGAGATTAAAACCGGCGATACCACCTCTTTTGATCTGCATCCCAACTACGAAAAGGCGACGATAGAGGGACTGGGGAAGGTAACACTGGGCAATGAAGTCGGCCAGATCAACGGCTTTGTTGCCGGACAGCCTTTTCCGGAAAAACTGGAGGTAAGTGATCCGCGCGCCGGTGAAAAAGCGGCCTGGAATTACAAATTCGGTTATAACTGGGGAGACAATGCGGCGATTTATCCTTTCTACTGGACGAACAAGGATATTAAAAAGAATAAAGTCGAACGCGTTATCAAGATGAATTTTCATTTTCTCAATTACAAGCACCGCGTGAATCAGGCGCCTGTGCCCAATATCGAGCCCAACCCATCGGACCTCTTTCGTGCCATCTATGTAATGGTGTTGGAGCCGTATGACGTCCAGAATACACAACTTTTGATTCATCGGGCGGAAGATGACCAGAAACGGGACAATTCCTGGCTGTATCTGGGGTTTCAGCGCCGGGTGCGACGTCTCGCTACCGGTCAGGTTACGGATTCCTTTCTCGGCACGGATGTCATGATCGAGGACTTCGAAGGGTACAATGGCCGCGTTTCCGATATGAAATGGACCTTTAAAGGCACCAAAAACGTACTGTTGCCTTTTTATAACCACAACGATCTGGTGCTGGATGAGGAAACGCATAAGGGTGACCCGGATGGGTATAAGGTCGTGGCGTTTGGTGGCAAAGGTGGCTGTTTCCCAAACATTACCTGGCAGTTGCGAAAGGCACACGAGCTCGAGTCCGTACCTGTTGATCCCAACCATCCCATCGGTAAACGCGTTCACTTCATTGATGCCCAGTGCTTTACGATAAATCGCACGACGATATACGACCGTGGCGGCAAGTTATGGAAATTGTGGACGATCGGAAAGTCTCATCCCGATCACCATTTGGCGAAGAATAAGGGGACCGGGGTTTCTATCGACGATAGCTTCTTCATGCTCGATGTGCAGGCGGAGCATTGCACGACCGGTCAGTTCAAAGGCCAGGTCGATCCGGCGCTGACGAAACCGGATATGTTTGACGTTCAGAACCTCAGAAGCGGTAATTAATTTTGGATTGGTTGAAAAGGCTCTTGCTTTTATCGAGAGCCTCACTAACTCCCATGCCCGATAGGAGCGCCGCCAAAAATTTACGTATTCATACGGTTGTGAACATTTTTATATAAGATTAACTGAAACTGGCCCTCCCTGCGGAGGGCCTTTTTTGGGGTGACCCGAAAGGCTGAGGTCATCTTCCCCTCGCAATGATTAAGCGGTTTGCCCCCGGTTCCATCCGCCCGCCGTAAAATTCTTTTCTTGACCCCTATCCGGTTAAAATTATATTAAAAAAAATGTTGTCATATGGCGATGTTTTTCATGGGAGTTTTGCGGTTATTGGGTATTCGATTTAAGCTTTTTACCACCTTTGCAGTAATTCTCTTTGTCGCCATGTTTCTCATGAGCATGGTGATGCTATACATGTCCCAGCGGTTTTTAATCCAATCCGAACTGGAAAGAGGAAAGACCATCAGCCGGATGCTGGTGAGGAGCATCGATATTCACGGCAAGGAGGCGGGGGGGCGCCTCCCAAAGGAATTCTCCGGCCGGGTGGATCAATTGATCCAGGATCAGGAGTTGCTCGCCGGTTGCATTTGGGACCCTTATCTCAACAAAGACCATTTATTCGGCAATACGGCCGGGTTGAAAAAAAAAGTGACCGACAGCGCGCATCGTTTGATCAAAACCGGAAAAGAGGAGATTTTATTTTGTGATTCGTCCTGGAACCTCTTTCTCAAAAATCCGACGGTGGCCATCAAGAGTCTGACCATCAAACAGGATGACGGGACGATTGGCGCCGCCGCTTTCGCCATCCCGCTGACGGATGCCTTCCGCAATATCCGAATCATTCAGGAGTTTCTTCTGTTATACCTCTTCATCAACACCCTGTTGTTTTCAGTTATCGGGGTTTCCCGTGTTTCACGGTTTTTTCTGAGGCCGATTCGAAAATTGATTCAGCGCGCAACCGAATTCCGGCACGGCGATGGTTTCTCGCTGCCGTATGAGGGGGAAGGCAGTGAGTGGGATACGCTGTCAAGAGCCGTCAACAGAATCGTTGAGTTGAACCTGAAGGACAATCAGAAACTATCCGAAACAGTGGCCTCTTTGCAGCAGGCGATGGAGGATCTCAAAAAAGCGCAGCAGGAGATGATTCGTGCTGAAAAGCTGGCCACCGTCGGCCGGCTCTCCTCCGGTATCGCGCATGAAATCGGTAATCCCATCGGTATCATGCTGGGATATCTCGAACTGATTCAGCAGCCGTCGTTTCCCGAAATCGAAAAAGGTGATATCATTCGTCACATTGAGGTTCAGGCTCGGCGGATCGATCAGATTATCCGCCAGCTGCTGGATTTTTCCAGACCCGGCAAAACGACGATAACGATGACGTCCACCCATGGGGTGGTGAAAGAAATTCTCGATATGCTCCATCTCCATCCGCTTTTTTCAGCGATTGAGATGAGCGAATCTCTTTCGGCCGAGCTGGATATCGTCAGGGCGGATCACAGTCAGCTGCATCAGGCGTTTTTAAACCTGATATTAAATGCCGCCGACGCGATTGAAGAGACGCACTGCCACGGTGGCGGACGAATCCGTATTTCGAGTGAGAATATTTCGGCCGATGAGAATCTCTTCTTTAAGAAACCGGCGATCAAGCTTTCCGTTATCGATAACGGGGAAGGAATTCGCCCCGAACATATCGAGGAAATTTTTGATCCGTTTTTTACCACCAAGGCGCCCGGCAAGGGAACCGGGCTCGGACTCTGGGTATCGTTTATGATTATTGAGGGGATTGGTGGAAAAATTCAGGTCAACAGCAGCGTTGGAGAGGGAACGAGGATGAGCGTCTATCTCCCGGTGGTCAGTGAGAAATGAAACAGCTATCAGCTATTAGCTATCAGCTATCAGCTATCAGCTATCAGCTATCAGGTATCAGCTAACAGCTAACAGCTAACAGCTAACGGCTAACGGCTAACAGCTAACAGAACAGGTGAAAAAATGCTCGGTTCCCCATCGCAAGTCAAGGGAAAATGCGAATGAAAGATGCAACCGATAGTGAAAAACGTCTTCTCATCATTGATGATGAGCAACATATGCGGCATATGCTCTCGTTGTTGTTGCGGGATTCGGGCTATATCATCGAGACGGCCGCCGACGGTCTGGAGGGACTGGCCAGAATTGAGGAAACGACGTATGCGTTTATCCTTTGCGATCTTAAAATGCCCGGGATGGGGGGCCTTGAATTTTTAACTTCCGGCGCCGGGAAGCTGGCGGACAGTACCGTTATCGTGATGAGCGCTTACGGTACGATCGAAACGGCGCTGGCGGCAATGAAGCTAGGCGCCTATGATTTCATATCGAAGCCCTTTAAATCGGACGAGGTCCTCCTGGCGCTGAAAAAGGCCGAGGAACGAGAAAGTCTGAGGCGGGAAAACAGTGAGCTCAAGGATAGAATCAACAAGATTTCGGAAAATTATAATTTCGGGAAGATGATGGCCAAAAGCAAGGCCATGCAATGGGTATTTAAGACAGCGGAAAAGGCCGCAAAATTCAACACCACGGTTCTGATTACCGGGGAAAGCGGCACCGGCAAGGAGTTGGTGGCAAAAGGGATTCATTTCAGCGGTGATCGCGCCCGGAAACCTTTCGTGCCGGTTAATTGCGGCGGAATTCCCGAAACCCTTCTCGAGAGTGAATTGTTCGGGTATAAAAAGGGCGCCTTTACCGGCGCGGACCGGGATAAGTCCGGGCTTTTTGAGGTTGCCGACGGCGGGACACTGTTTCTGGATGAAATCGGTGATATGCCGTTGTCCTTGCAGGTCAAACTGCTTCGGGTGCTTCAGGAGCGTGAGATTCAGCCGGTGGGCGGCGCCCGGACCCAAAAAATCGATGTGCGGATTATTGCCGCCACGGCAATGGATCTTTCCCGGGCCATAAAGGAAGGCGGTTTTCGGGAGGATCTGTTTTACCGGTTGAACGTCCTTCCGATCGAGTTGCCCGCTCTTCGGGACCGTCCGGAGGATATCCCCCTGCTGGCGCAGAATTTTATTCGAAAATTCAACCGGAAACTCAAAACCCGGATAAAGGGGATTGTTCCCGCGGCCATGTCGCTTTTGTTGTCTTACCGCTGGCCCGGAAATGTCAGGCAGCTTGAAAATCAGATTGAAAGAGCCATGGTGCTGACGGATCGGGAGACCCTTTATCCGGAAAATTTTCCACAGGAAATGAGCCCGGGCCGCAAGGATGGCGGGAAGGTCGACTGGGCTTTTGAGGGGTATTCTCTTAAAGTGGCCCAAAAGATGATAGAAAAGCAACTCATCACCAAGGCATTGGAATTCACGGAGGGCAATCGTACCCGGGCAGCGGAGTTGCTCGAAATCAGTCATCCCTCCTTGCTGTCAAAGATGAAGGTTTACAACATCCTGATGTGATAATGCGGAAAAAAGAAACGATTGATATCCAACCGGCTTGCATTCCCGCTGGTGGGCCTTATGTTATCAGCCGGTCAACAATGTTGTCGAAAGCCGCTTCTCCAGGAGCGTAAGATGCCATTACGGTGTTATTCCATCAACAATTTGAAGGTGAGTAACGTGTATCATGGAAAACAATAGCGAAAAAAACACCCCCTCTCCGACTCAGATAGAAAAGGAAATCAGTGACTTTTTATCCAAGCGGTTTGGTGAAAACGTGAAAATCATCTCCCCGTTTACCCTGGCCAAGGAAGTTGAAACGGAAACCACCGAAAAGCCGGTCAAACGGAAGGGGAAAATCGATTTTGACCTAAAACCTGAAGAGCTGATTGCCTATCTGGATCAATACATTATCAAGCAGGATCACGCCAAGGCGGTTCTTGCCACCAAGATCTGCACGCATTTTAACCGGATTAAGCACTTGCAGGGCAGCACCGAGAGCGCCTTCGAGATGGTCGGCAATATCAAAAGCAACGTGCTGATGATAGGACCCACCGGCGTCGGAAAAACCTATATGGTGAAGCTGATCGCTAAAAAGATCGGCGTGCCGTTTGTAAAAGGAGACGCCACCAAGTTCAGCGAGACCGGATATGTCGGGGGCGATGTGGAGGATCTGGTGAGGGATCTGGTGCGCGAAGCCGACGATGATATCGAACTGGCCCAATACGGCATCATCTATGTGGATGAAATTGATAAGATCGCTTCCAGCCGCAATATTATCGGCGCCGACGTATCCAGAACCGGCGTCCAGCGGGCGCTTTTGAAACCGATGGAGGAAACGGATGTCGATTTGAAGGTGCCTCATGACCCGGTGTCGATGATGCAGGAAATCGAGCGGTTTCGAAAGACGGGGAAACGGGAAAAGGCGGTGGTGAACACAAAGAACATCCTCTTTATCATGAGCGGCGCCTTTGCCGATATGGCTGATATCGTTTCAAAACGGTTGACACAGCAAGTGATCGGTTTTGGCGCCAGCATTGCAAAATCTCATGATAAAACGGATATTTTGAAACACACGAAATCCGAAGACCTGGTCGCTTTCGGGTTCGAGTCCGAATTCGTTGGACGCCTGCCGGTGCGGGCTATTTTCGAAAGGCTGACGGAACAAGATCTCTTTGATATACTCAAAAATCCGAACAACCCGGTGATGCTGGGAAAACGGCTGGATTTTGCGGCTTACGGCATCGATATCAAGATGGATGATTCGCTCTTGCATCAACTGGCCGCAACGGCCTATGAGGAAAATACCGGCGCCCGGGGGCTGGTGAACGCCGTGGAAGGCGCCATGCTCCCTTTTGAAAAAAAACTGCCCTCGACCGGTCTGCGCCGGTTCCCGGCTACCAGTGGGATCGTGGACAACCCGGAAGGGTATCTTCGGAATCTTTTGGAGAATCCGGGCAGCGAAGAGCAGGAGAGAACCTTTGACCGGATCGCGGCGGAGAATCAGGCCGCTGTGACGAATTACCTGGAGCTGAACCGGGAAAACTGGTCGGAAAAATATCGATTTACCCTGACGCCCTCCCGAATGGAATCCGTTGCCGCTTATTATGCGAAGCATATTATCGATATCGAAACGGCCATTAAAAAGATAAAAACTTGCTACGAAGCGGTAAAGAACATAGAATTGCAGTTTTATAAGCAGCACGATATCAATATTGTGCTTGAAGAGGATGCGATCGATTATATCATTGCGCAGCTCGTTCAGGACGGGGCGCGGATTGACAACATATATGGGAAGTTATCGAACGATTTTGGAAACGGAGCAAAGCTGCTCGTGGAGAAAACCGGGAAAAACAGGTTGTTTATCAACAAGGCAGCGCTTCTGGATCCGGAAGATACCTTTCAGCGTCTCTTCCGCCAGGCCTTGAGCCGTGCAATACCGGAAAAAAAAGAACCCGACTGTAAAGAGGCATGATGGGCTTGATCATCGTTTCGGCCGATTTCCCACGGCAGGCAGGCCGCGCCAGGGTGTTTTTGGAAGAGCGGCAGGCTGTTTGAGCGATAGCGAGTTCCTGCCGGTCTGGAAAAAATATCCTGGCGTGGCCGGTACGATGATCAAG
>JAZDPP010000098.1:0-26610 GCA_043797445.1 Pseudomonadota bacterium
TTCATCATCGTTTCGGCCACCACCAAATGGAGTGAAGGTCACGCAAGGGCGTTTTTGTAAGCCCGGCAAGCTGTTTGAGCGACAGCGAGTTCTTGCCGGGCTGGAAAAAATGCCCTTGCGTGGCCGGAACGATGATCAAGCGCGGTTTGGCAATAGCCGGCATTGGTAATTTGATCATTGAATGTCATATGGGGGAATTGAACTGAAAGAAATGTGGAAAGAGGGGCTGCCGCCGGCCATGGGTATCAGAAAAAACCGTGACCCGTAACCGGTGGCAAAAAATGCGAGGAAAATATCAAAAGCATTGATAGGGGGTTAAAGCAAAATCCCGTATGGTGATCAAACGACCGGAATGTCATCAACTGAAGCAACCGGCCTGGGGCAGATTGTTTCCGGGGCTCATCAATCCCATGGTTCTGCTATCCGGCGACAAGGCGACCAACTCGGGGCGCTTTTCCGCGGGCCTGCGAAACAACTCGCGCAGACCGCTGCAATCGGGTTTCAGGGAGCACTGGCAGCACACCTTGTCCTGCATGTCGTCGCGCAGATAACTCCTTGTCATCCCGCGTAACATGATGTCAAAGGCAAAATCAAGCGTCTCCTTGAAAGAATCGTCCCCGCCACGGAAAAAGCTCTTATTTTTTTCCAGCAGAAGAACACCGGAAAGGGTGAACCAGAAGACATTGGCCATTGATGCGGGAGGCCTGTCCACAAGTATCCCCTGTTCGATCCCCTCCCGAAAAATCGATTTTAAAAACTGATTTGAATATTGGAACATCTCCCGGAACCGGTCCAGAAAGTCCGGTGAAAGGCTATTGAGCATTTCGCCGGACTGCACTTGAAGCAGGCTGCCCATCCCCCACGGATCCAACAGGTACAGTTCATATATGGCCGTCCGCAACTTCACCAGTTTGCTTTCGGTGCTGACTCCGGTCTCATTGACAATGTGTTTCAGCTTGGCGGAAAGGTATTGCAATAAGGTCAGTGAGAACGAAACGAACAATTCTTCCTTGCTTCGGAAGTAGATATAGAGGGTAGCGGGAGCCAGCTCCGCTTCAAAGGCTATGTCCTCCATTCTCGCCTTGTTGAATCCTTTTTCTGAAAACACGCGTTTGGCGGCGACAATTATCTGCTGGCGGCGTCGCTCTCTTTCTCTCTCTTTTCTCTCCTTAACGCCCATGGTCCCTTTCCCCTGACGCCCGGCAATGGATACTGACCCCGCGCAAGGCGAACTGCATTCTATCCGACGGTTATTTAAACGCAGAAGCGAATTTTCTCTGCCGTTCCAACCACCGGCACCCGGCTCGCAGGGATTAAAAAATGGGCTTTGGAAGTATCGAGTTCGGTATCACTCTGTTTTCGTGATTTTTTCTGCAATCTGCTGCTGAAACTTATCGATCCTCGGACAGTGGAGAGGATACAAATTTGGCCGTAACCTTTAGGGGAGGGAAGCCAAGTCCGAATTCCGTTAAGTCCAGCAGTCAAATGGCAGTACATCGGGATGAGTGTCGTCCCGCCTCTTTCACCGGGCATGGAAAACCATGCACCGGATTCCAACAGCACACTTAAATTCACCTGCAAGCCGATGCCTCAAGTTCGCGGCGCGCCAATGCGCGCTGGAAACGTTTTTTCGGGTGCTACACACCCTTTTCGACCCATACGGAATAATCAATCGAGCCGAATCGTTTTAGCTCCTGGATAAGGCCGTGCGACAGCTCGCTTCCGAGGATCGGTGGGCGAGGGGTTACCCAGATCAGGATGATCATCCGATCACCGGGCACATTGCCGTGTATGAAATACTTGATTTCAGCAAGACCCGGCGCGGAACCTATCCTTGCAATTGTTTCGGGAAGCGTTTCGTCGGCATCGGTTTCCTTGTTCCCCGCCACCCGAACCTTTATCATTTCGACCCACTTCATGCGCTATACTCACTCCCCCCCCGGGTCTGTTACCGGCCCGGGAAGGGTTACATAGTAGTTGGAACTGCCTGGTCAAAAACACTTGTCATCAAAAGGAGCGGGTTGAATGGCATATCGACCCTATATGGTTTAGCGGCACTTGCAGCATGACTGCATCGCCGTTGCTTTTTTAGCCAGCAATAATAGTGCCAAGAGTTGCGAAAAATAACTAATTGAAATATTTTCAAAATGTTATGATAATTTTGGAACCTGCGGCGCCACCCCTTGGACGCCTCTCTATCAAATAAGATAGAATTTGGCTATCATATTTGCAGGCTTCGTGATATGTGGGCAAATAAGATAGAATCCTGCCGTTAAAACAGGGAGACGGGTGTGCAAGTGGATGAAAAAACGTTTTTTAAAGAGGTGACGCTCAGAATTTGTGGCAGCCTTGAGATAGAGACCGCCTTATGGAACTGCCTGCTGTATATGAGGGACTGTATTCCGGTGAGCCGAATGAGCCTGAATCTGCTGGATATAAACCTCGGGCTGATGGAAACTATCGCCCGCGCCAGTTTCGAAAAAGCTGAGGTCCTGTCGCTTAAAACTCCCATCTCGCCGGAAACCCTCAAGCGCATGGCCAAAAAATGGCCGCTGGCGCGAGTCAGAATTTTCAGTCCCATGAGAGACTATCCGCTCGCACTCGAAAACACGGTGCAATCCGACATGCTGGATTGTCACTGCGTGATTCTGGATCTATGGCTGGAAGGCATGTTTATTGGAATGCTTTCCGTTGTTTTTGCACCTGAAAACAAGCCGGAACCGCATCATATCGAGCTTCTGAGTCTTCTCAACGAACCGTTTGCCATCGCCCTTTCCAACAGCATCCGTTATCGCAAACTTCAACAATATCAAGATATTTTATCGGCGGAGAAACAGGATCTTCAAGAAGAGCTGCGTCGCCTCTCCAACGAGGCGGTAATTGGCGCGGACTTTGGGCTAAAGCAGGTTATGTACATGGTGCGCCAGGTCGCCACCCTTGACAGCCCGGTGCTGCTTCTGGGAGAAACCGGCTCCGGCAAGGAAGTGATCGCCGGCGCCATCCATCACATGTCATCGCGCAGCGAGGGACCGTTTATTCGCGTTAACAGCGGCGCCATCCCGGACACCCTCATCGACAGCGAGCTTTTCGGACATGAAAAAGGCGCCTTTACCGGCGCGTTGTCCCGGCGGCGGGGCCATTTTGAGCGCGCCCATGGGGGCACTATTTTTTTAGACGAAATCGGCGAGTTGCCGCTGGAAGCGCAGGTCAGGATTCTGCGGGTTCTTCAGGAAAAGGAAATTGAGCGAATCGGCGGAACCGAAACGATCCGGGTCAACATCCGGGTCATTGCCGCAACCCATCGAAACCTCGAATCCATGATTCAGGAAGGGACCTTCAGGGAAGATCTGTATTTCCGCCTCAAGGTGTTTCCCATCATCATTCCCCCGCTTCGGGAACGGATCACCGATATTCCGGCACTGGTGCAGCATTTTATTCAAAAAAAAGCGGCTGAAATGAAAATCGACTCCGTTCCCACATTAGTACCGGGAGAAATCCACCGGCTCATGGGTTACCACTGGCCCGGAAATGTCAGAGAGCTTGAAAACGCCGTGGAACGCGCCCTCATCATTAACCGCGGCTCCCCACTGAGTTTTCCGGACATCGGACAGAAAAAGCCTGCTCCGGCCACCTCCCAGCGGGAGCCGGAGGAAGCGGCATCCCTCAATCTGGATGAGGCAATGGCCCGGCACATCAAAAAAGCCCTCAAAGTCGCGGGAGGCAAGGTTGAGGGCGCCGATGGCGCCGCGGAGCTTTTGGGAATAAATCCGAGAACCCTTCGCCATCGAATGCGAAAACTCGGTGTTCCGTTCGGGAGAAGCGCCGGAAAGGGATTAGGATAGGGAAACGGTTTCACTCCATCGCCCACTTCAGCAGGACACTTCCCCATATATACCCGGCGCCGAAAGCGGCAAACACCACCCGGTCTCCTTTTTTAAGGCGCCCTTCCCGGTAGGCCTCACTCATGGCGATCGGGATGGTGCCCGCCGTGGTATTGCCGTAATTGGCGATATTGATGACCACCTTTTCGGGATCCAGTTTCAGGCGGTTGGCGACGACATCAATGATTCTGAGATTGGCCTGGTGCGGAATGAAGAGATCGACATCGTCGCCATTCAGACGGTTTCGGGCCAAAATTTCAAGAGAGACATCCGACATGCCGGTGACCGCCGACTTAAAAATCGGTTTCCCATCCTGAATCAGGTAATGCATTTTTTTCTCGACGCTCGCCGCCGTTGCGGGATGAAGACTGCCTCCCGCCTCCATAAACAAAAATTTTCCGCCCTCTCCATCCATATGCAGGACGAAGTCTTCAATCCCCAGCTCGTCCGACAGGGATGGTTCCAGTAGAACCGCACCTGCCCCATCGCCGAAGAGGACACAGGTATTGCGGTCCTGGTAATTCATGACAGCGCTCATTTTGTCCGCACCGACAACCAGTATTTTTTTGTATTTTCCGGTTTCAATAAACTGAGATGCGGTGGACAGCGCGCAAACAAAACCGGCGCAGCCGCCGCTCAGATCAAACCCCCAGCAGTGGGATGCTTTCAGTTCCTTCTGGACCAGAGCGGCTGTCGCGGGAAAGAGCATGTCCGGCGTCACCGTCGCTACAATGATCAGATCGATTTCGTCGGCCGAGACATTGCGTTGTTCGAGCACGGCCCGCGCCGCCTGAACCGCCATATAGGAGGTCCCTTTCCCATCTTCCAGTATCCGCCTTTCTTTTATTCCCGTTCGACTGGTAATCCATTCATCGCTGGTTTCCACCATCTTTTCCAGATCTTTGTTGGTCAATCTGTGATCCGGCACGTAATGTCCCACGGCGCTGATAATTGCACGCATGCTCTTCCTCCAAAAAATAAAAACCGGGAGCAACCGGTTGTCATCTTTCTTTCATGAATTCGAAGAAAAAATTATGTCTCCTTTACCCTTTATTTTTTCATTTAACAAGGGGGGATTGGCCTCGATCATCGTTTTGGCCACCCCCAAATGGAGTGAAGGTCACGCAAGGGCGTTTTTGTAAGCCCGGCAAGCTGTTTGAGCGAAAGCGAGTTCTTGCCGGGCTGGAAAAAATGCCTTTGCGTGGCCGAAACGATGATCAAATCCGGGGGATTCGATATCGGCCTGTCCGGCCCTTTGACCGCGTTATGGGTTAATATTCATCACAATCGGTCATTTTAAAATTGATTTCTCTATTGTATTGACTAAATCTTACCACTAACGGTATGAAACTCCCTTATTTGTCGGTGATGGGGTCGGGAACTCGATATCGATGCGGCCGACAGCGCAATGGCCTTCAGCGGAAAATCGGACACGGACATGAAAAAAGCAATTGCATTCGGAGTGATATTCATCGCGGGACTTTATTTTTTGATTGCCGGTCAGTTCTTTTCAAAGCGTGAACAACCAGCGCCCGGTCGCGATATCACGTACCGGCAGCTGACGGACATGGTCGGCAGAAGCATGCGCGTGCCGGTTCCCCTGAACCGGGTGGCGCTCTTCGGCGGGCCTACCGGCCAGATCGCCATTATCCTGGGGGTTACCCATCGCCTGTGCGCCGTGACCAACACGATGAAAATGTCGGCGCTGGTGCGCGAGATGATGCCGCAAATCGCTTCGCTTCCGGGTCCCAGAACCGTGAGCGGTGATATCAATATCGAATCGCTTCTTCAGTCCAACCCCGAGCTCGTGGTGGCCGGCAGCATTGATGGCGGTATCGTCGAGAAAAAAACGCGAATTCCCGTGGCCTATCTGGATGACAATATGGGGCTCGGCATCGATCAGCTGAAAAAGGAATTGCGTTTCTACGCGGATGTCTTTCAAGCCGAGGCCAGGGCCGAAAAATATATCGCCTTTGCGGATCGGATTTTGTCTCTCGTGCGATCCCGCACGCAGGATATTCCGGAGAGCGAGCGGGTCAGCGTGTTTCAGGGGGATAGCACCAGCCACCTCGTGACGCTCGGCGGGGACACCTTCATGCAGGAACGAATTGAAATGGCGGGATGCATCAACAGCGCGCAGTCCGTCCGGACCGTCGGGCAGCGCACGGGGCTTCACTCCGGCCTGGGGGAGGTCTCGATGGAGCAGGTGATCGCATGGTCTCCGGACATTCTCGTTATCAACGCCGGCAGTATTGATGAGCTGAAAGCCGATTCCCAGTGGCGGGCGGTCAAGGCGGTTCAAACCGGGCGGGTGTATTTTCAACCCGCCGGTATTTTTATCTTTAACCGGCCGACCGCGGAATCGGCGGTGATTTACCCCCTGTGGCTCGCCGCAACGGCGTATCCGGATCGGTTTAAGGATATTTCGGTTTCAACGGAAGTCAAAAATTTCTACAGGGACATCTGTGATCTGGCGGTTTCCGACGCACAGGTGGAAAAGGTGTTAAGCGGCGCTTATGAATCCCTGATGATAAAGGGAATTAAACATTAATCCGGAAAGCTCCAATACCCCGCCGTTTCAGGGACGGGCGCCGATGAGTCCGGGCGGCACGCAGTGGCTCCTGGCGGGGATCATGCTGCTGGTGGGCATCGCCGGCTTGTCGCTGGGTAATATGGAGATTGGCCCTTTCACCGTGATGAAGATCCTCCTATCCCGAATAGCGCCCATTTCTCCCACCTGGCCCCAAACTCTGGACTCGGTGATCATGGACGTCCGGCTGCCCCGGGTGGCGGCGGGGCTGCTGGTGGGAGCCGGTCTATCCATTTCCGGCGCCTCCTTTCAGGGGGTGTTTCGCAATCCCCTCGTTTCCCCGCATATTCTAGGTGTTGCGGCGGGCGCCGGATTCGGGGCGGCCATGGCCATTTTGTTGTTCGATCATATCGTTCTGATTCAGCTTTTGGCCTTTGTGGGCGGGTTGCTGGCCGTCGGGCTGACCTATCTCATCTCCCGATACCAGAAAATGACACCCATCCTGATGCTGGTGCTCTCCGGTATCGTCGTGGGCGCGCTCTTTTCGGCGCTGACCTCCTTTGTCAAGTATATCGCCGATCCCATGAACAGGATGCCGGCCATCGTATTCTGGCTCCTGGGCTCATTAAACCACGTGTCCAATGAGGATCTGGTGATCGTCGCTCCCGTGTTCGTCATCTGCATGGCTCTTCTGCTTTCGGTTCGCTGGCGCATCAATCTTCTGGCCATGGGCGATGAGGATGCGCGGGCCCTCGGGGTCAACACGGAGCGGCTTAAGGCTCTTATCATCATCTGCGCCACCACTTTGACGGCCGCATCGGTCTGCATCAGCGGCATCATCGGGTGGATCGGCATCGTCATTCCGCATATCGGCCGCATGCTGGTGGGGCCGGATCATAAGCAGTTGCTGCCCACCTCCATGCTGATCGGCGCGGCCTATCTGACCGCCGTGGATCTCCTGGCGCGATCCCTTCTGGTGACCGAAATTCCCATCGGCATTCTCACCGCCATCATCGGCGCACCGATCTTTGTCTATCTGCTTCGGAAAAGCCGGACGGGAGAGTAGGAATGGCCGTGAGCATGGAAATACGGGACGCCGGATTTCAATATGGGGGAAACGATACAAGGCCGGTATTCCGGAATGTGAGTTTCACCCTTTCTCCGGGGGAGGTTTTTTGCCTGCTGGGGCCCAACGGGTCCGGAAAGTCGACGCTGCTAAAATGTTTAAGCGGCCTTCTTCCCGTGAATGAAGGAGCCGTGCTTCTGGGCCAAATGGATATTCGTGACTTTTCCGCGGCGCAACGGGCAAGAGCAGTGGGCTACGTTCCCCAGTCCCTCTCCCCCGCCTTTCCCTTTCGGGTTTTGGACGTGGTGGTGATGGGCCGCGCGGCGTATTTGACCCTCTTTTCCTCCCCCTCGGCGGAAGATGCCGCAGTTGCAAGGGCGGCTATGGAAAAAATCGGTATTATGCATCTCTCGGAGCGTCCCTGCAACCGGATCAGCGGCGGGGAGTGGCAATTGGTGCTGATTGCAAGGGCACTGACGCAAAATCCCACCGTCCTCTTGCTCGACGAGCCGACCTCGCATCTCGATATCGGAAATCAAATGAAAATCCTAGGGGTCGTCAATCAGCTGGCCGAAGAGGGATTGGCCATTGCCATGGCATCCCACTTTCCGGATCATGCCTTTCTTTGCGGGGATCGCGTGGCGCTCTTGAAAGACAGGGCGCTGATGAAAATAGGGCCGCCGCGAGAGGTGATCACGGCCGGAAGCATGAAACAGGTGTATGGGGTCGATGTCCAAATTATTACCATGAATAACGGTATGGAACGTAAGGTCTGTGTGCCAATGATAGGAGAAACCCGCCGATGAAACGGTATCGCTTGGATTGGGTCGTTAAATTGTGCTGCATTTGGATGATGTGCGGCATCGCGCATCTGTCTTCGGGCAGCCCCCTCTTTGGCGGCGAGCCGATGGCAGCGCGGGTGGTCGTGGTGGGGCAAGCCCCTTTTATCGCCCTTCACCTCCTCTACGCTTTTCCCGAGGGGAAGCAACGGCTCGTGGGATATGAAAGAAAATATAATATCGCGGAAACGTTTTTACCTCTTCTCGATACCGCGCTCGATCAAAAAATCGTGCTCGGCACCAATCCGGGGCCCGAAGAGATCGCCGCCCTGAAACCGGATCTGGTGATCGCCAAGAGCAGCCACGACGGTCCGCTCAGCCGTTCTCTATCGGTCCTCGGAATTCCGATGCTCCACCTGGGGCTTGAAAATCCGGACATGTTTTTAAAAGATGTCGAAACGATGGGCAGGGTCCTTGGAAATCCGGGCAGGGCCGAGGAGATCATCGCTTACTATCGCTCCCGCCTGGATATGCTGACGGCAGGTCTTTCCGGCAAGCCGGCCGATCGAAAACCAAAGGTGCTCGTGGTCGATTATAACGAGAAGGGCGGCAATGTCTCGGTTCGGGTGCCGGCCGCATCCTGGATACAGACCCTTCAGGCCGGGCTGGCCGGCGGCAAACCGGTGTGGACCGATCATATCAGCATTCAGGATGGATGGCAGGTTGTCGGGTTCGAGCAGATCGCCGCCTGGAATCCGGAGAAGATCGTGGTCATTGTCGGTTTCAGGCTCGATCCCTGTCAGGTGATGGCCACGCTTAAGGCGGACGCCCGGTGGCGGGCGTTACCCGCGCTCATTTACCGGGAATTTTACCCGTTTCCGCAGGATATTTACGGGTGGGATACCCCGGATCCGCGCTGGATTCTGGGTGCCCTCTGGATGGCCACCAAAATGCATCCGGCTGAGTTTGCCGCCGTGGAGATGACGCAGGAGATATACACGTTTTATCATCGGTTGTACGGGCTTGAAAAAGCGGTCGTGGACAAGGAGATCCTGCCCCGGGTGCAACTCAATGGGTGCTTATGGTAGGGGAAGGACATTCGGTGGACCGCGGCCCGGCATGGCGGGGGGGGACCGCACTCCTTCTGATCGCGGCCGTTTTGATCCTATTGCTCTCTTTTTTTCTCGGGCGATATCCGGCGCCGTATTTCACGACCCTCTCCGATATCACGGGAAATGAAATGGCCCGGAATATCGTACTCAATATCCGGTTGCCCCGGGTGTTGACGGCCTTTGTGCTCGGGGTGGTGCTCGCCTCATCGGGCATGGTATTTCAGATGGTGTTTCGAACGCCCCTGGTCGATTCGGGATTTCTGGGGGTTTCAGGAGGAGCGGCTTTCGGCGCCTCTCTTGCCATTGTGGCCTGGGGCGGTCAGGTTCAAATGACCCAGATCAGCGCGGCGCTCTTTGCGATCTTGGGGCTCGGCGCAAGCGCCTTTATTGCCGGACGCATGCGTTTCGGGGATTGGGCGTTGCGGCTGGTGCTGTCGGGAATTGCCGTGTCGGCGCTCTATGCATCGGGAACCGGCATTATCAAATACCTCGCCGATCCCCTGCGGGCGCTTCCGGAGATCACTTTCTGGTTGTTGGGCGGGCTCTGGGGAGTCACCTGGCCGGATGCGGTTCATGTGCTGGTGATTTCCATTCCCTGCCTTGCCGTCATCCATGCCATGCGCTGGCGGCTGAATTTGCTGTCCATGCAGGATGAAACCACCTTTTCCCTGGCCTCGTCTCCGGGCAGGGAACGCCTGGTATTGCTGTTGGCCGCTGTTCTTTCCACCGCGGTGGTGGTATCCAAGGCCGGCCAGATCGGCTGGGTGGGATTGATCGTTCCGAATATCGCCCGCAGACTGGTGGGCGCCGATGCCCAGCGCGCGCTCCCGTTTTCCTTGTTGCTCGGCGGGGTATTCGTCCTGGTTTGCGACAATCTGTCCCGGACGGTCCTGACGGGTGAAATCCCCTTGGGAATCCTCACCGCACTCGCCGGTGCCGGAATTTTTATCGGACTTCTGGTGACGGGTCGGATGGTGAGGCGTGAACAGTGAACAGTGAACCGTGAACGGTGAACGGTGAACCGTGAACGGCGTGATGAATAAAAAAAAGGAAGCATGAGTAGTATAGGAAAACAGGACATGCTGATTTACCCGACGGGTGATGTGGCCCCTGGTAGGGGCGAACCTGTGTGTTCGCCCTCCGTGGTGACCAGGGCGAACACATAGGTTCGCCCCTACACGGCCCATTGTAAATCGGGAAAAATGCATTTCCATGGGCATCAATGGTAAACGTATTGATTGTATCTATCAAAATAGATAAATACACGGTGCGAACTGGTTACCTCTCACGGTTCACGGTTCACAGTTCACGGTTCACGGTTCACGGTTCACGATTCACAGTTCACAGCCCTTTAAACAGGACAGGCGCATGAGCGCAGTGAGTATCAAAAAACTGGCATTTGCCTACAACAAAAGCGACCCCCCCGTTCTTTCGGATCTCGATCTGGAAATTCCCGCGGGATCGGTCAGCGCCATTCTCGGACCTAACGGTTCCGGAAAAACCACTCTCCTGCACCTGATTCTGGGACTGATAGCACCTATGGCCGGGGAGATGCTCATTTTCGGAAAAAGCCGGTCCCGGCATGGCGAAAAGAAAATCAAGCAGGTCATCGGCATCGTATCACAATCCGAGATCCTCCCTTTTGGCTTGAGTCTCATGGAATATGTATTGTTGGGGCGCGCTCCGTTTCTGCACCTTTTCAGCATGCCGGGCCAAAAGGATCGCGATATTGCCCGGGAGGCGCTGGAAACGGTGGGACTGTCGGACCTCGCCCATCGCCCGGTGCCTTCTCTCAGCGGGGGGGAGCGTCAACTGGGTGCGGTTGCCAGGGCATTGGCCCAAACGCCAGCGCTGTTGCTGCTGGACGAGCCGACCTCGCATCTGGATCTTGCCAACTCACGCCGGTTGCTGAAACTGATGAAACGGATATCCGGAGAAGAGCGAACCGTGATTTTTACCACCCATGATCCCAATGCCGCATCCAGTGTGGCCGATCATGTAATTCTCTTCGGCCGGGCCCATCTGGTGGCGTCCGGCCGGCCGGCCCAGGTGTTGACCGGGGATCTTCTTTCGGAGACTTACGGAGAGCCCGTGGAGGTCGTTCAGACCGAAAAGGGACCGCTGGTGATGACGCTTTGACGTAAAGTGAGGATAAACAGAAAGGAATTTGGCATGGAAAAAGTGACCAATTGGCTTGCACTGTGGGAAGAACTATCGGATTTACAAAATAGATCCTGGGGGTATTCGAAAAAGAAAACCGAGGGAAAAGATGCCTGGAAGGACAGGGCACGGCATTTTAACGACATGGTTAAAAAACGGTGGGCCAAACCCGATTCCAGCAGGGAGTTCATTGTGGAAACCTTGCAGCGGACACCGGGCGCCACCGTGATCGATATCGGCGCGGGAACCGGTGCCTGGAGCGTTCTCATGGCGCCGCACGCAACCGGCGTCACCGCTTTGGAGCCATCGGCCGCCATGCAGGAAGTGTTGACCGAAAATCTGGCATCGTTTAACATCGATAATGTGACGATTCAAGGCGGGGAGTGGCCGAATACCGAAGTGGAACCCCATGATTTTGTTTTTGCATCGCACTCCATGTACGGGTGCCGTGATTTCAAGGCATTTGTGGAAAAAATGGTAACTGTAAGCCGGAAGCGATGCATTCTTCTGTTGCGTGCCCCGCTTCCTGACTCGATTATGGCCGATGCCGCAAGATACGCTTTGGGGCAACCCTATGACAGCCCCAATTTTCAAATCGCCTTCAATGCGCTGCTGCAGATGGGACTTTTTCCCAATGTGCTCATGGAGTCGGAAGTGTGGGACCCGTGGACCAGCCCCTCCCTGGCGGAGGCTCTGGGAGAAATCAAGCGCCGCCTCGGTTTAACGGAAGATTCGCGGCATGATGATTATTTCATGGGGCTTCTTCGGGAGAAGGTGACGGAAGAAAACGGCCGGGTGGTCTGGCCCAAAGAGACCCGTTCGGCGATGGTGTATTGGGATGTGTAAGACGGAAAAAAATGGATGAAATCGGCGTCCGCAAATAAAAAAGAATCCCGTCTCCTTCTGACGGTAATGCTGATCCTGTCCCTGGGGGTGCATCTGGCACTCTTCTGGGGTTTTTCCTCCGTCCTGATGTTTAAGACGCATATCGTCTCCGATCTGACATTTGAGAATCTTGCGCAACCGCCTCCCCGTGTCATTCCGAGACCGCGCCCCACCTCCAGAGAGCCCACCAGTCTTGATGACATAAAGGATGTCAAAAATTTCAAGGCAAGTGCGCCGGCACCATCCCCTCCGGTGGACGCGTCGCCCCGGAGTTCCGGTCAGCCCTCTCACGGGGCGAGTTTCGCGGGTATGAGCGCCGGAATATCGGCGGGGAGTGAGGGCGCCCTCAGCGTTCCATCGGTTCCAGGGGTTTCGGTCGGCAACCCCGGCATGCATATTTCCCAATGGAATCCCGGCGGCATCGGGGAGGGGGGGGGCTCGGATTTTTCAAGTTCCCGCACCTATTTTGAGATTGTGAAGCTTAAAATTGAGAAAAACAAAAAATATCCGGAAGAGGCAAAAAAAAATCATATGGAGGGGACCGTGAGTCTGAAGTTCATCATTACCCCTGATGGCACTATCAGAAATACGGAAGTTGCTAAAAGCTCCCGGCACCCGATGCTGGATGACGCCGCCATCAAAGCGCTGAAAGATGCAGCGCCCTTTCCCAAACCCCCGGAACGATTTTTCAAGGGCGAGGTGCCGTTGCAGATTTCCATTATCTTTGAGCTGACTTGATTGTGGGCGTTGACTTGTACCCCGTATTCCCCTAACCCGGACAAGTCGGAACCAAAAACAATTTTTCAGCCCGATTGACTATTGCAATTGTCAATGTTTTTCTTTATAAAAAGCAACCGTTTATCTTTGGCAACACAATGGCCATGTTATTGGAGCAGGGCGCTTTTTCCAGCGTATGTGGATGGGTGGACGCGGTCTTGATTCCCACCAGAATTAAAAAGGGTTGAAATATCAAGCTAATGCTGTCCACCAAGACGATGGATATTTGACAGATACAGCCGAACCCGATTACGATGAATCATGCGGTTTAAAAAAACCGGAATTCCGCGTCTTATGCGGATCAACCCAATCATTGTGCGGCAATTAAGATACTTATGAAAAATATTTTCAAATCCATAGCGTGCGGATCGACATGATGCCCGTGTGCCGTATGGGAGACACCATCATCGACCCCTCGGGCCGCCGAACAAGATCGTGAAGGGCAAAATGACCGTTATCATCGGCGGGTAGGTATCTGCCCGGTAACAAGGAGAGCTTCTGATGTTGGTAATTCGCGAGGAACAGATCGAGGCGTTGGCGGCAGCGGTAGCCGGTGGCTTTGAGACCGAACTTGTTAAACATATAAAGAATTTCGCCCCAAGACATTCCGCGGTCGTTGGCGCCGAAGGAATTCGCGAAACGGTCCGGCGCGGAATGGAGCGGGCACGGACATACGGGTTTACAAATCGCGGACCTTCGCGCTTTTTCGTTGAATTAATGGTAATGTTCGGCAGCCAATTCGATACGGATCCATTGTTGCCGTGGGCCGAAGGGGTGCTGAACAACGAGTCGATAAAGAACCAGATGGAACGGGCGGATATATTGCACGAAGCCATGCGCGAATACATGGATGAGGTATTCGGGTCCGAGAAAAAGAATTTCTTCGATGCGATGCGCCGGCTTAGCCGGACGCGACTTGAGGATTACCCATCACCGGGCGGCAACTTTGAAAGCGCGATTAAAGCCGGCTTGAATACTATTTATCCGCAAAAATGCAACTATCTCGGCGAGGAGGCTCTTAACGATCTGATCGGCCGGGGAAAAGAATCGGCACTGTCCTATTCGATATCATCAGTCCACGGGGCTGCGCTGCTGATCGTATTGATGTTCGTGCTCGGACACGGCGTTACGAGAGATCCGCTATATCCGTGGATATCGCAAACGCTCGAAGACGAATCGGTTGCCGATCCTGATGAAAAGGTAAAACGACTGCAAGCAAAAATGAAAACATATCTTGACCGGACCCTTAAGAATCTTGGACAGGAGAAAGTATATGGGGCAATCTGAAACAACGGCACCTCCGGAACCGAGTACGACCCCCTCTGCATCTACGCCTGTGGAGAGCACAGCTGAAGAGTGTCATCCGACGTGTACAATCGCATCTCAAACATTCAAGAGTTCACCCGCCGACCGCACGCGGACAAAAGTTGGCGTCGGTGAGGAAGTGACGATCACCGTGACGGGAAATCCGGCCACATGGGAGATCTCGGGCGGCGGCACGATCTCGCCGTCGACCGGAACCCAAAGCAGTGTGACGTTTACGGCCGGCGAAACCGCCGCAACAGCAACGATAACAGCGACGGGTTCCGGCTGCGGTTGCATCACCATAATCACTTTCACGGTTGTCGAGCCGTCGGATTTTACGATGCGAAGAAAGGGGGGACTTGTGGAGCACAATAACCCTTGGCCCGATTGCGGGTGGACGGGTCTGGTGTACGTTCACCCAAACGACGTGAATTTTTACCGCGTACAGATCCGCGAATTGGATTCGCGGGCCGTTACGACCGGATCCTATAATGTTCCCCTCCTTACGGGCGCCTATCACGGTAATTACCCGCTGCCTTCCCGGGCAAGTCCCTGGCTCGCGGTAACCAGCCATACGGAGCGGCATGGTTCGAAAGCCGCCGCGGAGGACCATATTTACTCCGGATATCCTGGATCCGCGGCGACCAATGCCGCCCCGCCTTTTAATGTGGGAACGATGCATTTCCCGATGACATGGCAATGGCGCGTTCAGGGTAGCTCTACCACACCGAGGCGCAATTTTCCCAGATTTCGTCAGAGTCACAGGATCACCGCGGAAGGAAGATGCAGGAGCAGCAAAGCCGGGAATTCGGAAAGCGCCTTGTATAGCGATCCGACGAGTCCAAGAGGATGAAACTACTCATTTCTATTTTATTGGCGGGAGTTGTGGCCACGACCTGTGGAACCATGCCAGCGAGGTACGATCCAATGACGGATAACGAAAAACATCTCAAAGAAGCTGTTGAACTGATCAAGGCATTCGAAAAGGAAATGGAACCGGAGCGCCTGCGCGAAGCATCAATGGCGCTCGAGAACGTAAATCTTCGCCGTGAACATAATGCCCAGATCCGACACAAACTGCGTTCCGATTGTTTGGAATGGTGGTTAACGATTCTTCAGACGATCGATAAAAATTTGGATAGCTCCTTTGATCCGGAGGATGTGCCGCAACTGTCCGTGATGCCTCCTCGCATAAAAGGCGATATTCAATTGCCGCCCGGAGCGGCTCCCGCACTGATCGATGATCCGAAAGCCCGCGAGGAATATGAGAAAGCGATCAAGGATAATCGGGCGAAGCTGGAGAATTATCCGTTGCAGACACAGCTGCGCGAACTGAACGAGGTCATTCCGGGAAAAGTTGATTCATTTATCCGCCGAGCCTTTACCTCGTCCGATCATGACGAGGTAAAAGCAACCATCGATCGAATCATCGAAAGCCAATCTCGAAAAAAGAATCTTTACAGATTGATCGAATCTCAGTCAACCAACTAACCCCTGACGGGCAGGGCAATCGCATGTAGCATGTTAGGCACAGGCATGTAGGGGCGGTTCGCGAACCGCCCCTACAGGGTTGCGGGCGCAGCCAGCGTTAGTTTACAGCAGATTTCCATCATTTTTAAGCGGACCTGACATCAGCCCCATGCCGGTCATGAGTCACCCGATTTTTTATAAATTTCAATAAAGGCGAGCAGTTTGCTCGCCTGCTCCCCCATGTGTTCAATCCAGAATTTCAGGACCTCGTTTCCCTCCATCGTCAACTGGTAAACTCTTTTGGCCGCGCCGGTGCCGCCGGTCTCCCATTCCGAGGATACCAGTGCGTTTTCTTCCAGCTCCCTTAAGTGACGATAGATCATCCCGGGCGGCGCCGGGCCTTCCACGAAACCGAATTTAGAGATTTCGGAGATAAGTTCATAGCCATACGTGGGCTTGCCCTTCAATGCGAGAAGGATGGACGGCTGAATATAGCGCTGTGCCTTTTTAAGCCCGGGATAGTCTGTGTCATCGGCTGTGGGTTCTTTTTTTCTTGACATATATACTCAAAGGATATATTCATTTATTAAAAATATGTTTCACAAACAAATATCATCATGGAGGTAATTATGGCAACTAAAATATTTGTCCGAGAAAGACGTAAAGTTGAAAAAGGCGAAAAAAAGCCGCTGTATCGCGTCGTTGGTGTCAGCGGATCGGATGTCAAAATTTACGTAAACCACATGCGCAAAAAGGAACTGGACCAAATCAGCAGCGATACGGGCGCTGAAATCGTCTATATGGAAGTCAGCAAAGGTCAAAAGGATGGCGGCGGCCAGGCCTGAAAAAAAAAGACGTTACACCCGCTCGCCCCGGCTGCTTAATCCTGATAGATAATGGTGCCGACATGCTTGCCTTCCAGCGCCGCGCTGATATGTTCGGGGTGCCGGAGGGCATCTATTATTTGCAGTTCCTTTAAACATTTTGTTCTCTGGAGCAGCGTGAGGATGGGTCTTTCGATGATCAGATCATCCAGATCCAGCGCCAGAAGTTCCCGGGCGGAAATCCGATCGTAGTATTTCAGGGTATGCTGCTCCGACTCGGGCACTTTCTTGGGGTCCCTGTCGAATAACCCCTTCTCGTCCTTTAAGAATATCAGGGAGCGGGCGCCGATATTTTCCGCCAGCAGGAAGGCCCCGCAATCCGTACGATGCGGCGGAATGGAACCATGTTCGGCCGGGTGTTCAAACAGACCATAGGGGGGGATGCCGAAAGTGATCGGCATATATCCCTGCTGACAAAACATCGTCAGCTGCTCCAGGTTGTCGCCATGACCGATTTTGACCCCTCCGTGCTTGGCCAGAAGAACGGAAAGCATTTCGGCGTTTTGCCAGGAAACTTTATCCCCCAGTTTGGATAAAACTCCGGTAGGCATTCCCAGATCCACACCGATGCTGTACACATGCCGGGCCCGGGTTCCCCCGCCGGTCATCAACAGGATCTTATGATGATTCTTGGCCTTGATGAGTTCATCCAGAATGGGCATCAATGCCTTTGCGCCCCGGTCCATGATGCTCTGTCCGCCGATCTTGATGACGTTTATATCCGGATGCATGCGGAAGTATTCTTTTGACTCGGTCCGCTTGAGTAATTCCTTGCTGACGAGGGATTCTCCCATCAGCGGCGTGTCGATATGCAGTCTTCCTATTTCGGGTTCTTCCTTGATTAATTGGGCCATGATTCCCTGCTTTCGAATTCAATCTGACGAACGGGTTACCCGCCCATTATCACCCGATGGTTTGCGCGATGAAAAAGGCCGGAGGCAGTTGATTTGATCTATTATTTTGTTTTAACTATCAAAATAGCTCGAAAAAGTAAACCCGAAATCACAAAGTATTATAAAACCGGCCGATTCGTGGTATTTTCCTGATCGCTGAGGACATGCACCGCGGAGGCACTGAAGTGGGCCCCAACCGATTCATCTTTTTCAAGCTTCAGGCGTTCGCGCGTCTGCTTGGGAATGTATGCCACTAGGGGGAAGCCACAGTCCAGTTGAACCCGATAAAAAAAACCGAGCGCCTGGACTCTTTCGATTCTCGCGGGGAAATGATTTTCGGCACTGTTGCGGGAAACCGTATCGATCGAGAGTGTCACCCGTTCCGGACGAATGCAGCAGATGACGTCCTGATCCGGTCCCTGATCCCCCAATGCCAGGATGGATTTACCGGCCACCGCAATTTCGATTCGGCCTTGAGCGCTCTTTGTCACCCGTCCCGGCAGAAGCGTTTCGGTTTTCACAAAAGAGGCGACAAAACGGTTCGCGGGCCGCTCGATGATTTCTTCACCGAGGCCCATCTGGGTAATCCGTCCCTGGTTCATCACCGCCATTTTCCCTGAAATCCGCAAGGCCTCGCCAATGTCATGCGTGGCCATAATTACCGACATCTTCGTCTCGCCAAGGATAGAAACGAAATCATCGATCAAGGCCTCGCGTGTGGGCGGATCGAGCGCGCTGAAAGGCTCGTCCAAAAAAAGAATCTCGGGTTGGACGGCTAACGCCCTGGCAAGACTGGTTCGTTGCGCTTCCCCGCCGGAGAGTTTATGTGCCGAGCGGGAAGCAAGCTTTTCAATGCAGAACCGGTTTAAATAATAGTCAACACGCGAATTGATTTCAGCGCGTCCACGCCCCCTGATTTTTAACCCCGAAGCGACATTGTTGAAGACCGTCGTATCGAGTAAAAGCGCTTCCTGGAAAACCATGGCGGTTCTGCGCCGGTAGGCGAGCAGCTCCTTGGGGGAAGAAAGCGGCTGATTTCGAAAGAGAATGCGTCCGCTCTCGGGCGTGAGGAGACCCGCAAGTGTCAATAGCAAAGAGGATTTGCCGGTGCCGTTTGGCCCGATGAGGGACAGGACCTCACTCTCCTGAAGGTCAAGGGAGGGGATATCCAGCACCGGTATGCCGCCCCTTTTAACGCCGAGATTTTCAACCTTCAAAATGCCGTTCATCTGCGCCGTTCTCTTTGCTGGATCGATGTCAGCAACGCATTGATAAAAAAAGAGAGAAACAGTAATACGATGCTTAGCGCAATGGCAACATCAAAATTCCCCTTGCCGGTCTCCATGACGGTGGCGGTCGTTAACACCCGCGTGTAGCCCTTGATGTTCCCGCCGACCATTATCGAGGCGCCGATCTCGGAAACCACGCCGCCAAAACCGGCCATGACGGCCGCGAGTAACGGCAGACGCGCCTCTCTCACCAGCAGCCAAACCATCTGCAGGCGCGAGGCGCCGAGTGCCAGGATTTGCAGCTTGAGGTTGCCGGGCAGGTGTTGAAGCGCCGCAAGGGATATGCCCATCACGATCGGGGTCGCGATGACGGTCTGGGCGATGATCATCGCCGTTGGCGTGTAGAGCAGCCCCATCCATCCCAGCGGGCCGTTGCGCCAGAGCGTAATGCTGACAAAAAGCCCCACCACAACGGGCGGAAGGCTCATTCCCGTGTTGATGAGGCTGATGACAAAGCGCTTGCCGGGAAACTCGCCCAGCGCCACGGCGGTGCTGACCGATATCCCGGCCAGCACACTGACCAGGGTGGCAATACCCGAAACCTTGAGCGAGAGCAGCGTGATGCGCCAGACCTCTGGATCCAATCCGAAGAGAAGCACAATACCCTGACGGATTCCGTCAAAAATGATATCCATTTGCTATTTTCCCAGGGCATCTTCTGACTTTCCGGCATCGGGGAAAAAGAGCGGCGCACCGAATTTTTCCACGCCAAAAGTTTTGATCATCTCCTGAGTCTGATTTGCGACCATGAAATCGGCGAAAGCCTTGGCGCCCTCGGCGTTGACCTTGGGCCATTTGACGGGGTTGACTTCAATGACATGATAGATGTTGAGAAGGATGCCGTCCCCTTCGACCAGAATCTCGAGATTAAGGGTCTTTTTGAGGGCCAGATAGGTGCCCCTGTCGGCTATGGTATAGGCGCTTTTTTCCGAGGCCACATTCAATGTCGGCCCCATTCCGAGGCCGGTCTGCTGATACCACTTCTGACCTTCGGCTTCGATCGCCGCCGTCTTCCAGATCTTTTTTTCAAGGGCGTGGGTACCCGAGTTGTCTGCTCGCGTCATAAAGAGGGCGCCGGCGGTTGAAATTTTTTTCAAGGCTTCGAGTGCGGATTTTTCTCCCTTGATTTTAGCCGGGTCTTCCTTCGGCCCCACAATGACAAAATCGTTGTGCATCACGAGCCTGCGGTTCATCCCGAAGGCCTCCGAAATGAATTTTTTTTCCGCGTCGGGGGAATGCACCAGCAGGACATCCGCTTCCCCTTTCTCCCCCATTTTCATGGCGGCCCCGGAGCCCACCGAAATCGTTTTGACAAAATAGCCGCTGCTCTTCTCGAAAACCGGTATCAGTACATCGAGCAGTCCGGAATCCTGGGTGCTGGTGGTGGTGGCAAGGATGATGTTTTTCTCGGCCGCCTGGGCCGCCGGCCATACGCTCGCCATCAGAAAGGTGATGGCCGCTACTGCTACGAACCAAAAACAATTCTTATAATAATTCTTTTTCATCATCTTCTCCTTTTTATAGAATCGTAAATATATGTCGAGTCGGCTTTTTGGTTGCCGATGAACCATTATTTAGCCATGATCGCCGTTTCGGCCAAACCGGTATGAGGGGCAGGCCACGCCAGGGCGTTTTTGGAAGCCCGGCAAGCTGTTTGAGCGATAGCGAGTTCTTGCCGGGCTGGAAAAAATGTCCTGGTGTGGCCTGACCTATGATCAGGGCCCCTTATTTTTGTGTTTCCTTGTGAAGCGCGGTCCACTCTTTCGAGTTCGGGAAAAACATCGCGCTCCCATACTTATCCTTACCGAAATCGCTGATGATGGCCTGTCCCTTGGCAGGTGAGGTAAGCCAATTCACAAAGGTCATGGTGTCCTTGTGATTTACCGCCGGAAATTTTTTAGGGTTCACCGGAATGAGACTGATGTAATTTAACAGCGCCTCGTCTTTTTCCACCAGTACCGACAGGGTCAACCCGCTTTTCAGACTCAGGTACGTTGCCCGATCCATAAACGTGTAGGCCTGCTTTTGTTCCGTGAAGCGCAGTGTCGGGGCGTTCCCTTCGGCTCCTTTTTCATATACGGTATACCAGGCTCCGGAAGGGGTCAGCCCCGCCTTTTCCCAGATTTGCATCTCCGCCAGGTGAGTTCCGGATTTATCGCCTCGGGAGATGAAGGGGGCGCCTTTTGCGGCGATGGCCTTGAACGCGGCGGCGGCGCTAGGCATGCCCTTGATTCCGGCGGGGTCTCCGGCCGGACCGAGGATCACAAAATCATTGTACATGAGCGCAATCCGATCCGTTCCAAACCCCTCGGCCACGAATTTTTCTTCGACGGACCTGGCATGCGCCATGACCAGATCCACACTGCCCTTTTTGGCGATGTCAAGGGCGGCGGTAGTGCCGGCGCCAATGTGTCTGACCCGTATCCCCGTCTCCTGTTCGAAGCGATCCTCCAGCACGGAAACAATTCCGGCGTCGATCGGTCCGATGGTGGTGGAAAGCAGGATAAACCCTTCACCGGCGGAGCCGATCTTCGGAAGCAGCAGGATGGCAAGAAGTAAAAAATACAGAAAATTATTTCGCATGGTTTTCTCCTTATAACGGTAATTTTGAAAACCAATATAATACCTTTCGACGATAATTTGTCAAATTCAAATGAAAAAAAATATTAAAACGACCTGAAGATACCATATATAACCATAAATAACGTATAGCGTTGACGGTTTGATGGGCAAACCATGCTTTATCGAATGGCGGGTTTAGAACCAGCTGTTTCAATCTTGTCTACCACGCATGAATGATGATGCCCCACAAACAGAGAATTGAAGGTGGCGGGGTGACTTCGTCTAAAAGGATTGATGCGGGTCGATTTCCAATCGTTTGTGCTTTTCCATGTGTGCATGTAAAACACGGATAATCTCAATCCCATTCGTGATCAACCGATAATAGATGAGATAGTGAGGGAAGTGCTTGATAGGGAAGAACCTCAGATCGCGCAATTTTGCCCGCTGGGTCTGGTATACGGCGCCGATGCCCGGCATGGAAGCGATGGTTTCAAAGGTTTTTTCAACGGCCTGATAAATCCGATCCGCAGCAGCGGGATTGGCCCGCGCGATATAGACCCATAGGTTTATTAAGTCATTTTCCGCCGCGGGCGTTATCAGGATTGCCGGCATTTATTGACCTTGCTCTTTTTTGAGTAAGGCGCTTGCCTTCTTTTGGACAACCGACATATCAAGCGGGGTGGCTTGACCGCTTTCTATCCCTTCCATCAGGAGCTGATTCATTTCTTCACGGTCATGCCTTATGAGGTCGCGTAAATAATCACTGGCACTTTGATATTCTCCCATGTTGACCCGGGCTTCGATAAACGCCCGTAGCTCATCGGGCATAGAGATGTTTAGTGTTGCCATGATGAGGCCTCCTTATTGGCTAAAGTTATCGTTAAGATAGCATCAATGGCAAACCTTGCCAATGGGAATTGTGAAAATGATTCCGGGAGAACCTCGCTAAAGCAGACAGGCTCGCGGCACTTCGACTTGTCGCAATCCATTTCCCAATCACTGAGGGTGTATGCGGTTTTTTGGTGCTGCTGCCACCCGATCTCATGGAACCTCGTGGATTCCCGGATTATTTTTTTAAGGAACAAGCCTCAATGCCGGTTAATAGGAACCCTACCGGGATCGCCGACGAACGGCAGGATCAGCAGGCGGGGAAGAGACAGTTTCCGCGGTTCCCGGAATTGGGATAGTCCGATGACCATATCCGTGTGGCCCTTGGCGGGCTGGTCCTTGTAGGTTCCGAGAAGACGGTCCCACCAGGGAAAATTGAAGCCGTAATTGCTGTTGGTCTCGCGGATGACAACGGAGTGATGCACCCGGTGCATATCGGGTGTCACAACAAGGAGCCGAAGCACCCGATCAACGGCTATGGGAATATGGATATTGCTGTGGTTGAACATGGCGGTGGCATTGAGAGCCACTTCGAAGATGAGTACGGTCAAGGCGGAAGGCCCCAGTGCCGCTACCATCATGAGCTTGATTCCCATGGAAACGACTATTTCGAGCGGGTGGAAACGAAGGCCGGTTGTCAGATCATAATCAAGATCGGCGTGGTGCACCATGTGCAGACGCCAAAGAGCCGGAACCGCGTGATGGAGCACATGCTGCAGGTAGATGGTAAAATCGAGGGCGAGCACGCCGATGCCCACTTCAAGCCAGAAAGGAAGATCGACGTTGTTGAGAAGTCCCCATTGACGCTCCGTTGCCAGAAGCGCCATCGTAACGGGAAAAACCGGGAAAACCAGGCGCAACGAGAGGGGATTGAGGCCGATGATCACAAGATTTGCAAACCATCGGCTCACCTTGGAGGTGTTCAACGCCCGGCGAGGCGAAAGGATCTCACAAACGGCAACCAGAACAAAGACTCCGATGAAAAAGCCCAGACGTATCGTTATTTCAGTGCTCATATAGCAAAAACCCTTTTATCGCTTTAATACAAGATGCCGCTTGTTTCCAGCCGTGCATTGGTTTGAGAACGAACTCAGGATGACAGATTTTCAGCCTCGTGGCCAGTACATGATGATTGCCACACCGATCAAGGAGACAAAACCGCCGAAGACATCGAATCTGTCCGGAGCCACGCCGTCGATTTTCCATCCCCAAAGAATCGAAAGGACAATGAACACTCCCCCATAGGCCGCATACACGCGACCAAAGTTTGCGGGCTGAAATGTCGGGATCACCCCATAGAGAATCAACACGAATGCTCCCGTAACGGCATACCAGATACTTCTGCTTTCGCGCAGCCAGAGCCAGACAAGATAACCGCCACCAATCTCGCAAAGACCGGCGAGGATGAAGTACGTTACCGATTTCGCGTGTTCCATTTCCGAAATCCTTTCCAGTCCCTGGGTCTATTGCTTAAACAGCCGATCCAGAAGCCCCTTTTTTTTCGCAATCGGCTCGGGTATCCCCAGGCATCGGCAGATAACCTTTTCCACCTTATCCTGTGAAGTACCCGCGCCTTCGACCACGATCTCATCCCCGACCATGACCGCCGGTGCCACCGGCAGCTCCAGTTCGAAGTACTCATCGGTCTGGTACTCCGCCTTGGGTTTGGACATCACTTCGATTTCAATATCCTCATATTTTCCGCCCAGCCTGGGCATCATTTCGAGAAATGTCTTTCACGGTTTCCCATTAGGTTCATTCAAAAAGAATCTGACCTTAACCATCTTTTTTTCTCCTTTATTTCCGCCTTGATCATGGTTACGGCCACACCAGGGTATTTTTTCCAGCCCGGCAAGAACTCGCTATCGCTCAAACAGCTTGCCGGGCTTCCAAAAACACCCTGGCGCGGCCTGCTCGTCACTCGGGTTTGGCCGAATCGATGAGCAAGGCTTTTTTCAGTTGCCGCCTTTTTTAAGCTCCGCCATCCGGCCGAGGAGCTGATCCGGCGGGATGAAATCCACCAGTCGCAGGTTCCGCCTTTCCTTGCCGCCGGCATCCAGGAACACGAGGGTCGGAACCCCTTTTACCTCGTATTGCGTCAGCAACCGCTCATGCAGCGGGTTGCCGCCTTTGGTCACATCCACTTTGATCATGACAAAGTCGCTCTCCGCCTGCTTTACGACGGAAGGATCGTGAAAACCGGCTTCCTCGATCTCCCGGCAAGGGGTGCACCAGGTGGCGTAGAAATCGATGATGACCGGCTTTTTCAAATCCCGGGCCGCTTTCAGAATTTCTTCCGAATAGGGTTTCCAATTTACGCCCGGCCCCCGCATGACCCATGATGTGACGAGGAAGGTGGCCAGCGTGAGACAGATAACGCCTGCCCCGCCTTTAAGCCAGGGGAAGGCGCGAAAGCTGGCCTGACTTTTGTCGATCCACCCCAGGTGCAGTCCGGCGCAGAGGGCGACAAGGGCAAGCAGAATAATTCCCCAATACCCGGGGAGAACAGGTCTTATGAAATGAACGGCCATTCCCGCCAGAACCCAGCCCATGAGTTTTCTGACCCAGATCATCCACCCACCCGATCGGGGAAGTTTTTTGAGTTGCCCCGAGAACAGGGCAAGGAAAAAGAGCGGCAGCCCCAGCCCCAGACTCAAAGTAAAAAAGATCACGAATCCGAGCCACGGGCTTCCCATGCCGGCAACCCAGGTGAGAAGCCCCAGCACGAAAGGACCGATACAGGGAGCTGCCACAACGCCGAGGGTCAGCCCCATAAAGAGACTGCCGAAATACCCCGAATAGGATGTTGCCGCGGCCTGTGTGAGGCCGCTTGGAAGGCGCAACTCCCAAAGCCCGAAGAGGCTCGTTGCAAAAAAGAGGAGAACCATTGCCACGACGATTAGAACAATGGGATTTTGGAGCATGGCGCCCATTAAACCGCCGGTCAGGGAGGCAATTACCCCGAGTACGGAGTTCGTGAATGCGAGGCCCATCATATAACACAGGCCATGGCCCACCAGTTTCCCCTTGCCCGCTTCCCCCTTTGCGGCCTGCCCGCCGAAGTAGGAAACGGTGATGGGGATCATGGGGTATATGCAGGGGGTGAGGTTTAACGCCATGCCGCCCGCAAAGATGCCAAGGAGCGTCCAGATCATAGCCCAGCCATGGAGCGGCCCCGGCGGCGCCTCGGGTGCTTCCTCGGTTGGAGCGAGGTCTACCGGGGTGCTCTCAACGGGCAGTCCTCTTGCCTGCCATTCCGGATAACCGTTCGGGTCCCGATAAACGTTTTTATAGCCAAGTTTTACGGCCACACGGGCCGCCGAGTCGCTGCGGACTCAGGTGAGTCCCGCTCAGTAGAAGATGACGGTGCGATCCTTGTCCGGCCCCAGGAGGGTTTCGAGGGCAGAAGCTTTCCGCCATCTCGACCACCCGGTGGGCTCCAGGGGGAAGTTCACTGCTCCCTTGAGATGCCCTGTCCGGAATTCCCACTCCTGACGGGTATCCACCAGAAGAAGACTGCCGGCCTCCGTCTGATAGCGCCCGGAAAGCGCTTCGGTGGTAATGATCTTGTAGCCCCCCGCTTTGGCCTCGGCCAACACATCGTCCCATGTGGCTTGCTTTGGCGTTACGGCGCGGCTGGTGAACCACAGAGCGCCGATCGTCAGCAACACTGCCGCAAGGGCTGTGAATGTCGTTTTCGTGTTCTGCATACCATATCCAGTGCCTTACAGGTTAATTCCTGTCGAAAAAAACAAGAAAATTTTTCAATACCCAGTGCCTGATTCCATGGCACAGCCTTGTAGGGGCGGTTCGCGAACCGCCCTTACTGCGGGCATAGCCAGCATTGGTTCGGCATCCGTCCATTTCGAACCGGAATCCCATAGCATGTACCATACTCGAATTATCACGCCGAACAAAATTGTTTAATCACAAAACCCTATCCAAATCGATAAAGATTCCGGTACCGCCGCCAGTCCGCGAAAAACCGGCATCCTATAAACCACAATCCGCTCGGCCCGATGTCCCTTAAAATCAAGTCGTGGCAACAGACAAAAACAACAAAAGTGTCTTTGTCATAGACAATAATGTTGTTTTCACACTTCATACAACCATTGATGCGGAATCCATC
>JAZDPP010000099.1:0-8277 GCA_043797445.1 Pseudomonadota bacterium
GGTATGCGGGGTAAGGTAAAACCAAGGGCGGGGTATGGCTGCGGGATATGACTGCGGGATATGCGGGGTCTCTTACCCGAGTGTTACACTATTTTGTTACAATAAGACAAATAAGCGTTACACTATTTGAATCTTACCACCTTGTAGTCACGGTGATTCTATTCTGATATAAATTAAAATATAATTCGCTATATTATAAATGTTACCGGAGTTACATCCATGCTCCGAAGGGGCTTTGTCCACTAGCCCAGGGTTGCGGCACAGCCGCTACCCTGGGGAATTGGGGGCAACCCTGCCCCCTACCCCGAAGGGGTTGTGTCAACACCACGCAAATTGTCCATCCCAATGCCTTGACACAACCCCTTCAGGGTTGTTGATAAATGGGTTGGCATCTCGTCTTCCCAGGGTAGCGGCATACGCCGCAACCCTGGGCTGGATTACACAGCCCCTTTGGGGCAGCACGCCCAGTCCATCGTCTCGGCTGGTTTTGCCGCAGGTGATATCCCCAAGATAAACCAAGCCATCGTGACGCCTCAACCAGGGTTAGAACAAATTCACCGTGACCTTGCAGTTTTATGATCTTGTTGTTTTTTGAGTTCCGTTATATGGGAAAGGGGGCAGCCGCCCAGGCAAAACAAAAAGGACGATAAGTGAATCATGAACGACGATAACACAAAATTTTCCCTATTGTTGGTTGATGATGAGCCGCCGGTTCTTGCCTCCCTGAAAAGACTCTTTCACAAAGAGAATTACGATATTCATTCGGCCTTAAGCGGTGAAACGGCTCTATCCGTGATTCGGGACACCCATGTCGATGCGGCCCTGGTCGACCTCAAAATGCCGGGAATGGACGGCCTGACGCTATTGAAAAAAATTAAGCAGGCGGATCCCGGAGCGGTGGTAATCATCCTGACGGGTCACGGCGGCGTTCAGGAGGCGGTGGCGGCCATGAAGGAAGGAGCCGCCGATTTCCTGGAAAAACCTTTTACCCCCGAAGCGCTATCTGCTCGAATGGCCCAGGTTCACCAGATCTGGCAACTTCAACGGGAGAATCGCCGTCTCAGGGACCTGATGCAATTCCAATTCGGTTTCGATCAGTTGCTGGGCAACTCAACCGGGATGCTACAGTTGAAACAGACCATTACCCGGATCGGCCCATCGGATACCCCCGTCCTGATTCAGGGAGAGACCGGAACGGGCAAGGAACTGGTCGCCAGAGCCGTTCATCATCACAGTCCGCGCTCGAAGGAAATCTTCATGCCGGTCGATTGTGCCGCTATCAGCGAAACCGTGATTGAAAGCGAGCTGTTCGGTCATGTCAAGGGGGCGTTTACGGGCGCCTACACTTCCGTCCTCGGGCTGATCCGTTCAGCGGACAAGGGGACCCTTTTCCTGGATGAAATCGGCGAACTCTCCCCGGCGATGCAGTCAAAACTCCTGAGAAGCATTCAGGAAAGTGAAGTCAAACCGGTGGGAAGCAATATGACTTACCCCGTGGATATCAGAGTTTTGGCGGCGACAAACCGCGATCTCGCGCAAGAAGTCGCCCGGGGCAATTTTCGAGAAGACCTGCTCTACCGGCTGAATGTGGTCACATTGCAGGTTCCCCCCTTACGGGATCGAAAAGAGGACATTTCGCTTGTTGCCCGGTATTTCGTCAAACGTTTCAAAAACAAGGCGTCCCCGGTGACGGATATTTCCACGCAAGCGATGGCTTTTTTTGAACATTACCGGTGGCCCGGTAATGTCCGCGAATTGGAGAATGTCATCCGGCGGGCTGTCGCCCTCGGTTCAAGAGAAACGATATTGCCCGAGGATCTTCCAGCCGTATTTCATTCTTCCCCCCCGGAACCTCACCCGGGTGCCCCGGTTTTGGGTGACGGGACCCTGGCCGCCTACGAGAAGGCGGCCATTCAGCAAGCGCTCGTGAAATGCGGTAACAATCGCAAAAAGACCGCCGAAATGTTGTGCACCGGCGAAGCCACCCTCTATCGGAAAATCAAGAAGTACCGGTTAGACGAATAGAATTGAAAGGGGATATCAACGCACTCCTATCAGATTGATAGGTCTTGCCCGGTGCCACCCTATCAATTTGAGACCCACCCTTCGATTCCCTCACCTCGATATATTAATATAGTATAATAATAACAAGTTATTATAGTGTTATGTGATCATGGCACATTTCTTGTTACTCTTTCTTTTCAAGTCCAGACCAGATGAGTGGCGGCAATTGGATGAGGGGATGGATTGGAAATGAATTCAAAGGAACGAACCATGATCGACTCGGTAACACCCAAGGCAGGTGCCGGAGTACTTTTAATCAATAGATGCAATGACAGCAGCCGAAAACTGGAGGCTTTTCTGGACCGGTATTACGGCCGGGGTATTCGGAAATCCAACCTGGAGGAAATTCTGAAATGTCCTTTTGACCGTGATGGGATTCACCTGATTGTCATTGCCGATCCCGGGGGAACAAATGCCGATCACGATTTCCTGGAGAAGCTCAAAAGACTCTTTTTGAACGCTAAATTCATATGCCTCTTTGACCGTGTCACCGAAGAAAAGGAAATCTCTCTTAGAAGTTCGGGACTTGTCTTTCTCGGGTCATTCAAGCATTTTTTTAAATTTGCCGCGGATATTTTAAATTCCGCTTTCGCTTAAAAAATAAAATGAAACCGAGGTTACCGTGATTTGATTCACGCAACTGAAAATAGGAGGGCTGAATATGACAAAAAATATGAGTTTGCGGACCCGATTGTTGGCAACTTTCCTGGCAGTGGGCGTCATCCCCTTTGCCGTCATCGGTATCATCGCCATGAGCAGATCAAGCAAGGCGCTCTCACAGCAGGCATACGCGCAGTTGGAGGCCGTGAAAAGCATAAAAAAGGCCCAGATAGAGGCTATTTTCAGCGGCACCGAAAGTGATATGGATCTGCTGATCGATACGGTGGCAAACCTCCAGGATGCCGCGTTTCAAAAGCTCGCAGCGATCGAGGAAATCAAAAAAGCCCAGGTGGAGGCGTATTTCGCGGATCGCCTCGCGGACATCACCGTTCTGTCGGGAAACGAGATAGTCGGAAACGCATTGACCGAATATATAAACGCGTTCCGGTCGGAAGCCGAAAAAACGGGTGGGCCCCAGTGGAAGCGGGCGGATGAGAAATTCGGCAACTGGCTGGGGGACTACAGGAAGACATACGGGTATTACGATCTATTCCTGATCGCGCGGAATGGGGATATCGTATATACCGCGGCCCGGGAATCCGATCTCGGGCAGAATCTGGTCACCGGTTCGTTAAAGGCCAGCCCCCTTGGTAAGTGCTTTCAAAACGCCCAGAAAGATATTTCGCTCCAGGACTTTGCACCCTATGCTCCCTCCAATAATCAGTTCGCCGCCTTTGTGGGGGCGCCCATCCGGGTCGGCGATGAAGTGATCGGCGTGGTGGTCCTTCAACTGCCGACCGGTCCCATGAATACCATCGTCCAGCGGCGTGACGGTATGGGCGTATCCGGTGAGACCTACCTGGTGGGCAAGCTGGGCGACAAAACCGCTTTTCGAAGCGACATGCTGACAATGGGGGACGGGAAATATGTGATCGGATTTGACATCTCGACCCCGTATATAAAAGAGGCCCTCTCGGGAAACAAGGGGCGGCGGATATACACCGACAGCGAAGGGAATCTGGTGATGGTGGCGTACGCGCCATTGAGCATCAAGGGATTCAATTGGGCCTGCATCTCCAAGATCAATCTGGAAGAGGCTATCGCCCCCAAACCGGCAGGAGATAAAGAGGATTTTTTTGCCAAATTCGTTCGGTTGTCCGGATACTACGATCTGTTTCTCATCCATCCCGAAGGCAAGGTGTTTTATACGGTGGCCAGGGAGTCGGACTACGGGTCCAATATGCTAAACGGGCCATACGCGGATTCCGGGCTTGGCAGCCTCGTTAAAAAGGTCCTGAGCACGGTGAAGTTCGAATTTGCCGACTTCAAACCCTATGCCCCCTCAAAGGGTGAACCGGCCGCTTTCGTTGCCCGGCCCTTCTTTCGTGATGGGAAGGTGGTGCTGATCGTGGCGCTTCAGCTTTCTCTCGATGCAATCGACGGGATCATGGCCCGGCGGGAGGGTATGGGAACTTCCGGTGAAACGTATCTGGTCGGTCCGGACAAGCTGATGCGTTCCGATTCCTTCCTCGATCCGCGGCATCGTTCGGTAAAGGCCTCTTTTGCCGATCCTTCCAAAGGAAGCGTGGACACGGAGGCAAGCCGAGAAGCGTTGTCCGGCCGGACGGATGAAAAACTCATTATCGACTATAATAGTAATCTCGTTCTATCCGCCTATGCACCGATTAAGGTCTGGGACACCACTTGGGCGATGCTTGCCGAGATCGATGAGGCGGAAGCGTTTGAGCAGGTCCATTCGCTCAAATGGCTGATAGGGATTATCGCCATTGCCGGCATTTGCGCCATTATTGTCGTCGCCCTTTTGATCACCCGTTCCATTACCGGACCGATTATCCAAACCATCTCGGGGCTCAATGAGGGAGCGCATCAGGTGGCCTCCGCATCGAACCAGGTATCTTCCGCGAGTCAGAGGCTCGCCGAGGGGGCTTCGGAACAGGCGGCCGCGATAGAAGAGACTTCCTGCTCTTTGGAAGAGATGTCTTCCATGACGAAGCAGAGCGCAGAACATGCCGGGCAGGCAAATGCCCTTATGACCGAAGCGACTCAGGTCATCGCTGAAGCCGATGCTTCCATGAATCAGCTGACCCGCTCCATGAACGATATCTCCCATTCGAGCGAAGAGACATCAAAGATTATCAAGACCATTGACGAGATCGCTTTTCAGACCAATTTGCTGGCGCTCAACGCCGCGGTCGAGGCGGCCAGGGCGGGTGATGCCGGCGCCGGTTTTGCGGTGGTCGCGAATGAGGTCCGGAACCTGGCCATGAGAGCCGCCGTGGCGGCCAAGGACACGGCAGCGCTGATCGAAGGAACGATCCATAAAGTCCGGGAGGGCTCCGAAGTGGTTCTCCGAACCAATGACGCTTTTAATAAAATGGCTGTCAGTGCCGGCAGGGTTGATAAACTGGTGGCGGAAATTGCCGCTGCATCCGGAGAACAAGCAAAGGGAATCGATCAGGTCAACAAAGCGGTATCGCAAATGGATCAGGTGGTCCAGCAGAATGCCGCCAGTGCCGAGGAAAACGCGAGCGCTTCCGAGGAAATGAGCGCGCAGGCGGAACAAATGAAAGGCTATGTCGCAGATCTGGGAAAGCTGGTGGGTGCCAAAGAAAGCGGAACTGATACCAAACGACGGAGAACCGGTAAAAAATCGGCGCCGCATGCAGGACGGGCGGTTGGTGGTTACGCTGGAATAAGCAGCGGGCATAAAAAGATGTTGCCCATGGACAGAAGGTGAAAAGCCCGTGTTTTCAGAACCCTTTTATAAGATGTGAGCGATTTGAGAAAGATGGAATCCTTGCTCCAAAAGACCCTCAAGTGGGAATCCATCGGAATTTTTGCCGGTGGCATCGCTCACGATTTCAATTATCTTCTGGGTATCATAATGGGGAATATTGAGATTGCACAAATGGAGAGGTGCAATCTCAATAATGTGATCGTAAGCCTTATCCTCATCGCCCGCGGATAGTCAACGACGGCGGTATTGGAACTTTTGATGGCCGGACCATTGACGCCCCTATCAGGTACTCATAAGAGCGAAATGAGTATCCCGCCAGTCGCCCGCTATACCCAATTTTTGAACTGAATCTTCAAATCAATATTATCGACTTTTTCGTGCAAAAAAATGTTGACACGGTATCAAGTTTGATATAATTCTACGGTCTATAGAGAGTCCAATTGGTCTCTGTATAGATCCATATCGGGTTTATTTATTCCCAATTGCATCAGTGTTACGGTCATAAAAAAAAGTTTCATTATTTCAAAGCTGCTATTTACGGAGATTTTTCTCCTTAAATTTTTACCACTTTTTGCAGCGACGGAAGGCCTATATGCGCTTCCCGATGAAAGAAAATGTACTGAGATCATTGAATCGTTTTAGATGGTTAAATAGCGGAGGTTTAGTATGAGGTACGCGGAGACAGGATATGATTTGGAAATTGATTTGGCGACGGGTAATATCGAGCGGGTTCAAACGGATCCGAAACTCGCGGAAACCCTTCTCGGAGGCCTGGGCGCCTGCGCTAAGATACTGTGGGATCGAACCACTCCGGAAACCAAGCCTTTCGATCCGGAAAATCCGCTGATCTTCAGCGCCGGTCTTCTGGGGGGAACGCCCGCGTTCAGTTCAAACCGAACCCTTGTGGTCACCATTTCTCCTAAAACAAACCTTCTGGGCTACCCGATGTCCGGCGGTTTCTTTGCCCCGGAGCTGAAGTATGCCGGTTATGACAAGGTCATTTTCACCAACAAATCGCCGAAGTGGGTTTATATCTGGATACACGATGACAAGGTGGAGATACGGGATGCGCAGCACCTGTGCGGCATCGGCGCCATAGAGGTTCAGGATCTCATCCGTGAAGAGTTGGACGAACCCAACGCTCAGGTCGCCGCCATCGGGCCGGCCGGTGAGAACAGATCCCTCATTGCTTCCATCGAGATGGGACGGGGAAGCGCCAGCAGGCTCGGGTCGGCAGCCGTTATGGGAGATAAAAAAATCAAGGCTGTCGCGGTCCGGGGGACAAAGGACCTGAACCTCTACGATGGCAACGCTTTTATTAAGCATTTAAGAGAGTTGAGGGAATTTGTCGAGAACCGTAACGCCAATCCCCTGTCCAATAAAAATATCATGACGATCCATACCGGTGTCGGCTCACCGCAGGCGATGGCCGTAGTTGAAGAGAAATGGCATACTACGGGGTTTGCGTGGGGAAATGCGCGCACCAGAAGAAAAGATTTCTGGACCGATGAGGTCGAAAAGGAGTGGACAAAGATACAGACCGGGGCCATCCAGCGTTTCATAAGCTGCTATAACTGTCCGCAGCAGTGCGGCGTGTTGATCCAGCACCAGGATAATCCCCCTTATATGGCGAAATGTTTCTCGAAGTTGTCCTATCTGTTTGGAGCCGTTGTGGATGATCAGAATTTCAGCTGGAAAATTTGCTCACGCGCTTTCCGGTATGGCGTGGATTCCTTTTCAACGCCGCAGGTATTGGCGTTTGCCGTGGAGCTCAGGCAGGACGGTATTCTGCCGGAATCGGATTTCGCCGGAACGGATGCGTATCCCCCTTGCCCGCCGCCCGAGGACAAGGAGGGGGTATTTTTCTGGCTGCTGGACCGGATCGGCAGAGGCGAGGGGATCGGCAAGGTTCTGGGACTGGGCACCGGGCCGGCCAGCAAAATCATCGGCAACGGTGCCGAGGAATACGCGCACAACCTCATCAAGGGGGAAGAGCAGATGTGCGTCAAACTGGGGATGCTGGATCCGCTCTATTTTCTCATGTTTTCCACCAACGAAAAGCAGAGTATCCCCCAAATTGAAGGAAACTGGCCCCAGGAGGCCTTCCCGGAATATGAGGATCGCGTGGAATGGGTCAAAGACTGGCCGCACCTTCCTCACGAACGATTCAAGCAATACTTCCTGGATTGGGACCCGAAAGGGGGGAAAAATTCGGCGCCGTATTATCCGACGCCTCCCATCGCTTCGGACATCGTCGATTGGATGGAAGAAACGCACAACTACGATGACTCCCTCGGGCTTTGCTGCGGAATGGGCGGCTTTTGTTTGAAGCCGGCCTACCATGTCAAAAACTACTACAAGTTCGTATCCGCCGCCACCGGTCTGGATCTGGATGAATACAAGCTCAGAAAGATCATTCACCGTAGCCGCAACTTGCATCGCGCCTTTAACATAAGAAGGGGCATGACCCGGGCCGATGAAAAGCCACCCGCGGATCACTGGAAACATCGTTTCCCGGAGCTCGAAGAAGAGCTTCTGACCACCTATTACCATTTTAAGGGGTGGAACGATGACGGTGTGCCGACGCGCGTTCGATTGGAGGAACTGGATCTGGGGTATGTCGCCGACGAGTTGGAACAGCGGGGAATACTGAAATCAGTGCCGCCGCCGACAACCGAAGAGATGGAGGAGTGGGAACGCCGGCGTAAGGAAAAATGGGGGTATTAATCATACCATCGCTGGCTATGCCCGCAACCCCGTAGGGGCCAAACGATGTGTTAGCCCGGATTTCGCACGGCGCACACCTAGGTGCGCCCCGAAGAAATTTGGTGTTTGTGAGAGGCAGTGTGGGGGAG
>JAZDPP010000100.1:0-12681 GCA_043797445.1 Pseudomonadota bacterium
GATCATCGTTTCGGCCAATTTCCCACGGCAGGGAGGCCGCGCCAGGGTGTTTTTGGAAGAGCGGCAGGCTGTTTGAGCGATAGCGAGTTCCTGCCGGTCTGGAAAAAATATCCTGGCGTGGCCGGTACGATGATCAAGGCCAGCATTCTCAAGCCTTGCATCGTCAGAACCGGGTTGTGCGGCCAAATTTACCCTTCCTCAACCATAGCCAGGCAAACAGCTATTAATGGCGAGACCCGATGGGAGGGACACCGCTGTCAAAGGTATTAAAAAAGTTACATCACTATTAATTTTTTTAATAGTTGAGAGCCATCTCCGTATAAATATCGGGCGTGTCCGATTTTAGCCGTGGAAAGACTATTTTTTAGCCGTAACCTATTGTAAATTTTTGTTATTAATACGAAATAAGATTCGTATGACGAGCCGTCGAATTCCTCTTTTTCCCTTTTATCGTCATTGGCATAATATTTGCTGCGATAGTTGACATATAGGGGCAACTTGGCACCGTCGATCGTTCACCCCGGGTGATATGTTTTTGCCAAGTCAATCCGCAAAGTGTTCCTACTGTATGGCAGTCAATTTCGGAATTTTAATACAGGGACTAAAATTTATGGATTTTTCAGCATCATGCCCAAGATTCAGGCCGGTCGGCGCAAGATTTCGTGCCTCATCGGACGGATTTACACTGATGGAGCTCATGATTGTCCTTGCGATTACGGGGATCATCGCGGGCTTAGCCGGCGGCGGCGGTATTCACAGGTGGATGGTTCAGCGAGGGCTCACAACGGCTGTGGAACAGCTCCGAGGGGACATGCAGCGGGCAAAACTGTTGGCGATCAAGGAGAATGCCAACTGTGATATCACAATCAACTTGCCCGCCGCAAATAACTATACCCTCTCGTTGAGCAATCAGGTCATCAACCTTGGCAATTACCTCGGCAACGTAGCCTTCATCACGGCTCCATCGACTCCCGTGATCACCTTTACGCCTTGGGGAACCTGCACAGCCGGGGAAATTCGGTTGACCAGCCTGGGTAACACCGCCATCTATCGATTGCGCATCTCGCTGGCCGGTGGAATTTCCAAACAGGTCTGGAACGGCGCCAATTGGATATCGATCTAAATATGAGGATGAAATGATGCTGTCATTTAAAAACAAGCTATTTCCATTGCCAGCCGATCGGCGCGCTAACAGCGGCTTTGGCCTGATAGAACTGATGATTGGCATGGTCGTAATGTCCATAGTCGCCACCGGTGTATTTGCCACATTCCAGACTTCCCGTCGAAGCGCGATGACCCAACGCCAGGTGGCGGACATGCAGCAGCAACTGCGAGGTTCCTTTTACGTCATGGAGAAAGAGATCAGAGGCGCCGGTTTTGATCCCACCGGCGCGGGACCTGCGGCGGGCACCCCCGCGGGTATTACCGATATCCGAAAATACGGCATCGCTGCGACTCCGAATCCTCCCGGTGCTCCGAACCTCGCCGGCAGACCGGTCCTTACGATGACTTTTGACCGGGATCAGTTCGGGGTCTCGGACGGGGTCCTGGAACAATCCACCTACTTGCTCTATGACATCGACAATGACGGTATTGTCGACCTGGCGAGGACCACTGACGGCGGTATAACCTACGACTTGGTGGCCGAAGGGATCCAGGATATCGGGTTTGCCTACGCCATTGATGACGACCTTGATGGTTTTTTGGATATGAGCCCCAACGGCAACATGATCTGGGCCGTGGATTCGGATAACGACAATCTGCTCGATCTCATTTTGGACACCAATGATGACGGCGTTATCGATGAAGGAGATATTACAGGCGGTGGCGTGGCCCTGGCGGCGCCGGTTGCCCTGGATCGTATCCGCATGGTGCGCATATGGCTGCTGTGCCGAAGTTCCCGTCCGACCCAACAGGCCACCATTGACAGTAGATCTTACCTGGTGGGCGACCGGATCGTTCCCGCCGCCAACGATAACTTCAGACGCCTGACATTGGAGATATCCACCAAATGCAGAAACCTGGGGTTATAGTGGCGTTTGTATCGTCAAACAAGGAGGCTCATCGATGAACCGATCGTGTTTAATTAAAGAAGTGAATAATAACCCGCAAGGGGGCTTTGCCATCCTTGAGGCGCTAATCGCCATGTTCATCTTTACCGTCGGAATTCTGGGCGTGTTTTCCATGCAAACAACCGCCATGAAAACAACCAGCCTCTCCCGGGGCATCACGGAGCAGTCGGCCATCGCCGCGGGCCTGGTTGAACGGCTGATGCCGCTTTCCTACACCCATGCGGATTTAACGCCTAATATTACGTTCACGAATCCCAATCAGGGGCGCTATGCCATCAGTTGGAGGGTCGCCGAGGATGCCCTGATCACCAACACCAAAACCATTACCGTCACCGTCGCCTGGAGTGATAGGGGACAACAAAAAACCATTAATCTGACCTATATCAAAACGAATGCGATTTAACCGAGGTGTCTCAATGAACAATGCGTTGACAAAAAATAAGAAGAATCAATCCGGAACGTCACTGTTGGTTGTCCTGCTGGTCTTGATGGGAGTCACGGCCCTGGGTATCATGGCCATTCAGACTAGTTCAACGGAACTGGATGTAGCGGCAAACGACAAATTCCATAAAATGGCCTTTTTCGCGGCGGATGGCGCCAGTGAGATGACCACCGAGCTTATCGAGCAGAATATCGAGGAGAGAGGGTTTCCAAGCGCCACTTGGGGCACTGCCAGCATTTTGAAACTCGACTTTTATACCAATGCCGAGAATACCATCGACCCCACGCAAAACAAGCCCTCCGAAACCAATCGGGACATCGAGGTGCCGGGGATCGGAGGCAGCAATACCTATATTAAGGTGTACGGCGACAGCGCCCTGTCGACCGGCAGCGCGCTTCAGATTGCAGCCGGCTACGAGGGTCTGGGGAAAGCCTCGGCCGGTGGCGGCGCCATGATTGTCTATGACATACGGTCCCTGGCAATCGGGCCGTCCCGCAGTATGGCCCGAATCAGTCCGCGCTGGCGTCATCTGCTCTAAGGATGTATTTCGTCGCCGGATAAATAAAAAAGTTCAATCGTAAAGGTGGAATGATATGAAAAATCATAGCTTGAAATGCCCGTTGCTGGTTATCCTGGCCGTCGTTTGCCTGGCTTCCCCCGCATTGGCCGTAATGGCGGACTACTCCTCGGTGCCACCGTTTGTTGTCGGCGGCGCCAATCCCAACGTGCTCCTCGATCTTTCCATTGAAACCCCCATGCAGGGCGCCGCCTATAACGATCAGCCCAACGACGCCAACGGTGATGGCGATACCGGCGACAGCGGTGATTGCGGCGGCCGGATTAATGACAATGGGACAGTGGGGCGCTGCTATTTCCCGAATGATGAGTACCTGGGGATTTTTGATCCCAACAAAGCCTATGAATACTCGGGGGGGCGCTTTGTGCCGTCTGGCGCCACCAATGCCGATCATTCCACCAGCGGCAAATGGAGCGGCAATTTTCTAAACTGGGCCACCATGACCGCCATCGACGAGTTTCGCTGGGCGCTGACCGGCGGCCACCGTGTGACCGATACGACCTCCGAGACCGTGCTCGAACGGGCCAATATGGGCCTTGGTAAAGGCGATTCATGGTATCCGGTCAAGATGATCAAGACCGGCAACAACGTGGCGCCCAACACGGTGACCCCCTATGGAGATTCAACGATCTATATATACAACCACGGCTACCAGTTCGATATCGGCACCTCCTGGGGAGGCCACGAAAATGCCCAAAACTTGAATGTCCGGGTGTTGGTATGTAATGCGACCCAGGGGCTGGAAGACAATTGCACCAACTATGACGACTATTATAAGCCGGAGGGGTTGATCCAGAACAATGCCCACCGGATGCGCTTCGCCGTCATGGCCTATCTGCTGGATAATTCCCAATCGCGAAATGGCGGCGTTCTGCGGGCCAACATGAAGTATGTGGGGCCTTTCCTTCCCGATGGGACGGTCAACCCCATCAAGGAATACGGTACCGACGGTATTTTTATCGTAAATCCGGAAAGTGCGACTGAAGGAAAAAGCGGGGTTATTAATTATACCAATAAATTCGGCGCAAATGGTTATAAATCCTACGACCCGGCGGGCGAACTTTTTTATGAATGCCTCAATTACTATAAACATCGCGGTCTCACGCCCGAATACTCAAGTGGATTGACCGATCCAATGAAAGATGGCTTCCCGGTCATCACCAATTGGCAGGATCCGATCCAATCTTCGTGCCAGAAAAATTTCATTGTCGGGATCAACGATGCCAACCCCTGGCTGGACAAGAAGCTGCCGGGGACCCATTTCATGAACAATACCTTTAACGGTCATGCTTTGATCGGCTCCGACTATGGTGAGCCCGGCAATACGGATATTGACTACAGCGTCACCACTTGGACCAATACGGTGGGCGACCTGCAGGAGTTGACCAACACCTCCAAATGCATTGGATGTACCGGGTCAAGCTGCAATATGAGCTCCACCAGCAAAAACATTCCCGGCTTGGGCGAGATCATGGGAACCTGCCCCTATCCCGGCAAAGAGAATTCCTATTACATCGCCGGCATGGCCTATTATGCCAACACCCAGGACATCCGGACGGATTTTTCCGGCACCCAGACGGTCCAGACCTTCATGATCGATACCCAGGAATACAACTCCACGCCTCTTGTCGGAGAAATGAACATGCTCTGGCTGGCTGGCAAGTACGGCGGTTTCACAGAAGATATAACAGATATGGACGACACCAACAATGACGGCAATGTCTTTGAACCTAACCTGGATGAAGAATGGGATGCGGATGGAGATGGAACCCCCGATAATTATGTGCTGGCCACGAACCCTCAAAAACTCATCAACGGCTTGAAAAATGTTTTTGACACGATCAACAAGCGAGCTAGCTCCGGAACGGCCGCATCGGTTATCTCCAACACCAGGTCCGGCGAAGGGGCCGTGTATCAATCCATCTTCTATCCCTATTTAAACGATTCAAACTGTATGAATACCGGAGGGGCCCTGGAAGCATCCTGGGTGGGTGAGGTCCACGCTTTGCTCTCGGACAAAAACGGCAATATGCGCGAAGACACGAATCAAAATACCCAGCTCGATGTCCTCGAAGATATGATCATCGTGTTTGAGGGCACGAACGTTTTTAAATATGCCGACGCAAATAGCAACAGTATTCTCGATACCGCCGAGACCGGCGTTCCCAGCGCTCCATTTCAATTAAAAGACATCAAATACCTATGGTCTTCCAACACCTGGCTCAATGCTTCCACATTGATTCCAACGACACAAAGGACTTACAGCAGCGTCGAGAAAAAAAGGTATATCTTTACTTTTATCGATGACGGCGACATGGTGGCCGAAACGGGAGAACAGGTGCCCTTTACAACCGGGGAGCTACCGACGATTTCTCCCTATCTGCATCTTTTTGACCCGTTTCAATTCTCGGCCGCTTCACCACCGCCGGGTGTGGCCTCGGCGGATTTTACGACTTTTCTGGACCGGCAGGCTGAGAGGCTGGTCAACTATATCCGGGGCGAGGATCAGGGGGAGTTGGCCTTCAGCAGTTCCAAAATTCCGGCCATGAGAAGCCGGCAGATCGATTGGGATTGCAGCGGCACAGCCGAAACATGGCGATTGGGAGATATCGTTTACTCCACGCCTACCCTGGTGGGTACCCCGGCGGAAGATTACGATCTGCTATACAAGGATACCAGCTATACGCAATTTTATACAAAGTACAGGTACAGACGCAATGTCGTCTATGTGGGCGGCAATGACGGTATGCTGCATGCTTTTAACGCCGGATTTTATAATAAGGCACGCAGAGGCTTTGATCTGAAAAACCTGACCGGCTCGGAGACCGAGTTCTCCTTGGGGGCCGAACTGTGGGCCTTCATTCCTTTCAACCTGCTTCCTCACCTTTACTGGTTGACCAGACCCGACTACGACACGTCCCATGTCTATTATGTCGATCTGAAACCCAGGATTTTTGATGCCAAGATATTCGCACCCGACCCCAACCTGCATCCGAACGGCTGGGGAACGGTGCTGGTCTGCGGCATGCGGCTCGGCGGGGGCATCATCAGCACGGATAAAGATCACGACGGCACGAGTGAGGCCAATGATCAATTGATGCGATCCGCCTATATTATCATGGACATCACCGATCCGGAGCAAGCCCCCAAGGTTCTGGCAGAGGTCACTTTCAGCGATCTCGGATTTACCACCAGCTTTCCAACGGCGTTTTTCATGGATCCTATGCACACCAATGACAATAAGTGGTATCTGGCGCTGGGTTCCGGTCCCATTGACGCCGCCGGCCCCTTTACCACGGCGATGAGCAACGGCACCAGTAATCAGCAGGCCAAAATTTATATCATCGATCTGAGTGCCGTGGGTGCCGGCACCTCCCCCCTCAAAGATCCCAAGGGCAATGACCTGCCCGGAGCCGGAGCCTTTCAGACCTTGCCGGTTGGGGATGCCAATTCCTTCATCTCGGATTTGATTGCGGTGGATCTTCAACTCAATTACAAAACCGATGCCGTCTACTTTGGAACGGTATCAGGAAACGCGCCCACTTGGGGCGGCAAGTTGCGCAGGATCGTAACGAATGATGACACCGACCCCTACGCATGGGTTGCCGACAGCACCCTGATCGATGTCCAACAACCCATAACCGCGGCCCCCTCCATAGCCAAGGATGATAACGGCTGCTTCTGGCTGTACTTCGGCACCGGCCGCTTTTTCAATCGCTCCGATATCTCGTATCTGGGCACTCAGTCCTACTATGGTGTCAAAGAGCCATGGGACGATACCAACCCCCATGACGCGAAGGTACAGGAGGGTGAGCCGTTGCTTTGGACGACCGTGGCGCCTTTGTCCACCCAACTTGTCGATGTTTCCAACGCGGTGGTCTATGAGGGTGGCGATGAGATCACCGGTGTTACGGCAACGGATTCGAACAGCAACGGCAAAATCAGTTTCAAGGAACTCGTCGACACGATCGCGGCCAAAGACGGATGGCACCTTAATTTCCCGGTCAGCGGCGAGCGAAACCTGGGCCAGGCGGCGGTGCTGGGAGATATTGTCGCCTTTACAACCTATACCCCCAGCGCAAATCCGTGTGTATATGAGGGCTCCAGCAACCTCTATGTCCCTTACTATAAAACCGGCACCGCTTACTTTAAATCGGTGGTCGGCGTGGCGGGCGGGAAAGTAACGAAAGTAATCGATCTGGGCGGGGGCATGACCACCACGCCCAATCTTCATACGGATACGGATAAGAAAGGAAAGATGACGACGTTTGTCCAGACCAGCACCGGGGCTATTCTGACCATAGAGCAGACCAACCCGGGCGTTATCAAGTCCGGCAAGATCTCCTGGCAGGAAGAACAATAGGGTAAAAACTGGAACCTGGGATAGGCGTATCCCCCCATAAACGAAATAAGTACCTTTACGAAATACTTTTCTGCCCCAAAAGGGCAGAAAAGTATTTCGTGGGTACAAAAACAGCAATTCTCCGTGAACGAAAAAGATGCAAGAAGATAAACGATTTTTCCCGAGGAAACACCCAAGCGCTTCGGTTTTCAGATCCTCTTGAGCCGCCTTGCTTCCGTAATGAAAGCCGAGATACCGTTGCTGAGCATCAGGGGCAAAAGCCGTTCTATCTCTTCATCCGGAAAGTTCCACCAGGCTATTTCAAGAAGAGACCAGATGGTCTCCTCGTCGAACCGTTTTTTAATGAGACGGGCGGGATTCCCCGCATAAATGGCGTAGGGCTCGATATCCCTGGTCACCATCGACCGGGCCGCCACGACCGCCCCATCGCCGATGGTGACCCCGGACATGATCATGGCCTCCGTTCCGATCCAAACGTCGTTTCCGATGACGACATCTCCCTTTGTCCGGGGATGCCCGGAAATCCCCTCTCCGCTTTTCCAGAGCCGGCTGAAGGGATAGGTTGTCACCCAATCCACCCGGTGCTCTCCGCCCAAAAAGATCTTCACGCCCGTTGCAATGGAACAAAAGGCGCCGATTTTGAAAACGGCCCCTTCGCCCCAGTCAAGGATTTTGGCGCCGCCATAGGTCGCCCGGCCGATCTCGTATTGCGGATATTTTATCCGTAACTCCCGGAGTCGCTTCGGCCGTTTTTTTCCCAGAAGCTTGTCACGCCATTTGTAAATATTCATATAATCAAATTTCTAACCCCGTGACGGGACCATTTTCAGTACCCTCTTGAGGGGTAAAAAACGCAGAATTTTTTCTCTAAGACACTAATCTCCATATCGCTTAATCGGTTGCCTTTTCTGTTTTTGGATTCTTAGCTTTGGTTGTTTTAGGTTTCGCATATTTCCCGTTTTCTACTTCTTCATTTTTTACAACCGGTCTTGATTCGCTCTGCTTTTTCGGAGTTACCGCCCCCGTCGCTTTGCCTCCGGTCTTAGCGGTGTTAATTTTACCTTCTTTTTCGCCAGGCCTGGAGGGGGCATCTCTTTTCACAGTTGGAACTTCCGGCGATTTTGCTTCAAATCCGGGCGCGTTATGGTGATGTTTTTTTTCGCAATACTCTGATTTTCTTGCATGGTGCGCGGCTCTTCCCATACGCGCTTTCACCCGGGCCGTTTCCGCATCATTTTCTTCTTTCTCCTTTACCAGATCACTTTCCATTTTCTTAACTTTATTTTCCAGCTCGGCCATTTTTGCTTCGGCTGCCTGTTTTTCTCTTCGCTCATTTTCAGCAAGCTTCGCCTGCTCTATCTTCTCCTGTTCAAGCTTTCTTTCCTCCGCATCTCTTTGTTCCCGCTCCTGGCGGATGGCTTCATAAAGAGCCGCTTTTTCGGCATCGAATTGAATTTCCTCTTTTTGCTGAATTTGCGCTTGCGCATCGGTGGGACTCTCAACATTGCTGTAATGTTTCACTCCATTTTCGTCAACCCACATATACAGCTCCGCACAGATAACCCCAGGGACAAATACCAAATAAAAAATGAGGCAAACGAATGGCTTTTTCATTATGTCTAAATCGTCGGATGATAACTGCAAAGCGGTTCTTCCGCCATAAAATCCCCGGTTGCCTCAAAGGCCCGGGCCCGGCAACCGCCGCAGACCTTACGGTACTCGCAGGCGCCGCATTTTCCCTTGAGGGAATCGTAATCGCGTAATTTAAGGAATTGCGCCGAGTTTCGCCAAATCTCCGAAAAGGATTGCTTCGTAATATCTCCACAGGTCAGCTGGAGAAAGCCGCAGGGCTGAACGACCCCCTGATGGGAAATGAAGCAAAAGCCGACGCCCCCGAGGCAGCCGCGCGTCACCGCATCCAACCCGTGGCTTTGAAAGGTCACCGAAATATTTTCCGCCTTGGCACGTTGGCGAAGAATCCGATAGTAATGGGGCGCGCAGGTCGCCTTTAGTTGCAGGGATGTTTTCCCCCGCTGATCGTAGAACCAGTTTAGCGTCTCTTCATACGCCTCGGCCGAAATTTCCTGGTCGATCATGTATTTACCCCGGCCGGTGGGCACCAGGAGAAAGATATGATGCGCCACCGCTCCCAATTGAATCGCCAGCTCCTGAATTTTGGGAATCTCCGCAAGGTTCGCCCGGGTGATGGTGGTATTGATCTGGAATTCGATTCCGGCCGCCTTGGCGAGTTCAATCCCCCGCAAAGCGCCCTCATACGCGCCGGGTACGCCCCGGAACGCATCGTGGCGCTCTTTTGTGGCGGCATCAAGGCTGATACTGATCCGCTTAATCCCCGAAGCGGCCATTTTTTGCGCAATGGGCCCGGTAATGAGCGTTCCATTAACCGCCATCACCATTTTCAGCCCCTTATCGGTGCCGTACTGCGCGACCTCAAAAATATCCGGTCGCAATAACGGCTCTCCACCGGTAAGAATGACGATGGGAGAGCCCACCTCGGCGATCTGGTCCAGGAGACGTAAACTCGCTTGGGTATCAAGTTCCCCCGTGTAAGGGCCGTTGGTGGCCGAAGCCCGGCAGTGGATACAGGACAGATTGCAGTTTCGCGTGATCTCCCAGGCGACGAGACGAAGGATGTCGTTTTTGGGTTTTTCCATGGTATGGGGATGCGATCCGCCGTGAGAAGGATTGGGTTTCATTTCAGGATTCCTGCAGAAGAAAGATTAAAAGATACCTGTCCCCGAAAACCGGGACTATATTCAGTGCCCCCTGAGGGGGATATAGCACCTGAAAAAATGACTTCTTAGGCGCTACCGCTGAATTGCTTTGACCGCATCCATGGCAAAATAAGTCAAAATCATATCGGCGCCCGCCCGTTTGATGGCAGTCAACGTCTCCAGCATTACGCGCTCCCCATCGAGCCAGCCCAACTGCGCCGCCGCCTTTATCATCGAATACTCGCCGCTCACATTATAGGCGGCAACCGGCAGATCAATTTCCTGGCGAATCCGGTAAATGACGTCGAGATAGGCAAGCGCCGGTTTCACCATGATGATATCGGCCCCCTCCTCGACGTCCAGGGTAACCTCGCGCACGGCTTCGAGCGCATTGGCCGGATCCATCTGATAGGTTCGCCGATCGCCGAAACTGGGCGCCGAATCGGCCGCTTCCCGAAAAGGACCATAGTAGGCAGAGCAATATTTTGCGGCGTAGCTCATGATGGGAATATGACTGAAATTGTTTTCATCCAGCATTTCCCGGATTTCCGCCACGCGGCCGTCCATCATATCCGAGGGCGCGACCATGTCCGCTCCGGCCTTGGCATGGGAAAGGGCTGTCCGGGCGATCAAATCGAGGGTGCTGTCATTATCGACCATATCCCCGTCGAGGCATCCGCAATGCCCATGGTCCGTGTATTGACACAGACAAACATCTGAAATGACGGCAAGATCCGGAACCTTATTTTTGACCGCCTTGATCGCCCGCTGAACAATCCCGTCTTTCCGGTACGCCTCGGTCCCCATCGGGTCTTTTTTCGGGGGCAACCCAAACAGAATGACTCCGGGAATACCCAGATTCTTGGCTTCCGCGCATACCTTCGTCAGATGATCAATCGACAGCTGAAATACCCCCGGCATGGACGGAATCGGATTTTTGACATCCTTTCCATCAATCGCAAAGAGCGGTAAAATAAAATCATCCGGCGTGAGCACCGTCTCACGGATCATTCGACGAAAAGCGTCATTCCGGCGCATACGCCTCGGTCTGTAATCTGGAAAAAGCATTCTTTTTCTCCTTGTAAAAAGATCCCCCCACCGTCTGAATCAGGATGGCCAGGATTCATGCGATTTCTTCATCCGTAAGATAGCAGGCCGGATCAGGCGCCCAGACATCTCCATAAACCGCTTCGGCGCGGACCCGGAAATTGCCGGCACAAATACTCAGCCACCGGCAGGTGGCGCACCGCCCGGTAACGTATTTTTTCTTTTCCTTGAGCCTGCCCAACAGTGGCTCCGAGGTATCTGTCCAAATCTCGGAAAAGGGTCTCTGTCGAACGTTTCCGAACTTATAGTGACGCCAGAACTGGTCCGCATGGACATCCCCGTTCCAGCTGATGCAGCCGAAGCCGTGACCCGAGCTGTTTCCCTCGTTCATCTCAAGAAGCTTCAACACCTCTTTGGCCCGTTCCGGATCTTCATTTCGAAGCCGCATATAAAGATAGGGGCCATCGGCGTGGTTGTCGACCGTGAGCACCTCTTTGGCTATTCCCTTGTCATGAAGGCGCCGGGTCCTGTCCAAAATGAGATCCAGGGCAGCTCGCGTCTCGGCATGGGTAAGATCGTCTTCCACCAGTTTGGAGCCACGCCCCGCATACACCAGATGGTAAAAACAAACTCTTGGGATATCCCGTTCCTCCAACAGATCGAAAATTTTCGGGATCTCTTCCACGTTGGCCTTGTTGACGGTGAAGCGCAAGCCGACCTTGATGCCGGCGGCCTTGCAGTTTTCAATTCCCGCCATGGCCTTCCTGAAAGCGCCCGGAACCCCTCGAAACTTGTCATTCACGGCTTCCATGCCATCGAGGCTGATACCGACATAGGACAAACCGATCCGCTTCAATGTCTGCGCGACCTCGGGCGTAATGAGCGTTCCGTTGGTGGAAATAACCGCCCGCATTCCCTTTTGCACCGCATACTCGGCAAGTTCCGGCAGATCTTTTCTGGCCAGCGGCTCTCCCCCGGAAAAAAGAATCACCGGCGCGCCGAAGGCGGCCAGATCATCAATAAGCCGTTTGCCTTCCCCGGTGGTAAGCTCATCTTCAAAAGCCATGTCCTTTGCATGCGCATAGCAATGAACACATTTTAGATTACACCGGCGGGTCACGTTCCAAACCACGACGGGTTTTTTATCTTTTGAAAATTGCAGCAAATGCGAGGGCAGCCGGCTGGAGTCACGCCCATACCGAAGGGCATCGGATGGCTCCACTGTCCCACAATAAAGCTTTGATATACCAATCATTTATATAATCCTCTTTTATAGCCGACCAGCCCATGGCAATGAATCATGCCGGCCTTGATCATCGTACCGGCCACGCCAGGATATTTTTTCCAGACCGGCAGGAACTCGCTATCGCTCAAACAGCCTGCCGCTCTTCCAAAAACACCCTGGCGCGGCCTGCCTGCCGTGGGAAATCGGCCGAAACGATGAT
>JAZDPP010000101.1:0-22826 GCA_043797445.1 Pseudomonadota bacterium
ATCATCGTTTCGGCCAATTTCCCACGGCAGGGAGGCCGCGCCAGGGTGTTTTTGGAAGAGCGGCAGGCTGTTTGAGCGATAGCGAGTTCCTGCCGGTCTGGAAAAAATATCCTGGCGTGGCCGGTACGATGATCAAGGCCCGCGAGAGTTATCTGAGGCTTTTTCCCCGACGTCCAGATGGAATTTTTTGATTTTCTGATTCAGGCCGCTTTTGCCGATGCCCAGAAGTTCCGCTGCCCGGGCCTGCACATTTCCAGTTAGTTTCAAGGCTCTTTGAATCATCGTTTTTTCCACCATTGCCAAGGTGTCATTTAAATTGGCGGTGATGGGAATACCCTCCAGGTGCAGAGCGTTATCTATTTGGTTTGTAAAATTTTTCGGCAGATCCGATACCCGAATTTTTTCTCCCGGACACATGATGACGGCTCGTTCGATAACGTTTTCCAACTCTCGAATGTTACCGGGCCAGGAGTAGTCGTAAAACAGCCGTTCGACAGCTTGTTCCGCACCGGTAACCGGAACTGCGCTTTTCCGCTCATCCGCATATTTTCGGATAAAATGATCAACAAGCAGTCGAATATCCTCTTTTCGATCTCGCAGCGGAGGTATTGTCAGATGCAATACATTTAAGCGGTAATAAAGATCTTCCCGAAAGTGCCCGTTTTCAACTTCGGCCTTGAGCTTCTTGTTTGTTGCCGTGATAATTCGCACATCCACGGTGATGGGTTTGGTTCCGCCGACTCGTTCAAAGATGCGTTCCTGAAGGACCCGCAACAGTTTAACCTGAAGGTTGAGCGAAAGCTCTCCGATTTCATCCAGAAACAAGGTTCCGGTATCCGCCAGTTCAAAGCGCCCCTTTTTCGTGGCGATGGCGCCGGTAAAAGCCCCTTTTTCATGGCCAAAGAGTTCGCTTTCAAGTAAAGTTTGCGCCAGGGCGCTAGAATTTACCGCCACAAACGGTTTGTCACGGCGGGGCCCATTATAGTGGATTGATTTGGCAACCAGTTCCTTTCCGGTGCCGTTTTCTCCCTCAATCAGAACGGTTGCGCTGGCCGGCGCCACCTTCCGAATGGTTTCGAACAAATCTTGCATCGCGTGGCTTTTGCCGATGATGTTGTCAAAGCGGTACTGGGATTCCACCTGATTTCTCAACCGGCGATTTTCTTTTACCACGCGAAACATTTCAATGGCCTTATTGACATAGAGAATCAGCCGATCATTATCAAAGGGCTTGAGAATGTAACTGTAGGCCCCCTTCTGCATCGCTTCCACCGCCTTATCGACCGTGCCATGGGCGGTCATCATGATAACGGGAAGTTCCCGATCCTTAGCCTTGATATGCTCCAGAAGTTCAATTCCGTCCATTACCGGCATTTTCATGTCGGTCAAAACCAGGTCAACGTCCGCATGATTGAGCGTATTAAGGGCTTCGTGGCCACTGTTCGCGGCCAGGGTTTCAAAGCCCTCCTCTTCCAGGACGGCACTTAATATCAAAGGATAATTTTTTTCATCATCAACGATTAGAATCGTTTCCATTGTATTCCTCTTGGGTTATCGGGAGGGTGACAATAACCTCCGCCCCCCTTATGTCTCGGTTTTCGATGTGGATGATGCCGCCATGGGATTCAACAATATTTTTTACAATACCAAGCCCAAGCCCAGTCCCGGTATCTTTTGTCGTAAAAAACGGATCCCAAATGTTTTCCATCACTGTTTCAGGAATTCCTTGTCCTTCGTCTCGAAAGCAAATTGTGACCGCTTTACCGTTGCAGGTGTCGATTGCGACCTCAATCGTACCTCCGACATCCATGGCCTGCATGGAATTAATTAAAATGTTGAGGAACGCCTGATAAAGCATTGCGGAATCGGCTGCAATATCAGGAATAGTGTTGCCAACTTGAAGTTTGATTTGAAGTTGTTTTTCTTGAAGTTGATGAGCGAGAAACGAGATGTTTTTCTTAATAACCTCTTCTACCCGGATCGGTACCAGATTCGGCGGCCTTGGTTTGGCGTAGTTTAAAAAATCGGTAATGATTGTATTCAATCGGGTTGCTTCTTCGACAATAATATTTGGAATATTATTGGACGGATCAAAAGCGGCTATTTTTTTCTTTAGCAAACTGGCCGAACTTAAGATAATACCCAGGGGGTTTCTAATCTCGTGCGATATGCCGGCTGTCAATTCGCCCAACGATGATAGGCGAGCGGCACGGCTCAATTGCTCCTTGAGACGGAGTTTTTCCTGTGCCCGAGTTTCAAGGATGCCCTCTCCTCGTTTTACCACAAATCGAAGCACCAAGAATAAAAGCCCCATAACGGTCGTGCAGGCGATGACCACCATTTTTTGAAATTTAAATATCGTTTTATGGTCTTCTGATAAATCCTGAACGATTTCAAAAACACCCAGGATGGGGCCGGCAAGATCGTCCTCCGCTTCCTGCATGCGAAGCGGCGAAAATACAATTCCCTTCCCTTTGACAAAAATGAGAGTTGGATTTTCCGCTCGCAACGGTGCAAAGGTAACCATTTTTACCTCTTTGGGGGCACCTAAGAGAATTTCAAGGAAGTTGCCCCGTTGGAGCAGTTTGGAGTTTAATTGCCCGGAAATTGCGTTTTTATATTCGTTTCCCCCGGCATTTTCGCGACCGACAAGGGTTGGGTCAAAACTATAGGATATCACATTGCTCATATTGTAAATGTTAACCATTTCCACATTAAAACTGTGCAGGGTGTTTCGAACGACCTTATCCATGAGCTCAAACTGCTCTTTGTTTCGGAGTTGAATTTTTTCAAATCGCCATGCGACTGGGATATTGAACTGATAAAAAACCTGATGGTTCAGGTTTTCAATAAGCAGCCTTGCATAATCTTCACTCTGTTTTCGGTAGACGGTTCGAAACCAATGCGTAAACAGGACGGAAAGGATAAGCGCTCCAATAAAAATAACCACCATGCTTGTGAAGGTAAAGTATTTTACCAGGCGATAGGGCTTGCCTCTTTCTTCAGTCAAAGGGGTCTTCATTTCTTTTAGCTTTTAGTCGGATCATGGGGTGACATTTAAGGCGCTTGCATCACCTGCTTAAACAACCAAAAGGTCTTCGATGCTGTTAATATCGGGTCCCTCTGCCGAGAGGTTTTAGGTAAACAGGGGCCAAAAGTCAAGGTAAAGGTTTATTTTAATTAAAACTCCGCTGAGTTCGGTTTCTTTGCACAGGCGTATTATATGGGTTTTAAAAAGAGTATTAACTAATACGAGTCGTCATAACCAGTTGTATTTTTTAATTATTAAATTAAACTGGCCGCCAAAAGAGAAACTTATTCCTTTATCTCCGGGATTAGTATTCGTATTTATTTGGTTTTAAGCCTTAAAAAAGATGAAATTTTGGTTGACTTTTTTGTTCATATAAGCAAAACGTATCTTAAGCATTTCAGCAATAACAGACAGGGCAGATGTTTTTTGTGGTAATATGGGGTTCTTGCCTCTGGATTGGGCGGGCGGTGTTGTACTGTTGATGTTGTCCTTTCAGCTTTTGGAAGAAAAAAAGGGAAGCACTTTATCTGATTTGATCCCATTTGCCTTGCGCGGGTGGAGGCCGACGAATGAGAGTATATAATACTGCCGCAAGGGCGGTGCCGGCTTCCCAGGCGTGTGCTGCTTTTCTTGTACATGATCCAGATTGTTAGTGCCTTAGAAAAAAATTTTTGCGTTTTTTTGCGGAAAATTTTTTCGTGAAGGCACTTATCCCGTCAGGGGTTAGATCGCTTTTAACCTGATTTTATGAAAAGGGAAGAACCGCTTGCTTCCATTGAGTTAACAGCGAGCGGGCTAATCGGGCAATTTCTTGAATGCGTTGCCTCTTTCTTCTAATGTTTGCATGTTTGGTGAATGAGAGCTGATCATGGTGCTAAGAAAGAAAGACCACCTCGTCGGATTGGATATCGGGTCCCAATCTATAAAAGTTGCGGAAATTAATGTCTCAAAATCCGGTCGAACCTTAAAAAGATTTGGTTTGGCGGATCTCTCGCCAGGCCTTATCGAGGAAGGTGCCATCAACGATCCTCAAGCGGTGGCGGATAGTATCCGGCAGCTTTTTAAGACATCTAATATTAAGGAAAAAAAGGTTGCTCTCTCTATCGGAGGATACTCGATTATCGTTAAAAAGATCAATCTCCAAAAGGTTAGTGAGGAGCAACTCCTCGAAACGATACATTTCGAAGCGGAACAATACATTCCTTTTGATATAAATGATGTAAATCTGGATTTTCAGATCCTTGGTGAAAGTGAGATTAACCCGGATCAGATGAGTGTGCTTCTGGTTGCGGCCAAAAAGGAGCTGATTAACGATTATATCAATCTGGTGCAAATGGCTGGCCTAATTCCGGCCATTATAGACGTCGATGCCTTTGCTCTCCAGAATATTTACGAGACCAGTTATTCCCCGATGGACGACGAAAGGGAAGAGACAGATATTTTGGCCACCGCGTTGGTGGATATCGGCGCCAGCAAGACATCCCTCAATATCTTAAGGGGGGCGTCCTCTCTATTTATGAGAGACATTTCCTTTGGATGCAGTCTAATAAACCAAAAAATCGCCTCTCAGTGTGATTGCACTATTGAAGAAGCCGAGAGGATTAAGCGAGAGGCGCATTCAAGCCCGCTTTCACCGAAAGAGCTCGCTGCCATTGTATCGGAAGCGACGAGCGAATGGACGGATGAAATCAGGCGTGCCCTTGATTTTTACTATTCTTCTTTTCCGGATGACCGAATAGGCCGGATTATTTTGAGCGGTGGTGGCTCCAGGATAAAAAAGATCAGAGAACGGCTGGTAGCAGAAACCGGAGCTGACGTCGAATTAATTAAACCGTTTGGAAATATAAATATAAACGATGATGGGTTTGATGCGTCATATCTAGAACAAATAGCGCCCCAGGCTGCTATCGCCATGGGGTTGGCATTGAGAAGAGTTGACGACAAATGATAAAAATTAATCTTCTGCCGTTTCGTTTGGCCCGGAAAAAAGAAAATATACGCCGTCAGGTCTCCGTTTTCTTTTTGCTCATCCTCTTTTCAACCGCTGTTCTTTATTGGGGTAACTCTTACTGGAATGTAAAAATCGATGCATTAACGGCAAAGAATGGTCAGCTGAAAACGGAACTTCAGGCTGCAATGGCTGCGGCCAATGAAGTGGATAAAATAAAGAAGGAGCTGGATGCTCTTGAACAGAAAAGAAAGATTATTGAAGAGCTGAAAGCGAACCGCAAAATGCCGGTAATACTGCTTGAGGCCATGACACGCCTGGTGATTGAAAAGCGGATGTGGTTCACAAGTTTTTCGGAAAAGGACTCAGCCGTTACAATCAAGGGAATCGCTCTTGACAACAAGACGGTGGCTGACTTCATGGGTCAGCTTGAGCGTTCGGGGCTTTTTTCCACTGTTAATTTAGACATTCTGAAGCAAGAGACGTTTAAAAACAGTCTCAGCCTTAAAGCATTTGACATCACCTGTAATAAAGTACTCCCCCAACAGACAGTTGAATCAAAGGCCAATGCATCATGAAAAAGTTGAATACATCTATCCAAGCAACAGCGCCGATATTTGAAAAGATCGGGATGCTTACGAGGCTTCAGCGGATTCTGATCTGTGGTGTGAGCTTTTTGGTGCTGGTCGGCTCCTTTGTATATTTTTCATATTTGCCGAAAATGGAAAAAGTTCAGGAACTGGAAAAAGAGCGAAGTTCTCTTGAGAGTCAACTGGCAACGGCTCAAGTCAAGGCCAGGCAATTGGCACAATACCGCGAACGCAAACAGCAAGCGGAAGCGGATTTCATGGTGGCCAAGAAGTTGCTCCCGGAAAAAAAGGAAATCCCTTCTCTGCTTACGGGCATTAGCCAGTCCGGTCAGGATGCCGGGTTGGAGTTTTTAACGTTTCAGCCACAAAACGAGATAGTCAAGGATTTTTATGCGGAAATTCCCGTGTCTATAAAAGTGACGGGAGGGTATCACAACGTTGCCGTGTTTTTTGATAATGTGTCGCGCTTGTATCGAATCGTCAATATGAAGGATCTTGAGATGAAAGCAGAGCAAAAGGCCAACATGCTGACGACAACTTGCACTGCTGTAACCTACAGATTCGTTGAATCTGAAAAGAAGACACCCGACGGAGGTACAAAGACACCCGGCGGAGATAAAAAAGAAAAAAGAAGTCGAAGGTAATTGCAGAGGATGAAGATAACCGTTATGTGCAAATCGACTCTATTCAACCGAACGATTGCGAGCGTGCTTTTTCTTTTTTTTCTGGTTTTGGGGTGTGAAGAGGCCACTCAGCCACCGGTTAAACCGGTAGTGATTAAAAAGCGGATTTCCGAACAATCGTCACCTCCCGAATCTGAAAAACAAATGCAGCCCGCAGAGACCCAGAAGATGGAACCTCCGCCCGCGTCATCAGAAAACGCGGTACCCGCTTCTGACCCTTCACCGTCGCCAAAACCGCTTGCCTCGACGGCTCCAGCGGTGAAAGCGGATGAAGCGGCGGTAGAAGAGAAAAGCACCGTGGTTGACGTTCCGGAAACCGCGCTCACAGAAAAGCTCGCGGATTCTACACCACGGTATGATCCCACTGGAAAAATTGATCCGTTTGCGCCGATATTTAAAGATACCCCACCGGTGGAGGAGGAATCTGTAGAGAAAAAGATTGTACGCCGAAGACCGCTTACCCCTTTGGAGAAAATCGACTTGAGCCAGTTAAAGCTGGTGGGGGTTATTCGTGCTGAAAGTGGTAACCGTGCCATGGTGGAAGATGCCACGGGAAAAGGGTATGTCATTACGAAAGGCTCGTATGTCGGAATATACGGAGGGCGAGTTGTCCAGATAGAAAGAGACCGCGCGTTTATAGAAGAAGAGGTCGAGGATATTTTTGGAAAGATTTCAGCTACGCGAAAAGAATTAAAACTGCAAAAACCGCCTGGAGAAGAATAGTATGAATGACCACGTCAGGAGACCCAACAGACGGAACATACTTCCCTTTATTTTGATGGTTGTCGTTTTTTTAGGCGGATGTGCATCAACTGTTCCGCAGAAGCAATCGGAGGCTGCTCCGGCCGTATTTGCCCCCGCGACACCTCCCGAAAAGAAGATTACCGCTATTAAAACCGCGGAGGACGCCGAGAGCGTACACGTGGTGGTAACCGGCAGCAGCGTGCTTACCTATACGTCTGTTAAGCAGCCTTTACCCCTCGGTGTCGTTCTTTACTTCAAGGAAACAGGAATGGCGCCCGGTGTTGTGATGCCTCTGGCTGAAAACGCGGTTATATCCAGTATTGAGGCCTCCGAGTTAACCACCAACGGGCTCATGAGCCGCGTTGAAATTGTTCTTAAAGAAGACGCCGCTTATACCATTACACAGGAAGATGGCGGGCTGAAGATCTCGTTCCCGAAGTCAGCCGTATCGGGTAAAACGCTCGGGCAATCACCGAAAGTTCAGAAAACAGAATTGGCATCCCATCCGTCCGGATCCACGGTTGCACTGGGAGCCGATGCAACAAAATTGCATGCGGTTTCCGCCACCATGGCCGGACAGAGCACGCTCATTACGATTACAGCCGATGGGGCGATACGTAATTATAAATCGTTTACTCTTGAAAATCCGCCCCGCATTGTTTTTGAATTGTTTGGCTTGGCAAGCCCGTTCGATGGAGAACAGGCTCTTTCCGTGAAAAGTTCTTGGGTTAAAAAAGTCCGGCATTATTCATCGCCGGAAAAACTGCGGGTGGTTATTGATACAACAGACGCGGATCTTGCCCGGTTTTCCGCCTGGCCGTCGGAAACCGGCCTCCTTATCCGTGTCGGCGAAGAGAGTCAGCGTTTTCCTTCTGATGGGGTAGGGGGCAAGATGTTGGCTGCGGAAAAAAGCGGGGCGGTGCCGGTCGCCGCTTCGGCTCATAAGCCGGGATGGGTAAATCGGATTGATTTTTCAAGTGAGGAGAATGGAAAATCGACCATCCTGATCGGTACCACCGAACCGGTGGAATACACGATGAAAAAGGCAGGCGAAAGGCTTCTCCATCTGACATTGAAAAACACACGCTTACCCGATTATCGTGAACGACCGCTGATTACCAACCGGTTCCAAAGTGCTGTCGATCAGATAGTTCCGACACGAAAGTCCGGTCAGCCTGAAAACACGTTGTTTGCTGTGGAATTACGCGAATCCGTACCCTATTTTGTCGAACAGCAGGACCGCTTGCTGCTCGTCCACTTTGAGGCCTCCTCCGTGCCCCCCCAACCGATGGCGCAAAAGCCTTTGCCGGTGGGGAAAGAGAGGGATACAGCACAGGAAGGTATCAAACTCGCTGATGTGAATAAGAAAGCGGAAAATGTCCCGGCGGAGCGCCATAAAGAAATGCCGGTTTCTTCCGGAAAGAAATATGGCGGCGAAAAAATAGCCCTCGATTTTTATGAGACCGACATCAAGAACGTTTTTAGAATATTAAAGGAAGTCAGCGGAAAGAACTTTGCCATAGATAACGATGTTAGCGGAAAAGTGACCCTCTCTTTTGAAACGCCGGTTCCTTGGGACCAGGTGCTTGATTTGATATTAAAAATGAACCAACTGGGAAAAATAGAGGATGACAATATTATTCGCATCGGCACAGTCGCCACCCTTAAGAAAGAAGAGGATGATCGCCAGGCCGCTCTTGCGGCTCAGCAAAAGGCCATAGAGCAGGCCGTTGCTTTGGAACCGTTGGTGACCGAATATATTTCAGTCAGTTATGCAAAGGCAAAAGAAGAGGTTCTCCCACACCTCGAAAAGATAATCACCAAAGACAGAGGCAATGTGACCGTGGATGATCGGGGAAATCAAATTATTTTCACGGATGTCGCTGAAAAAGTCAAGCATGCCATAGCTTTGGTCAAGCAACTGGATGCGGTTACGCCCCAAGTGATTATCGAGGCGAGAGTGGTTGAGGTCAACAGTAATTTTTCAAGCGAGCTGGGCATTGACTGGGGGGCCTCGCAAGGACCCGTCCAAAAAAACTTTTTGGGCGGCGCTTACAACTGGGATGTGGCCATGAACTTCCCCTCGGCGGCGGAACCCAGCATCGGTTTTAATTTTAAGCGGATTGCCGGCACGCCGCTGGAGCTCAATGCCCGATTGAACGCGATTGAGAGCAGGGATCAGGGGAAAATTATTTCCGCGCCCAAAATTGTCACGCTGGATAATAAAAAAGCAAAAATCAAGCAGGGGGTCGAAGTTTCTTATCTTGAAAGAGACGATGCCGGCGGAAGCTCCGTTAAGTTCAAGAACGTTGATCTGTTATTGGAAGTGACCCCGCATGTTACTCCGGATAAGCGCGTCAGCATGAGTATTTTTATCACGAAGAATGATATCGCCGGGACTACGACGGAAGGCACGCCGGTTTTGTCAACCAATGAAGCCCAAACAGAACTTTTGGTAAATGACGGAGACACGATCGTTATTGGTGGCATTCTGAAAAAAAACAAGACCACGGGAACTTCCAATTTCCCCGGCTTGTCTGAGGTGCCGGGTTTGAGCTGGCTGTTTAAAGAGAAAAAAACAACAGATTCCACAGGAGAATTGTTGATTTTCATCACGCCGCAGATTGTTCAGTTGGCTCAGCGGTAAATTTTCACCGGAGTCGAAGAAAAAGATCGCCTCAAAAAATTCAACCATAATTGTGCCTATCCAGAGAAGCAAGAAATACCTGACTCTGGGTAGGCATTGAATTACTGGGGAGGCTTATATTGACTGCTGTTCACAGGGGGTTATCGTATAAGGCCTCGTATAATTTTTAAACGATGATGAAAGGAATTTTCCATGATTCGCAAGTGCTTTCTATTATTTTCCCTCGCTATCTTTGTGGGGTTTATTGGAACAATGATGCTTGGTTGCAGCTCAGATTCTTCAGGTCCGGGTAGTGGTGATGGCACTTCGACGACGACTAAAACCCCAGCATCAATCCGGGTGACAGCATCTCCGGACTCCATTAATCCCGGTCAAACCACAACGATAAAAGCCGTGGTCTATGATGCGAGCGGAAATGCGATTGCAGGGGTTAAATTGACGTTCACACTCGATAATCCCCAGGTAGCTTCAGTTACCGATTCCGCCACAACCGGAGCGGATGGAGCCGCGACAGTTACCTTCAAGGCCCGGGATCTTGCGGGATCGGTGATTGTAACCGCCACTGATGGTACAATTACTAGCGATCCACCGGTGACGGTCTCTATATTGAGCACAACAGCTCCAACGCAAATGAATCTGACGGTTAATCCAACGGCCATTCTGGTTCAGGGAACGGCCTCCGTGAAGGCACAGCTTCTTGATGCGACCGGAAATCCCGTACCCGATGGGACTTCAGTATCCTTTAGCAGTGACAATGAATTATACGGAGTTTTCACTTCCGGAACCGCGACAACCAATAGCGGTTTTGCTTCCGCTACCTTTGAAGCTGCCGGTCAGCCGGGAACTGCTTCTGTAACGGTTCGTTCCGGAAATCTTACCAAACAAATCGAAATTTCCATATTGCCGGCACTTGCGGCGGCGATTAAGTTCGTTTCCGCCACTCCACAGCGCATTGCACTTCAGGGGTCGGGAGATGTTGAAACTTCTATAGTTCAGTTTGTTGTTAATGATAGCAACAATGATCCCGTGGAGGGCGCTACTGTTTCCTTCTCCATGACAGGCCCAAATGGCGGGGAATATATCGATCCGCCACCGGATCCAACACCAAACGAGATAGAGGTTTCCACGAACGCGCAGGGGATCGCACAGGTAATTCTGCATAGTGGTTTGGTTGCCGGGCCGATTAGCATTGTCGGGACCACCTTTGTTCGAAATAATGATGGAAACTTGATTGCCATCTCGGCTCAATCGTCTGTTATTTCTATTGGTGGTGGAGTACCTTCAGCCAAACGATTTGGTACGGCGGCGACAGTGCTAAATATCCCGGGATGGAACTGTCAGAATGTTGAAACGGAGATTTCCAGTTATCTGGCGGATCGCTTTGGAAACTATAATATTCTGAAGGGGACAACCGTCTCTTTTGTATCCGAAGCCGGGCTTGCAATTGATACCAGCAATGTTACGCTAGAAGAGGATGGCATAGCCGCGGTAATTGCACGCACTCAACGGCCGACCCTGTTTGATGGCCCGGAAGATGTGCTTCCATTGCCGTGGGAGAACGAGATTCGAAACTATATCGTCCAAAACTATGGCTATCAAATTGATAATCATCCGCGCGATGGGCTTTGTTCCGTTTTGGTTTATGTAAGAGGCGAGGAGCTTTTTAATGACAGCAACGCGAACGGGACCTATGATGTTGGAGAGACGTTTGACGATACGGCGGAAGACCCGTTCATCGATTATAACGATAATGGAAGTTATGATGGGGCCAACTCGGATGATCCTGAGGAGATATACATTGACGCCGCCGGCAATCATGCGTGGGACGGGGCGAATGGAGCATGGGATGCGGAAAAAACCATCTCCGCGAATATGCCTATCCTTATAACAGGCAAGCCAAGAATATTTTGGAGTCTATCATCCCCTGGTTTTAATATTGGACAAGGCGGGTCAGCTTCATTACGGTTAATAATTTGCGATGAAAATGGAAATGCCCCTTCAGGGGGGACGAAATTGTCGGTTTCAACGGATAATGGCAAGCTCTATGGCGTGTTGACTCACGACTACCCGAATTCGAACCGCATTGGGGAGTCACTAAACGGACAATTGGATTTGCTAGAATATACGTATACAATTGCGGATAATGACTCGACGGACACTGATCCTCCAAAACCAACTTCGATAACCGCGACCATTACTTGGGAAAATCCTTGCGGTGGAAGTGAAACGAACTCTGTTGCCGTGGGGGGAATGTTAGACTAGAAATTGGGATAGAAACGCCGTGGCTTACAAAAGGCCACGGCGTTTTGCAATTGTAGAGCAGATACAAGACGGTTTTTTTTATTTTAATGCGGCTTTGGCGGCAGTAGCTTTTTGTGCAAGCGAACTTTCCGGGGCCAGAGCAATAACGCGCTGATACGATTCAATCGCCTTGTCTTTTTTCCCTTTATTCTGGTAGAGATCTCCCAAATCCAGATGCGCCTGCGCAAATTCGGGTTCTTTTTGTACGGCTTTTTCGAGCTGTTCAAGCGCGGCATCGGTGTTCCCCCTGGCTGAATGGGTCATACCGAGACCCCAAAGCGCACGGGCATAGCCGGGCTCGATATCAAGAGCCTGGCGAAAATAGGTTTCAGCCTGTTTATAGTCTTTTTTATTATAATAAGCCCAACCGATATTGTAGAGCGGGAAATGCGGGGTGGCATAAACAAGGTTTCCGGTCAGCTCCATTAAGCAGGCGATGGCGGCATCCCAGTTGTGCTGCAAAATATAAGCGCTCCCAAGATTATTGCGGGCCGGAGCATAAGCGGGTTTAAGCGCCAAGGCTTTCTTAAATGAGGTTATCGCCTGGTCAATTTTGCCTTTTGCGGCATAGACCATTCCAAGAGAATTCTGTACATAAGGGTCTTCGGGGTCTAAAGCCTCGGCCTTTAGCAATTCCTGAAGAGCGGCGGTATATTGTCCCTGATTGATATAGACATCACCCAGGTTTCTCTGGGCTTCCGCCTGGCGTTTGTCGACAACCGAAGCCGTTGGCCCACCGCATCCACTAAAAGCAAAGAAAAATAGCGTTCCAAGTATTTCCAAAATTCTTAAGTATCGCATTATGTTACCCTCTCAAGCAGGCAATTCAGTGGCCTTAAAGACATAACGTTATTTGTCAAGGGGTATGGTTTCATTCGTCTATCTGAACAATTTTAATTCCGCTTTCATTTAAAAACCGAATAAGAGAAGGGTCTAACAAGACCCGGGAGAGAAGAACCTTTACTAACTCTCCCCTGGAGACAAGGAAGCCGGGAATTGAAAATTCAGCACCGAAAGCCTCTGGGGACTTGGCTCCGGCGAATGTTGGATTGATTTCACACGAATGTTTCGTGGCTGTTAATACCTTTAGAATCATTTCATGGTGAGTATCTTGCGGGGTGATTTGGATGACGTCAAGACCTGATTTTTCAATGGCAGCGATGGCCTCTCCGTAAAGGTTACCGAAGTCGACAAGGATGGATCGGCCGTCGTCGGTTGAAATGAGATTCGTTACGGCAGGAATTTGTATTCCACCATAGGGAAAGCTGACGGGAACGCCGCGCGAAAATGGAAGGGCTAAAGCCGCCATCAATCCTGTCACGAAAACCTCCGGCGGTGCTAATGGGATTACAGGTGGCAGCAGAACGGGCGATTTCGCCACGCGGGACGCCTTTATTTCTTCGTCCCTGATCACTTTAAGGACGATGCCATGTTTTGCGAGATACTCCAGAATATGTGTGCTTCCGGCGTCTGGGTCCATTGACGAAACGAAACCCACTTTTTGGTCATTAGCGGGACTGTTATGATATTTTTCGCGGGGTTGGTTTAGCCACCAGCGGGCGCGGACCGTTACCCGCACGCCATTATCTGAAAAAGAAACCGTATTATCCTGGGCCTTATTGTCTTTAGAATTAAAAAAAGCTTCCAGAATTTTTTCTACGGGAGCGCTTGAATCGACACTTATCAAAAAAACGGATTTCCAGAAAGATGTAATGGCCGCAAGATCTGATTCCAAAATGCTGGATTTAGATGATGAAGTCGGCGGCATAATGAGCGCTCGGCTGTGATCCGAAAGCTCAAGAACGGGGAAACGGGCAAGATCGAGTTCAAAATCATCTGCTCCCACCCTTGGAAAATAGTAAGCGCCCTTATTAAAAACTTTTGCTTCGAGGAGCCTTGCGGCTATTTCAAGGGAAGATAGAGGTGCTGAAGGGAGGGGGGGAGGCGACGTCTTGTTGCCGGAAGGAAATATTTCACAACTTATGAGGTTTCCCGAACCGTCAAAACAAGAGGAATACCACGCCTGGTTTATTATCGATGCATCGGGTATCCAAACCGATTGACCGGTTTTGACCGCATTCAAATTGAGAACATCCGGGTTGACCATCTGGAAAATTTGGCTGGCCGTTTGGTAAGTTTTTGTCCCAATCTTGCCAAAGGTGCGGGATAATAATCCGGAGATCGTATCCCCTTTTTTGAGGATATGCTTAAATGCATTTGATTTCAGTAGCTCCGGAAGTGTTGAAATGGTCATAAAGGGTATTGAGACGACTCCTGTCTGTTGGCCCGGAAGGCTCTCGGGGGAAATCTTTTTTAAAGGGATTAAAACGCGCTGACCGGATTTAATCTGATCCATATCGGGAATGTCTGGATTTATCCGTTTGAAAATATTTAGAAATTCTCCGAAATCCGCCTCCGAAATTTCGCCGGACTCTCTAAAGAGTTTATAGATATAATCATTTTGTTGAATAATGTATGTGTCACAGAGAATATCACGGCCCTGGTCCTGGAGAACCACATAGTTTTTGTACAAAAGCGGTGACGCGTTGGCTGCTGGCAAAAAAGCCATTGCAAAAATCGCTGCAAGGATCAAGACGCCACATGCCGTAATCCCGCTTATCAGCCGCATCAAGTTCAACCCCTTTTTAAATGAAGTGCTGATGCAATTTCTTCGGTGACGCGTTGAACGAAGCGGTTAAGTGCTTCCCCGGAAAGTGGTTTTCCGGGAGCGGGTACCGCCGCAAGGTCCTTTGGATGAATCAATGTCGGCGCGTTGATAAGTTCCGGATTCGAGGAAATACCGAATTCAGGAGGAAATGATTTTTGAAAATACATGTCTGTAAAGCCTGCGAATTTGAGCGCATGGGCTGTGGAATCAATAATGGCCATATCGGTTTCATCTACAATTCCACGCTGTTTTGCCGCGACAAGTCCGGCCAGGGATTCCCCGCCATGGGTGCAGGCGATGTGCCCGTTTCGATTGGCGAGAAGGGTCCAATCCATGATGTCCTGTTCGGTTACCTGAACGACAAACACGGATTCCCGGCCGGCAATGTTATTATACGTATTGGCCAGATGAATAACGCGGGGCATGGAAACCGGGTTGCCGATCATGGCTGCCTGGGCGACGCTCGGTTCCACGGTGATTGGTACAAATCTACGCTTTTCGGGATCAGATTCCTGATAATAGCGGAATACCGGATCCGCGTGATGAGACTGGACGCCTACAATTTTAGGCAGCGCCGTAATGATGCCGGCATCGAAAAATTTTAAAAAGCCACTCATCAGCGCCGTTATATTCCCGGCATTTCCAATAGGAACGAAAATGGCTTTGTTTTTCATCTCATATTCAAGGTCCTGAGAAACTTCATAGGAATAGGATTCCTGACCTAAAATCCGCCAGGCGTTTTTTGAATTAAGAAGAGCAACGGGATAAGATTCAGAGAGGGCTTCCACCACTTTCATGCAGTCATCAAAAACGCCCGGAATTTCAAAAACCCGTGCGCCACTGCCAAGGGGTTGGGATAGTTGCTGCGGGGTTACCTTTTTATGTGGAAGGAGCACGGCCGATTTGACATGGGGCTGCAGATAGGAGGCATAAAGAGCGGCCGCGGCCGAGGTATCTCCCGTGGAGGCGCAAACGGCCAAGACGTCGGAGACAGCGCCTTTTTGAATCAAATAGCGGATATAACTCAAAGCGCTGGCCATGCCACGATCCTTGAATGAGGCGCTTGGATTCTGGCCGTCATTCTTAAAAAAGAATCGGATACCCACTTTCTCCTGCATGAATCGGTTGGCTTCAATCAAGGGGGTATGTCCTTCTCCGAGGTAAAGGATGCTTGTAAGCGGCATAACCGGTCCGATAAATTCATGATACCGGTATATCCCCTTAAGCTCTGGGATAGAAAGCATCTTTCGATAATCAAAAATCCGGCGCCATTTTTTTCCATCTATTTGTTTGAGTTCGTCAAATTTATTGTCATGAATGAGAAGTACCTGTCCGCAGTCAGGACATGTATAAAGGAGTTTTTCGATACCATGGGTTCCATTGCACCCGAGGCACCTGTATATGAGCTCCCCTCGGGGTTCCGGAATGATGAGCGATTGAATATCCGATGGAAAATCTTCTGGTTTCATTAGTGTATTTTCTCCAAACCCCCCATATAGGGTCTGAGTGCGGTTGGGATGATGACAGTTCCGTCAGCCTGCTGATAATTTTCAAGGATTGCGGCCACGGTTCGCCCGACGGCAAGCCCGGATCCATTCAGGGTGTGAACCAGGGTTGTGCCTTTTTGGCCTTTTATCCGGAAACGGATATTGGCGCGTCTTGCCTGAAAACTTTCAAAATTGCTGCATGAGGATATCTCTCGATAAACTCCCTGCGCCGGCATCCATACTTCAATATCATAGGTTTTTGCAGCGGAAAACCCCATATCGCCTGTGCAAAGAGTGATAACGCGGTACGGCAATTCGAGTCGTTGTAATACGGTTTCAGCATTCTGAAGCAGCTTTTCAAGTTCGGCATAAGAAGTCGCCGGATCCGCAAATTTGACCAGTTCGATTTTGTTGAACTGATGCTGCCGAATGAGGCCGCGGGTATCCTTTCCATAAGATCCCGCTTCTGAACGAAAGCAGGGGGTGTAAGCGGTATAGGAAATGGGCAGTTGCGCCTGATCCAGTATTTCTCCCTGATGGATGTTGGTGACGGGCACCTCTGCGGTGGGAATTAAAAAATAATCGTGGCCTTCAAGCTTAAACAGATCTTCCTCGAATTTCGGCAGTTGTCCGGTATGGGTCATCGTGGAGCGGTTGACAATAAAAGGGGGGAGAATCTCTGTATATCCATGTTCGGTGGTATGTAACTCAAGCATGAAGTTGATGAGTGCGCGCTCCATCCTTGCGCCGGCGCCAAAATAGAGAGGAAATCTTGCGCCAGTGATACGTGCGGCCCGTTCGAAGTCAAAGATTTTTAAGCTCTCACCAATGGTCCAGTGCGCTTGAGGCGCAAAATCGAAAGCCGTCGGACTTCCGACCAGCCGCAGAACCGTGTTTTCGGATTCGTTTTTTCCAATTGGAACAGATTCATGAGGAATGTTGGGAAGTTGCTTAAGAAAGGTGTCAAGGCCCGCTTCGAGTTGAGACATTTCTTTTTCCAACGCTTTAATCTTATCGGTAACGGATCGGGTTTCAGCCATTAGCGTCGATGTTTCTTCTCCGGCTTTTTTCATTTTGGCGATGGTTTCGGAAACCGTGTTTCGTTGGTGACGAAGGGTTTCAATTTCCTTCAGCAGGTCCTGGCGGTTTTGATCAAGTTGCGTGAACCCATCAAGATTGATGGCTTCGCCTCGGTCTTGAAGCGCTTTTTTGACCCGTAAAAGATCTTGTCTCAATAACTTGATTTCCAGCATAACCGTTCCTATATTATATGTTTTTAGTGAATCGTATTCGAATACATTGCTTGCTTGGCTTAAAGGCGTTCAATCCTTTTTTTATAAAAGCCCGCCGTTAATGGACGCTGGAGAGTCCGGCCAGAAAGAATCCAAACAGCCGACACATTCTGAATCGTATCACCGGGATGTATTTTCGTCAATGATTATTGTAAGTTGACTTATGTCGTTAATTCATATAGGCTACAAGTTCGTTACCATCTATTTCAAGTTCAGGAGATTCCCATGGAGGAAATCAAAGAAAAAAAACATGAGATTCGAAACCGGGTGGCACAACAGCTGGCTGCGCTGCCTGATAAGGAGTTGTTAGAGAGAACTCGTCAGATAGAAGACAGGCTCTTTGAGTTTGCTAATTTCCTTGAAGCAAAAATAGTTCTGCTCTACCTGAATGGCAAGCTGGAGGTGGCGAGCAGGAATATTATCCAAAAAAGTTATGATGTTAACAAAATCGTGGTGTTGCCTGTTTTCTCTCAGGAGTCCTTAAAACTCACGCTGCTGAAAGTTGACAGCCTTGACACGGATTTGATACCGGATAGCGGTGGCAAACTTTCACCCGACCCGGATCGTTGTAAACGTGTTCCTCTTGATCGAATCGACATTGCGCTGATCCCGGGAGTGGCGTTTGACGAAAAAGGGGGCCGGATCGGGATGGGGGATGGGTTTTATGATCGGCTGATTCCAAAATTGCCTGCCACTACCCGGAAGGTGGCTTTGGCGTTTGATGATCAGGTGTTATCTCAAGTTCCCATGGAATCTCACGATAAGCATGTTGATATAATTATAACTGAAAAAAGAATCATTTATAAGATATGATGGTGCAAGGACCCAACAGGGTAAAATTTGGGGTCCTGTAAAACGAAAATATGATGCCCCTCTTGCCCGCTAATGTATATGGAGGGTGAATAAGACGGAATCGCTTAGACATAATGGACAAAGACGAACTGAAGTATGAGCGGCAGCGGGAAGAAATGGTTCGCCGGCAGATAGAAGCCCGTGGTGTCACCGATCCAAACACTCTTGCCGCAATGCGGAAAGTCCCACGGCACCTTTTTGTCAGCGAAGCGCTGAGGGATCAGGCTTATAGTGACTATCCCCTTCCCATCGGTGAGCAGCAAACCATCTCACAGCCATTTATTGTGGCGGAGATGACCCAGGCGCTATTCCTCAAAAAGGAAGACCGGGTGCTTGAAATTGGTTGCGGCTCCGGGTATCAGGCCGCTGTATTGGCGCAGATTGTCTTTCGCGTTTATACGATTGAACGGATTCATTCTTTGTATATCAATGCCCGCCGCCTCTTTGATCAACTTCGGTATCATAATATTATTACAAAATATTCGGATGGTACGACCGGTTGGAAAGAAGAGGCTCCCTTTGACGCAATTATCGTGACGGCGGGGGCCCCGGCGATACCCGATACCTTGATGGAACAACTTGCCATCGGTGGTCGCATGGTGCTTCCGGTGGGAGGTCAACACTCTCAAGAGCTGGTGAAAATCGTTAAAAACGAGGACGGTATTCATCAGACAACCCTGGGGGGATGCCGATTCGTCAAACTGGTGGGCGAATATGGCTGGCATTAGGTTCGAGCTTGTTTAACCGCATTTCGAAAAGCCGCACAAATGACAGATCAGACACCCCTCCTCGTGGGAGAGCGGGTGACTGCATTCCGGGCACAGGCCGGTGAGAGGGCGTTCTTCTTTTAAAGCTGAATCGGTAACGCCTTTGAGTACCTGGGAGATGGCATCCGGGCAGGACAATACCATTTTCCCGTTTTGCCAGGAAGGAGATGGGCACCGGATACCGATCAGCTGTTTGATAATGGCATCCGTTTTAACGCCCGAGCGTAGCGCCAGGGAGATAAGTCGTCCAGTCGCCTCGATCTGGGAAGATGCGCAACCGCCGGTTTTTCCCATCTGGGCAAATACCTCGCACATACCATCCTCATCAGCATTAATGGTCACATAAAGCTTTCCGCATCCGGTCTGAATACGCTCCGTCAGTCCACGCGTTCTTTGAGGGCGGGGTCTGGGCGCGATTCGGGTCGTCGCTTTCTCCTCTTGGCCAATAACCAGCACTTGCTGGTCCCGGCTGCCGTATCGGTAAATGGTTACGCCTTTGCAGCCATTTTCAAAAGCGGATAGATAGGCGATTTTGACATCTTCAAGGGATGCCTGGGAGGGGAAATTGACTGTTTTAGATACGGCATTATCCGTATACTGCTGAAATGCGGCCTGAATTTTAATATGGCATTGGGCGGTTACGTCATGAGATGTCCGAAAGATTCGTTTTATTTCATCCGGCACCGAGTCAAGGGACTGCACCGAACCGGCAACAGCTATTTCCTGCGCAAGCGCTTCGGAAAAAAAGCGTTTGTTTTTGGCGATTTTAACAAAAAGAGGCGTCAACTCAAAAAGCGTTTTATCCCCCAGTACATTGCGTGCGTGGGCCACGGCAAATAGAGGCTCTATGCCACTCGATGCGCCGGCAATAATACTGATGGTGCCGGTGGGCGCAATCGTGGTCGTTGTTGCGTTTCGCATATAGGCGGTTTCGGGTGAGTCAAACACGCTTCCCTTGTATGCGGGAAAATTCCCCCGATGCTTGGCCAGATGGGCGGAGGCGGCCCTTGCTTCTTGTGAAATAAAGGATATTACGGCTTTCGCCTGGGCGAGCGCCTCTTGCGAGTCGTAGGGTATCCCCATCTGGATGAGCATGTCGGCGAACCCCATCACCCCGAGGCCAATTTTGCGGGTTTTTTTGCTCATTTGCTCGATTTGCTTCAGAGGGTACTTGTTGATTTCTATCACATTGTCAAGAAAATGGACGGAGTCGTGAACCGTTTGTTTTAACCGAGTCCGGTTGAGTGTCCCGCCCTTAATCATTTTTCCCAGATTGATGGAGCCCAGGGTGCAGGATTCATATGGCAGCAAGGGTTGTTCACCACAAGGATTGGTCGCCTCAATATTTCCCAACATCGGTGTGGGGTTGAACCGGTTGATTTGATCAATGAAGATAACCCCCGGCTCCCCCGTTTGCCATGCGGAAGCAATGATCGCGTCAAAAATGGTTTTTGCGGAAAGCCGCTTGACGGTAATTGCGGTTCGCGGATTAATAAGATCATACTCGGCATCATTGGCATAAGCTGCCATGAAAGCATCTGTTATGGCGACGGAGATGTTGAAATTGTTAAGGCGCCCCAAATCATTTTTAACTTTTATAAAAGATTCGATATCCGGATGATCCACGCGAAGGATACCCATATTGGCGCCCCGCCGGGTTCCCCCTTGCTTAACGGTTTCGGTTGCCATATCAAAGACGGATAAGAAGGACAGGGGGCCGCTCGAAATACCGGCGGTGGATAGAACCACATCGTTTGCGGGGCGGATTCTTGAAAACGAAAAACCGGTTCCTCCGCCGCTTTTGTGAATCATGGCGGTGTGTTTGAGTGTTTCAAAAATGCTCTCAATGGAATCATCGATCGGAAGCACAAAACAGGCAGCCAACTGCCCGAGTTGTCGCCCGGCGTTCATTAGTGTGGGCGAGTTCGGGAGAAACCACAGGTTCTCAAGCAGTGTTAAGAACTTTTTTTCAGTTTTCTCAATAGTTGCCGCTGAATCAAACAGCTTGTCGGCTGCCGCAACACTCCGGGCCACGCGTTGAAACAGTGCTTCCGGGGTTTCAATTGGTATTCCGTTCGAATCCTTTTTCAGGTACCGTTTTTCCAGAACCACGGTGGCATTTGGGGATAAGGATAGCGTCATTTCTTTAGCCGCCTTTGTGAAGCGATTCGTTATCGGAAGATTCCAGTTTCCGCGACAATAAAAAATCGATAAAAACGCGACCGGCGGGAGATGGAGTTCGATGTCTGGCGCGGATCAGATAAAAGTGTCGTTTAAAGGAAACCCCTTGAATTTCAAGTGTTGCCAAACGACCCGTTTCGATGTCATCGGATACAGCCAGCCTGGAAAGAATCGATACACCGATGTTGTTTTTAATCGCTTGGCGGATCGCTTCCGTGCTCCCCATTTGAGCCGTGATTTTAAAATCTTCGATGCGGCATCCCTTTTTGGCAAGACGTAACTGGATCGATTTCAGGGTTCCGGAACCCGGTTCCCGCGTAATAAACGGCTCTTTTTTTAACTGACTCAGTAAAATGCTCTTTTTTTGAGCCCATCTGTGGTCAGCCGGCACCACCAGTTGCAGATCATCTTCCAAAAGCGGCTCCTGCATGATTCGATGGTCATCCGATTTTGCACCTACAACTCCCAGCTCGAGCCTCCCCATCAACGTCGCCTCGATAATTTTTTCCGTATCTCCCATCTCAAGGCAAATTTTCACATCCGGGTAGGTTTTTGAAAAAGCCCCCATCACTTTAGGCAAAATATAGACTCCGGGAATGGTGCTTCCACCGATAAGAAGCTCTCCCTTAATGGTTCCCTGGAAGGTGGAAAGTGCACTTTCCGCCTCATCCCGCAAGGCTAAAAGCCGGCATGCAAAGGTGTAAAGCAATTCACCGGCTTTGGTGGGAACGACTTTTTTCGGAAGACGATCGAGAAGCCGGCATCCAAGATGATCTTCCAGGTCTTTAATGTGGCTGCTGACCGTTGGCTGAGACAGGTGTACGATGTTGGCGGCCATAGAGAAACTGCTGTGCTCCACGACCTTACAAAACACATGAAGTTGCCATAGGTCCATGATTATTCCATACGCGGGGTCCGCTTAAATTTTTCTTTCAGCTTTTCATTGGCAAAAGGTGGCACCATGCCGCTGATATCTCCACCGAAACGGGCAGCTTCCTTGATAATGGAAGAGCTGGTGAAAATCCATCGCAGGCCGGTCATTAAAAAAACAGTTTCCACTTTTCGATTGAGCCGTCGATTCATCAAGGCCAGCTGAAATTCATATTCGAAATCAGAGACAGCGCGCATACCACGTAAAATGGCGGTGGCTTTTTTTCGGGCCGCATAATCCACCAGAAGCCCCGAGAAGGTGTCCACTTCAATATTCGGCAAATCTTTAAGGCTCTCTTTCAGGATTTCGATTCGTTCTTCCACGGAAAAAAGCGGATTTTTAGAAGAATTGACCAATATGGCCACAATAATTTTATCAAAAAGCCCAATGCCTCTCTTGATAAGATCCATGTGACCGTTTGTGATAGGGTCAAACGATCCGGGATAAATGGCCAATGTTTTCATGTTTGTTTGTCTAAGGCCTTCTTTATGGAGATTCGCTGTTTTCATGTTGTATCTCAAAGCTTTTTTCCGGTTATCAGTTGCCAAAGCATAAAAACTTCGGCCTTGATCATCGTACCGGCCACGCCAGGATATTTTTTCCAGAGCGGCAGGAACTCGCTATCGCTCAAACAGCCTGCCGCTCTTCCAAAAACACCCTGGCGCGGCCTCCCTGCCGTGGGAAATTGGCCGAAACGATGATCA
>JAZDPP010000102.1:0-3265 GCA_043797445.1 Pseudomonadota bacterium
TGATTGTACGTCGTTCATCGAAAGCCTCCTGCGTTTGTGTTCTTTGAGCAGTTCACAATTGCGGAGGCTTTCGAAAAATCCCGCATAAGTCAAACTCTGGGAGTCGCCCGGCAGAGCCGGGGGTTTACTCATGATTAATTACGTCGGCGGTGCTGTTCCCCGGTTTCGCCACAACGCCAGCTTCATATACATACCGGCGATAGCGCCGTAACCGCTCTGTTTCATCCAGCACACCGAATTCAACGAGGCCGGAATCAAGGGAAAGAAACCATTTAGTTCGGTAATGCGGAAGATGCGATTCATTGAAGTGGATGTTCTGAACAAAAAACCGGGCGAATCGCGTTTTGATATCATCATCGGTAAAATGGTGATCCGGGATCATTCGGACCAGAATGTGAAAATGATTTCCCATAATGCAAAAGCCCAACACCTCGACAAAATACAGCAAGCTGAACCTTTTGATCATATCAACTATGCGGTCTTTATCGGTATCCTGAAATGGGAATCCATCCAGGGCGGTCCCGGACATGACATGGTAAACCGTTCGTTGATCAGGGATTAGAAGGCGTGAGAACCTGGGCATAAGTATCCTCCCAATTTATAGAAAATAGAATAGCATGGTGAATTAAATGGCGAAATTATTATCTGATGGCAAGTATTATTTGCCTGTCCCCATTTCCTTTTCTTAAGCTGGAATTTTAAACACATTGTAAACTTCAATCGCATCAGAGGGTTCAACAGTGTCAACATTCGCATGGGCTATCGGTCCATGACTATCCTGAGCCCGAAGGAGGTTGGCGATGAAGACGAATAAAACAAAAACATTTGATTGTGTGGAGATGAAACAGCGTGTTCAGGCTGAATTGATGGCGGAATATGAAGCCCGCAAAGATCAATTTTCATCCTTCGCGGACTTCATCCATAAAACAGCCGCCTCAGACTTTAAGATCAGGGCTTTTCAAGAGAAAATCTCTAAAGCAGCCCCCCGGGGAAGCGCAAAATGTAGAGCATCAAATATGAAATCGACCTGAACCACAAGCCTGATTTATGGCTGGTGACACGAATGTTGGGGTTGCCCCTTTTACGATAGTCAGTTGATCAGGGTTTCGCCGTTTTCAACGATGCAGCTGTTAAACCGCTCCCCCCAGAGGGTGCCAGCGCCTTCTTCGCGGCAATATCGTTCGCGGTGCTTGTCTCGGGGTCGACACGCTATAAGATTGCAATCCTAAACTGCATTGGAAAGCCGCTTAAGAGAATATAATCCGTCGATGCCCGTGATGAGTTTCGGTGTTTTTTCGTGTTTTGATTGAAGGAGATGTTTGAATCGCTGATAGTTTTCGGCGACAAAGGCTTTGGTTCCGATAATGCCGGAATCCGTGAAAATATCGGGTGCGATATTGAAATCGTCGGATTCTATCCACGTTGAAATCATTTGCGCGCTCTTTTTTGATCGTTTCTCCATTGATCACGCCCGCCGCACTATTATCCGGCCGGGGAATTGCCCCCGCCTCATACACATGCCGGCGATAACGTCTTAAACGCTCCTTTTCGTCCATCACTCCGAACTCGATCAGTCCGAAATCAAGAGAAAGAAACCCATCCTTATTATCTTGTTGAAGATGATAGCCGAGCGAATTCCACCGGTACTCCTCCGGCCGGGTAACGATGCCGGCGCGGATCGGATTCAGATCGATATAGGATAGGCAATTGTTGAATTAAATTGTAAAATTATTATCTAATGTTCAGTATTATTTGCCTGTCCCTTATTCCCCCTCTTATTTCTGCTATTTTTTCGAGCAAAAGAATCCCGGTGATGAAAAGAACCGCTACCCTACTGCGGAACAGATCGATCATACAAAGTTTCCGGTGCAATATCGACATTGCCCGGCCATACTACCGTTCCGTACGCAACTCTGGCGGCTCGAAAAATTGCTCCTTCAAGACGACAAAAAGGTCGTTTGGCCATAAGTTCTTTCATGTCGAACAGCCGCTTTTCACCATTTTCAAATTCCAGGAGAAGCTGATAGTCCTGAAGAACTTCGACTTTAACAACATCCAGGAGATCTCTCATATTATGCCTCCGAATCTTATTGCAGGGGGGCTATACGGAAAGGTTCTTCTCCAGAGGCTGCCAGTTCCCAATCCGCAAGCAGCTCATCTTTGTGTATGTCGATCCACACCTGCACCATCCTCAATTGTTTCTGAGGAAAATTGCCAGCCAGTAGAATGCCGTCCATAATCGAAATGGATGCCTTCATTCCTTGATATCTTACGTGAATATGAGGTGTGTGGTGACGCTCATTATCCTCAAAAAAAATAGAAACCAAAATCCCGTAAAACATGCTTATCGTAGGCATTCATTTATCCTACCTATTTGTAGAGCATTTCAGCCGACAGACATTAATCCTAAATTTTTCTATACATATCCCGTTTGTAACCAAATGCCAATCGCTTTCTGATTCCACTACGCTGCTTTTATCAATGTCCCACGAGGAGCTGGGGTGCCTTTTAAAAAACTTTGAGTATTCGGATCCTCGTATAGGCGCTTTCATCGCCAAGCCACGAGGGGACAGGGATTGGCCATGCTTCGCAACGCGATACTATGCCATCTCGGAAAGACGTTTCAAGGAAAACAACCCGTCGATCCCGGTGACGGATTTCGGCTTTTTTTCGTGTTTCGACTGAAAAAGGTGCTTGAACCGCAGGTAGTTTTCGGCGACGAAAGCCTTGGTGCCGATGATGCCCGAGTCCGTGAAATAGCGTGTCCGGCACTGAAACCAGCGTATTCTATCCACGTTGAAATTATTGGCGCGCTCTTTTTCCAGAATCTCTTCATTGATCACACCGGCGGTGCGGTTTCCAGGTTTCACCACAGCTCCGGCTTCATATGCATATCGGCGATAGCGCCGTAACCGCTCTGTTTCATCCCGTACACCGAATTCAACGAGGCCGAAATCAAGGGAAAGAAACCCATCCTTATTATGTTGCTGAAAATGGTAACCGAGCGAATTCCACTGATACTCCTCCGGCCGGGTAACGATGCCGGCGCGGATCGGATTCAGATCGATATAGGAAAGGCAATTGATCAGCGTTTCGCCGTTTTCAACAATACAGCTTTTAAACCGCTCGCTCCAGAGGGTGCCTCGGCGGTGATGGCGTTTGTTGTAATCGCGGGAAATGCTTTGTTTCAGTTCCTCTAAAAATTCCGACAGGCCGGCCCATTTATTTCGGTAATGCGGAAGATGCGATTCATTGAAGTGGACGT
>JAZDPP010000103.1:0-25110 GCA_043797445.1 Pseudomonadota bacterium
GCCTTTGATCATTGTTTCGGCCACCACCAAATGGAGTGAAGGTCACGCAAGGGCGTTTTTGTAAGCCCGGCAAGCTGTTTGAGCGACAGCGAGTTCTTGCCGGGCTGGAAAAAATGCCCTTGCGTGGCCGGAACGATGATCAAGCCCCTTTTCATGAAAGGAGTGGAACTTCATTTGAAGAGATAATAAGCCAATTTTTATACAGAAAAAAGTAGACAATTGCAATAGCCAATCGGGCTGAGACCGCGATGAATTTGTTCTACTCCTGGTTGAGACGTCATGCTTGCTTATCCGTCTGCGAGGCCGGAGCAAAAACGGCCGGGATGACGAACAAGGCTTTAATGCCCCAATGGGGCTGTGTAGCATAGCCCAGTGTTGCGGCGAAGCTGCTACCCTGGGATCAGGAGTCGATTAATTTACAAGGATATCGTCTGCGGTAAGCGTGCGGATGATCATTTTTATCTTTTCAAGATTCTTTCCGCGTTTTAGTATCCGTTAGTAATTTTAAATCCTAAAATCCTGCAATATTTAAACCATTCAACTTATAAGAAACAAAAAATTCCGATTAATATCCATAAAGAACCTTTAAATTGCAGACAGGTGGTCCAAAAAGTCCCATCTGACCCCATTTGTGACTAGAATAATAAATTCAAATTATTATCCTGTAGCCGATGCAATTATGAATGGCATTTGTCCCCACTTCGCTCCCCGTGGGATTGTGGCCGGTTGCCCCCTTGCTCGGGAAATTTAGCACGATATTTTGATAGGACAAGACAATTCCTCCGTCGACACGTATGCGCGCCGCCGTGTTGCTCCGCTTGGCATGACAATTGCTATTTAGATCATTCGATAGTAATTATTAACCACTATAAGATATAATGCGTTATTAAATCTCTTATTAATTTTTTTTTAGTTTCTTTTACAGCCTAAATATGACCCATATTCTTATTGGCTTGAAATCAGTTTTGTTGTTGGGAAGTTTGACCCCCCTTTTGGACTTCGCTTTTACCCCATTGGGTTATCGATTTTTTTCGATAGCCGCTTTGTCAGCCTCTTAGCCTCTTAATGAAAGGAGAAAAACCAGCATGATTAAGAAAACACTCAAGATCAACGGCATTAACCGGTTCGTGATTTCGGCGCCGGAGGCGCTTCTGGCCAATGTCCTGCGAGAGCAGTTAGGGCTTACCGGTACCAAAATCGGATGCGGTAAAGCCCACTGCGGCGCGTGTAACGTTATTCTGAATGATAAATTGATCAAATCCTGCGCCACCAAGATGTCCAAAATTCCCGATGGTGCTTCGATCATTACCATTGAAGGCGTGGGAAGTCCGGAAAACCTTCATCCCGTCCAGCTGGCCTGGATCGTTCACGGCGGCGCCCAGTGCGGGTTTTGCTCGCCGGGATTTATCGTTTCGGCCAAAGCTCTGCTCGATCAAAACCCGAATCCGACCCGGGAAGAAGTTCGGGACTGGTTCCAACGCAACCGCAATGCCTGCCGTTGCACGGGCTACAAGCAGCTGGTGGACGCGGTGATGGATGCCGCCAAAGTGATGCGGGGCGAAATGAAGGCCGAAGCACTTCTGTTCAAGATCCCGGCGGATGGTGATATTTGGGGCACCGGGTATCCGCGGCCTTCCGCCATTGCCAAGGTCACGGGAACGCTCGACTACGGCGCGGATCTGGGGCTGAAAATAGGGGAGGGCACCTTGCGGCTTGCCCTGGTGCAGGCAACGGTTTCCCATGCCGTCATCAAGGGGATCGATACGTCGGTGGCGGAGAAAATGCCCGGAGTTTTCAAGGTGGTGACCCATAAGGACATTCAGGGGAAAAACCGGATTACGGGGCTCATTACCTTTCCCACCAACAAAGGGGATGGATGGGACCGGCCGATTCTTTGTGACGAAAAGGTGTTCCAGTATGGGGATGCCATTGCCATCGTTTGCGCGGACACCGAGGCGAATGCCCGCGCGGCGGCCGAAAAGGTGGTCGTGAATCTGGAAACGCTTCCCGCCTATATGAGCGCGCCGGCCGCCATGGCCGAAGACGCGATGGAGATTCACCCCGGAACGCCCAATATCTATTATATCCAGAAACTGGTCAAGGGCGAGGAGACGAAGCCGATTTTTGCTAAAGCAGACCTGGTCGTGGAAGATGATTTTTACGTGGGCCGTCAACCGCACATGCCCATGGAGCCGGACGTGGGCTTTGCCTATCTGGATGATGCGGGGAAACTCTGCATTCATTCAAAGTCCATTGCGCTCAATATCCACCGGATGATGATCGCGCCGGGGCTTGGGGTGGAACTGGAAAATCTTGTCATGGTCCAGAACCCGACAGGCGGCACCTTCGGGTATAAATTTTCTCCCACCATGGAGGCACTGGTGGGCGCGGCCTGTCTGGCCACCGGCAGACCGGTCTTTTTACGGTATGACTATCACCAGCAAATGACCTACACGGGAAAGCGCTCGCCCTTTTTTGTGAATATGCGTCTTGCCGCGAATAAAGAGGGAAAGCTTTTAGCCATGGAAACGGACTATAGCGTGGATCATGGTCCCTATTCGGAATTCGGCGATCTGTTGACGGTCAGGGGGGTACAGTTCATGGGCGCCGGCTATGATATCGCCAGCATCCGGGGGGAAGGCAGGACGGTTTGCACCAACCATGCCTGGGGATCGGCCTTCAGAGCCTACGGATCGCCTCAGAGTGAGTTTCCTTCCGAAGTGCTGATGGATGTACTGGCGGAGAAGTTGAATATGGACCCCCTGGAAATCCGGTATAAAAATGTCTATCGGCCGGGAGCGACAACGCCGAACGGGCAGGTTCCGGAGGTCTTCTCGCTTCCGGAGCTGCTGGACACCTTAAGGCCCAAATACAAAGCGGCGCTGGCAAAAGCCAAGGCCGGCTCGACTGCCGCCGTCAAACGCGGGGTCGGTATTTCCATTGGTATCTATGGCTGTGGCCTCGACGGCCCCGACGGATCCGAGGCGCGCCTGGAGTTAAACCCGGACAACACCGTGACGCTCTTTGCAACTTGGGAGGATCACGGCCAGGGGGCGGACATGGGCGCGCTCGGGACCGCTCACAAGGCGCTTCGGCCGCTCGGGCTCACACCGGATGTGATTCATCTGGAGTTAAACGATACCAGCAAGGCGCCGGACAGCGGCCCCTCCGGCGGCAGCCGGCAGCAGGTCGTCACCGGCAGGGCCATTCAGGCCGCCTGTGAGGCGATGATTTCCGCCCGGAAAAAATCGAGCGGCGCATTCATGACCTATGATGAGATGAAGGCGGAAAACCTCCCCCTGTCGTTTGCCGGAAAGTGGGCGGCGCCCGCCACGGCTTGCAACGAAAACGGCCAGGGCAATCCTTTTAGCGTCTATATGTACGGCGTTTTCATGGCGGAGGTGGCGGTGGAACTGTCCACGGGAGAGACCACCGTGGAGAAGATGACGCTGGTGGCCGACATCGGCAAGGTCAACAACCGCTTGGTCACCGACGGCCAGATTTACGGCGGGATGGCCCAGGGCATCGGGCTCGCTCTCACCGAGGACTTCGAAGACATTAAAAAACATTCGACCCTTGTCGGCGCCGGATTTCCCTATACCAAAATGATTCCCGATGATATGGAAATCATTTACGTCGAAACGCCGAGACCCGAAGGCCCCTTCGGCGCCGCCGGTGTCGGCGAGTTGCCGCTGACGAGTCCGCATGCGGCGATTATCAACGCCATGCACAACGCCTGCGGCGTGCGCATCACCCGGCTGCCCGCATATCCGGAAAAAGTGCTGGCCGCGCTGAAAGGGTGAAGTTTCCGGGGTTGATTTTTTAATCGAAAGTGCATTAAGGAGTTGGATATTTTCGATAGCGTTTGTGCTTTCCCGAAAGACCGACTCGGTTTTAGAAACCGAGTCGGTCTGGCGCCGGTGAGCGATAAGTCATAAAATGCAATTGAGAAACCTTGTCAGAATCGGGATAGGCAGGATGAAAGGATGATCAGGTTTCTCAAAAATAATAAATTCCAACTGGTTTAAGCAATAATTATGGACCAAAAAGAATTAAGAGCGCTTGAAAGCCACTGTATTCAGGAGGAGCCGCCCGAATGTGTCGCCGCCTGCCCGATACACGTGGACGCGCGCTCGTTCATTCGACATATTCTTTCCGGCGACTGGAAAAACGCCGCAAAAACCCTGCACCGGACCCTGCCCGTTCCCGGTATTCTGGGCAGAATCTGTGACGCGCCCTGCCGGGAGCGGTGCAAACGAAAAGAAATCGATGATCCGATCCATATCGGCGCCCTGGAGCGCTGCTGCGTGGAAACCATCGAATGGCGGGCACCCGTGCCACCGATTTCTCCCAAAGAACAAAGCGTCGGCATTGTCGGCAGCGGAATAGGGAGTCTGACGGTTGCCTGGGATCTTTGCAGAAAAGGGTATGCCGTTACGATCTTTGAGCCGGGTTCGGAGGTGGGCGGGCATCTCTTGACCGCTTACCCGGATCGGCTTTTGCCCGAGCATATCGATCCGGAAATCGAGGTGCTGCGCCGATGCCGGGTTCGTTTCGAAACCGGCGTAAACGTATGGAGTGACGAATTCTTGCAGCGTATCGCAACCGAATTTGATGCCGTGTACTTGGGGCTGGATGCGGTCACGAGCGACAAATGGTCTCTTGCGCGTCACGCGGATGGGCGGATTCAAGTGGCGGAGAAGTTGCAGGGCACCTCCATTGCCAATGTCTTTGCCGGGGGAAATTCCCGCCAAAGCGAATCGTCTCCCGTGTGGCGGGCCGCTGAAGGCCGTTTTGCCGCGACGTCCATCGATCGGCTGCTTCAACGCGTTTCCATGACGGCCGGCCGGGAAAAAGAGGGCCCCCATGCCACGCGCCTCTTCACTGATATCAGCCATGTTCCAATTCAAAAAGAGATTCCGATATCCGATGTCAAAGCCGGCTGTTCACAATCGGAGGCCGTCGCCGAAGCCGGCCGTTGCCTGCTGTGTGAGTGCCTCGAATGCGTAAAGCAGTGTGTGTATCTGGAACGTTTCGGGGCTTATCCTAAAAAATACGCTCGGGAAATCTACAACAATGAGTCACTCGTCATGGGCGCCCGGCAGGCAAACAAGTTGATCAATTCATGCAGCCTTTGCGGGTTATGCGAAACGCTCTGCCCCGAAAATTTTGCCATGCAGGATCTTTGTCTCGGTGCCCGCCAACGCATGGTGGAAAGCGGAAAAATGCCCGCATCGGCCCATGAATTCGCCCTAACGGATCTGAGTTTTTCCGAAAGTGATCAATTTGCGCTCTCCCGCCATGAACCGGATCATGATAGCAGTGCTTACGCCTTTTTTCCGGGTTGCCAGCTATGCGCCTCTTCGCCGGAAACGGTTTTCGAGACCTACCGGCATCTTCGCCGCACCCATTCCGGCGGTGTCGGGCTGATACTGGGGTGCTGCGGAGCGCCGGCGCACTGGGCCGGACACGCGGATACATTCAAGGCACACATCGAGATCCTTCAACAAAAATGGGAAGATCTCGGAAAACCGCATTTGATTCTATGCTGTCCCACCTGCGATCAAGTGTTTCGGGAGAATCTCAAAGAGGTTCCGACCATCTCGCTGTGGCGGGCGCTCCTCGAAAGAGGGCTTCCCGAAGCAAAGGGATTTCTGCCGGCGGAGAGGGTGTCGGTCCATGATCCCTGTACTTCCCGTCACGAGCCCGAACTTCAAAAGGCCGTCCGGGAGCTCCTTGACCGGATTTCGGTGACCTTTGAGGAGTTGCCGCTGAGCCGCGAGAAAACCGAGTGCTGCGGGTTCGGCGGTCTCATGCAGTTTGCCAACCCGGAATTGGCTCGAGAGGTGGCGGGAAGGCGAAGCCGGGAAAGCGAGTGCGATTATGTCACTTACTGCGCCATGTGCCGGGACAACCTCGCAGGTGAGGGTAAACGAATCCTGCATCTCCTCGATTTTATTTTTCCACAAACCGGTGATCCCATGGCCCGAAAGCGGCCGGGCTGGTCGGATCGCCGGGAGAACCGGGAACGCCTGAAAGAACGATTTTTAACCGAGACCTGGAAAGCCCCCCTTCCGGCCATGAGTGAAGAACATCGTCACATTCCCCTGAGCATTTCTCCCGAGGTGGCATCGTTGCTGGAGCGCCGTCGCATTCTGCGGGAGGATATCCAAAAAGTTCTTTATGCCGCCAGGCAAACGGGACGGGCGTTTTACAGAGAGGAAACCGGGCGGTATCTTTCCTCCTTGAAGCCGTATCACGTCACTTTCTGGGTGGAATATACGCCCGAAGAAGACAGGTATGTCATCCATAACGCCTATGCCCACCGCATGGAGGCCGAAAGCGCATGAAAACAACGCACTTGAAAGCGGATGACTTGAAGTGGCGCTGTATCTCCTGCGGCAAAAATCTGGTTGCAGGCCCGGTGTCGGTGTCGTATATGGGTAACCGGTTTACCACCGAGCTGCCCCGCTGTCCGGGGTGCGGGTGGGTGATGGTTACCGAGGAGGTGGCCATGGGCAAAATGGCCGAGGTGGAAGGGATACTCGAAGACAAATAGGGAATGAGTGAAAAAGACGCCTCTTGAAACCTGGATCGGAAACCGGATTGACCCGGGGTCCCCGTCGCCCCTTACCCGAACGGCCATTGACGCCTATCAGCTTCGAAAACTTCAGGAAACGATCCATTATGTTCGGATTCACAGCCCCTTTTACCGCCGTCTTTTAAACGACTTGCCCGAAACGCCGCTCTCCGGTTTGGCGGATTTTCGGCGCCTTTCCTTCACCACCGTGACGGATATTCGAAACGATCCCTTCAAGTTTCTCTGTGTCTCCCAGGACGAGGTTGCCCGCGTGGTGACCTTACAGACTTCCGGCACCACGGGTCAGCCCAAACGGCTTTTTTTTACCGAATCCGACCTGGAGCTGACCGTCGATTTTTTTCATCACGGCATGTCGACGCTGGTTTCACCGGGGGACCGGGTATTGATTTTGATGCCGGGAACGCTTCCCTACAGCGTGGGAGATCTCCTGGTCAGAGGGCTTTCCCGGATGAATGTCACGGGCATTGTTCATGGACCGGTGAGAGACCCGGAGGCCGTGGTGCAACAGATCATCGACCTTGAAATTGACAGCCTTGTCGGCATTCCGGTCCAGGTGCTCGGCCTTTCCCGGATTCGGGCAGCGGACCGGATCGCGCCGGGAAGACTCAAAAGCATTCTGCTGAGCGCCGATTATGTGCCGCAAGCCATCGTTCACAGCTTAACCCGCCGCTGGCATTGCCCGGTCTATCAGCATTGGGGGATGACGGAAACAGGTTATGGTGGCGCCGTTGAATGCGAGGCCCTCTCCGGCTATCACCTGCGGGAGGCCGATCTATTTGTCGAAATTGTCGATCCGGAAAGCGGAACCCCCGTGAAAATGGGGGATACGGGCGAAGTGGTGATTACCACGCTGACCCGAAAGGCCATGCCGCTGGTGCGCTACCGGACCGGCGATTCGGCCCGGTTCATTCCCGAACCCTGCCCCTGCGGAACGGTTCTTCACCGGTTGGACTGGATTCAGGGCCGTTTGGAAGGCACGGTGCTTCTCGATGATAATATACCTCTATCGGTGCCGATGCTCGACAATGTCGTTTTCGCCGTGCCGGGAGTGATCAATTATGAGGTGCGGCTTGACCGGAGCGGCCCGAAAAACCGGCTTCTCCTTTCCGTCTACCCGGCCGCTTCGGCAACGGCGACCCTGTCGGCCGAGGTTCGTCATGCCGTCCGGACCCTCCCGGGTTTTCGCGCAGGAATTGATCAGGGATATCTGGAAGTGGAGGTCACCTTACGGCAAGACATGCCGGAAGTTTCCTCGGGACCGCTGAAGCGAACGATTACGTTGACCGGCATGCCTCTCACGAGATAAACTGAAAAAGAGGTGAAAAGCGGTATTTATGGTGTGCCTTCGCCGCCGACCATCTCCAGCGGTAATAAAGGAGAGCCATCATGTATTACGATTATTTTGAAACCGATTTGATTGGAACCCTGACCCTTGCGGGCGATGAAAAAGGGCTGCGGCACATTTTTTTTGAGAAGGAGGAAAATGCCGCCTCCTCCCGGAATGGATGGATGAGAATGCCCGGGTTTTTTTTAGCGGCCAAAGCGCAGCTGCGCGCCTATTTCAAAGGCGAATTAAAGCAGTTCGATCTTCCCCTCGCGCCGGTCGGAACGGCCTTTCAACTCAAGGTCTGGGATGCCCTGAAAACGATTCCGTACGGGCAGCTGGTAAGCTACAAAAGCATCGCTGAAGCCATCGGTAATCCCAAAGCCGCTAGGGCCGTCGGCGGCGCTACCGGCAAAAACCCCGTCCCCCTTCTTGTCCCCTGCCATCGGGTTATCGGCAGTGACGACTCACTGACCGGTTTCGGGGGCGGCCTGGAGATAAAAAGGCGGCTCATCGATCTGGAACGTTCCCGGATCTGATGGCCGAGGCCGGCGCCATTGCTGATTCCTGTCAGTTATGGGGAGAGCATGTATCGGCGAATTGAAAGTTTAAAATTCAATTTGACAATTTTATGCTTGGCTCCTATTATTTCAGCATGTTCAAGCGCACACTTTCCGATAAATTGGCATCTCTGGCGGCCCAGTTTCCGGTGGTCTCCATAACCGGCCCCCGTCAATCAGGCAAAACCACTCTGGCCAAATTATGCTTCGGTCGTCACGCCTATGTCAGTCTGGAAGATCCGAACGAACGGGAATTTGCCATTAGCGACCCCAAGGGGTTCCTACGGCGCTTCAACGACGGGGTGGTACTGGACGAGATTCAGCGGGCGCCGGCGTTACTCTCCTATACTCAGGGGATTGTAGACAGTGAGGATCGTCCCGGACGCTTCATTCTGACCGGTTCCCAGCAGTTTCATGTCATGGAAAAAGTCACCCAGACCCTGGCGGGAAGGACGGCACTGGTAAATCTCCTGCCCTTAAGTATCGACGAGCTTCTTGGCAGAACAACGGCGGATCCCTGGCGGCTTCATGAGTTACCGGTGTCATCGGCTCCGCCTCCCTTCAGTCTCGAAGAGATCATCTTCAAGGGGTGTTATCCACGCATCCATGACAAAAACCTGGACCCGCACGATTGGCTTTCGGCTTATTACCGGACCTATGTGGAGCGGGATGTAAGGGATCTGACCAACATCGGCAACCTGGAAACCTTCCAGCGATTTGTTCGTCTGTGCGCCGGCAGAAGCGGACAGTTACTGAACCTGTCCTCCCTGGCCATGGACGCCGGCATCTCGCATACCACGGCCCGGAGTTGGATTTCCATCCTCCAGGCCGGGTTCATCATCCATTTGTTGTCGCCCCATTTTGCCAATTTCTCCAAACGGATCGTCAAAACTCCGAAACTCTATTTTCTGGATACCGGCCTGCTCTGTTATCTCCTGCGGATCCGGGAACCGGCGGAGCTTGTCGTTCATGCCATGAAAGGGCATATTTTTGAAACCTTCGTGCTGGCGGAACTATACAAAGCTTTTTCCCATCGGGGGGAAACGCCCCCGCTCTATTTCTGGCGGGATAGAACAGGGCACGAGGTGGATGTGGTACTGGACACCGGCGGCAGGTTGGTTCCGATTGAGATCAAATCGAGTGAGACCCTTGACCGGTCTCTCTTTGACGGGCTGGACCATTATTTGTCATTCGGTCTTCCGGTGGCGGAAACCGGGCTGCTGATCCACGGTGGAGATGAATTGTACCGGCGGGAGCGGTTCCTGGTTCGTCCCTGGTTTCAGTCTGTATAGGGAACTCGTTGATATCTTATTTCGGGGGCGGCCTGGAGATAAAAGGACGGCTCATCGATCTGGAACGGTCCAAACTCTGATGGCCGGTGCCAGGCGCTCCTTTTTAAAGGAAATGCTTGCCAGTTATTGGGAAGGGAAATAGATTGGCAAATTGAAAGGTTATAATTCAATTTGCCAATTATGGGGTTGGACCTAAATATTTCAGTATGTTCGAGCGAACACGTACCGCATGAAAAAATACACATTTTTCTTATTGCTTATTTTGCTGTGTTCATTCTCGCCGGCCATTTCTTCGGCCGCGGTATTTTCGGCTCTCTATGTCTTTGGCGACAGCCTCTCAGACAGTGGACAACTGCCCGATATTTTCGCCGGCCATCCAAACCTGCGAGCCACCAATCGCATCAATCCCCTGAACCCGAATTCCGAAACAGCCATGGTCTGGTCCCAGTATTTTTCTCAAGACCTGGGGCTTGGGCAATTGTTGCCGTCCGACCCATGGTTTGGTCCATCGGGGACTAATTATGCCGTCGTGACTTATACGTCGGAAAAAATCCTCTCATCCATCACGGACAGATTTCTCATCCGGGAGCCTCACGCCAACGCTGAGGCTCTGTATGTCGTTTGGGGGGGAGGCAATGATCTGCGGGATATACGTCGTTTCCGGGCCACCGGAGGTGAAAGGACTGCGTTACTATCGGCATCGCAACAGGCTGCCGACACCATCGTGACAGGGGTTGAAGCGCTGTGGAGAGCCGGTGGACGGTATATTCTCGTTCCAAACCTGCCCAATATCGGCGATATACCGGAGAGCTTATTCCTTGGGAGCGGTTATGTCGCGGCGGGAAACGATGCAACACGGGTTTTTAATGACCGGTTGCTGTCACGGTTGAACGATTCCGGCATCAACGTGATTCAGCTCGACGTACGCTCTCTTCTCGATGAAATGCTCAATGCGCCGACCCTGTTCGGATTTTCAAATGAAAACCACCGCGTTGTCGCATTTGACGGCGCCTCGTTCACGGGTATTCCGGCTATGGAAGGCGTAAACGGGGCCGGCACTTCGTTACCGGATCCTTCGAGATATATTTTTTACGATGGAATTCATCCGACAACAGGGGCCGCGGACATCATATCTCAATACTATCTTTCCATATTGGCGGCACCCGGCCAGATTTCCATTCTGGCTGAAGTACCGCTTTTTCTGGGCCGATCCTATACGGATGCCATTGACGACCATCTAACCACTGTTCAGTTCCGGCCGCGGAAGGGAAAAATCATTCCATTTATTGCAGGCGGATTTGACCAACCGAAGATCGATGGCACGGATTACGTTCCCGGTTATGATAGCCGGCAATATGGCCTCACAGCCGGTTTCAGTTATGGGGTTTCAACTGACTGGAATGTGGGCGCGGCGGTGGGGCATCATGAAGGAAAAACCGATATCGACAGCGATAACGGAGAGTTCGATATTGACGCCCGGTATTTTTCCCTGTTGACAGGGTATCGTTATCAAAAACTATCCCTCACTGCAATTGCGACCATCGCTTCGCTCGACTTCACGGATATCACCCGGAAAGTGAGGTTGGGTCCGCTGCTTCGCACGGAAAAGGGGGAGACCCGGGGTGACTATCAGGCATTGAAATTTTCCTTATCCATCGACCTCTTTGACCGAAACGGTTTCACTTTTGGGCCGTTATCCAGTCTGAACTACCAAAACATCGATGTGCACCGCTATGAAGAGGACGGCCATCTCTCGACCAGCATGACCTTTTGCGATCAACACCGGGAGTCCTTATGGGCAAAAATGGGCTTGTTTGCGCGTCATGAAATGGATACAGTTCTTGGGCCGCTGCAAGTGGCGGGCGATGTCGGCTATGAAAAAGAGGTGAAGGAGGGTGAGCGGCGTCTTCGGGCGGGTCTGATCACCTTGCCGGGCAGCTCATTTGAATTGCCGCTTTCCCATCAGGAAAAAGGCTTTTGGCCGGTTAAGTTAGCGATGGGGATCCGGTTCGCAGCGGGTTGGGAAGGCGCTCTTTCCTACCACTCAGCCCTTGGAAGCGATACCAGCAGTGACCAGGGGGTGCAGCTTTCGATCCGAGCAGGTTTTTAAGATAGAGCGATCCCGCTCCTGCTTAAGGTTTCGGGAGCCATGACAATCATTTCAAGGCTTCTTTTACCCGTTCTTCTAGCCCTTAAAGGGGTGCATCAGCAGGGAGGCATTGTTATGGGGAGATTTTGGGCGGTTTGGGTGCTTCTGACAGGTGTCCTTCTGGCTTTTTCCTCCGGGACCCTGGGAAGTTCCTCGAATGATCCGGATGTTCTCATCCGGAGAGGTAAAGCTATTGGTGGGGAAGGGGCCGAACTGCCGGTATTGACGTTAAAGAAACCGGAGGGGGGATGGACGACCGGCATGCAGCTCGAAGTCGCCGGAACCTGTTCCGACGTCACCATTGATCCCGTCGTTATCAATATCAACGGCGTTCGCTACTATATCCGGTCGACAAACGGGCTCTTCTCCCGGAAATTTCCGGCCGCCAAGGGAAAAAATGTCGTCATCGCCGAGGCTTCCAACAAGGCGGGAACGGCTCGGGCGAGCGTGACGGTCGAGGCCATGATCAGCCCCATTCCCCTGAAGGTGGTGTTGACCAGCGACACGGATTCGGCCTACACCGATCTTCACGTCTATGAGCCCGATCTAACGCATGTTTACTGGGCCGAAACGGATTCCCCTTCGGGCGGAATCTTTTTTTTAAACTCCCAGGACGGCTCTTTCGATCAGGCGGGCTTCGGGCCCTATCTCTACGTCCATCCGGCGCCTCCCGTGGGTGTGTTCCAAATCGATGTCAATTACTGGCCGGGCGGTGCCATTCAGCATACGCTGGCCAATTTGGACATCATTACCGACGAGGGGTTATCCACCGAGAGCCGGAAACGGGTGAGCCGGCCGCTGGCCCGGCCGGGCGAAACCCAGACCCTTGCCTACGTCGTCATCCGGGGGAATCGCCAGCCGCCCCGGATCTTTGTGCCGGGGCAGGACGCCGCTGCCGACATGCCACCCGAGGTGATCGAGTATAAAAAGAAACCGAAACCCGACTCCGGTGAGACCGGTGACAGCGCCGCTTATCTCCTACCGGCGGACGACCGGGCGGTGCGCGACACCGTCACCCGGCTGGCCCTGTTGCAGGCCGGAAAGATCAGCCCGGGGTGGGAAGCCCGGCAGCGGGACTGCTCTGGGCTCGTGCGCTTTGCCTACCGCGAGGCACTGGAAGTCAGGTCCCCGAAGCAAGCGCGGGACCTCGGTGTTCCAGCAGCTCTGCATCTGCCGGTCGTTTCGGTGTTGTCCAGACGGGTGCTCTCTCATTACCCTCGCATCTGGCAGGTGGGCTATGATACCGACGGCGGACCCGCTTTCGGCGCATTTGCCGACGCCGAAACGCTTCTCAGCTTCAACTTCCGGAAAAAAACGCGGAATCTGGCCGCCGCCCGGAACGGCGATCTTCTCGTCTTTCAAAAGACAATGGAAGATGATCAGCCCTATCATCTCATGATTTTCGTTGAAAACCGTCCCACCGACCTCGTCGTCTATCATAACGGCGCCACCGGAGGGGAAGCGCAGGTTCGGGTGGTGTCGGTGAACGATCTGATGGAATCACCCGATGCGATATGGATCCCCGAGCCCACAAACCCCCATTTTTTAGGAGTCTACGAGTGGAACCGACTCAAACCCGCAAATCCGTTATCATCATAATCGTAGCTGCGCTGATCGCCCTTCTTCTGGCGCCGGCGCTCTTCTGGCTCTACCGAACCTTGCAGGTGACGCCGCTGAGTCAGCTCGTCAGAAGCGATCTGCCAATTCTCGATCTTCAGCTCCAGTTTGTCACCACTGAGGGAAAGGGGGTTTCCGGCGATGAGACGCGGCTCGGCAAAGGCGTTGCGGCGGCAGGGCTGTCCTCGGCTCCCGCCTCCGCAACCTGCCTGGAGCTGATTGGCGGCGACACTCCCAAGCGGACGATAAAAGAGGAGGGCTTCGAGCGGGGAGAGAACTGCCCCAATACCGCCCGATGGGTGGTCAAACGTCACCCCATCGCCTTTTCCCTCTCTTTTCAGGATGCCTCCAAAGTGCTGGCGCTGTTTGACGAGAAGACACCGGCCAATGCGATTTTCCAGACCCGGTTTTTCCAGGGGCTCCTTCATGAACCACTCCAAAATGCCGGGATTCGGGCCGAGGATTTGCAGCTGGAAGGGCTTGAGGGGGCGTTTATGCGAACCTTCATTCGCGAGGCGCTTTCCGCCCATGGTGATCTGCACTACGACATCGCCCACGGAAAGCGGGGCTTCGTCTTTTCCTTTGTCCGGAATGAATGCGCCTATGTCGCAAAGGCGCTGCCGGTCATGGCCCGGGTGCTGGCCCGGAGCGGATACCGGGTGCCGGCTTTGACGGAGCCGATCCTCGAAATGCGGATCGGTCTTCAGCGCCTGTTTCTCACCGAGGCCGAGGGGCGGATTTATCTTGCCAACGGACTGGAGGCGCTGATCAACGTTATAGAAAGCCTGCCGGCACCGGCAAAGCGGACGCTGACGGCGCCTCTCGTTTTGACCGTGAGGTCGGAGGCCTTCGTCTCGAAAATTTTGCCCGTCATGATGGGTGAGCCCGTCTGGGAGATGCGGCTTGGCTTCGGATTATCCGAAGAGAATCCCGGCGCACTGGAATTTGACGCGGGAAAACTGACCCGATCCCTTAGCCCCGGGATCTTTCGAGGGGTTCCGGCCGGTATTCCGCGGGATGTGTTTGCAGCACTCGTGACAAGCTATTCCCTGTCCCCCGATATGCCCGGGGAGAACTGGCGGCGCCTTGCCACCGAGGGGCCCGGGGAGCCGGACCCGAATAGATCCGATGAAGCCGGATTTGCCATCATCTGGGATCTCGATGCCCAAACCGACGGACTCACCAGCATGGGGGTTATCATCGCCAATCAGAAGACACCCGATCAGATCGAAAAATTCAAGACATATTTTCGGGACCCGGAACTCACGGCCGAATGCGGTGGAGGCAGTGTTTTTCTGGCCGCCACCTCTGAAAAACTCCTCCTTCGCATGAAGGAGTCCTGCGGCGGCCAGTCCCTCAGCGTGCTCGACTGGAAGCGGGATGGCAAGGCCCAGGCTTTCGAAACAGCTCAGTTCTTCCTCTTCTTAAACCCCGGAAGCGGGATGCGAGAACTTTTTCTCGCCGGTGGTGCTGCCGGTGGCGGAGAGGCGGGAGAGTTTGCCCCCCAATGGAAGCGGGAATACGAGAACGCCAAGGAGGCCATGCGCCGGGACGGGGAAAAGGTGTTCGGCGCCCTGCCGGTATTTGCCTATTCGGGGAATGTGCCGGCGACCGCAAAGACGGTTGAGCTGAAGGGTATCACCGTGAAACAGGGAGGGCAACGATGAGGAAGAAACGAATTCGGGTACCTGGATCCGGGCTGTTTGAATTTTATCAGGCCGATAGCTCATTTCGATTTTTCCGGATGGCCGCCATATGGCTGGTAGCGGTGCTGGTGGTCGTTGACTTCTTTTTGCCGGTGTTTTCACCCCGAATCGCTCATGCCGGTAGCCCCTTTTACCTCACGATCGAGCGGAGTTTTTCCAACACAGAAACGCCCGAGGTGCGGCTGGATTACACGGTTACCCAAAAACCCCTGCGGCTGCGGGTGCTTCGCCCCGAGAACCTGGAGCGGTTTCTGGACGGGCAATTGCAAATCAGCAGAAGCTATGAGGTTCCCGTTAACGAACTGAATCCCGGATTCTATTTCGTGACCGGACTGAACAAGGTGGTTTCACCGCTCAGGGCCTTTCGCGGAATGTTGGACAAAGACTTTCGAAAGTCCTTTAAAGATACGACGTTTCATGAGGCGCTTCGGGAGACGACCCGGGCGGAGATCGTCTCACCGCCGGAGGAAGTCATTCTCGGGCCTCCGGACGGATTCACGCTGGTTTCGGAGCGTTTCGTGGATCTCGAATTCGGCGGCGTTGGGGTGAGGGATCCGGGCTGGTGGTTTGGTGACAGCAGTTGGAACGAGGATCGCTATCAAATTCGAAAGATATCTTTAGCCGCCCTTCCCGACGGCGTTTATCTCCTTCAGGCGGTCCAGGGAAAAACCGAGGCCCAGTGCCTGCTGCAGGTCAGCAGTCTTTCCGTCCAGGTGAAGCAGTCCTCCGGGCAGCTGGTGGTTCGCGTGATCAATCGCGAGCTCGATCCGGTGGCGGGCGCCGCGGTGAGTTACCGGGACGGACGCGGAAAATGGCAAGGCCTCGGGAAGACGACCAATGCCTTTGGAGAGCTCGTTTTTGCCAATCCCGAGGGGATGCTGGATGGCCGGCTCGTCATTAAAGTCGAGACGGCGGACCAGCGCCGGGCACTGGTGGAAACGGATTTTCTTCCCACCACGACGAAAGACAACTCGGTTTTTGTCGTGACCGACCGGCCCATCTTCAAACCCGGAGAGTCTTTTTTCTATAAAGGCGTGGTGCGGTCCTTTGAAGACGGGGAGTTGACCGTGCCCCCTCTTTCCGAAAAAGAGGCCCGGGTGACCCTCATTCGCTCGGATGGGGCGCCGACCGATTTATCGGCGGTGGTGCCGGTGACAGCCTTCGGGTCTTTCAGCGGCGGCTTTGACCTCGATGAAGCCCAGACGCCGGGACTCTACCGGCTCGTCGCCGAAATCGGGCAAAAGCCTTACGGCGGCGAATTCCGGGTCCGCGACTATGTAAAGCCGACCTTCTATCTGGAGCTCATTGACCGGAGTCCCACCGTGGTCGCCGGTGAGCCGTTCTTCGTGAAGTTCAAGGCACGGCGGTATAGCGGTGGTGTTCCGCGAGGCGTCAAGTTTGAGGTCTTTTTCTACCGGAAGAAATTTGAGACGCCGCAATTCGTGATGGAGGCCGGCGGGGGATTAAGTGCGCAGATCGATTATCATGGTGAGATCCGCTCCGCCGCATCGCTCACCGAGCTCAAGCGGATTTTCAGCTCCGTTGAGGCGCGGCTCTCGGCCCTGGGAGATCTCTATGCCGCCAACAGCTGGGATTCGGCGCCCATTCTGAATGAATCGGGAGAAGGCGAATTTACCTTCCAAATCCCGAAGGCGGGCGCCGATGCGGCGGGGGAGTGGGTTTATTCCCTCATGGTGCGCGCGATGGACCCGGCCGGTGGCCAGGCCGTGGCGACCGAGAATCTCTTCATGACGCTTTCCGAGGCGCAGCCGTCCGTTCAATTTTCAACACCCGTAGCCCCCGTGGGGGATAAAGATCAGGCGCTTTTTATTCGATCCACCTACCCGGACGGCAAACCCGCTCCCAATGGCGGCGGGGTTATCGATATCGCCGTCGAACAGAGTGCCGCGCCGGGGAGAGACTATCTTCGGCTGCCATTTACGACCGACGCCACGGGAAGCGCCCGGATCGCGCTTCCGGAGCTGGTCGTCAGAGGACGGCTGACCGCCGTTGCGACGCTCGAAACACTGGCGGGAAACCCTTTAAAACACCGGTCCGAATCTCAACCGGCGGTGATGATCGTGGGCGGCGCGCCGGGAGAAGCAATTCTGGAAAACCGGGACCTGGAACTTTACACGACCGCCACGGTGTTAAGTCCCGGAGATAAGGCCCGGGTCTTTGCGCTCCTTCCGGCCAACTGGGGGAAGGCGGGAAAGGGAACGCTCTGGGAGACGATCGCCGGAAGTAAAGTGTTTGACACCCGGACAAGCGAATTTCAGGGAAGGAGCTGCTGGTTTGAAGTGGAGGCCAAGCCGGAATACGGCACCGGCTTTTATCACACCCTTACCGTGCCCATGGGCGGGGGAAAATACCGGGAGCAGACCCTCGGCTTCCGGATCATTCCCCGGGAAAAACGCCTGGAGATTGCCGTTCATCCCGAGGGAGCGGAAACCGAGCCCTTAAAGCCCTTCCGGATCGACTTTGAGGTCAGGGATGCGGCAGGTGGGCCCGCCGCCGATACCGAGCTCGCCGTGACCATCGTGGACCGCGCGGTCTATGCCGTTCAGTCCGAGCTTCGGCCCGGCGTGTTTGATTTTTTCTACCCGCTGCCGCGCCTGAATCTTTCGACCTTCTATTCCGATGATCTTCAGGGCTACGGATACGCGGATCTGTTAAAGAAACCCAATTTCAAGCTCGGCGCCTTGAAGAGCCAGAGCAAGCTGACGAAAAAGGCCATGCGGGACACGGCGGGCTGGTTCCCCCATGTGGTGACCGACGCCGCCGGCCGGGCGAGCCTTACCGTCGATATGCCGGCCAATGTCACAGAATGGCTCGTAACAGCCATCGCCACCGACAAGAACGGCCGTGTCGGGGAGGCGAGGGGGCAATTTCAAACGGTTTCGGATCTCTCCGTCGAAGTTCTGGCCCCGCAATTTCTCCGCGAGGGAGAGGCGGCCGGGATTCAGGTGAAGACCGTCAATCACCTGGCCCAAAGCGTTGCCGTAACATCGCGGCTGGAAATGGAGGGCGAAGCCGCCCTGAAGATGGAATCTCCGGAAGCGGCGTTAACGCTGGAACCGAAGGGGGAGCATTCCTGTCCGCTGGTCCTGGAAGCCAAGGGAGATAAAGGCGTGGCCGCGCTAAAGGTCGCCCTTGCAACGCCGGAAAAAATTCATGTCGGAGGCGTCGAGACGTTTGAGATTCCCTTAAAGCCCTCGGCGATGCCGCAGGTCTTTGCCGCAACGCCACATCAGGATCGATTGACGACGGCCCTGCCGGCCGCGGCAACGATCCGCGAGGTCAAGGTCCAGGTGAACTCGGGACTTCTCGGGGCCGCGCTCAATTCGGCCGCCGTTCTAGTCTCCTACCCTTACGGATGCACCGAGCAGCTGGCGCACAGTACTATTCCGAATCTCGTGCTTCTGGATCTGGTCCGGGCCGCGGGAATTTCGCGGGATCAGCTGGGACCGCTGGCCCAGCCCCTCACGCGGGCGGAGAAGAACGCCGCCATCGGCATCCGGAAACTTAGTCGAAACCAGAAAACGGACGGCGGGTTTGGACTCTGGCCGGGAGACCCGGCTTCTTCCCTGCCGGTGACGCTGACGGCGCTCTCCCCGTTGAAATTTGCAAAGGACTTGAAAATCGAGGGGGCCGCCCGGTCCTTTAACAAGGGGGTGGAGTGGTTGAGCCGCGTGAAACCGGAAGTTTTCGACCGGGAAGGGTCACTTTTCGGTTTTGAGCTTTCCCGGATAAGCGAGATGGACGGCTGGGAGGAACCCTGGAAGGAAGAAATCGCCTATGTGGCGGGGCTGAAGGGGCGGCAGGATTTCCCCTTGAGCGATCTCATTTATGCGTTGCGGATCTTTGTTGCCCATAAGGAGAAAAGCTGGAGCCCCTTTAATGAGCATTTTAAGGACACCGGCGTTCAGGAAGAACTGATCGGAAAGCTGCAAGAGGCCCTCGATCGATTTGATCCCCAGGCGATTGATGCCGATCCGGCGCCGCTGGCGGCTCTCGGGTTTGGATTTCAGGTTCCAGGTATCGTGTCCGCCGGCGCAGGCGTACTCGACGAACTGAACGCCCTTCCGGAGGCCCTGGAGATGAAGCTGAAGAGAATTCTCCTCTCCCAACTTCGAAATGGCTTCTGGATTTCAACTTTCGACACAGCCCAGGTGATTTTTAATAGCCGGGGTGTTTTGAGGCGGGAAGCGGCCGCATTTGCCAGGGAGCGGGCGGGAGATTCCCGGCGGATAGTGGTGCGGAAAAAGGATGGCGCAGAGCTTGGGGTCTTGAGTCGCATCCCTTCCGGATTTGTCGGCAATTTTCCGAATCCCGGGGGCGCGGCGGCGCTTTCGGAACTGCGGATGGAGGGACTTGACGCCACCGATATGGCCGGCGCCTCGATCTTTGCCGATGTGCCCTTTGGCGCGGTAGCGCCGGCGTCACAGGGGCTGGTGGTCGAGCGGACCTTTTTTCGTGTCACGGGGTTGGGAAGTGAACCGCTCGATCTCTCCCAGGCCCTTCACGTGGGCGATCTGGTCGTGAGTGAGGTTCGGGTCCGGCGGGAGGCCTCTTCGGAGACCCGGCCCGTTCCCAGCCGGTTTCTGGTGGTGGAAGACGGCGTTCCCTCGCTCGCCCAGGTTATCGACGAGGATGAGACCTATCTTGCGGATGCGGGAATTCAGGCCCGGGACGCGACCTACTGGAACTCGATCAAGGAGACGCAGCGCCATCCGGATAAGACCGTGAGGATTGCAAAGGTCATGTCGGCAGGCGAACTTCGGGTTTACCAGGTCTGGCGGGTCGCTTTTACGGGTACGGCAACGATTCCGCCGGCCCGCGCCTTTGATATGTACGACGAAAGCCTTCAGGGCAATACGGAGGCGCATCCTGTCCTGGCGAAGTAGGGGGGGGAAATTCCTTAAAAAAGCCATCCTCCTTGAAGCGGGGGCGGCGATTCTTTTCTTCGGCGCATTGGCGCATCATGCCGGCCTCGAACGATCCGGCGCCGAGGCCCTTCAGGAATTGAAGCATCGGGGGTATGCCCTTTCCGGTGATCCCATTCGGGTCTATCCGGCGATTACCGGCGGCACCCTGACCGCCGCCCACGCCGGCGGCTGGCGGCCAGGAGTGATCTCCTTGCGGGAGACCCCCCAGGGAAGCGCCGGCCCGGAAGTGATTCTGCGCCATGAACTGATGCATGAGGCATCGTTTCGGACCTGTGGCGGCAAGCTTCCCCTTTGGGCGGAAGAGGCGGTGGCGATAAGCTTCAGCGGGGAACTTCAACGGGAGTCGCCGTCGTTTTCGGAGCCTCCCACCGAGGCCGCGCTGGCCTCTCTTCGCCGCCGGATTAAAAGCGGCGCGAATCTCGATCCGGAAACCTACCGCACCCTTTCCCGGCTGGTGGCGGGAAACGGCTGGCCGTCAACCCCCTGCGCCGTGTCCGAGGCCATGCAAAAGGAATTGCGGCTTAGGAGCGGTCCGGAAGATGTGGGTTTCAGCGCCATTCTGATTCATCTTTCTTCGGGACGGATTCTGGAGACAAGGGGCGATCAGAAAGCAAAATACCCTCCAGGATCTTTACTCAAAATTCCCTATGCCGCGGCGCTTAAAGAGGCGCCTGACGAGGCGCTGGGGGAAGCGCTCGCCAAAAGCGACACCTCCCATCTTCTGGCCCGAAGGGGCAGCCTCGATCTCGACCGGTACCGGTTCTTTCTGTCACCGGTTCAGGACGCGCCGCTCGGGCAGCCGGTTTCTCCCGAGGACCCGGCCCTGACGACCGGGAAGTTCTGGCGAAGATTCCTCGGAGAACGGGACCCGGAGGGCTCCTTCTCCCTTGAGGCCAGTCTTCCGGAACTGGCCCGCGTGCTTCGCGCCAGCCTCCTCTATCGGCCCGAGGCTTTAAAGGGGCTTTCCCGAAACGGTTTCCTGGAAGGATCGACCCTCTTTTCGCAGCCGGAGGGTGATAGACGCGAGCTATCCCGGCTTCACGCGCTATCCAAAACGGGCACCGTCTCCGATGAGAGAGGCAACCCGCTGGTCGGGCATCTCATGGTAGCCTGGCCCGCTGAAAAGCCCGTATTCCTGGCGGTGTTCAGGGGCTTCGGAAGGACGGGTGCGGCCGCGCTTCACGAGGCGGTTTCTCTTCTCGGCCAATGGTCTGCCCGCCACCCGGCGGTATTTGCGACGGTAAGGGTCCGGCTCATGTCGCTCACACCGCGGGAGTCCTGGGAGATTGTCGATGAGTGCCCGGTTTTTGAAAGAGAAAAACAGGATGGATCGCGGCTCCGGGTGAGTACCTGCGGCCGTTTCCGCATTCTTTCGACGGCGCGGAAGAGCCGATCGGAACGTCTGGTCTCGGGGATTCTGGCGTGCGCCGCCGATGGCCAGACCGTGGTCCTGGAAACCGATTCCGAAACCTATGCCGAAGCAGTGCTTTCGGCGGAGGCGCAGGATCTCCCCCGGGAGGCGCGCAAAGCCCTGAATGCCGTGATCGTCTGGAATGGAACGCGAGGCGGCGCCCGGCATCCGGAGTCCGGATCACTTTGCGATTCCACCCACTGCATGGTCTTTCGGGGAGATATCGCGGAAAAAGGATCGTCCCAAGGTTTTACAACCGATCCCGCACTACTGGCGTTGCTGGCGGAACTATCGCCAAAGAACGGGCACTGGCTCTCTTTCTCCAAAGGCGGTGACGGGAAATGGGAAAAACGGATACCGGTCACAACGCTTCAGGGAATCGTCGATGAGCCTGTTATTCTCGATCTGCGGCGGGAACGGACCCGGACCGGCGATGTCATGGTTCACCTCATCTACCCGGAAAACGAAGAAATCGTTTCCTGCGAGGTGTTTCGAAATCGCTTGAAACTCCCCTCCTGCCCGGATCTCATCCGCTTTGATGCGGCCACCGGCGCCTGGCTCTTTTCGGGAATCGGTGAAGGCCACGGCGAGGGCCTATCCATGGAACGGGCAAGGGCGCTCGCCGAATCAGGTCGGAGCGCTTCAGAGATTCTGTTCGATGCCTACGGGGAAAAATAAGATCGCCAAGATATTCCTTTGTTTTGATAAAGTCTGTGTCAGATCGGATTCCCTGGAGCACCTCCGCCAGAATAACTCCACAAATAGATAAATCCTCTTCATTCCCGATCAACTCCTGGAGCGTCACCACGTGTGGCTCGTTACGGTCGGAAAAAAAGCCGATCCAGACGGTTGTATCGACAAGCACCATCAATCACGCGTCTCCCGCCATTCGGTAAGGTCTCCCTCCCATTTGATGGTGCCCTTCAGTTCAAGCAAGCGCTTCTGACGGCCATGGCGGCGTACCTCGTGCAGCGCGTAGTCGATGAGAGCACGCCGTGTCCGGATTCCGGTCAGTTTTTGACATTCATTAACCAGAGCATCATTAATCACCACGTTTGTTCTTCCCATGTAATCACCCCCCAATCGTATATACACACAATGAAGGATGTTTTTGTGTATTTCAAGAAAAAATGTGCAGGATGCCAACGAATTGCTCACCAGTGAGGGCTGCTTTTTGGCCCGAATCTGGTGCAGCAAATGGTTCTACCTTTCTCTTCCTTTTCTAACGATATCTACAATTTCTTCTGTTGTAATATTCGTTTTTATGAAAGGCACATCTAAAGGAGAAGATGCGGTTTGATCAGGAATTAATGCAAAAGTTCGACCATCTTTTCTGCGAATTAATACCTTACCGGTGCTTTCTGCTTGTTCAAGTACAGCGGCAAGTTTTTGTCTGGCTTCTGAATATGTATAGACTTGCATTTTAAACCTCCAACGCTTCAATGTTGATGTTTTGGGCAGCCGACTTTAATTTTAAATCCAAAGTCAAAAGAGGTGACTTATACCGTATAGCGCAATCCAATAGGTATGCATCATAGGCGTACATCTTTATTTCTTTTGAAAGTCGTAATGCATTGGGAATGTCTATTTCAACATACCTGAGGGGGATGCTCTGAAATATTTTCAGCCCCTTTCTGGCGTTGTCAAGTGTTATCCGATCCTGCTTAAACATTGCCGAAAACGCATTGCCGATTTCCCAAGGTATGGAACCAGGCCCAATCAGCGTGTTCCCAGCGGTTATCGTGATGATTTTAGATCGTTCGGGTTCCCCAACGATGACCGCAATCAAAGCGCTCGTATCGATTACAATGTCCATATTCGGGCTCCAAGATTTGATTTTTAGACAATTGTACAACAACTATGGAATTTGTCAATAATCGTGAGGTAGAACGTTCCAAGTCACCGAGTGCAAAAGGCTGCCACATAACTATTAAAAAGCCACTGAAGTTGGGAAACCACTGACTGTGAAAAAACCACGGCCTTTTGCGTCCGGTGCATTTGGTTGTTCGCTTTTGATGCTACAAGTATTCTTCCATAAAATCGAGTGGTTTTACAATCTTGACGCCTTTATACTCAGCCAATTTTAATAAGTGCGAATCACCCGATACAATGATTTTGCATTTCCCGGCGATGGCGCATTCGATGAATTTATCATCATCAGGATCTTCGCATATAGATATATCAACACCCTTTGTATCTATGAATTGACCATAAATAGTAAGCAATTCAATAATTGGTGTTATGTCAACCGACGGATATTTAGAGGAAAGCTCATCTGCTACTCGCAGGTATTCATCAAGGATTTGCTGACAAAGCATAATTTGAAGGCGCTGCTTCTCCCACGCTTTAAGGATTTGCGATGGGGGGTCCGGTGAAAAAAATTCCTGATATGAAAACATTAGTATCAAGGATGATACTCATTTTTTTCTTTCCCGGGCTATTTTAATAGCGTCGCTGATATTACGTTTTTGAATCCCGGCTTGCTTCCCCCTTTTTCTGGCTTCAGCTATAAGATCGTCAAATTCGTCAAGCGATGGGGGCGATATGTTTTTCAGGATGACAACGTCCTTTTCACCGACGACAACGAATTGAGCTCCGACCTTTAAGTTCAGTTGTTTTCTAATGTTTTCAGGAATAACGACCTGCCCCTTAGACGACATTTTTGTTGTTGATACATTAGCCATTTTGACCTCCATTCACCTGTTCAATCTTACTGGTAGGATCATATGGCGTTAACCAAAAAAAAATCAAGCTTAAATAATGTCACGGGGTTGAAAGCGAACGAAAAGCTGTGCCGCGCCAGCACGGTATGCGGCAGGAAACAGACCGCCGTATCCGCCGCCGGCACCAACGACAGGTTCGCTTCAGCCTATTTTTTTACCCCATCGAAAATCCAGTTTTTCACCTTTTTTAAAACATAGGTAAACAAATAAGCCGCTTAAAACAAGTACATATCCGATGAAGAAGGGTATTTTATAAGGAGGATTGGTCAGGGTAAAACCACCCATAGCAATCAGCAGAATATATGACAGCAGCACAATCCAGCCTTGCCACGTAACCGGAAACCCCCACCCAACACCATATTTTTTAGCTGGAAACCATATTTTGTCTTTATCTTCTTTCATTTCTCCTCCGTCTGAATATGCGAACTGGAAGTTAAGCGGGCGCGGCTGTTTGCGATCCGCTTGAACGTCGGGTTGGCAGCCGTGTTGTTGTGTATATCAATAATGATAACGGGCTTGTACGAAATCAACCCGATCATGTCCAACGACATATACAAGCCGATGTTCTTGAGTAATTCTACGAGACCAAACACCTGAACCAAGAAATTTAAGCGGTTCAGGTTTGCCGATCCCTTGAAACGGGTCTCGCATTACCGCCTCGATCAACTGGAATATACGAAGAGCGGTTTTGCGATCAGTCTCAACCCAGTACCGTAGATCTTCCCTAAACTCTGGCTGGAACACGGATTCCCGCTTTATGGCGGTTTGGGACGTTTTC
>JAZDPP010000104.1:0-34875 GCA_043797445.1 Pseudomonadota bacterium
CTTCAGCCTTGATTTTGTCTTTCGCGACATCGGGGTGAAATTTGCGGGCCAACTTGCGGAACGCCTTCTTGATTTCCGCGGCGGTCGCATTTCGATCCACACCAAGGACCTGATAGTAGTCCTTGAATTCAACTGACATAAAGGCCCCCCTTGTTATTTTGCAATCCGAATGAAGCCAATTGAGATATCGTCAATTTAGTAATGATCCATAGGCCGTTCATAGTGGTCGTAGAGATAAGCCTCATAGTCCCGGTTGACGGGTTTAGAAGGGTCGAACTCGGGACTGTTTTTTACGGATTCTCGCGTGAGGTCAAAATGCACACTGGAATCAGCCCATTCCACCCGATCGATCCATTGAGGCGACAGGAGCACTTTTTTCCCCGGCAGCCAGTTACCCGTATCCACAACCAGAAACCGAATCGTCCAGCTTTCGTCGTCCAGAATAAAATCTTCCACATGACCGATTTCACCGTCGGTGGCATGAATACGGTAGCCGGTGACCTGCCGGGTGCTGCGCAAATGCGGATCATCCGGATGCCCTGGCGCAGAAGATTCCTGCTCCGCGGCCGCTTCGCGGGCAGAAAGAGGTAACGGGATGGTTCCGAAAGAGCCTCCGTAACCGCCCGGGGACGGCCACTGATAATGTTCATGCAGCTCGGCCTCATGTTGACGATAAATGGGTTTTTCCGTATCGATATCGGGACTGCTGCTTACCTGTTCGCAGGTAAGGTTTACCGCAATCGTGCTGGATTCTAAATCCGGTTTACCGAAGGCAAGAGGAGAAATGAGCACCTTGCGGCCGGATAGCCAATTGCCTGCTTCGATGACCATATAGCGGATCATCCAAGTTTCGTCATCGAAGTAGGCCTCATCCACGACTCCGAGGTCCCCATCGGTGGCTCTGATGGTGCAGCCAATCATACGACTTATACCATATTGCATAACACCTCCTATGCGCTTGCAGGTTATTTTCAAGATTTATTCCGGACTCACTATTCCGTTACTTAAATGTCTTCACCAGCGCCTCAAACTGGACGCGAAGTGATTTGTCGTTTGGCGTTATGGGCGGTATCTTCCGGTCGATACCCAGCAGTTCATAGACGGCCATCTGGGCCGCTCGCACCGAGTATTCCACTGTAAAGACGACATCATCGGCAATTTCGACGAACTGGCTGATGAACGCGAGATTCTTCGAACCGGCAGGCACCGGCAGGGGCCGGTCACTTCGGATCCGGGGCATGAACATGCTGGTGATGTAAGGCATTCTGCACGGAATGCAGTTGGCCGATTCAACGGTCTTCAAATCGAATCGCAGATGACCGCAGAGTTCCTGCAGAATTTCCGCGCCATTGCAATCGGCCATCGGCTTGGCAACGAAATTGCCGATCCGGTCCGGAAACAGCGCGTATCCCCAGAATACCTGTACGTCGGCTGGCTGGTTTCTGAAATGAGGCTGATGCGCCAGCACAATGGACATCAGCCAATTCGAGTCCTTGAACGTGACCAGTCCGCCGGTGCCCGGCTCATTACCGCTGAATTGATTCATCCGGTCGAAGAATGCGGGGTCCTTGAGCGTAACGGTAAACGATTCCCAAAAAGATTGCGCAATGCAGTTGTTAAAGGCCGCGGGATTACCAAACTCGGGCCGGCCCTCCGCCAGCTTTTCCCAGAGCGTCCAACCGTCGCTATCTGCTTTGGTCAACTTTCGGGGCGCAGTTGTCATCGACCCCAGGCTGGAGGCATCGGTCATGGAGCCGTTTTGCATGAAGACAAGGTCGCCGTCATTCATTGCAATCACTTCGTTTTTACCTTCCCGCAGACAATTAAGGCCGGTCACGATAAACTGGTTGTCCTCGGTTTTGTGGAAGAAGTGCGTCACCTTGCAGTCCGCGACCATACGGACGCCCTGGGCTTCGAGCCATGCCAGCAAGGGTAAAACCAAGGAGTCATACTGGTTGTAGATGGTTCGCTTAACCCCCGCAAGCGTTTCGATGCGGGAAAACTCCAGCATGAAACGGTGCAGGTAACGCCTGAACTCAACGGCGCTATGCCAGGGCTGGAAGGCAAATGTGGTGGACCACATATACCAGAATTCCGTCTCGAAAAGCCGGGGCGAAAGCCAGTCGGTGATGCAACTGTCGGCCAAGGTATCTTCGCCGGCCTGGCTGAGCTTCAGCAATTCGATCCGGTCCTGCATGGAAAACCCCATGGACGTCACCGGAACCTTCGCGCGACGGCGGTCAACCAGCCTCGCCATCGAATTCGCCTTATACCTCTCATTGAATTCCACGGTTTCCTCGAATACCGTCTTGCCTTCGGTGTCCAGCGAGGGAATCGATTTGTAAAGATCCCAGGTGCATTCGTAGTTGTCGGTTGTCAACATGCGCCCGCCGCGCAATGAGTATCCGGCCGCAGGATCTCCGGCACCGTCCAGGCTTCCGCCCATGATGGGTGCGGCTTCAATAATCGAAATATTTCCGCCAGGCAGATTGCCGTCGCGGATCATGAAGGCGGCGGCGGCCAGTGATCCGATGCCGCCCCCCACAAGATAGACCTTTGATTTTGTGTTCATGGTGATTGCTCCTTTCTGGAGTGAAGGTCACGCAAGGGCGTTTTTGTAAGCCCGGCAAGCTGTTTGAGCGACAGCGAGTTCTTGCCGGGCTGAAAAAAATGCCCTTGCGTGGCCGAAACGATGATGAAGCCCTAAACAACTGCTTTCCGGCAAGTTTTCGATTTAAACGGATCCAATTTAAACGAGTCCAAAAAGCATGCCAGAATCAAAGGAAGAGATGAAAAACAATTTATTTTAATATTCGGATAGTTATAATGCGAAGGCGGCAGGATAAGGGGCAGCGGGAGTGCCTCGGTAAGTTAGTGTTACACTTCTGTCCCTAAACAGAAGTGTAACAGGCAACCCTGTGGGCCGGAAAGGATGCTGCTCGAACACCGATTACTTGCTTATCGGTGTTCCGTAGTTTTGAATCTTAACCTGCATTTCTGCGCTCAATTGCTTGAGGAGCTCGGCATTGTATGCATTCGAAGGCGGGTAATAATCCGGTTGGTTGAACAGATAATCCGACGCGACGGCATAAGAACGCGATTTGGCAGCCAACGACCCGTCTTTAACTGCCGGATCAACGTTGGTGATAAGGATCGAAAGGGTGTTGTCGCTATTGCGGACAATCTCGAATGTTCGGAATTGCTGAGGAAAATCTCTTAATGATGCGGTTTCGACTTCCCAGAAGCCGTATTGCGCTCCCGGATATGCCGGATCAATAGAGGGGCGTGGTGTTACCACGTTTCTGTGACGATGTCCGGTGATCCATAAGATGAGATTCGGGTATTGACTCAGTTTGGTCAGCAGCGTTGTGCTGCTAATAGCAGTAGGCGCGAGTGGCGGCGCCATGCCGATGGCGATTATCGGCACATGCGCAGAGATGATCATAAGCTTGCCTTCAGCCTGGCCTTTATCCAGTTCAGTGACAAGCCACTCAAAACGAGCCTGATTGATATAGCCGTTTTCATGCATTTTGAAATCTTCGTCCATATTGGCAACATCGAACAATTGTGTATCATCCAGGACAATAACCTTTATGGGCATGGAAGATTTCGGCTCAAAGCTGTAGGAGGCAAAATCATTGGTAACGTTTGCCTTGGTGAAACCGTGACCCACCGGATTTGAAGTCGTATTGAAAAATTCGTCCATCCATTCGCTTCTGGAAAGGGGGCGGCGATCGGGATCGGCGGCCGGCACTGTCGGAGGGGTCAGGATGCCGTTGGTTGTGAAGTTCGCGACAGGTCCGACGCCTATAATGTTACCTAACGGCGTGGAGCCGTCGATAGCGCCCATAAAGTCGATACGGCTATCCGGACCGTCGGTGAATAAATCGCCCATCAGGAGAATCTGCGTTCCGGTATAGACCTTTCGAAGGTAATCGGTTACGGGGTAGGAACCCAGCCAGGCATGATCGTGATTGCCGATGGTTTGATACCAGGGGATCGATTTATCAAGCCCTGTCGCCTGGTATTTGTCCTGATAATCATTGTAAGGCCCCGTAACAGGATCATCCTTGACGCCGGAATCAGGGTCTATTTCCTCGCCGTCAAGGACATCGATATACCATCTGAGTTCGTTGTACTGAGAGCCGTTGGTGGCATCGCCGATACCCATGCCGAAATCGAACGGTTTTTTTTGATGAAGGGCGTTGATGGTTTGTACGGTTGCGTCGAGAACCTGAGTTGTCAGCATCATCACCGGCGAGTAAGCCGAGGAATTGTCGCCAAGATAGCCGGAATCGATGGCCGAACAAGGTGTTTCTTCATCAGCGATATGGACGTCGGTGATGGTGAAGAAATTCAAAAGCCTTGCCGTATTCGTGACGAATGCACCGCTGTACCCGGCCGGCATGATGTCGGGCTGCTTTCCGGAATCGACGCCGGGTCCATAATGCCAGGCGCCATAGCCGTTTTCCTCGTATTTTGAGATCTCATAAGGATAAATCGTCTCTGCGTCCGAAGGTAATGTGTCCGGAATGACCGTCTTTTCGCGAGTCGTAAAAACATCGGTTGCTATCGGGTAACCTTTGAGCTGACTTTGATCGCTGTCGTCGTCTCCGCCGCATCCCGGTAATACGAAAATCAGCAAGGCCATTATAAAGAAATAGAATTTTTTGCATTCATAAGCGTGTTTCATAAAATCCATCCTCGGTTTTTGATCCTAAAACAGAATTTTTTTTATCAGATACTATCAGCAATGTCACGAATTTCCAGGCAGCCACGGGCCGGCCGAAATGATAGCCTTGCCCCTCGGCGCAACGATGGAATTGCAGGAAAGCGAGCTGTTGACGCGTTTCGATGCCCTCGGCCACGACTCGTTGTTTGAGGCTCATGCCCATCGCGATGATGGCACGGACGATGGCTTTGCCGGCATCACCGTCGATATCCTGAACAAAGGACTGATCGATCTTGAGCGTGTCGATGGGGTAACTCCACAGATTGCGCAGGCTGGAATAGCCGGTGCCAAAGTCATCGACGGCAATCTGCACGCCGATATCTTTGAGGGCGGACAAAATCGCCGTCGTCTGTTCGGTATCGTGCATCAGTCCGCTTTCGGTGAGCTCGATTTCGAGGTAGTGCGGTTCGAGGCCGGTGTCGCTCAGGATGGTACGGACGTCTGCGAGAAAATTTTTACCAAGGAACTCCTTTGCCGAGACGTTGACCGCGATCTGATCGAGTTTGAGGCCTGCTGTCAACCAGGCCTGGGTCTGACGGCAGGCTTCCCGCAGCACCCACTTGCCGATCGGAAGGATAAGGCCGCAATCCTCGGCAATGCTCAGGAACTCTGTCGGGCCGACGAGACGATGATCGGATCGCTGCCATCGGAGAAGGGCCTCGGCACCGGTAATAGCGCCGGTCGCAAGATTCACCTTGGGCTGGTAATGCAAAACAAACCTGCCCTGATCCAGCGCCTGGTGCAGCTCCAGTTCTATGGCCTTTTGCTCGAGCGCACCGACATTCATGTCCGGAGTGAACACCTGGTAGTTGTTGCGCCCGGTTTTTTTGGCGTGATACATCGCCGTGTCGGCGTTCCTGAACACCGTTTCGACATCCTTGCCGTCGTCAGGGTAAAGACTGATGCCGATGCTCAGGGTGACGTGGAGCCGATGGCTACCGATGAGATGCGGCTCGGTCATGGCCGCAATCAACTTTTCGGCGGTGCGGACAGCGCCCTGCACCTCACCGACTTCCGGGAGAAGCACCACGAATTCGTCGCCTCCCTGGCGGCTGACGGTATCTGATAGGCGAACGCACGTTTTCAGGCGCTTTGCGGCCGACTGCAGCAATTGGTCGCCGACCTCATGCCCGAGCGAATCATTGATTTGCTTGAAATGGTCAAGGTCCAGATACATCAGCGCGACCTTTTTTTCATGACGTTGCGCGCGCGCGATTGCCTGCGCCAGGCGGTCGGTTAACAGCATACGGTTCGGTAAACCCGTGAGAAAATCGTGCCCGGCTTTATGGGTCATCAGCGCGGCGGTTTGTTCGGCAGCATCGGTCATCGTCTGGGCGCGGACCGCCGCGACGACGAGGTGCTCGTTCGCATCGCGCAGCTGCGCCTCGGTGCGCGCGCTATGCGCCTCCTTGGCCTTCGCGTCTTGTTCGGTGACCTTCTCGCGCAGGTCGGCGGCCTCTTCACGCTGACCGGCGTCCTCTTCACGCAGGCTGGCATCTTCTTCACGGAGGGTGGCAGCCTCTTCACGACTAAGAAGGGCCTGTTCCTGGTTAAGAACCGCGGTCTCTCGCTCGGCGAGGGTATCTAAAGCCGCCAGGTCCTGGGACAACACGCTTTCGTTTGCCTCAGGTGGCAGCCCGGCCGTATCTCTCCGGTGAGGTAAGTTCTTCTTGCCCATCACGGTTTTCCTAGAACGACCGTATCGGACTCTATCGTTCGCGTCGGCCGCCCGCCGAGGAGTCCCTCGATATCGAGCACCGGGTCACCGATAACGATGCCGTCATCGGTGATTTCGAACTGCCGAATCTCGTTGCTGTGGGCGCTCGCGCGCACTTTGACGACCGCCATAACGCGCTTCAGGCAGCTATCCACTTCGATGTAACGCTGGACAATGATCGCGTCGGTCAGAAATGCCGACCCGTAAGGGCTGAACCGCAAATCGATATAGCGGTCTTCGAGTTCGGACGTCATCAGCACCGTCACGCCGAGGCCGGACAACACCGTGACCATGCGATACAGTGACTCGCGAAAGTCCTCTCGGAAGGTCGGTGCCACCGCCAGTTCGAACCCGGACAGCGAGTCGATCACCACCCGGGTGGCTTTCATCTGATGAATGAGGTGGCTCAAATTCTGAACGATCTCGTCGATTGACAGGTCCAGGGACCGGGTATTGATTAAGCCGATTTGTCCGTTGCCGATCAGATCGTCGAGCGTGCGGATCCAAGAACGGCTCGGTGTCTGTTCAAATGCGACGATTACACCCGGTTCGCCTCGACGCACGCCTTCGCTTAGAAATGCCGTAGCCAGGATGGTCTTGCCTGATCCGGACGGCCCCGCAACCAGCAAGGAATAGCCCGACGGCAGGCCGCCGCCCAGCATTTCGTCGAGTCGTGGCACGCCCGTAGATAGCCGCACTCTGTTGTGCGCCACCCCGGAGGCCACCGTCATGTCCCCGGTATCGATACGAACGACTGCCGCCGGAAAGATTTCGATTCCGGCGCTGGTGATGCGGAACGAGTGCATCCCCGGCCGGGTAGCCTGACCGCGCATTTTTATTACCTGCATCTTGCGCACCATCGAATTCCGGTAGACGTTTTGTTCCAGCGACAGCAGGCCGTCCGCCACGGTTAAAACCGGATTGGAATCACGTTCAGAGGAATATTCCCCGATCAGGAAGGTGGTGGCATGCCAGCCGCTCAGCAATATTCCAAGCTGCTGGATGAACTGATGCAGGCTGATCGGGCCCTCGGTTCGATGTCGCGGCTCCAGGATGACCGAATGGAATGAGTCGACGAAGACCAGCGCCGGAGAGAAGGCTTCGACCTCCTGGGTGATCCGTACCAGCACCTGTTCGAAGCTGTCCGTTGCGACGTCGTCGCTCAAATTGACGTAGCGGATCGAGTCATTGATTTTGTCGAAGTCGAAATACGAGAACTGCTGCTGATAACGCAACATCTTCAACGGTGGTTCACCGAAAACGGTGAAGAACAACGCCGGCCGCTCCCGGGTTGCCAGGGCGAACATAATTTGATGCGCCAGTGTTGTCTTGCCTGAGCCTGGAAGCCCCACGATGAGATTGAAGGAGAATTCCGGCAGACCGCCGCCCAGGATCTGGTCAAGTCCCGGAACGCCGGTGGCGAGTCGATGTATGGTCACTTTGGAGTTCATGAATCGATCTCCTGGTCGGATGTTGGTGACGGGAGCGTCCAAACCGGTCGCAACAGTTTCTCGGTCAAGGATTGTCCAATCATGGTTGACAGCAGGTCGGTGAAGGTCACGATCAGGGCGCAGCTCGCCTCTATGGCGTCTTTCGCCTCGCCGCCCGCGAGGCCGGATTTGAGGCTATCCAGCATAGCAGCGTTGTCTCCATGATCCCCGGCATTAACGAGCGACGGGAAGGCCTTGGCCGTCAGGTGGAGCGAGCGGCTGAAGAGGACATTGACGCCCCGCGTGCCGATGACCGGTGCGAGCCCGACGGCCATCTGGTGCCATATATGGAGAGTGACCTTGGCGACCACGCTTGCATCGGGGGCGTTTCCGGCACGGCCCATCAGCGCTTTTCGTATCGCTTCTCGATAAAGGTCACTCTCGGGTGCCGACATTGGCGTATCTCCAAATCAAAAACGTGCAAATCCAACTACTTGCCCACCAGTTTCTTGACCTCACCGACCTTTTCTTGAATTTTCCCGTCTAAATTTTCGATTTTGCCTTCGGCTTCCAGGTCACGATTCCCGACTGCTTTCCCGATTGTCTCCTTGATTTTACCTTTGGCTTGGTGAATTTTGCCTTCTGCGTTGTCCCTTGTGCTTGATTTCATGGTACTTCTCCTGTTTTGGGGTGAGGTAATCGTTGACTATTTTTATTAATTACGGAGTGGGTGCCGGCTTGGCGGCCGGTTTGTTTTTCGCCGGCATACCGGTTGCCGCCGGTGCGGAGCTATCCATCCCCTTCATCATGGGGCAGTCGTCTCTCATTGCGCCGTGAATGGACCTCATTTCCAGCTTCTTCTTCAGCGCTGTTTTCTGCTCCGGAGTCAGAAGGGCTTTGGCTTCCTCATTAAACCGGAGCAGTTGAATCCGGATATCGGATTTGATGCCTTCGGTTTGCTTGACCTTATCTTCCGCAACCTTTAGATCCACCGGTTCTTTTCCCAGAATTTCCTTCAACTCGATTTCCGAAACCTGAACTTCAGCCCTTTTGACAACCAATATCTTTGCATAGTTGTTGTGAAGGGCCGTGATGTCCTCGATCTGTTTATCTTTCAGATCAAGCGATTTAATGGCATGAAACAGATGCATTTCTTCGTGCATGGAATTTCCCGTTCCCATCATGGCCATGCCTTTGCCTCCCCTGTCGTCCTTGCCTCTGTGCTCCTTCATGGCCTGCGCATCCAGCGTCATTCCGGTCACGAACAGTAACGCGATGATTATCATACCGATTTTTTTCATAACTGCCTCCGTGTCGTCATTTTATCGTTATTTTTGGTTTGGTTCGTTTTTTCAATCCCGATTGAAAATCGGGTTCGGCAGCGGTCTTACCCGGTCTCCTATAAAGTCATGTTGTTGACCACTTTTTTTACCCCGTGAATGTCACTTACGAGTTTGGTGGCAAGATCCCTTTCAGCCGCGTTCTTGGCTTTCCCCCCCAATTTGACCACGCCTTCTTTCGTTTCGACAGAGGTGTTGAGAGCACTGGTCGAGCGATGATACAGCAGCGTTGTTTTGACCAGGCCGGTGATGGACGCGTCATCGATCGATTCGCCGATGGCATCCATCTTTTCGCCCATCGCATCCATCGTTTTTCCGATCGTTTTTTGGCCCGGCTTTACGGGGTCCGTTAATACCGTCATTTCATTCAGAACGTTTTTGACGCCTTCCACATCTTTGGCGTATTCGGTCGTCAGGTCCTTTTGGGCCGCGCTGGCGGCTTCGCCGCGCAAGGTGACGATGCCCCCCTTCGCCAATACCTCAGTTCCGGTGGCGTTTACGTTCTGGTGGAACAATAGTGTGGTTTTTACTTTGGTAATGAGCCATGCATCCGAGTGTGCAACGGGGACTTCCCCTTTTTCTTCCAGCTTGTTCTCCACGCTTTTAACTCCGGGAAGGCTCGCAACGGTCTCCCGGGCCAAAGATATGTGGGATTCATCGGAAACAGTCCCGGTCAGGGTGACGGCACCCTCTTTGGACTGGATTTTAATGTCATCGCCCTTAAGGTAGGTTTTGAACACATGTGATTTTTTTGCCGATGATTCGATGAGATCATCCGTCTCGGATGCGAACAGGCTGATGCTGGTTAAAAACAAAGAGGCGACAGTTGCGATCAGGGCCAGGCGATAGGTTGTTTTTTTCATGGTGCGTTTTCTCCTTTTTTGTTTCGAGGGCTTGTCACGATGCGAATGTGGCAAGTGATGGATACCTGTTTTGAGATGAAGTAATTATGTTCCGTTTTGAATGAATCCAAAAAGCATGCCAGAATCAGGAGAATTCATAAGAAAACTATTTGTTATAATTTGCAGTGAGTTATGAAGCGCAGGCGGCCGGATAATGTGCGGAAATGATGTCCCTGCAGTTTCCTGTTACACTTCTGTCCGTGGGCAAAAGTGTAACAAGAAACCATGAAGGCCGGAAACGATGCTGTTCGAATACAATTTGGTCTAATACGGGTATATTCCATCATCGATCAACGCCTGGCAGCCGTTCAAGATGCAATCCGTCAACATGCTGCGGACGAACTTCGGATCACCCATAATGATAAATTGCGCACGCTTGCTTTCGTTTATTTGTGCGTCCGGACCATGCTCGACCTTTTTGTCTTTACAGAATGTAACCGCCGCCCAAATGGGATCTCACGCTATCTCCCTGCGGTTGAAGTAACGAATGGTGTACTTGTATCCCTGCTCCACTAAAAAGAGCTGGCGGTTGACGGCAAACGCCTGCTCTTCGGTAGCCGATGAGACCAGCGTATAGAAATGGGATATGTGCTCCTTCGGGCGCAGGATCCGGCCGAGGCGCTGAGCCTCTTCCTGGCGGGAGCCGAAAGTGCCGGACACCTGGATCATCACGCTCGCATCCGGAAGATCCACGGCAAAATTGGCCACCTTGGAGACGACCAAAACGGAAATCCTTCCCTTTTTAAAATCCTCGTAGAGCGTTTCCCGGTCCGCATGGGCGGTTTTGCCGGTAATGAGGGGTAGATCGAGGGCTTTTGACATCCATTCCAATTGCGATACATACTGGCCGATGATGAGAATCTTATCATCGCGGTGGTGCTCGATGAGTGCTACTTGGGGCTCGGATCGTCCGGAAAAGCGGCACGCATATGGGATACCAGGGAGTTGTCATTGCCATGAAAAATATCGTCATGAAGCGGTTTCATCATTCCAAGCAAAAGAGCGGTGTCGACCGGAGAGATCCACCGGATGGTATTTATTGCGACCTTCTGAAACCTGCTGCCAATCACTTTGCACACCTCGAGCGGCTCCACCCAGAGATCTTTTTCTCTTGCTTCACTCAAGATATCTTCCCATGAAAACGCATATCGATTCGCGATAAAAAGGATATCGACGATATCCTTTGGTTCCATTCTGCTCAGCGCACAAATTTTATTCGATAGAATATTTCGCCAATTGTCTATCCGGCTGAAAAAACGTGTTTTTTCAATCTCTCCATAATGAAAAGACACATCGTTTACAAAATCTATTTTTAGAAAAATATCATGCCGCTCAATCATTACACGGACAAAAGACTCCGATGCCGTCGAGACAGTGCACGCCAGGTTGTTGCGTTTAAATGAAGACACAACCCTGTTGCTTTGTTCCTTAAATGCGGTGTGGGCATTGAGAAACAGATCGAGATCATCCGAATACCGGTGCATCAGGTAACAGCGGCTCAGTGCGGTTCCGCCCGTAAGATAGAAATCGACTCCTTCGTTTTCTATAATTTGAAGAACATCATCCTGCAATGGATATAGCTTATCCGCGTAATACGGTTCTGGCATATAAAAATTTATCCTTTAAATCCTTTGGAAAAAGTCTGTCAAGAACCGAATCATCCAACATCATTCGAAGCTTTTCCGGTGGAACGAGTTTTATCAGCGTGTACCAGTCATAGGTCGTAAGCAACCTTCGATAAAGACTTGTCTTGTCAACTCCTTCGACACCTTCGATCTCATCGTTCAGCAACTGTAGCAGAAGGCTTGCATCCAATTTCAGGTCCCACGAAATCATCGAAAGCCTTCTCTTTTTTTCTTCAGTGGAAAACGGCCGCATATTCCCATCCTTCCGGCAACTGTATTTCTCCCAATGGGAGATGCGATAAGTATCTGTTTAAAAATACATATAAATCAAGCCACCGGATGATTGTCAACGAATAAATTACGGGAGCTTGGCTTGACGGCTTAATCAGGATGGACACTAACTAATTGATTTCAAAAAATCCAACTGATATTTGTGTTCATCGTTCATAACCTTTACAAAACCATTTTCAAGCGCTTATATATATTTTTAACATATGATTGGTCAGCTGAAAATTGGCCCCTTTCGGTAAAAAGGAGCATTCAGGATGAAATCCCAAAACATATCGGAGGACCTGTTGGCGTTACTGAAACTGATAGATGAAGTGGGTTCCAGTGTTTGCGTCGGCACCTGTGAGCATCGTAAACCCAGTGAATTCCACTGTCATAACATCAGTCAACGGTTAGACATATCGTCGACGGGAGCCAAAAACAGGCTTCGAAAACTGGTACAAATGGGATATTTAAATCGGGACAGGGTTGAGCGTTACGATGGGAAGGTGATGGCGCAATACACGGTTTCTCCGGAAGGTTTGGCACTTCTTAAAAAACCGGATTAAGGGGAAAGATCCGGAAGAAATAATTTTCCCGCGCTTTCGAGAAGATAAAATTGCCTGGAGGAAGTGTTCCTGATGGTCGTCAACCAGCGGGATGGTGTTATCGGGTTGTTCGATGCCATCGACGGTGACACGCATGTCCCCCTTCCCGGCAGGCGTTTGCATAACCTCAATGTGGTAGACGGTCTCCCGATAGCGATAGTGCATCTTGAATCCCTTCCAATCCGCGGGGGGGGAGGCACGGCGTAAAGCGCAGTTTATCGACTTCAAGATTCAGCCCCAGGAGGGATTCCACGATCAGCCGGTACATCCAGATCGAATCGATTTGGCATTCGGTGTTACTCGCCGATCCCACAACAAACGATAACCCTGCGGTAAATAAGAGGAGGCCACCATGGGAAACATCATTCATCGGTCGGAAATAACCATTACCCGCGAAAAAGGACCCACCCGAAAGGCGCTGATAAAGGGGTTCAATGAACCGGTCTATTATGGGGTGCACGGGGGGATTAAAGGATTTTACAAAGTCGAGCCGGAAAAGGAACATGCCGCTACCCTCGATCATATTGTGGGTGCCGTTGGTGGCTGAATGATGGGAACGTTGGCCACGGTGCTGGCCAAAAAGAAGATTCGAACCACCGAGGAGTTATTTCGCGCAAGGGTGGCCGGGGACATTGAGGATGTCAACGGAATTCTCAAAATTACCCGGATCAGCGTTCGCTATGAGTTGAGCGTGCCAGAAGGCAAGCGTGAAGATGCCAATGGGGCATTTGCAAACTATCTGCACCTTTGCCCGGCGGCCCAGAGTGTTATCGGCTGCATAGCGATCTCGCACGAGCTGCAACTGGCAAATATTCCGGAGTAAAAAGGCTTTGTGCTTTCAGATCATTTTTATCGGACTGGAGCCCGCCCAACATGTCGGAGCGGGCTTTCCCGAAGACCCGGATGAGGTTCGTAGTGTTTACGATCGTCACGACGCACGCTTCTGGGCCGCCGTGCCCGTATTGCGGGTCGCCATACATCCCTTTGATTTCGATCTTGCCGGCACGGTTCGCGAGCACATTCACCCACGGCGCCGGTGTGACCGGGTCCTGCCCGGTGGTAATGACATACTCTCGCCCGTCCGGAGTGAATCCGCCGAGTCCGTTAAAAAAGGTCAGATCCAGGCGCGGCTGGGGTGCGACGGGCAGCGGTTCGGAGCGGTGGGTCCGGGTCGGGGTGAGAAGCGGCGGGGTCCCCTCCACCGGACTGCGCCGGTTAACCTGGTCCGAGAGTGACCCCCGGCTGTCGCTGATGATGGCGCGAGCGACTGTCTGAAAGAGAATCCGGTCTTCCGCCGATATCTGGTCCCCGGGTCTGACGAAAATGCCGCCGGGCCGATCGGTCAGGCTGGCTTCGGTGCCCGCGGCGATGAGTCCCACGATCTGGTCGTGCAGCAGTTGCCGGTAGCCGGCGTGGTCTTCGTTCCAGATTACCAGGTCCACCGCCAGTCCCTTTAACCGCCAGTAGGCGTGAGCCTGCACGAGCTGGCGCACGAGATCGATATTGGCCGGATCCTCAATCTGCAGCAGCACAATCGGCAGATCGCCGGAGATGGCGTATCCCCAGAGGCTGGATTGCCCCCGGCGGTTCTTGATGAGAATGCCCGGGTCGGCGCGAAGCGTTCCATTGGGGTAAATAATCGAACCGGCCAGGCGGCCGTAGAGTTGCGCATCGGCCTCCGAGACATTCAACTGGCGCAGCAGCACCTGGCCATGCGTCCAGGCCAGATCAAAGACACGGTCGGCGAGACGCCGGTCCTGGTATTTTTCCACCAGGCGTAAGGCCGTATCACGGGTCTCCCCGATGCCGGAAACCATGTTGATCGTAACCGATTCTTCCGGATCGAGCGTTATCCGGTGGTGAATGGCGACAATCGGGTCGAGCACGGAGCCCTCGCTGCCCGAAAGGGCCCCCGTGTAAAAACCGGCGCCCCCGCTCATTACCTGCGGATCGGCAGTAGTGTTTCCCCGGCCGATGAACTGCATGCGATCGGTCTCATAGGAGACCTCTCCGATCTTCGCCCCATGGACAGCCATCAGATGGAACATCCAGGGCGTTTTTTCGTCCCGGGAGCGGGGCCGGCGCGTGCATAGAATCGCCCGTTGCTGTTGAATGATCTCGGTCTGCACAAAGAGATTGCTGAAGGCCGGATGCAGCGCGTCCCCGGCAGGAGGCGCCAGAACCACTTCCGCATAGCTCGTCACATCGATGTCCCGGCGCGTCCGGGCACGGTTGGTGATGCGGACGCGGCGCAGTTCGATGTCATCTTCCGGTGAGACGGCGATCTCGGTATGGGTGTCATAGTCGTGGTCGCGGCCGCGAAATTCGGCGCGTCCTTCCGAGAAGATCGCCTCAAACCGCGTTGATCGGTTGAGTGTCGGCTGACAGGCGGTCGACCAGAATTCACGGGTGGCCACGTCACGGATATAACAAAACGCACCCCAGTTGTCACAGGTTCGGTCCTCGTGCCAGCGGGTGACGGCCAGATCCTTCCAGCGGCTGTATCCGCCGCCGGCGTTGGTGACCATCACGTGGTACCTGCCGTTTGAAAGTAATTGCACTTCCGGGTTGGGTGTGTTCGGGCTTGTGAACACCCGAATCGGCGTTTCCGACACGCTGGAAGTCAACTGGTGCTCGGTAAGCCCCGTGGTGTGCGCATAGAAGGCCGTGGCCTTGGGGATTCGCTCCTGAAGGAGGAGGAGAGTCGCCTGAAACTGGGGAACAGACTCGAATCGCTTCTGCATTGGGCGGCCCAGGAGCAGATAGGCCAAAGAGAGCAGACTCATCCCCTGATGATGGGCCATGAAAGACCGGACCACGGCGCTTGATTTTCCGCGCGGCAGACGTGACGGCGTGAAGTCAATGGCCTCATAGAAGCCATACCGGGTTTCAAACCCCTCTTCAGCGAGGCGCTCGAGGTTCGAGCATGCCTCCTCGGGCGCCACCATCAGCGCCAGCACCGAAGCATAGGGTGCAATGACGAGGTCTTCCGCGAGCCCGCGTTTGAGTCCCAATCCGGGGACACCAAAGGCGCGGTATTGGTAGTTCAGATGCATATCGATGGCGTTGTAACCGGATTCCGAAATGCCCCACGGCACGGCGCGCTTTTTTCCATACGCGATCTGTATCGCCACGGCGGCCTTACAGGTCTGGTCGAGCAGCGTGTGCTCGTAGGCCGGCATTACCAGGAGCGGCATCAGGTATTCGAACATCGATCCACTCCACGACAGCAGAATCGGCTCTCCATCGGCGGTCGTAAGGAGCCGTCCCAGGGCGAACCAGCTCTCCTGCGGCAGTTGTCCCTGCGCAATGGCTACGAAAGTGGAAAGTCTCGCTTCCGAAGCCAGAAGATCGTAGTAACTGGCATCCCGCCGGTGTTCACTGACGTTGTAGCCGATCGCCAGCAGATGGCGCGTCTCGTCATACAGAAAATGATAGTCCATTCGGGCGAGGGCTTCACACAGCAGGGCAAGCCCTTTGATGGCCGCAAGCCTTTCTCCTGCGGCCCGGCCGGCTCCCGCGATGAGACCTTGCAGTTCGTTCAAAAAGGCGCTTTCCGTCGAGGGGGTGGCAGTGTCTTGCCGTTGCTCGATTACCATCGAAAGCTTCCTGTCCAGCGACGCCAGTTCACGCAGCGTAGGGATTTCATCCAGAGCGGGAAAGTCCGCGAGGAAATTTTCCGAGGGCCGAAGCGCTGTCCACGGAGTCAGAACGCTCAATTCATCGAGGGCATCCCGGCATTGCCCGGCAAGAGCGCGGGTCCACCACCGCAAGTGGCTTTCGGGGTCGGCATCGATTGCTTCCACGCCGGCAACTACTGCCGCCGCGGACGTTGCCAACTGGTCGAGGCACAGCCGCAATGCCGTAAGCGTGGCGGGTTGGAAACGGGTCGCGGACGCAAGATTTTCCTGAAGTTGAGCGAGCTCGGCAGGGATGACCCTTTTTGGAGCGGCCGCCGCGATGTCCATGACAATTCCAAGTGTATCGCCCAGACCTTCGAAGAATCGCATCCCGATGATTTTTTGATCGGCAAGCGCCAGCAGCCCCGGCTGCAATGTCAGCAAATGGCCCGCCAGATTGCCGCTGTCCACCGACGAAATATAGAGGGGCGATAACGGCTTCAGCGATTGCGTGTCATACCAGTTGTAAAAATGCCCCCGGTGCCGCTCCAGGCCTTCCATGGTATGGAGTGCATTCGCCGAGCGCTCGATGAGACCTCCGGCCGAAAGATAGCCGAAGTCATACGCGGCCAAGTTCGCCAGAAGCGACAGGCCCATGTTGGTCGGCGAAGTGCGATGCGCGACCACGGCAACGGGATGCTCCTGATAGTTATCCGGCGGCAGCCAATGATCTTCCGGGCCGACGAGGGTTTCAAAAAACGCCCAGGTTTTACGAGTCAGTTTTTGCAGAAAGCGGGTCTGATTCGCTGTCAGCTTTGCTTCGTGCCGGGCGAGCGGCCGGCTGATCCACCAGGCGATAGCGGGGGAGGCAAACCAGAGGGCCAGAAGGGGGCCGGCCACTGCCAGCCGGGCCGGGTTGGATTTAAAAAGCAGGGTCAAAACGGCAGCGGCAAGGAACGGGCCGAACCACAGGGTCCGGTACGAGCCGATGAGGTTCGATGCGGCGTCCCGGTCCGCGTTTCCCGACGGCGTCCATTCGAGCAGCCGCTTTTGAGTGACGAGCATCCGCCAGATCGTTCGAACGACAGCATCCAGACTGAAAAAGGCTTCGTAGGGCAGACAAACAATCGTGAAGGCAGCCTGAACAAAGTGGCGGCCGGCCGAGTCCACCGCGGCTTTCAAGTGCTGCCCCAACGTAACATCATCCGGTTTCTGAAGTATATTCAAGGCCGAGGCGATAAAGGTGGGGATCAGGAGGATGCCGATCACGGCCAGGGTCCAAAACCCGGCCGACGGTAACACGGTCCAGCCCAACAGCAGCAGGAGGGTCAACGCCGCGGCCGTGACACTTCGCCGCAGGTTGTCGAAAATTTTCCACCGGGAGAGCATCGAGAGCGGATTTTTCCGAAGACGGTCATCGGGTCCGGGAATCCCCGGAAACAACCAGTGTGCAATCTGCCAATCGCCCCGAATCCAACGATGCCGGCGGCTTACATCCGCGCTGTAGCGGGAGGGGTATTCCTCGTATAATTGCACGTCGCTGAGTAACCCGGCCCGGGCGTAACATCCTTCCAGAAGGTCGTGGCTGAGGATCCGGTTTTCGGGAAAACGCCCTCCCAGGGCCTGTTCGAAGGTATCGACATCATAAATGCCTTTTCCGATAAACGAGCCTTCACCGAAAAGATCCTGGTAAACATCGGAAACGGCGCGTGTATAGGGATCGATCCCGAGCTCACTGGCGCACATGCGGGCATAGCGCGACCGGTTCGTACCGGGCAGGCTGACCGCTACCCGTGGCTGAAGAATGCCGTACCCGGAAACGACGCGCTCCCGGTGCTCGTCGTAGCGCGCATGATTGAGCGGGTGCGCCATGGCGCCCACAAAGCGCCACGCCGAATCGCGCGCCAGTTGCGTATCGGTATCGAGTGTGATCACGTACTTCACGTTTGATAGGACGCTCGTTTCTCCGACGACGAGCGCGAAGCGGTCCGATGATCCGCCGCGCAGGAGCCTATTCAAATCGGAAAGCTTGCCGCGCTTTCGCTCGTATCCCATCCAGATCCGGTCCCGGGGATTCCATTGGCGCGGGCGATGAAAGAGGTAAAAAGTACCGCCCGGGCCGCTCCGGTACTTCTCGTTTAGCCCTTCGATTCTCTGCCGGGCCAGTCGCAAGAGCGTTTCGTCCTCCGGCAGCGTTTCCGCAACGGCATCACAAAAATCGGTGAGAAGTCCAAAGTGGAGGTGGTCATCCTGGTTTGCCAGAAAGCGTACCTCCAGCGCCTCGATCAATGCCTCAATGGCCTGAGGGCTCGTGAGCATCGTCGGGATCACCACCAGCGTGCGCAATTCCGATGGAATCCCCTTGGAAAAGTCCATGCGCGGCAGCGGGCGGGGCGTTGCCAGCAACGTTGCCAGCAGGTTCACGAGGGCGACTGCCAGGTGACCGGCGCAGAGAAGCGACAACAATCCGAGCAGTCCAAGCGCCCATCCCTGCAATCCGCCCGCCCACGCCTTAGCCGCGAAACCTCCGGCGATAATCACTGCTATCAGCAGGATGGCGCCGCCGTAGAGCAGCAACGGGCGTCTCCGGCTGCCCTTGCAAAGCGCTTCCGTAAACGATAAGCGCACTTCGGTCGTTTGCTCGAGCTGCGTCAAACCCTCGCCGATCAGGTAGTATCCGACATGCGCCGTGGAATCGTCGCCGCCTTTTTGAACCGCTGCCGCCTGCGCCAGCTGAATCGCTTTTCGCGCCACCTCGCTTTCGGAGAGGGGACTTCTCTTCGCCGTCTTCTCCACGACGTGGCGATAGCCATCCCGGGTGGCAAAATCCATCTTGCCGTAGACATCCCCCGGATCCTCTCCCAGGGTCTGCTCGACAAGGCTCATCGTTTCGACGAACTCGGGCCAGTTCATTGCGCCCAGGAAACGAAGGCTGCCGATACTGTTACTGATCGAGACCTGGTCGGCCGCCTGTTGCTGGTTCTCCGAGCCCACCATCTGTTCAATGGTGAGTCCTGTTTCAAACAGTCGTTGCTCAATCCAGGTGAGCGGCAGCGCCAGATTGGGACCCTGGCCCTGCAGGCGGCGGGCGAGCTCGGCCACAAAAGAGCTCACCATCGGGGGGTTTGACCGCGCCATGTCGGCTATAACAAGAATCAGGCTCTTCGGGTCATTTGCGGCCATCTCCGTCATTTGATCGGCCCAATGGTCGGCGCGGTTTCGATCGATCCTGTCCGCGGAGATCCGGGCGGCCACCCGCCGAAGGTTCTCGATCAGTGCCAGGCGTAACATGATGGGGATGGCCCAGAGTTCTCCCAGTTTCAGGGGGGTCACGGACTGATAGGCGGCTACGAAACTGCTCAAATTTTCCGGATCCACCCGGCCATCGCCGTGCGAGATCGTTTCCAGCGCGATGTCATATACCCGGGGAAGCCCGCCGGAGGGCCCGTTCAGCAGACACGGTAGCTCCCGGCTATAGCCTTTCGGTAAGTGACGTCTCGCGGTCCGAATCTGTTCCTCAATCAAATAGAAGTTGTCGAGCAACCATTCCCCGGCCGGTGTAATCCGGCGCTCCGCCTTGACGACCTCTGTCAATAGTCTGTGGACTTCGAGCAGGAGACGTTCATTGTCGGCGAGCCGCGCCAGAAGGTAATCCCGGGGGCGCCCCGGTTTCAGGGGGTGCCCCCCGGCCAGAATTCTGCCATGCTGCTCCATCTGATCGGCGCTGAGCAGTTCCGATCGAAGGGGGGGCTCCTCGCCGGCAATCTCCAGCGCCGCGTCGCTCCCCCAAAGGCGCGCCCACAACCGAAAAAAGGGGCCACGACCGGATCTGCTGCTTGCCTCTATCAGCATGGTTTCTTCCCTTCGAAATGAATGACCAGCTCATTTTCTCCTGCCGCGAGATCTCTCTTTATTTCAAACCCCAGCTTTTTCCCCAGCGCGAGCATGTTTGTGTTCTCCTTCAAAACGATACCATGAACTGTTTCATACCCTTGCTTTTCGGCGATTGAGAGACATTTTTCCAACAGGTTCGACCCGATTCCCTTGCCTTGCCAGGCATCCCCCACCAGCACGGCGAATTCACCGGTCTTTCCATCCGGATCACCGATGATTCTGGCAACCCCCAACAGTTTATCGGTTTGCGCGTCTTCATCAATGGCAACGAGCGCAATTTCCCGATCGTAATCGATCTGCGTGAACCGGGCCAGCATCGCGGGATTCAATTCCTTTAACGGCCCGAAGAAACGATAATAAATCGTCGTGGGGGAGAGCACTTTGAATAACGCCTGAAAAAGGGGAACATCCTCGGGCTTGACGGGCCGGACAAAAATCCGGCGGCCTTCAGCGCCGATCATATGGGATTCATCCTCTTGCGGATAGGGGCCGATCACCAAATGCAGGGGGGAAGGCGCCGCAACCGGTGAAACAAGGATTCGGGCATCGACTGCGACGGGGTGGCCGTCCTTGATCAGAACGGGATTCATGTCCAGTTCGGCAATTTCAGGGAAATCGATCAAAAGCTGGGAGAGCCGGACAATCATTTCTTCGAGTTGCACCATGTCGGCGGCGGGGCGGTTCCGGTAACCCAGCAACAGGGAGTAGGCTTTCGTTTCCTGCATGAGCCGCCGGGCCAGGAGCCGGTTCATGGGGGGAAGCCCCAGGGACCTGTCCTTTAGCACTTCCGTGTAAATGCCGCCCATTCCGAAAAGGATCACCGGACCGAAATTGGGATCGCGCTTGGCGCCGAGAAGGATTTCAAAATCCGGGTTTGAAAAATATGGCTGAATCGTTACCCCCTCGATTCGGGCATCGGGTTTGTATTGGCGCGCCGAGGATAGGATTCGGCGGTAGGCCTCGCAAACATCCGCGTCGCTTCGCAGATCCAGACGAACGCCGCCGGCATCGGTCTTATGGGGGATGTCGGCAGCGTGTACCTTCATGACCAGCGGGTATCCGATTTCGCGGCCGATACGCGACGCCTCCGCCTCGGTCCTCGCAATTTCCGTTCGGATCACGGGCAGGCCGTAAGCCATCAGCATTTCCTTGGAATCGGTTTCCGACATGAATTCCTGCGCGGGCGCATCGGCAATCAGATTCCGGGCCTTTTCCGGATCGAACACCAGGAGTCCGGTCAATTTGGGTGGAACTTCCAGAAGCGTTTCAAGGTTTCGGGTATATTCAACCATATAGAGAAAGGCCCTCACCGCCCGTTCCGGTGTCTCATAGGTGGGAATTCTCGCCTCATTTAAAATTTCCACCGCCTTTCCGATGGATTTGCCGCCCATCCAGCAGGCAAACACCGGATAACGGCGATCTTTCGTAGCAATGGCCAGGGTCTTGGCCACGGAAAGCGGGTCTGTAAGGGCCTGGGGCGCGAGAATGACCAGCACCCCATCCAGGTTTTTCGAATTGAAGCAGATTTCCAGGGCACCGCCAAATCGCTCCGCCGAGGCATCACCGAGAATGTCGATGGGGTTTCCCCGGCTCCAGAAGGGTGGCAGAAAGACGTCGAGCGCCTGCAGGGTTTCAGCGTCAAGGGGCGCGGGCTCCCGGCCATACCGGGCGAGTGTGTCCGCGGCCATTACGCCCGGTCCGCCGCCATTGGTAAGGATGGCCAGCCGGGGGCCGCGCGGCCTGGGCTGCTTCGCCATCAACTCCGCGCAGTCGAAGAGTTCTTCGATGGTGTCCACTCGCACGATACCGGCACGCTTGAAGGCTGCGTCATAGACGGCATCCTCTCCCGCCATCGCGCCCGTGTGGGATGCGGCCGCCTTGGCGCCGGCGGGACTCCTGCCGGATTTGAGAACGATGATGGGTTTGACCCGGGACACCGAGCGGGCGGCGCTCATGAATTTGCGAAAATTCGTCAGACTTTCGATATATAAAAGAATGCTTCTTGCCGAGGAATCGTTTCCGAGATAATCGATCATGTCTCCGAAATCAACATCCAGCATGGAACCGATGCTGACAAAATGGCTGAATCCGATGCGTTCCTTGAACGCCAGATCCAGAATCGCCGAACAAATGGCGCCGCTCTGGGAGACAAAGGCCAGATTCCCGGTCACCGGCATCTCGGAGGCAAAGCTGGCGTTGAGTTTCGCGCCGGGCCGGATGATGCCCATGCAGTTCGGCCCAACAATTCGAAGCCCGCCGGCATGCGCTATCCGCTGAATCTTTTCTTCGATTTCCCGGCCCTGTTTTCCGACCTCTTTTCCCCCCGCCGAGATGACAATGGCGGCGCCCACCTTTTTTTCGACGCATTCTTTCACGATGTCGATAACGCTATGAATCGGCGTGGCGATAATCGCAAGGTCCACCCCCGTCTCCAGGGCGGAAACCGATGCAACGGATTCATGCCCGTGGAGGGTTTTATGGTTGGGATTCACCGGCAGCAAGGTTCCCGAAAACCCGCCTTCGATAAGATTTTTCATCAGCGCGTTTCCGATGCTTCCCGCTTTTTCGCTGGCGCCCACCACCGCAACCTGGCGCGGATTAAAGATGCGGTTCAGATTGTATTGTCCCATCGTTCGCCTCTTTTTTTTTGCGATTACCTGTCATTTGTTTGCTGTCAGCTATCAGCTGTCAGCTATCAGCTATCAGTGCCCTAAGGATTCGTTTCTGTCAAAAATATAATATCTCAACATCTTGCCTTGATCAGTTTAGCCGGAAGCAGGGTAACGGCATGGATAGGGCGAAAAATTTTTCGCCCTATCCAGGTTGCGGGTATGGCAGCCGGTGTTAGCGGATATCACAACCGTACAGGTTGAATTGAATTGGGAGGCCGTGCGTCTATTTATTAAGGCATTTGACGCCAACTCATAAAAGATAGCTTTTCAGGTTCTGCATTGCTTTCACTATATCCAGGATCGCCTCGTGCATGCCTTCGGCGCCGGAGCCGATTTCCGATGCTTCTTTCTTCTCGGTCTGACTCTGAACTTCGGATTTGATCTTTTTTAAATGTTGAGCATGTTTTTCAAACTGCAGGCGATGTTCTTCTTCCAGGTCGTTGAGGGCTTCATCATTGATCTGTTGAATGAGTTCCTCGGCCTCCGCCAGCAATTGGTCGATATCCTTGTGTTCCAAGTTTGTTTTCATGATGTTTTCTTTATCCTTTGGTCTTCGTGGGTCAATCAATCGCCTTTGGGAGCCGCCGGGGTCGCCCCTCTATCAGCATTCCCTCGCATCAGGGATGAATAATGATGGGGGGGAAAAAGATACCGATGCCAAATGGTGGAGGCGGTTCATAGATGGGCTGCGGCGGGACATAAATCCGTTCCCGGTGGTTATAATACCGATAAACCCGTCGGCCATGGAGGTCTTGGTAATACCCGCGCCGGCCTCGGTCCACGTAACGGCGGTGGTCACCTCCACGATCTCTTTTGTCGTAACGGCCGTTGTCATGTTTCCCCCTGCGGTCATCGTGATCTCTGCCGAGGGCGGGCCCCACGTCCATACTGCCGATCATGGCGGCCAAAACGAGCCCCATCATCATCTTGCCCACGATGGATTTAAAATTCCAACTACTTGATTTTTTCATAATGTTACTCCATTTTTAGATCGAATCCAATCGGGTACTTGGTGTCGATCTGTCATTTTATCCTATTACCGGTTAGTTCTTTTTGTGCTTCCCATGTCTCCCTGTCCGGAAGATGGTATCGGTGCTCTTCTTTTGCTCATCCGACATGCTGGCATAAAATGCCTCGAAAGGCGGGAGGAACTTCTTCTGTTGATCCAGGCGCGCTTGGGTAATTTGATGGTAAAATTTCAGATGCTCAACAGCGTTCAAGGTCTTGGTGATCTCCGCCCGGTCCTTGGTAAGGGTGTCCATGTCTTTCGCATTTTCCCGCATCACCTGAGTGATGGTATTCCATAATTCTTTCTGTGCATCGGTTATCTTCAGCGCGCTTTCAAGTTCTTTGATACGAATCTCGGTATGTTCGACGGCAGAAATTCTGTCTTCTTCCGCGGACTTCTTTTTCCCGGAGCCTGCAAAAGAAAGTGTGGCATTGACGAAAAAGATGGTGGATAGAAACGCTACCATCACGACAACGAGTTTGACGGGGATTGAAATTTGATACACTTTTCGTTTCATGGTTTATCTCCTTATATATATTTTAAATTCTATCACGTGCACCCATTAAAATGACACGTTGATTCCGACGCCGTAGTACTCCGCCCGCAATTCGTAGAACTGTCCGAAAGGCAGATTACCGTTGTAATATTCGCCGAAAATCTGAATGGACCGTTTTTCAGCGAAGGGGCTGCGGATGTTGATGCCGGCTTTGACATTAATATCCGTATCCCAGTCGGTTTCCTCCCAGGTATGGTACAGGACGCTGGCGAACAAACGCATCGTCGGTCTGAAAACCGGTTTTCTGCTTTGATAATCAAGACCCGCCTGGAAACTGTCCCGCTTTAGCGGGGAGTCGGTGTGAAGGATGTATGAGGGACCGGCGGTAAGCTGGAATCCATTCCATTCCAGGGCGCCGAGCAGTTCAATGGTCTCGAAGCTTAGGTTCAACCGGGTTACCCTCAGCTCCGCCTGCTGGGGATTCAGGAGAAACTCGTCTCCCAGGTGGGAGGACTGGTGGAAGAGGCGCGCCCGCGCCGAAAAAGGGCCGTTGCGGTAGGCTAACGGAAAACCGATGATATAGTCGGCGTTAATCAAGTCGGAATTGTCGTCCATGTTGAACTGGGCGAGAACCGCGCCACTGATACTGAGCTGCCAGGCGTCCGCCTTGCCCCAGCCGGGAAAGCGCACCAGACCGAAGCTATCGCCGAATCCGACAGACCCGACGTTGATATTGTCATCGGGCAGATCGAGGCTGAGGTAGGTAACGTGGGTGCGGGGCTCCTTGGGGCTCGCCATCGGCGGGTAAAACAATTGACCCTGAGGGAAGAGAGCGGTTTCGTGAACGGGGATTCTCTCGTTGTCTTTATCCCGCGGCACCTCGCCAAATCCGACGATAAAGGGAAGAAACGCTGCCATGAGCAGCCCTGCAAAAAAATTACGCATCATATTCTCTTATCCTTTTTTTGAGGTTGTTATCGTTAACATTAGGGGTTCGGATCGATGCTCCGCATCTTTCCGACCCCTTGACGCGATGGTTTCTATTCCGCCACAATGATTTCAAAAAGAACTCTCATGTTTGCCTTTGCTTCTTTTGAGTTAATATCGGTTGGCGTTGATTCGTGCATTGCCGGGCGTGCTTCGCCGTAGCCGATCGGCGTAAGTCTGTCGCGTGTAATGGCGCCCTCGTTAATGAGGTATTCCTGGACCGCCTTTGACCTCTTTTCGCTTAACTTCTGGTTGTAAGCGGGGGAACCGGAGGCGGAGGTGAACCCTGAAATACGGATTTTAGTTTTGGGGTTATCTTTCAGAAGCTGGATATTCTTTTTCAGTAATGTCTTTGCTTCCGGTTTAAGAGCTGCTGAATCAAAATCGAAATGGATGTCCTCAAAAACTAGAACAATATACTTCTGCTCCGCTGCAGCGACGATGACCTTCTTCTCGATTTTTGGCTCCTCCGCTTTAATGACCACCTTCTCCGCAACTTTTTTGGGCGCTTCAACGGGCGCCTTTTTGGCCTTTTCGCCGCCGAATAAAAAGCTAACGCCCGCGGTATAAAGCAGATTGTTTCGGGTCTCATCAAAAGCAATGACGTGACGGACATCTGCGCGAAGTGCGACGTTTTCGGTTAAAAAGTATTTGACGCCGCCGCCGTAATTGGCGGCAACATCATGATCACTCTTTGTCACTTGAGGGTTGATGATGATACCCCCCACTCCGGCCGCGACATAGGGGACAAGCCTTTCGCCGGGCATAAAATGATACAACGCATCCACATGATAAAGATAGGCGTCCAAATCGCGTCCGCCCCTATCAAATTCCGAGTCGACATAATTGAAAACGGCTTCAGCCGCCCAGTTCTTGTCAAAGTGATAGCCCAGCCCCAGCCCGAAAGAGAAGTCGTTTTCAATATCCTCATTCCCTTCAAAAACATATCCTCCTATTGAAGGGCTCAGGGTAACGGCGCCGGCTCTTATTTCGGCCGCAGCGGTTTGCGCAATGAACATAAGACAAACCATTAGGCAAACAGACAGGACGGATCTTGTTAATTTCATCTTTCTCCCTTTTCCTTTTCCACGGTTAAAAATAGCTTCATCGTTATCATCGGTCGAGATTTTCTTTAACAAATAAAACAGTGCGCTCCTTTTCAGATAAAAGTTCGCCTTAATGGCCTTGATCACCTATTCGGCCCCCTCCCTGAGTTCCGGGGGCACGCCAGGGTGTTTTTGGAAGCCCGGCAAGCTGTTTGAGCGATAGCGAGTTCTTGCCGGGCTGGAAAAAATACCCTGGCGTGGCCGAAACCATGATCAAGGTCGCTTTAATAAATATACCGTTCGCATATTCTGCGGTAATGATGGCCGTATATGGATAGCGTTATCGCCACGGACATCAACCTGGGCTTGCAGCTCAGGGTCCAGAGCACCAGTTGCCAGTACCGAAACCGCTCCTTCCCCAATACCCCGAGCCGAAAAGCGGATCGAAAGAAGGAAAGGAAACGCTGCATATTCAGCGGCTGGTAAATCTGAGGCGCCTTAAGTTCTTTCAGCAGGGTTCTGACCCGCCGGTAGTAGTTTTTAGGAGAATAAATTTGCTTCATAATCGATTGATACCCGTCTAAAAGCCGTTCGATGCCCATTCGGGGAATGATATTGGTCGTTCCATCGACATTGTCTCCGGAAAAAGTATTGACAACCCGGCTTTCCCGTTGAAGCCGGTCAAAGAGCCGGGTCCCCGGAGGGGCCTGGAGCATTCCGACCATTGCGGTGACGATTCCGCTCTTCTGAATGAAATCGACCTGTCGCTGGAAAATGGAAGGTGCATCGCTGTCAAAGCCCACAATAAAACCACCCATCACCTGTAACCCGGACCGGTGGATAATTTTAACGCTTTCGAGGAGATCCCGGTTTTTATTCTGGGTTTTATGGCATTCCGTCAGACTGAGTTCGTCGGGCGACTCGATTCCGATAAAAACAGAATCGAATCCGGCTGTTACCATCATATCCAGAAGTTCCGGGTCATCCGCCAGATTGATGGAGGCTTCCGTTAAAAAAACGCATCCCTTTTTATCTTTGCGCCATTCGATCAGGGCGGGAAGCAAATGCGCTTTAAGGTAGCCTCTATTTCCAATAAAATTGTCGTCAACAAAAAATATACTGCCGCGCCAGCCGGAGGCGTACATACGATCCAGTTCCGAGAGGATCTGCCGCGGTGTTTTGATACGGGCCCGGTGACCGAAAAGGGTCGTTACATTGCAGAAGTCGCAGTTGAAAGGGCACCCTCTGGAAAACTGAATATTCATGGACGCATATCGTTTCATCTTTATCAGATTCCACTCGGGAGCCGGCGTTTCGTCAAGCTTGCAGAAACCGGAAGCCCTGTAGATCTTTTTTAGCTGTCCGCTGTGCAAGTCCGACAAAAAGGCGGGCAGCGTGAGTTCCGCTTCGTCGAGTACGAGATGATCCACCGTCTTGAATTCATCGGGTTCGGAAGTAAAAAGAGGCCCGCCGGCAACGACTTTTAAATGCATCGCGTTACAACGGGCAATAATTTGTTTGGCGGATTTGCGCTGAACCGCCATGCCGCCGATAAAGGCCATATCCGCCCACAAAAGGTCTTTATCGGTAAGACTGTCCACATTTACGTCCACGAGACGCTTGGACCACTTTGCCGGCAACAGGGCCGCGACGGTGAGCAGGCCAAGCGGCGGGAAGGCCGCTTTCTTTCCGATAAAGCTCAAGGCATACGTGAAGGACCAAAAGGTTTCCGGAAATTTGGGGTAAATGAGGAGAACGTTCATACCGGCAGGCTCCTTCTTTCGTCTACAGTCTATCCGACCGGACCGTTTAACTTTTCTTTAATCCCATGAATAGAAACGCGGCGCCGCTCACGAGCGCAACAGCGCCGACAACCGGCGGCAGCGGAATCGTTCTGGTTTTCTCCGCCGTTATTTCAAGAGGACCGATCTCGACGACCTTTTCTCTGGTCGTGTAGGTGATCGCCTGATACCCGAAGGCCGCGACCCCTATGGCAATCAGAATGATGGCAATAAGTATGTTTGATTTCATTGGATGCTCCTTTTATATTGGGTTTATGGGTTACGGTTTCCCCGAAGTCTGTCGTCCGATTCCCCGGGCAGGACGCTACCGGCCGCGGCCTTTGCGTTCCCGCAAAAGTCCCAGAATCTGCTCTGCAATGGCCAACCCCAGGGTTAGATTCGTGAGCGTGCGGCGCACCCCCGACCGGAGCCCCTGTACCTCGACATCGATCAGCTGGCGGCGCAGGTTGCTGCATATGGCCAGGCGGTCCTTGGCCTCCTGAATGCCTTTTAATTCCTGGTCGAGAAACATGCCGTGTCCTTTTTCAGCTCAGCCAGGCTCTGGCCAAATGCCAGCGGCTTTCGTTCCAGGCGCCGGGCCAGGATACTAAAAGCAGCAACTCCCGCCAGTATCCCGGCCGCTGCCACCGCAAGGAGCCCGTAAAGCCGCCATTCGGGCGCCAGGACGTACCCGACGGCCAGAACCAGAGCAAGAAGTCCGAGAAGAGAAAAGACCATCCCGATGCAGGCCAGCAGCAAGGCCTGAATAAAACGGATCTTGGCTTCGCGAAGCTCCAACGCCAGAAGTTCCAGACGATCCTGGAGGATTTCGGCGGCGATCCCGCCGAACCGGCCGGCGGCTCCCGTAATTCCGGATATGATCAAAGGCCGCTCCATGCTATTTCCTGGACATGAACCAGCCCAGGAACAGGCCGGCGATGAAGGTGCCGCCGATGGCATAGTATGGCTTTTCGTGAATGAGCGTGTCAGCTGCCTGAACTTTTTCCAGAAGCCCGTCTTCAAGCTCGCCATACTCGCTTTTGACTGATTCGAGACGTTCCTTCAGGGCGGCTCTGGCGGATTTGATCCGGTCGTCCAGCTCTCCTGAAGTTGCGTCTACGAGGGCCTGGGCATGGTCCAGGATGTAATGAATTTCCTTGCCCATTGTTTTGGCATGATCTCCTGTTTTTGCTTTGGTATTATCTTGCGTCTTTGCCATGTTGCGTCGTCTCCTCAAAGTTGGTTCCCGTTTTTCATGAGCCGGCTAAATTCTGCCCAGCAAGAGCAGAATGATGAGGATAATCACTATCAGTCCGACCCCGCCGCCGGGTCCATACCCCCACGACCGGCTATGGGGCCAGACCGGTATTATTCCCACAAGCGCCAGTATTAAAATAATGAGTAAGATGGTTCCCAGTGTCATGCGCCGTTCTCCTGTTAAATAATGTGAAATTCAAAAGAGTTTCGATTTCAGCCGGGTTATTTCACGACGAGGCTGTTTTTAACCGATTCGACCCCCTTTACGGACTTCGCCAATGTCGCAGCTTTGGCCGAGGCCTGCGCGGAATCCACGAAGCCGCTCAACTGTACGACGCCCTTGAAAGATTCGACATTGATCTGGAGAACCTTGAGCGCCGGATCATCAAAAATTTCGGCCTTGACCTTGGCGGTCAGGACGGAATCATCGATATACTCTCCGGTGCTTTCCTGATGCCGGGACCCGGCGCAGCCGGCAATGAATGCAACCAGCGCAAGTCCGACGATAAACCGTGTGATAAAATTTGCTTTGCCAATCGTTTTTTTCATGGTGATTTTCTCCTTTTTGTCTTCGTGAATTGCAAGTGCCGAAAACGGCCGTTTTCCGTCCCCGTCTCGTGATAGGGGCGGCTTTATGAACATAGACGAAACTCTTCTCTTCGCTGTAAAAGAGTTCACAAAGCGTGCCAGAATACAGAGCCCCCTAATAAATATATTGAAGTGCAGTTACGGTAAGTTAGGTGATGAAATCGTTGGGTGAACCTGCGCTGATCGGTTTGTGGCATGTAATGTTACACTTCTGTCCCTATGCAAAAGTGTAACAGGTTACATCGCTTCGGCGGGAATTAAAAAAAAGAAAGGCCCGCAGGGCCATTCTTCCTGCGGGCCGCCGGACTTTGTACCGGCTTGATTCACTATCTTGACTCACTATTTGCTCTCGGTGGTTGTCGTTGTGGTGCTGGTCCGCCTCTTTTCTATGGTTTCCATCGCCGGCTTTTCGGTTGTCGTGGTGGTTTTCCGAACCACGACTTTGTTTGCGATCATGCGATCGCCTTCGCGGGTGTAGTAAACCGTCACCGGTAGACCGGATTTAACCGTCTCCATGGAGACCGGCGCCCCCCTGTCGTCCACATAGGTGGTGCTTTTCGTGTAGCTGTAGCTCATCGGAGAGGAGCTGGTTTCCGATCGAACCACGATGGTGTCGGGGCGAACCTCGCTGACCGTTCCCACGTTTTCGGTCGTTGTGACCGTACTGACGGTCGTTTTTTCCTGTTCGGCAAATAATCCGCATGGCAGTATAAGAACGGCCACTGCGACTACGAGCGACATCAGTGTTTTCATGACTGTCTCCTTTGGGTTGTGAAATTTATAAGTGTTTGTTCTTCTATCATGTATCTAAATCCGATATAGCTGTTTCCGGTAACCTCTTGAACGCCGGACCGGCTTTTCTCCCGGCTATTTACTACTTTCGGTCGTCGTTGTGGTAGTGGTTCGTTTCTCCTGGATCACGGGCCTATCCGTCGTCGTGGTAGTGGTCCGGCTCTCTTCGGTCGTTGAACAGGCCGCAAGGGTGGCGATTATGGTAAGAAGAAGTAAATAAAGGACAAAGATTTTTTTCATAGCGGTTAATCCTCTCTTTCAGTCTCGTGGTGAAAAAATGGCGACCTCTTTTCTGATGATGCTTCCTGCCTGCCGGAAAACCCGCTGGACTGGAATGCATCATCAGATTCGAGATAACCTTGGCTGGTAGCCGATAGATGGGTCTTTAACCTCTATTTGAGGATGACCAGATCCACCCGGCGGTTCACGGCCCGGCCGGCATCCGTTTCGTTCGTGGCAGCCGGTTTGCCCTCCCCAAAACCGGCTTCTTTCAGCCGGTCAGGCTTAATACCTTTAGCGCTTAAATAGTCAAATACCGCTTCGGCTCTTCTGCGGCTCAGTGCCATGTTGTACTCATCGGTCCCGACGGAGTCGGTGTTACCCTGGAGCTCCAAAACCACATTTGGATTTTCGGCCATGACTTTTGCAGCCCGATCCAATTCCGCTTTCGCCTCCGGTTTTAAATTCGATTTGTCGAAGTCAAAGGTTACCGTGTGGAAGCTGATGGGTTGTTTTGCCGGGGGTACGGCAGCGGGCAGCGGAGCGGGCGCTGCGGGCGCAGGGGCAGCCGCTACGGGTGGCCCGCAGGACTCGGCTTCTTTGGCCATTTTTCGGGCATCGGCCAACATCCCCATGGCCTTTGCGGTTTGACAGGACCAGTAGACATCCATTGCCTCCTTGGCCAGAGCTCTGGCCTTGGCGATCTTGTCCGGGCAGTACTTCGCCCCTGCCGATTTTTCGGATTTTGCAATGGCGTCCTCTGTTTGTGCGACATCCGGCGGCAGAATCAAGGCCTTGTCCTTAACACCGAAATGCTGCGTTCCCGCGCACCCGACCATTCCGAAAATAAGAATAAACAGCACCGAAATTAATTTTTTTCTCATACCAGAATCCTCCTGTTTAAAGAAATTATTGAGTGAAACGCGGGGAAATAGGCTTCCCTGTTTGGCCCTACATCCGGTCGATATTGGATCGCAGTTGCGCGATTTGAAGTCCCAGGCCCACACATTGCTTGCCGGCCATGCAAAGATCTGCATCCTATAGTTCCAGATGGGTTTTAAGCTCGTGTACGCCTTTTTTGAGATCCACAATCCATTTCTTCTCTATAGATACCATCACAAAGCATGCCAGAGTGAGGGGATTTAAAAAAAATATATTTGTTAACGGGTTCAGCGGGATATAAAGGGATGTCGTTCGATGGACCTCAAAAAAGAAGTGCTTCGGCAGTCTAATGTTACACTTCCGTCCATGGACAAAAGTGTAACAGGTTACATCGCTTCGGTGGGAGATTAAAAAAGGGCGGGTTACGCTTTCATCCGTAAATCCAGCCCCACGAGAATCCGTTGCGTTTCCGTCATGTCCCCAATGAATCGTCGTAATGGCAAGGGCAGTTTTTTGAGCAGCGTCGGCGTCGCAAGGATCTGCTCGCCCTTCGCGAGCACGGGATGCTCATAGATATCGATGACTTCAAGATCGTAGCGGCCTTTGAGGTGTTCGTTGCAGATTTGCTGGATGTTCTGGATCGCCTGTACGGATTTTTCCGATATCCCGGCAACATACAATCGCAAGACGTAATTTTCTTTCCCCGATTTTCTCAGTCTCTGTTCAAATTCCGTCACCGAATCCTTGAGTTTCATCTGTTTCATGGTTTTCTCCATGTCAGGAGGGTCCTTTATCCATTCATATCCTTGGGGCGCAGGTTAAGCCCTACCAGAACCCGCATCGAATCGGAGAGATCTCCGATGATCTTTTTTAGAGGGGGGGGAAGTTTTCTGACCAGCGTGGGGACGGCAACAATCTGGTCTCCTTTGGCAAGCTGGGGGTTTAGTAAAAGGTCGATCACTTCGATATGATATTTGCCCTTGAGGTGCTCCTCGCAGATGTTTTTTAGGTTGTCAAAGGCCTCTATGGATTTCGGCGTCAGCCCCGCCACATAAAGTCTGAGCTCCCAGACCTCTTCCGGCGGGGCTGCCTTCTTGTCGGTCACCGGTTTGGACGCTTCTTTCATTTCTGTCCCCCTTTCTCGAATTCCTTGTCCATTTTACGCATGCGGGCGATCGTTCTTTTTTCTTCAAGGAGGCGTTCCTGCCGCCCTTTCTCCTGTTCACGGATCTTTTTCATTTCAGCGGTATCGGTTTCAAGCTGGGCGGTTAAGGCGGCGATTTGCGCCTCAAGTGCCTTTCGTTTGCTCTCCAGAGAGAGCTTTTTTAAGTCGATTTCCTGTTGATAGGCTAGTTCGGTCTCCTTTTCCAGGGCCTCCTGAACCAGACGCGCGGAACCCGTGAGGACTCCCGACGGACCGATATAGACATCCAGAAGGCGGATTCCCCTGTCCGTCAGGAGAAACTCGCGGATCTGGTTCGAGTGGGCCATTCCCCGGGATTTGAGGACATGCAATCCCCGGTTTCGCTCGCCGCCGATCTCGATGTCGCGAAGCATCAGCCACGTGTCGGCCAGAGACGAGACGCCTACTTCCGATTGTTCGATAGGGCCGCCGCCGCCTGTCAGGGAGGTGAACATGGCCGTGATTTGATTCAGTTTGAGAAAGTCGATTAACCGCGTCAGCATCGATTTGACATCGAGAGAATTTCCCGAGCTGATGAGGTTGGTGATGGGGTCGGCGATGATGATGGCCGGTTTGAACTCATTGATCCGCTTGTGCATCTCCAGGAGGTGCGTCTCCAGACCGTAGACCGTGGGCCGCTCCGCATAAAACCGTAAAATTCCTTTTTTTACCCACGGCTGAAGGTCTATTCCGATGGACCGCATGTTTCGAACAATCTGGTCCGCGGATTCCTCGAATGCGAAAAAAAGCGCCTTTTCGCCGCGCCGGCAGGCCGCATCGACAAATTGGGCCGCCGCACTGGTCTTTCCCGTCCCGGCGGTGCCGGAGAAAAGGATGCTGGTGCCGCGAAAATACCCTTTTCCGCCCAGCATCGTATCGAGGCGGGGGATACCCGTTGAGATCCTTTCGGTGCTGGCGGGATGTTTCAGACCGACGGACGTAATGGGCAGCACGGAAAACCCGCTTTCGTCAATCAGAAAGGGATATTCATTGGTGCCGTGAAGGGACCCCCGGTATTTTACGATCCGCATTCGCCGGGTGGAAAGCTGCTCCGTTACCCGATGATCGAGAAGAATCACACAATCGGAGACATACTCTTCCAGGCCGTGGCGGGTCAGTGTCTGGTCCCCTTTTTCACCCGTAATGATGGCCGTCATGCCTTTGTCTTTAAGCCACCGGAAAAGCCGGCGAAGTTCGGATCGAAGGATGAGGGGGTTCGGCAATCCTGCAAAGAGAGATTCGATCGTGTCGAGAACGACTCTTTTTGCCTTGATGGATTGAATCGCATAGTCCAGGCGGACGAAAAGGCCGTCGAGGTCGTATTGTCCGGTATCTTCGATCTCACTTCTCTCGATGTGAACATGATCGATCAGAAGTTTCTTGGATGCGCAAAGTCGATTCAGATCAAACCCGAGAGAGGCCACATTGTTTGTCAACTCTTCTGCGGTCTCCTCAAAGGACATGAAGACCCCCGGCTCGTTATACTGGGTAGCGCCTCTTACCAGAAACTCTATTGCAAATAGGGTCTTGCCGCAGCCGGCGGCACCGCAGACCAGCGCCGGGCGGCCCTTGGGCAACCCTCCATTCGTGATTTCATCCAGACCGCTGATTCCGGTTGGAGATTTTTCAAGGCGAGCGTCAAAGGACTTCGGTTCGCTTTTTGCCCTGGCCATGTCCATTTTCCTTTCCCGAAATCACTGATTGGTTTGTGCTCCCATGAAACGGATTCATACAGGAGCGCATTTTCGCTCCGCCCGGGGGGGGGGGGGGGGCCAACCCTCACAGACAATAAAAAAGAAATTTAAAACAAAAAAATAAATAAGACAAA
>JAZDPP010000105.1:0-85663 GCA_043797445.1 Pseudomonadota bacterium
TACCTTGAGACACCTCGCCCGGCAAGCGTTTTTGGTTCATCGGGTGTGGGTGAAATGACGCTCACCGCTCCGCATTGTGCGATAGCAAACGCCATTTATAACGCCTGTGGCATAAGGGTCCAGTCCTTGCCGGCCCTGCCGAAAAAAATTCTGGCTGGACTGAAGGGAGAGGCGTATCCGTACCGTCACCGGCCCGTTAAGAATCCGGCCTACTGATAATAGCTTGGTTAAATGGAGCGTTTCGCCGCTAAACGCTGGAAATGTGTCATGGGAGGATTTCCCCCCAGCTTCTATATTGAAAAAGGGTAAATAATAACAGTGTTAAAAATAGGAGGGCTTTTATGAATACGATAGCCGACATTTTAGGAAAAAGCGCAATAAAGTTTGGGAAGAAAACCGCTCTCATCTATAAGGACAAGCAGTTTTCCTACCTTGAGATGGATCTTTTGTCTAACAAGCTGGGAAACAGCTTACGCGATATGGGGGTTCAAAAAGGCGATCGGGTATCCCTCTATTCGCAAAACAGCTGGGAGTGGCTGATATCTTACTATGCCGCGGTCAAAATCGGGGCGATCGTCAATCCGGTCAATGTCATGTTGACGGCGGAAGAACTTCTCTTTGTGCTCGATGACTGCGGGGCAAAGGTCCTCTTGACCTCTCCGGAGAAAATGGAAACAGTCCTCGGTATTTACGAAAAAGCACAGACACTGAAGCATATGGTGGTCTATGGTGATGAGGCGGCTTCTCCGGCGGTTTCATTCAATCGGCTTCTGGAGAAGGGCGCCGATAGCTTAACGATTGAAAGAAGGGATCCGCTCGATGTTTCCACCATCGGCTACACTTCCGGAACCACCGGACACCCCAAGGGGGCGATGCTGACCCATCGCGGTGTCATGCTCAATTCTCGGCTTACAGCGAACATGCACATGAAAGATCAAGAAGAGGTGGTTATCTCGGCACTTCCCACGGCTCACGTATACGGAAACGTGGTGATGAACGGAACCTTTATTACCGGTGGAACCCTGGTGCTGATTGAACGCTTCGATGAGGAAGTGGTCTTTGACGCCATTGAGACGCATAAGGCCACCATGTTTGAGGGCGTGCCGAGCATGTATATGATGCTTTTGAGTCACCCGGGCCTGGAACGCTGCAAAATGGAAAGCTTGCGGAAATGCAGCGTCGGCGGACAAACGATTTCGGTAAAGGTCATGGCGGATGTGGAAGAGCGTTTCGGGTGCCCGCTCCTTGAACTTTGGGGGATGACGGAAATTTCGGGATTGGGGACCACTCACCCCTTTCTGGGTGAAAACCGTCACGGGTCTATCGGCATTCCGCTTCCTTACTGTGAAATGCGGATCGTCGATCCCGAAGACTTGAAAACAGTGCTTGGACCGGATCAGCCCGGGGAATTGATGGTCAAAGGCCCGATTGTCATGAAAGGCTATTATGGCAACGAGAAAGCGAGCAAAGAAACCCTGGAACCGGACGGCTGGATGCATACCGGAGATATTGCCCGGATAGATAGTGACGGCTATGTCTATGTGGTGGATCGGTTGAAGGATATGATTTTAACCGCCGGGTATAATGTTTACCCGGCCGAGATCGAACGGGTGCTGATGCTGCATCCGTCGGCCGCGATGGCAGCCGTGGGAGCCGTTGCCGATGAGCTGAAGGGTGAGCTTGCAAAGGCTTATATTGTGTTGCGAAATGGCGCCGTGACCACGGAAGAGGAAATAATCGCCTTTTGCCGGAAGCATCTTGCCGCATACAAGGTGCCGCGGCAGGTTGCGTTTGTCGGGGATTTACCGAAAACAAGCACGGGTAAAATCATGCGTCGCAAGCTTCATACGTTGGATGGCAAATAGAAGAGCGAAAACAACCCATTGCCGCGATCGGCGGTTTTGCCTTAGGTGGTGGTTTAGAGCTTGCGCTCTAACCTCTTTTTTCGACGGAAATTTAATCATTGTGGAGGAGAAAAAAATGAAACTGGCAGTAATTGGAGCTACAGGCAACATAGGATCGCGGGTAGTACGGGAAGCGCTGCAGCGTGATCACTCGGTAACCGCGCTCGCTCGTCATCCTGAAAAGAAACTGGTTTCTCATCCGGGATTAACGTTGTGCGCGGCGGATTTGATGGACCTTGGGCAGATGACCCGTGCCATAGCGGGCCATGACGCTGTGATCAGCACCTTCAACGTTGGCCACGACCCTGCGGCCCATCCAAACCACTACAGAGGCATTATGGAAGGAACCCGTCTCATTATTGCGGCGGTGAAGCAAACAGGAATTAAACGGTTTCTTTTCGTCGGTGGAGCCGGAAGCTTGTATATAGCACCGGGAATCCAGCTAGCCGACGATCTAAATGTAATGAGAAAAATGCTGGATTCCGCCCCACCCGAGATGAAGGCATGGGCGATGAGCGCCACAAACATGCCCCTTTCTTCCGCCGATGATTACGACCGTTTTATGGAATTGCACCTTGATATTGTCCCTGCGGCGTTTCGCATGGCTTTCCTGTTATTCGAGCACGATACCAGTTTTAATTGGACGTTTTTGTCTCCTCCTGCGGGGCTCATGCCGGGAGAGCGCACCGGGCGTTATCAGATCTGCGGCGAAGAGTTACCGATGGAGGGCGACGTGCCGGCCGGCATTTCCATGGAGGACCTATCCGTGGCGATCGTAGACGAAATGGAAAACCCGAAACTCACTCGCCGCCACTGGAGCGTGAAGGCATTGAATTCATAGCTGGCACGGGACCCTTTATCAATCTAACGGCTATTACCTGAGTACTGGTCGTTAGATTGAATAACGCCCTTTTCGATGAACGCCTTCTGGACGGGATGCAAGATTTGGCCGGACGGCGCCAAGCCTTCGACAGATGTTGAAGGCACCTATTTCATTGACACATTCCGTTGCGGAATTTCAGGCTCGCATTGTCCGCTATATGGGCCGCCTCTCTCACCGCCATGAGCCGGCCGCCCCGGGTTTGAGCCCCTTTAAATAGCTCTTTTCCCGTTTGGGTCATATAGAACGCTTCCCACACTTCCTCGATATGGCGCAGCGCCGACTTGATTTCCACCCCGTAACGGTTCCGGGCTATTTTTGAAGAAACATGGAGTATGCCACCGAATTAACTGATTCGACCCTTAAAGTATCCTTTTGATTTGATGGTTTCTTATTTCAATGATCCACCGCTGGCCGGATAAGGTTGCCTGAGATCCCCGCCGTTCTCAGCTATATCCCACCGCAAAAGGAGGGGAGAGCATTGAATCCGCCGGAGTATTGAATAAGCGCCATCCGTTTTTGGAACCCATCGATATCGAGGGAAACAACATTGCCGCGGACGCCCCGCGGTATTCGACTAATTTGGACTTTTTCCATGGTGATTCCCTCCGACTGGTAGGGTATTGATTGTCCAGTTCTATTTTATTTTTACCCTCGGTCCCGGCCTATCGTTTTAGATGGGAGCGTACGGCAAACACGCGGCCGTCACGCGAGTTGTCTTTGAGGTTCCAGTTCTTTTCGCCTTTGCCAAAGCTGAAGCCCAAACGGCACGCGGAAGAGGGGTCAAATTCTCCTGCCCAGGCCCACCAACCCGTGGTTTTAAACAGCGGGTCAACATTGCGTTTGCCAACGCCTTGTTGATACAGCATCGACAACTCATCCTGTGTCGGCATTTTCCAGCCTCCGCCTGCCGTTGTACTCTGACCCGCCACCCATTTCTCCGCCTGCTCGAAACTGATATCGCGGTTAGGCCCAACCAACCAATCGAGGTTGGCTTGCGAATCAAAGATGACCCCGTCCGCAAAGGCGGTAAAGCGAATAATCATTGGCTGGGGCAGCACGGAGGTTTGACCTGGCTGCCCGCTAATTATCGTTAAAGGCGCATTGGCTGTCGAGGTTTCAGACCAGGCTTTCAGGATATATATGGAGCACCGAAAAAGGCCGGACATCCGGAATGTGCCGTCCGCCTTGGTTATCGTTTCAAGATGGTCATACCCTTCAACCGGCTGCATTTGGGAGGCGATAATTTTCATGCCCGCAACCGGTACTCCCTTTCCATCCTCAAGTATTCCCTCGATTGTTGCTTGATCATCGCCGCATGCCGATAGACATAACGATAAAACTGCCATCCATACCCATTTCAAACCGTGCTTCTTCATGGCGCGCTCCTTGAGTTCTTTATGGTTTATGTGAAAATGGTCAATTTTCATCCTTCGTTGTGCCCGGATCGGGCATGAGGGTTAGTTGAACCGCTGAAAAAACAGATCATCTATTTCAATAGCCTATTGCTAATCACTCGAGCCGGAAATCCACGGATTCCCGCTCGATGACAAACACCTGCCCGGCGTCCGGGAAGCTCGGATAGCCATTGAGTTCGGTCGTGGTCCAGCAGGGTCGAAAAATTTTTCGCCCCGACTTCGATTCTCCCATGCTCGCAAGCGCCGTAATCGAGGTAATCCGGCTCCCCGCGGTTTTCGAAGTAAAGCGAGATGTCCTTGAAAACTCCGGGTTGGTTTTTCTTCACGGTGAGATGGTAATGCCTGTGTTTCGAGACAAGGTATTCCCCGATATCCTTCCGGGTCAACAGGGCGTCCCCGGTGATGTTCTTTTCCTCGATATCGACGATAAGTTCCAAAAGCGGAATCGCCTTTTAAATTTCGTTGGTTTGTTTGACTTCATCGCTGTTTTCTACCGGCGGGACGCCCACTTTTTTTGGGTGTAGCAGGCCTTTGTCTGGTAGCCGATAGCGCTCATGATATGAGTTCGGCGGAGTGCCGTCTTTTTCAACGTCCCATTGATTCTCTCTCCAATGATAAACATATCTTCAACTCCGAACCAAACAGGTGGAAAAACTCAAGATCAGAATATCATCAAGCCTTCAGGCTATTATTTTTTGCCTTATTAATGGCCGGCTGCAACAAAAGCCTCAGTATTCTCCGGCTTCGCAATGATCGGAGCATCACAACCCGGGCAGAGCAACATGCTCACTCCGTCGAACAACGTCACCAATTTCCACACGTATTTGAGAGTTGATCATTTATTGTAAATAGCCCAACAACCCCACAACAATGGCAAGTCTTTCCATGAGAACGTAGTGTCTTTTTCGCACCACGTCGACCAGACCCGCCTTTAGCTTAAAGCGCGCCCCTCTATGCTCGGATAGAAAGATACGAAAATAAGGAAGATTTTCTCGAACCTGTCGCACATTTCCAGGACAAGGGCCTTGTAAAGATCCTCCTTGTTCCGAAAGAGCTTGTAGAGCGTCCCCATAACGAACTCGGCCTTCCAAGCGATCTGGCGCATGGAGACCTTGTGGTATCCATGTCGCGGAAATGGCTGAAACGCTGCTGCCAGTCAGTGTCCAGCCGCCCTATATTTAATGCCATTACATGCGAAGCCAAATTTCGGATTCGAACCCATGGCATGAATCAACGCAAAAGCGTCCAGCCGTTTCTCTCAATTCTCAACTTCCGGCGAAGCAGAGTTAGAAGGCGATGAGTTCAAAAGCCGTGCCAAAAACCGACTGGAGTAAATCGAATGGATAGCTTTGAACTTTATAAAAAGGATTTATTTAGATTGAATGTAAAAAGGCCAAGCCAGTGTTCACCCCGTATACTATGCGTTACAATAGGATATTAATCTTCAAACCATGAATTGCCTATTTCGGACGATTCCAGCTCGTGATTTCATTTATGTCAGCCACCAAGTTCGGAGGATACCCACCTATTTCGGAGGTGCCCACCAGGGGTTGGCATAGCCGATTCGTTGTAAAAACTCCACGCATCATACCGCCTCCTAACCGTATAAGGGACAACGCGACCGTCAGCCCCTGTCTTATTATGGATCTGAAGGATAAAGCGCTAAGCGTACACCCTCGCCCGCCATGGCTTCGGACAAAAGCATCCCACTATATCGCCTTTACACGATCTTGGGAGAAAGAATTCGTCAGTACCAGTGGCGATTCCGCCGGAAGGGCGGTCCGGCGTCGCTCAAAAGCAGCCGCAATGGCTTGGATTGAACAACCGAATTGGCGGAAAATTTTTTCGTAAAGGTACTTATCCCATTTATCGGGGTTAGGGAATTAATGTCTACGCATAATGCGGCGGCGGAAAAACTGCATAAGGTCGTCGACATAGGTGTAAAGGACCGGAATTACGAGCAAGCTCAACAGCGTCGATGTAACTAATCCCCCGATGACGATGATAGCCATTGGTTGGCGAAAACTCGGGTCTGCCCCCAGACCCAGCGCGATCGGCAGCATGCCAGCTCCCATGGCAATCGTGGTCATGAATATGGGGCGGGAGCGCTTGTGGCAGGCATCGACCAGTGCATCGAAGCGGGACATGCCATGCTCGCGTCTCGCCATGATCGCGTATTCCACCAGTAGGATAGAGTTTTTGGTGACCACCCCCATCAGCATGAGCAGGCCGATGACCGTCGGCATGGAAAAATCGTTGCGGGTGACGACCAGCGCCAGCAGGGCGCCCCCCAGGGAAAGGGGCAAGGCGGCCAGGATCGTGACCGGCTGGAGGAAATCGTGAAAGAGAAGCACCAGCACCACGTAGATGCAGAGAACACCGGCCGCCATAGATAGACCGAAGCTGCCGAACATTTCACTCATCCTCTGCAACTCCCCCTGCTGTACCGTGAACACACCCTTGGGCAGGTTGCGCATGGAGGGGAGTTCGCGGACTTCGTTCATCACCTCGCCCAGGGAGCGACCGTTCAGCTCCACCGAAATTGTGACGTTTCGGTAGCGATCCAGGCGGTCTATCTGGGCGGGGCCGCCTCCCATGCGGATGTCGGCCAGCGAGGAGAGTGCCACCTGCCCCTTGCTCCCGGCCACCCTGATCAGTCCGATGCTGCTCAGGTCGTTGCGGGTCTCCGGGCTCAGGCGAACCCGTACGTTGATCTGGCGCTGGGGCAGGTTGAGTTTGTTGAGCCGCGATGCGTAGTCGCCGTAGGTTGCCAGGCGCACCGCGTCGCCGAGCGCCTCCACCGTCACCCCTAGCTGGGACGCCCGCGCATAGTCGGGAACGATCTGGATTTCGGGGCGTTGAAGGGCCAGGCCCGACTTCACGTTGCCCACCCCTTTGAGGCCCCGGATTTCCTTCTCCAGAGACGCCGCCGTTGACTCCAGCAGTTGCGAATCGTCGCCGGCCAGGGTGAGATCCAACTTCTCGCCGCTGCTGCCGCGACCGACCGAAACCCGTGCGCCCGGGAGGTCGGCCAGGACTTCCCGGATTTGTGCTTCGACCACCACCTGTTTACGCCGCTCCTTGCGCGGCTTCATGTCGACGGTCAGGGTTGCCTTGTTCACCGCAGAGCTCGTCGAGGCTTCGACGCCGAACCCAGAGCTGGCCGAGCCGACGGATGAAAAAATATGAGTCACGTCGGGAATCTGCTTGATGAGCGTACTGGCCTTTCGGGCGAGTCGGGCGGTATCGTCCAGAGAGCTCCCCGGCGTAAGTTCGAGGGAAACCTGGGTCTGGCCGTCGTCCTGCGCCGGCATGAAGCCGGTGGAAAGGAGCGGCGTCAGCGCCAGGGAACCGGCCAGGAAGACGCCGGCTGCGATCACGGTGGCCTTGCGGTGGGTCAAGCAGGCACGTATCCACCCCAGGTAGCGCACCATCAGGGCGGAATCCTTCTCCTCATGGCCCGAATCTTTCATGAAATAGGCCGCCATCATGGGGGTCAGCAGACGGGCAACCAGCAGGGACGCCAGCACCGCCGTAGCGGCGGTAATCCCGAACTGCCGGAACACTTTGCCGGAGATCCCCCCCATGAAGGCAGTGGGGAGGAAGACCGCCACCAGGGTGAACGTGGTGGCGATGACCGCCAGCCCGATCTCGTCGGCGGCTTCCATGGCCGCCTGGTACGGTGTCTTTCCCATGCGCAGATGCCGGGCGATGTTCTCCACTTCGACGATGGCGTCGTCCACCAGGATTCCCACCACCAGGGACAGGGCCAAAAGCGAGACGATGTTCAGGCTGAACCCGGAGAAATACATCACGATAAAGGTCGGGATGATGGAGAGGGGGAGCGCGGTGGCGGAAATGATGGTGGCTCGCCAGTCCCGCAGGAAGAGCCAAACCACCACCACGGCCAGCAGTGCCCCTTCCAGGAGCAGGTGCATCGATCCTTCGTAGTTTTCCCTGATCGGGTCTACCGTATTGCTGATTTCCCGTATGCGAACCTCCGGGTGAGCGGAGGAAAACTTGGTCACGGCCTCGTGCACGTCATCGGCGATGCTCACATCGGAAAAGCCCTTCGACCGTGTGATCTGGAAACCGATGACCGGCTTGCCGTCGACGTAGGCCAGGGTGCTCCGCTCGGCATGGTTATCCGAGATCCTGGCGACCTGGTCCAGCCTGACCCGACGACCGTCCGTCAGTGGAATGGTCAGCGCCGCCACTTCATTGGCGGAATGCACCGCCCCCAAGGTTCGGAACGACTGGATAGAGTTCCCCACTTCGCCCCGGCCACCGGAGGAATCCTGCTGCACCGCGCGGAGCTGGCCGGAGATATCGGAGGGGGTCACCCCCATGCCCGCCATCTGCGCGGTATCGAGATCCACATGGACCTCCCGGTCCACGCCGCCGACCCGTGTGATGGAGGAGACCCCCTTCACGGACATCAGGTTTTTGGCGACATCATTGTCGACGAACCAGGAGATCTCCTCCTCGCTCATATTACCCGCCTCGACCGTATAGGTGAGAAGTGTGCCGCCGGCGGAGGTCACCTTGGAAACCGTCGGGCTGTTCATGCTCGCCGGCAGGTTTGCCTTGGCCGAGTCCACCGCGTTGCGGACCTCGTTGAGCGCCTCCTCGGCGTTCTTGTCGATCTCGAATGACACGCTGATGGAGACCGAGCCATCGGTGATAGTGGTCGTGATATGATCAAGCCTGGGCAGCGAGGCGAGCTTGTCCTCGATCTTGCGGGCGACCTCGGTTTCCAGTTGCGCCGGGGCTGCCCCTTCCAGGGTGGCCATGATCTGGATCGTGGGGAGGTCCATGTCGGGAAAATTCTGGATCCCCATTTTATGCAGGCCGAAGAAGCCGAATACGGTCAGCAGCAGGAACAACAGCAGGGACGGCACCGGGTTGCGTATGGACCACGCGGAAAAGTTCATGAGTTACTCCTTGGCCATGGTGACGAGATCGCCATCGGCAAGGAAGGCGCCGCCGGAGGTGACGATCCGTGACTCGCCGGCCAGACCTGCGATCGCCACCAGCCCCTCGCGGTGCGTTCCCGCCGTAACCAGGCGACGAACCACCTTGTTGTCCGCACCGACTTCAAACACGTAGCTGCGGCCGTCGCGCAGCACCAGGGCGGATTCCGGCACGGCCAGTACAGTTTGCAGTCCGGCCTCAATATGGCCGTTGGCGAACATGCCGGCCTTGGTGCCGCTGTCGTCCGGCAGATTGACAAAGACATTGGCGCGGCTCGTGCTGGTCGACAATGTCGGCGCGGCGAGCCGTAGCGTCCCCCGCAAGACGCGACCCGACGAGAGCGTTACCTCGCATTTGGCGCCCGGCCTGACCACGCCCAGCTGTTTGGCATCGACCTCCGCTTGCCACTCCAGCCTCCCTTGCCTCTGCAACCGGAACAGTTCGGCGCCGGAAGCCACCACCTGCCCCAGCACTGCGCTGCGCGAGGTGATGATCCCGTCGTCCACGGCCACAATAAGGGTCTGCGACAGGATCACCTGCTGGACGGCAAGTTGGGCCTCGGCCAGATCCACGTTGGCCTGGGCAGTCTTTTCCTCGGCCAGGTAGTCATTGATCTGCTGGGCGGACAGTGCGCCGCTCCCCTGTACCTGGCGTGCCCGGTCGGCATTGGCTTTGGCCTTGGAAAGAGAGGCTCTGGCCGAAGCGAGTGCCGCCTCGTAGCGTCGCACCTCCGCCTGCACCGAATCACGGGCCAGTTCGGCAAGCACCTGGCCCCGCTTTACCCTGTCGCCGACATCGGCATGGAGTGCGGTAATGCGCAAGCCACCGGCTTCCGCACTGATGACCGCTTCCTGCCACGCCACGATACTGCCGCTGGCGGGGAGCTGCACCGGCCAATCCTTCTGTAAAGGCCGAGTTGTGGTCACGCTGAGGGCTGCCTTGGCGGCCTTCGGCTGGGGCTCGGTCCGGGCCGCAGTCTGCTTCAAACCGGTGACGACACCGGCGACAACAAGCACCATGACGGTGCAGATAACGATTTTTTTTGTTGCAGATTTCATTTTGTTCCTCCGTTTTGTCCTTTCCAGCCGCCACCCATCGCCTTGTAGAGGGCGATCCAGTATTGCAGGCGGCTCTGCTGCAACTCCAGTAAATTGACTTCGGCGCTGATGGTCGAACGGCGCGCCGTTTCCAGGTCGAGCATGCTGGCGCCGCCAACGCGCCAGTTCTGCTCGGTCGACACCAGGTAGGCCCTGTATCCTTCGGCGCTCGTTGTCGCCTCCTGCTCACGCCGGGCCATGGTGTCTAGCCGCACCAGCGACTGTTCCACTTCCTTCACTGCGGTGCGCACCACCTGCTTGTAGTCTGCCAGCGCCGAGTCGTAGTCGGCCCTGGCGCTCCTGATGCTGGCCTCGGTCCTGCCGCCTGTGAACAGCGGCAAGCTCAGCGTCGGCCCGAAGGACCAAGGGGCCGTCGTGGGGGAAGCGTTGCTGGCCGAAAGGGAGATGGAGCCGCTTAACGAAAGGCTGGGGTAGCGGCCCGCCTCGGCAACGCCGATCTGCGCGCTGGTGGAGGCCAGGGTCCGCTCGGCGGAGACGATATCGGGCCGCTGCCGCACGAGATCCGCCGGGACCGAGGAGACCGTGAGCGACTCCGGCTGCGGCAGGCTCATTGTCCCTTGACCGAGTTGCCGGCGCACCGACGGTTCGTCCATCCCGGTGAGCGCCACCAGGGATTTCACGAGTACCTCACATTCGGTCTTTTGCGCCAGGGCGGTGGAGCGGGTGCTGGCGGCCGAGGCTTCGGCCAGGCGAGCATCGGCCGGTGCCGTGAACCCCGCCGTGGCGGAGAGCTGCGTCAGATAGCTGGTCTTAGTCTGGGAGTCGGCCTGCTCGTTGTAGTACTTCTCCTTCAGCCGACAGGCGCGATAGTCGATATAGGTGCCGGCCACCTCGGCGGCCAGGGATACCCGCGCATCGTGCCAGTCGGCCTCCCGGGCCTGTGCCAGCGCACCGGCCGATTCGGCGGAGCGGCGGTTCTTCCCGAACAGATCGATTTCCCACGAGGAGTCGAGGCCGCCATCTGCCGTCCTGCTTCTGCCGGCGCCGTTTTTCAACGATCCCGACCAGCCGGCGGCGGCCGAGGCATTCACCTGCGGCAGAAAGCCGGCTTCGACGGACGCCCGGTTCGCCCGGGCCTTGTCGATAGCCGCCGCAGCCTTGGCAAGGGTCGGGTTATCCTTCTGCGTTGCTTCGAGGAACGAGTCGAGCGTGGCGTCATTGAAGGTCGCCCACCAGCAGGTCAGGTCGGTGAGCTTGCCGGTTTGGGGAGCCTGCCAACTGGCAGGCTCCTGCAGGTCAGGCCGCCGGTAGTCCTCCTGGCCGACCGTTGCGCACGCCGTGAGACCGAGTGCCGTCGATATGATCAGCGGGCCGAAAAGGCGTGTCTTTATATTCGTAATTTTCATTCCAAACCTCAAATATTGCAAAGTGGAAATAATTGGCAAAAAAAACTTACCTGTTCACTTCACCTAAGCCGTTTGCCATCTTTGCCATCAATTCCAGAAAAACCTCCCGCTCGTCGCTGCCGAGCAGTTCAAGCATCTTATGACTCACGGCAAGTTGGTGCTGCCGCATTGAGTTGTGCAGCATCTGCCCTTTCTCGCTGGCGGTAATGACGACAATTCTACGGTCTCGATCGGATCGTGACCGTTGGATCAACTCTTTACGTTCCAGTTTGTCGGCGATCCTGGTAACGGTGCTGAGGGGGGCATCAATAGCCGCTGCCAACTCCGTCATGGTCGTTTCGCCCTTGTCACCTAGTAGAAGCATCACCTTGATCTCGCGCGGAGTAACCGCCAGATCCGGGAGCGGGTGCTTGCCCGGCATGATGACGGACTCGATAATTCTCGCCATCCGCAACATGAGTTCCCGGGTCTGCCTTTCCGTCTTGACGTCGATATTTTTCTTTGTCGTGTCGCTCATGTTTCCATTATGCAATATTTCCATATCGGAAGCAACCCTTTTTTTCCGGACGGCAAAATTTCAAAACGGACGAGGTGACGCGACGCGGAACCGGCAGAGGATAAAGCGCCTATCGTACACCCTCGCCCGACATAGCGTAGCACAGCCCGAAACGTGTTGCGAATGCTATTGATTTTTCAATGACACTCTTTGAAATTTTTTCCTATATTCCTTTGGCAACAAACCTGTCCGCTTTGAAAAGATTTTTCGGAAGGTACTGCTGTCTTCGTAACCTACCTCATACGTAATTTCATCAAAGGAACGGATCCCCTTCTCCAGCAATCGCTTGGCGGCTTCGACCCGAATGTTCTGTTGATAGGTCAGAAAGATCGATGGCGGCGCTATAGCCGCCTGAGCAAAACAGATCTCCCTCATCGGTGATCAACCGTTCAGCCTTGAGCCTTATTTGAGGATACCGCTTTTTGAATTGATCCGCGAAAGCCCAGTGCGTCGTTGCCGTTCTGCCATTCATCCTGTCCGCGGGTCGTCATATGGACTATAACGCCAATACGGGTATGAGAGACCCTGCCTGGAACAAGGGAAAACGCGCCTGCACGGTTATCATGCATCCCGGGGATGCAGAGAAGCATGGGTTTACCGACGGACAAACGGTAAAGGTGATTACCGAAGCGGGTGAGGAAACAATAGAGTTAGAGATGACCGAAATGACAAGGGAAGGCTACATCATGATCCCCCACGGCTTCGGTCTCATCCATGACGGCGTCAAATATGGCGCAAACGTCAACCGCCTGACAAAAAACACCCACCGAGACAGAATTGCGGCAACGCCCTTTCACCGGTATGTGCCCTGCCGTGTGGAAGCGGTTTAAAATGTCCCCTCATTTGAAAGATATTTGTTTTTCATGAAAACGACTATTTTTAATTAAAATTCATAGACGATAATCATTTTTCATGGCATTATGATTCTCATAATTCAAAAATGAGATTCATGTGTATGGAAATCGATAATCAAAATTCGCACCTTGTAATGGTTCTTCACGATTTTCCAGCTTTGGGAGCGGCGAACAGTTTAGCCGGATATTCTGCATTAATCTCAACATATGATTTGAAAGTGCCGGTTCCGGATTATCTTTGTGCCATAGGTACGAAACATAAAAAATATGAATACGAACGCTGGCGTATTTTTACACCGCGCCATATGCCCAGAAACACTCTTTATGGACATTTAATCTTTGCACTTAAATATGAGGGGGTTGATCTTGCTGTTCTCAAGGCTCTTTTTCAAAAAATTGAAGCCAAAGAGATCCGTGAGATTATTCGTTCCGCGCCGACGGGCAGCTATAGCCGCAGATTATGGTTTTTATGGGAGTGGCTGCGTGAGGAGCAACTGGACATTGAAGATGCACAGACAGGAAATTTTGTTCCTCTCATCAACAGCAAGCTGCAATACGAAGGAAAATCGCATCCATCCAATCGCCATCGGATTCGCAACAACTTGCCGGGGACACGAAATTTCTGTCCTTTGATCCGAAAAACAGAAAAACTAGAGCACCATATAGGCAAGAAGCTATCAGTAAAAGCCATTGAAAATGTCGGCCAGATCCATCCCGATCTGTTAAGCCGTGCCGCCGCCTTTCTTTTGCTTAAAGATTCAAAAGCCTCCTATACAATAGAAGGAGAAACCCCACCTCACAGCCGGATCGAACGGTGGGGAAGAATAATTGGCCAAGCCGGGCAACGCAAGCTCACTATTCCCGAACTGGAATATTTACAGCGCATTGTTATTTCGGATAGTCGCTTTATGGAGCCGGGGCTGAGAAAGGAAGGTGGCTTCGTTGGCGAACATGATCGTATCACGGGCATGCCCATGCCTCATCATATCTCTGCCCGTGCTGAAGATTTGATACATTTGTTGTCAGGCCTCATAGATACATATGAACTTCTTGTTGAGGGTGATTTCGACGCGGTTTTATCAGCGGCCATTATTGCTTTTGGTTTTGTTTTTATTCACCCATTTGAAGATGGAAATGGCAGGATTCATCGCTATTTATTCCACCATGTTCTGGCGGAAAAAGATTTTGTCCCGAAAGGCTTGATATTCCCGGTATCTGCTGTCATTTTGGCTCGGATGGAAGAATATAGAAAAGTATTGGAGCATTTTTCAAAGCCAAGGCTCGATTTGATTGAATGGCGGCCGACTGAGAAACACAATGTTGAGATTTTAAACGAAACTATTGATCTATACCGCTATTTCGATGCCACCAGACAGGCCGAATTTTTCTTTGAATGCGTTGAGGAAACGGTAATTAAAACGCTACCTGACGAAGTTGAATATTTGAAAAAATATGATTTGCTCAATGAATTCATTAGAAATTATATCGATATGCCTGACAAGCTTATTGATTTGCTGATACGCTTCCTTGCCCAAAACGATGGAAAGCTTTCAAATCGGGCAAAGGAAAGAGAATTCGAAAAATTGACGGAAAATGAAATTCGGTTGATTGAAGAAAAATACTCGGAAATTTTCGGTTAAAATTACCGAGTATTTTTAAAAATCCACAAACCGTCCTATGTTTCCTTCTTTCAGTCGTAGAGATCGACGATCATTGATGTCGACGGCCCGCCGCCTCCACAAAGCGAGGCGCCTCTGTATTGCACGCCGCGGCGTCTCATCTCGTGAATAAGCGATACGATGAGCCTTGCCCCTGTCATGCCTACCGGATGGCCTATCGAGATACCACCACCGTTTGCATTCACCCGGTTCAGGTCCGGATTCAATTCGCGGTTGCATCCGAGAAACTGGGCCGCAAAGGCTTCATTTATCTCCCAGTAGCCTATATTCCCGATCGTGAGCCCGGCAAAGTGGAGCGCCCTTCTGACCGAGGGAACAACGCCCATTCCCATGATCTTTGCATCGACCGCGGCAGAGCCGGTGGCAACGACACGGGCAAGATGCTTTATGCCAAGCTCCTTTTCTTTATGAACCAATTCGTTGCAAGTGTTGTGACCGGCAGCATCCCCCCAATCCCCGCGCCTGCTCCAAACAAAATGCCAAACCCCGCATAAAGGTGCCATGCCCGGCTCTGAATAGAAAGCAGCACCAACCCCAGTATGCCGAGGATATTCCCAGTGACAATGGCACGCTTTACCCCATGTTTGGCTGTCAGCAAACCGGAAAGAGGTGCGACAAGGCCGCTCACGATCATCGTGATAGAGCCCGCTCCGCCAACCATCCCCCTGCTCCATCCAAACTCTTTGCACAGGATGGGAAGAAAAAGCTGAAAGGAAAAGAGAATCCCAACCGTGACCATCATTTGCTGTGAGACGGCAAAGGGTTCCAGGATCATGTCAGCCATGGCGCGATCTCGGCTAATACCTCCGCATCTATGTCTTCACGAAGGTTGACAGGAAAGGTCTTGCATCCCCGGTTGTAAGTTTGGGCAGTCCGCCGGGCAAACTCCATCTCATCCGCCGAGCAACTCCCGAACATTTTTACAAAATGTATCAAAGTGTTACATGGCACTAGCAGGTCTCTTACCAACCGGGTTTATGCGGCTTAAGATAGCCCCCCATGCAGAAATACCGTTGGTAAGAGAGTTCCTTATTTTTTCGTTATACGTCTTATTTCGTAGACATTGTTGACTTTCGGATTAGGACAGGAAGCTAAAGTGACATCAGGGTCTTCCTGCCAGGGAAAGGTGGCGCCGTTTTGAAGGCCCACAATCAGGGGGTACATGGCATTAAAGGCTAAAGTGCACATTCCTTCCGGTGTTCGCTCTCCGAAAACCCATTCTGTGCCAGGTAAAAGACCGATATCACACGGTCCATCTCCTCCTAACAATTTGATTACTACCTCATAGGGTTTATCCATATCTGCTCCTCCTTATTATAGTATATGTTGCCTTATGGGGGGCTATCTTAAGCCGCATAAACCCGGTTGGTAAGAGACCTGCTAGTGCCATTGTAAAGATTTATGTGCAGCGCATCGAATTTGCCCGAAACTATTTCATGATAGCCCTTTGTAATGACCTCTTCAATATGAACCAGTTCGTTGCAAGTGTTGTGACCGGCAGCATACCCCCAATCCCCGCACCTGCTCCAAACAAAATGCCAAAACTCGTATAGAGGTGTCATATCCACCATGCTTTTTTCTCCTGGCCTTGATCATCGTATCGGCCACGCCAGGGTGGTTTTGCCCGAATCTAAGAAACCGGTAACCTAAAGCAGGTGCATACTCGGCCTCAGAGTAGTTACCAGGTTTATTAAAACTCGTTGAAACTCTCTTCCTCGTAACGGACCGGTTGAAGCGGATTTTCAGGGCCTCCCGTGGGATTGGACGGCTGCCTTGGCTTGTCGGAACCCTCTATCAACCTGAAGAGGTCGCCAACTATCCTCCCCATTTGCTTCGCTTCACCCTTCAGCGCTTCATTGGCGGACGCGCTTTCTTCCGCGGCGCCGGCGGTGCTCTGGGTGACTTTGTCGATTTCCACCACCGCTCTGTTCACCTGCTCGATGCCCTGCGCCTGTTCATTCGATGCGGCGGCAATCTCGGATACCAGTCCCGAAACCATTTTCGTGCTGTTGGTAACGGCGATAAAGGCCTCGGTACTCGCATTTGCGAGGATGGCGCCGTCCTTGACCTGCTTTATAATTCCTTCAATCAGTCCCGCCGTATCCCGTGCAGCCTCGGCCGCCCGTTTGGCAAGACTCCTCACTTCCTCAGCCACGACCGCGAATCCCGCGCCGGCTTCGCCGGCCCTGGCCGCTTCAACGGCGGCGTTCAACGCAAGGAGATTGGTCTGAAATGCAATTTCATCAATGGTCTTGATGATTTTGGAGGTCTTTTCGCTGGACGCCTTTATCTTTTCCATGGAGAGGGTCAGGTTTCTCAACGCGTCCTCGGCCTTATGGATGGTTGTAGTGGCGTCGCCCATCAGAGCGTTCGTCTTGGCAGCGCCGTCCGCGCTGTTTTTGGTCATGGAGGATATCTCTTCGAGTGAAGCGGAGATCTCTTCCAGGGTGGCGGCCTGTTCACTCGCCCCTTTGGCCAGGGACTGACTCGATGATGCAACCTGCGCGGAGGCCGAAGTCATTCTCACCGCGGCATCCGTGAGGCTGGCCGCGATCCGGTTGATGCTTCTCGTGATGGAAAGACTCAAAACGGTACCGATAACCAGTGCCAGAAGGATGGCGATCGTAATGCCCGTCCCCACGACTCTTTTCGCCATCAAGGACGCCTGAATGGTCATTTGCGTGGCCCGTTCCGCCTCATCCCGGGTGAGATGGATGAGTTCATCGAGCAAGGTGCTGCTTTCGTTAAAGGAAACCCAGTTGTGGTTTATTACCTGATCGTTGATCTTGTCCCAGTCCTTTCCTTCGAGGCCGAATTGCACTGTATTTTTTTGAACAAGCCCCGTCTGGTCCTGAACCTCGGCCTGCCCCTTGGCGGCGTCGACGGTGCTTTCACCGGTATCACCACTGATCAACTTCACGAAAGCAAGATGATCGTTCCGCCATTTCTCCCACGCCGCTGATGTTTTCTTCCACAGCGACTCCTCTTTTTCGGACCTGGGAAGCCCTTGATAGGTCTTCAATAATTGATCTATCTTTTTCCATGCCTCTTCAAACTTGGTGTTTTCTTTTTTTAGCGCATCATCATTGAGGGCGGGATTCAGCATGGCGTTTTCAATAGCGCCAATGGCCGTCTGCGTTTTGCTCAGCGTCAGGAGAGCTGTGATCTTCGGAACCTCATCGAAAGCCAGATTCCGCAATTGGCTGCTCGAAGAAGAGAGAACGTTCCACTGGACAATTCCCACAACCAATACGATCATGACCACGATTCCGAACCCACCCAGCATCTTTGTCTTCAAATTGATCTTCATACGATGGGTCTCCTTTGCCCCCCCCTGTTGAAACGGCATGGCAGGCAGCAGGCATTTTATACAAAATGGTTGCCACTGCCGATCACTCGGGCTCCAGGTTAAAACGTTATCTCGATCGCAATACCGGCTTCCATCGTTCCAGGGACTCCGGAATTACCGGCATCCTTATGTAAGAGAAGATTTGAATATTTCTGATCAATGAGCTATCTATAGCCCTTCAGGTTTTGTCTAACCCCCAAAACGGGACATTCAGCCCGCAGAAGCAATGTTTGGGCGACCGATCCCAGCAAAAACTTGCCCAGTTTGGATCTGTCCTTTATTCCGACAATAATCTCATCCACTTTGTTCTGTTCCGCCACAACGAGAAGGTGCTCACCGGCGGCATCGTCGAACCCCCGCCAGGCGATGAGTGTTTCGCATGGAATGCCGCTGTCATCGAAAATGGCCTGAATTTTCTTGAGCCCCAGCTCGACAGGTTCGATCCTTTTGGGATAGTGTTGATCATCACTCACATGCGATGCCACAACCAGTATCTCCCCCTTGAAGGCAAAGGCGCGCTTCCTGGCTTCCAATACGCACTGTTTAACTTCATCCGAATCATCATAACAGAGCATAATTTTCATGTGCTTGATTACTCCATTCATTGGGTCAATTTTTCAAGACCGGTGCATAGCTCGCTCTCTTCATTACCGGCAGTATTTCGTGAATCAGCTTTCACGCCCCGTGCATGTCGCGGCAGCAGAAACCGCGCCAGAGAGGGCAACAGGATCAGGCTTCCCAGCATGTTCCACAGAAACATGAAGGCCAGCATAACCCCCATATCCGCCTGAAACTTGATCGGTGAAAAGGCCCAGGTGACGACAGACGCGGACAATGTCACGCCAACCAGTATGACAACCTTTCCCGTGAAGAGGAGCGAACGGTAATACGCATCGGACAGGGTCCTTCCGGCGCTCAAATGCCCCAACATGACACTCAACAGATAGAGCGCGTAATCCACTCCGATTCCGACACCCAGAGCGATGACCGGCAAAGTCGAAACCTTAACCCCGATGCCCAAAAAAACCATGAGCGCTTCGGCCAGGTTTGAAGTCAGCATCAGCGGCAGCACCGCGCAGAGGACAGCGCGCCAGGAGCGGAAGGTGATATAGCAAAGGAGGACCACCGCGCCATAGACCATGAATAACATCAGGCGGTTGGCTTTTTTGACGACAATATTGGTTGCCGCATCGATTCCCGCGCTGCCCGCGCCGAGAATAAACCTGGCTTTCCCGGAGTTGTTTTCGGAGGCAAAAGCCTCCACCGTATTGACAACCCTGGTCAGGGTGTCGGCTTTGTGGTCTTTGAGATAGATATAAAGCGTCAGCAGGTTAAGAGTCTCGTTATAGAGCCCGCGCGGAGCTTGAGCCGTAATCGTATTGACCATGCCCTGGTTTCGCGGCATGCTGTACCATTTCATGTTGCCTTCGCTAAGTCCTACAAAAACCTGGCGATTGAGAAGCGCAAGAGAGTTGGTGGACTCGACACCTTCCACCTGCAAAAGTTTCCATTCGAGGGCGTCCAGTCGCATCACGGTGTCATAATCGGCGCAAGCGCCGTCCGGCGTTTCCACCATCACCGCAATCACGTCGCTGCTGGCCCCGTAGCTGGCGGTCATGAAGGCGTTGTCCCTGTTGTAGCGCGAATCGGCTCGAAGCTCCGGGGCCCCGGGGTCCAGATCGCCTATCTTGAGGTTGAGGCCCACCACGAAGCCAGCGATTACCAACGCCATACTACAGGCAAGCGCAACGGCAGCCCATCGGCGCCCCGTGAAAAGGTCCAGAATCCTCCATACCACGCTCCGGGCTTCGCCCGATCTACCTGCCTCTTCGGCCTTAAGGCTTCGCATTGCGGCCCCGGGACTCACTCCTACATAGCTCAAGGTTATCGGCACCAGGATCAGGTTGGTAAAGATGATTACAGCCACGCCTATGCTCGCGATGAGGGCAAGTTCCTTAATCACGACAATGTCAATTATCATGAGCACCGCAAAGCCCACCGCGTCTGCAAGAAGTGCGGTCAACCCGGCAAGAAAAAGCCGGCGAAAGGTATAGCGGGCGGCGATTTGCCGATGTGTCCCGCGCCCGATATCCTGCATGATGCCGTTCATTTTTTGAGCGCCATGGCTAATGGCGATCGCGAATACCAGGAATGGCACCAGAACCGAATATGGATCGAGATCGAAACCCAGGAAGCTGGAGAGTCCAAGCTGCCAGACCACGCCAATGAGCGAGCAGGTTACAACCACGCATGTGCTTCTGAGACATCGTGTGTACCAGAAGAGCACCGCTACGGAAATCAGAAATGCAACGCCAAAGAAAAGGATGATCTGGCGGACACCTTCGATCAGGTCCCCCGCCACCTTGGCAAATCCGGTGATATGAATGCGAATGGAACCGCTTTCATATTTATTGCGAATGGCTTCAAGATCTTGCGAGAACTTTCCGTAGTCGAGCGGCTTTCCACTTGAATCTTTAGAACGAAGAGGCAAATATATAATACTCGACTTGTGGTCGAGCGCCACGAGCCGGCCGATTTCTCCCGAGCGCTCGATGTTGCGGCGGACCTGCTCTACCGTTTCCGGCGATCCATTATATTCATTGGGAATAACTGGGTCGCCCTCGAGCCCCTCCTCGGTCACCGCGACCCATCGCGTCGAGGGCGACCAGAGTGATTTCATGTAGGCCCTGTCCACGCCCGGATTTAAAAAAACTTCGTCGTTTATCTCCTGGAGGACTTTCAGATACCCGGCGGAGTAAATCGTTCCCTCCGTCGTCTCGACCGCCATGCGAACGGCGTTTCCGAGTCCGCTCAAATCCTTCTGGTGCTTGAGATAATTCGCGATGTAAGGGTGGTGAACAGGAATGGTTTTTTCAAAATTCGCATTAAGCCTGAGCTTGGTCATCTGGAAGCCGAGAACCAGGGTAACCAATATGCAGATTGAAACAACCACCCCACGATGGTTGAAAAGAATACGCTCGATAACCGATCCCGAGTTCTTGTCGAAATCCTCGAACTCCCCAATGACAGCCTGTACCATTTTATTGCTGGGTTTCATTGCATAACTCCCGTCTTTGTCGCAGGACCACAATCCGTCATCGGGACCCGAATGACGCCGGCAAAGCCGGCAGCCACGATCGAGCCGTCGCCTGTTTGCTCCAATGCCGCAAGAGGCGGCAAGCGAGGTATTGAGAGCGGCTGGACCGTATCCCCTTTATCCCGGCTCATAAAAAGCTGCCCTCCCTGATTGGCAAAGAGCAGAGCGCCGTCTTTGAGTGTAGTTGCGGCGCTGATGGAAACCGGAACAGGGAAATGCACGGCGGTAAACGTGGTGCCATGATCCGATGACCGGTACGCATTGCCGCGCAAGCCCGCAAGCACGATTTCCCCGGATGGCGCGCCGGCAATGCAGAAGTAACTCCCTCGGTAAGGCGTCTCGATCCTTTCGAAGGTGATCCCGCCATCCATCGAACGGAGGAACAGCCCCTGTTCCCCTGCGATATAAACAGCGTTCCCCATCATGCGGATCGCGTAGAGGTGAAGCCCCCGTGGATTATTGAGACGGCCCATCCAACTTTGCCAGGTCTTTCCTCCATCCGCCGTGTGAAAGATGAGGCCGTAGGCGCCAATGATGAAGCTGTTTCTTTCATCTTCAAAGCTCAACGCCAGGAAAGGCTTGTCCGGCCCGTCATCGACAAGCCGCTGAGCATCCGAAAGACGTTTTTTCGCCGCTTCGTCTTCAAACCCGGCCCGGCCGGCCTCAGCTTCGGCCTCGGCCAATTCGAGCCGGCCGGCGGCGGCGCCGTCCAGTTGGCTCACCCAGGTTTCGCCTCCGTCCCCGGTGTGCAATACCTTCCCCCCGTGTCCGACAACCCACCCATGCTTTGGCGAGGGGAACTGAACGGCGGTAAGCGTCTCACTCGTGGGCGTCGCCGACTGGCGCCAGGTCCGGCCGGAGTCGTCCGAGAGGACCACGATTCCGCGCTCCCCAACCGCAACCAGCTTTGCACCGGCTTGCGTGACATCGAGCATTACACAGTGTTCGGGGCGGCGGGGCAACTCGCTCCTCCTCTCCAGGGGGTCCGCTACACTCCCCGACCCGGCTGAAACAAGCGCCCAACACCCCGAGACGAGGACGAAGATGAAACCGACTAATACTCTACGCATCATACTGTCTCCAGTCTGAATAAGGGCCGACGCTGCCGTCGGCCCCCGTCTTAAAATGGATCGGAAGGAAAAAGCGCCTATCGTACACCCTCGCCCGACAGAGCTTCGGCTGAGAAGGTTGATTGGGGGTAAGGAGGCATGATTTTGTATTGCTCACTTTTCCCGTTAAACATGCCGCCATGAAACCATGCGCTTGAAATAAGATCATTAAAGCCGAAGATTCCCATTGGTGTGGTCGCCGGGATATCGGGACATACGATGGGAATCGCCCATAAGGTCCTCCACAACTGCCCTTTTGCGTCCCAGCGATCAGACAATACGACCGTCCAGGTATCTTCATCAAGGTAATAACGGCTCCTCGGCGCCAAATGCCGGTTGCCCTGCCGCAGGTTCGACTCGATCACCCAAACCCGGTGCAGTTCCCAGCGAATATACCGGGGATTCAAATGGTGTTTATCCAACGCTTCTTCTACCGTTGGCTCGAGTGACTTATTGCCATTGTATGGAATATACATCTCCTGTTTCCCGACGATCTTCCAATCGAATCGATCTATGCGGCCTTGATACACATCGATTTCGTCAAAAAAGCTCACTCCTGCCGATCCGGTGGTTGGCGTGTCGTAGGCTGGGTTTGGCAACTTTCGGGTACGTCTCTGTCCGGTGAGATAAAGCCACATCTCATCTTTTGTTCCGTCAAGGTTAACGCGCCCGGCTGCTGCCTCGCCCGCGCGAAGCGGGGGACCTACACCCCTTAAACGGGTCGTATAATAGCAACCCTTGTAGTCTTCCTTAAACTGCTCCGGCGAACCACCCTCAATGTAGTAGGGTAGCGTCAATTCGCCGAGCATATCGCTTGTCAGGACTTGCTGCCCATCCGCGGTGAAAAAATAGCTGAAAAAGTCATCGTGTATGGATGTGCCGCGCCAGCGCAACATATGGTTCCAGATCGCTTCAGCCCCGGATTTTGGAATCGGAAAAGGGATGCCGCCATAGACGTTATCCGGACTGTAGCCTTCGAGCTTTCCGCGGGTGGCGTTCTTAAAGGTGTTGTCGTATACCCACTGCGGCGCGGCCGCGGTGCGATGGGTGGGATAGACATCGACCCGGTAAGTCTCCGGGTATTTTTTCAACATCTCCTTAACACCATCAGTGAGCTTGTCGGCATATTTGTCCACGTCTTTTACAGTAATCGAAAAGAGAGGTTTTTCGTCCGCGAAGGGATCGGGTCTTTTCCCTCCGTTTACAAAGCCCGGGATAGGTTTGGTATAACCGCCATCCCAGGCAGGGATGGTCCCCTCCTTGTTACCCACCTTTTCAGCCCCTAAAGGCGTGAGTGTCGTCTTCAACTGTTCGGCTTCCTGAGCGGTTACACCCGCTGCCGCCGTGCCGCCGCCAATCAGCAAGCCGCAAAATAGTCCGGCAAGTATTGCTTTCCAAATACATTTCATGGTTCTTCTCCTCTAGAAGGTGCGTCTTAATGAAAATGCAATATAGTCACGGTCCGCCAAAGTCTGGTCAAACGTGAGCTGGCTATTGGCGTCGACATATTGACCCGTCTGGCCATAGAAGTGAGTATAGGTGAGGCCAAATCGCCAGACATCGAGGTACGAGGCCGAAATCCCGATATTCGCATCCCCGCCGTCTTGCTGCCCAAAATTACTGACCACCGATGATCGGCCAAGCGGGAAATAACCGATACCCACCGGAAAGCTGAGATCGAGCCCGGTAAGCACCTGCCGGTATGTAGGCTCGAAGACCATCCGAATTCCAATTGCGTCGCGGTCGGTTTCCGGGGCGAGGGCATCTGCGTTTTTCGTTATGTGGATGAGGTGGTTATATGCGATTTCACCCATGAATAAGGATTCTTTCGCCAGAAAGTTGGGTTCGATAGATGACATCCAGCTAAAGTTTACATGGAGTGTGTTGCCTTCGGCATAAAGGGAATTGTCGTCATTATCCGCCTTTGAACCGGGCATTACGACCTGACCGCTGCTCACGAGCGGCATATTCGTTCGCATTCCCACCTCGAGAGCGAAGTTAGTGACATCGTAAGTGTAGGAGGCACTCATCGCATAGGCCTGGATGTTTTCAGGAAAAACCCAGGCGTACTCGCCTATTTTGCCGATCGCGGGATTGGCGTTCTGACCGGGGAACATGTAGAGTTGCGGCCCTTTGTCGTGATAGTTGATGAAGTGGAATCCCAGATCCACGCCCCCTCCCGGATGTAGAAGAATCTGAATACCGCCCTGCCCCGCGTCGTCGGCCTCGATATCATCACCCCGGAAGAAGGCGGCCAGGCCGGGATTAAAAGGCGGTCCAACCAGAATTCGCTCCGCACCCTCATCGTAAGTGTCCCCATTTGAAAAATAGCTTCCCACCGCCGGGACTTGAACTCTGTCCCACTTTAATTGGTAGAATGCGGCCACCGCGACGGAAGGACCGAATTGGATCTGACCTGAAACCTGCGGCACGGGGCGGATGAGTTCCCTGAAAGGCGTATTGGGAACTGATAGGGCCTTGATGACATCTACCGGCGCCATGCCGCCGGCGATGGCGTTGCCCCCGAAAAACAGGCTCTGGCCCCATTGCATGGCATATTGACCGCCACGCAGACTCAGGGTGTTGGAACCGATATTCCATTTGCCATGCATGAAGGCGTCCAGGAGCTCGGCCTTGCGGCCGTGGAGGTCCCTGGTGTCGTCCGTAAATTCGTCATAATCCTCCGATATGGCATTCGCGGTCAAGGGTGAATCGTTGTCGTTGCTTGTATTGTAGACCGAATCATACCAGCCGGCGCCGCTGATACGAACACCGTAGTCTTTGTAGGAGGCCTCGAGCTCTGAAAGCAGATCGATGCGGTTTGAGATAAGGCCCCTGCTGAAGTTGCGGTCGCCGTCATCCGCGTTGGTGCCCAGGAGTTTGTTATCCGCCTTTTCCAATCTAAGGGCGCCGGTGTATTTGAATGTGTTATCCCAGCCGACCTTCAGGTCAGGGTTGCCGGTATCGAAGATAAAGGCATGTGCGTCCCAGGCAAGCAGCACGGATAAGCAAACGAACGCAACCGCTCTTATAGTCGACCTTCGGCAGAATTTCGAACTAACTAATGCACGTGCAATTCCATTCATGATTTTTCCCCCCCCTTTTTGTTTCGGTCCGATGCTTCTGTAACAGTTGGAACAATTCAGGGCCGTTTATTTGAAACTGAGAAGTCAGAAGTCAGAATATTGAAAGAAAATCCTTTTATATATTCTGTATTCCGTATTCTGTATTCTGTATTCCCTATTCTGACTCCTGAATACTTCTTTAAAATTTCAAATATCTTTGGATATCTCTTATTACCTATTGTTTGTCCGCCAGCTTAGCTTTCCAGCGCAAACCGGGCTTCCAGCGCTTCAGCGTCTCGGGAACTACGGCCTTCGAAGGTTTCGGCCAATATTCGGGAATGAACTCCTCCCTGCCGAGGTTCGGGTTTTGAGTGCACCTGAGAAACATCCTCAGACCCTGGAAGGCTATGCCATTACAAAAGTCGCACCTTGTACACTTGGCTATTTCGTCGAGCCTCCCCTCTTTCACCTTATTGGGCCATTCGGGATCGGCCAGGGCCTGCCTGCCCATCGAGGCTATGTCCGTTGCGCCTTCTTTGACGGCTCGCAAGGCATCCTCGGGTTCAACGAATGACGGTGTAATGACGGGGATTTTGATCTCTGCTTTCAGCCTCTTCCCCTGGGCCTCCAAATTCGGAATCTTTCCGGCTTCGGGCTCGAAATGTTTCATATCGTCATAGCCGGAACCGGAAGAGAGGTCAATGGCGTCCGCGCCGGTCTCTTCCAGCCACCTGCATACCTGCCGTATATCGTCCGCGGAATTCCCGTCCGGCTGATATTCCATACCACTCAACCGCACCATGATCGGCACCGCATCTCCAAAATTCGCTTTCAGCGCCGCCACAATTTCCAGCAGATATCTGGCCCTGTTCCTCAATGCCCCCCCGTATTCGTCGGTCCGCTTATTGCTGCGGGGTGAGAGAAATTGATGAAGCAAATAGCCATGCGGTCCATGGACCTCAATGCCGTCAAACCCGCACACGATCGCCACCTCGGCCGCCTGAACATAACTGACCGTATCGGCTTTGATCTCATCAATGGTCATCTCCCTGGGGACGTTTGCAGCTTCCAGCGCGGCCCAATCATAGAGGTGGAAGTCGGTCCATGCTTTTTGGCCCTTGGTGAAGTTTGCTCGTATCTCTCTCGGGTCCATGGCTACCGGTGAGGCGCCTTTGGCGCCGTGCGTAGGGCACTGCCTGCCGAATCCGGGGCTGAGCTGGGCGAATATCTTTGTATTCGTACCCATGGAATGTATCGAGTCGGTAAACTGGGAGAGGTAACTGAAATTTCCAAAAGCACCCGCATGAATTCCCGGTACGCACCCCATCAATTCGGCGTGCGCCGCCGCATTCGTGATCAGGGACCCGGTTGTCATGAGCCCGAAGCCGCCAAGTGCCCTAGCGTTGAAGTAGCACATATACTGGTTTGTGAGGTGCCCGTTCCTGTCCCCCACACCATTCATGGGCGCCACCGCCAGCCGATTCTTGATCTCTACCGGCCCTATCTTGATTGGTTCGAACAGTTCTTCAAAAGCCATGTTAACTTCCTCCTAAGTTTTAGTTTAGTTTTACTGCTTACTTTATTTTTACTACTAAAAGTCCTCTATTCTTATGCCCTCAATCGGCATTCTCTATTTACTGGCTTCCACTCCAGCCTCCACAATAACTATTTGTTAATGCTTTTAAAAAAATACTGGTATCGGAATCCACCGGTTTCGGTCTATGCATGCAGGTTTAGTGCAACAGGCATGCCAGCTTAATCGGATTGTTGATTATGTGCGGCTGAAAACGGCAAATGCGGGAACTTGCGCATCTACTGATTTCTTGTTGCAAACTGGAACTATAGAAATCCCACCGCTATTGAAAAACATTCCACCGTTATCGGAGGCAAAACAGGAACAAGCCATTATGCAGGGTGACGTCCGCCTCCCGCATTCCCTTTCCGGTACGTGTGATTTCGATTGAACAATTTCGGGGCTCCAGGAAGACGCCTGATCGTAAGTGGCACAAAATGTACTGAGAACCGCGTTGGGGACCTGATCTTCTCATCAATAAAAACACTCCCGCAATCAGACTGCACCCCCACTTTTTCATAAGCAGAGAAAATCGCCCCAGAGCTTTCTTTGATCCGTCGGTTCGAGTTTGCCGAGGGGCCGCAACTGGGCCTCCATATCCTCGGGCCATTCGCAACACTTATGAAGAGGCCCGCACGAAATGGGGCCTACTACAACCCCATTGAACCACACCTGATAGAAGAGTGTGAAATTTTGCTTGCGGTATTTTTGATCTTCAACAGGCCCGACAAGAGGTCGGCAAAGCCCCGTAACTGCCCCACCAACTCATCGGGCCAGGAGGCAATTTGACGATTACATGCAATTTCCCTGGTTTTAACCCGCCGATTCCGGTGGAAGTCTGCCGACATCGGCGGGGAGGCTACCCCGTCTGTGCCCTGCCTCTTCCCCGGTGGAAAAGCAACAACACCTAATCCGAAGCTATTCCTAAAAATAGAGAGAGCTGGCAAGCGGAAGAAAAATATCTCTCTTATCTTATATATTTCTTCCGGCATCAAATCCCTCGTGAATCGCTTCAAAAGCTCTTCCGATTCTGTTAGCATCTCCGATTACCCGGCAGGGTATACCTCTTTGTTTTAAGATGTCTTCCAGCGGATTATTGGGTCTGGCGCCGATGGCGAGCACCACCGTATCGGCGGGTATTTCTTCTACAACGCTGCCCTTTTCGACGTGAATACCATCCGGCGTGATCTCCAGAGCCTTCGTTGCGGTTTTGCTTTTTACTCCCATTCTTTCCAGTTCCTGGAGCATCCCCCATCGGGTCGTGCGCCCGATATCCTTACCGATACGCTCGATCATTTCTATGAGCGTAACGATTTTCGTACCGTGAACGGCAAATTCGTAAAGATCCTCCGGTTCTTCGGCCCGGTTTACCAGCAAAAATTTAACGGCCTCGGCGGACATCGTCCCTTTTTCCGCCATAAACATGGCTGTCTCCACACCCACCGCTCCACCACCGACGATCACCACCCGCTTTCCCGTAATGACCCGGTTGCGCAATACCTCCCAGGCCTGACAGACATGGGGCAACTCAACTCCCGGGATCGGCGGACGGATGGGTAGGGCGCCGGTCGCGAGGATGACGGCATCGGGCTTTTCTTTTTCGATCCATGCCGCATCCCCTTTCCTGTTCAGCATCACTTCTACAGGTGATGCGACCAACTGGTTCTCGAGATCTCGAGCCAGCACGATAAATTCCTGACGGCCCGGTGGCGCGCCCGCCAGATGAAGCTGTCCGCCGAGCCGGTCCTCCTTTTCTATTAGAATAACCTTATGACCTACTTCGGAAGCCGCCAATGCCGCGCTGATACCACCTGGACCGCCGCCGACAACTATCACCTTTTTGGGAGTATCCACTTTCCGGGCATTCGTCTTTTTCTCGCGACAAACTCGCGGATTACAAAGGCACTCAATTACTTTGCCCTCCATGAGATGATCGAAACACCCCTGGGCGCAACCCGTACAGTGAAGGATCTCTTTTCCCCTCCCGGTCCGGGCTTTTTCCGGAAGATAGGGATCCGCTATAAGGGATCGGCCCATGGCCACCATATCGCACATGCCGTCTGCGATCATTTCTCTTGCGGTTTTAGGATCGTTTATGCGGTGGCCCGCCATGACCGGCACATCAACCAGTTCTTTAATTCCACGGGCGAGATATGCAAACACTCCTCGCGGAACGGATGAGACGATCTGAGGCACCTGCGCCTCGTGCCAGCCAACGTTGATGTTGAGCGCATCAACCCCGCTAAGTGATAGGCTTTTCGCGAATTCCTGAAGATCTTTTCTCCCATTTCCACCCAGCATGAAATCATTTCCGTTCATGCGGGCTATGATGGGGTAATTCTCTCCTACTTTCGAACGAATGGCGGCGATGACCTCAAGACCGAAGCGCATCCGATTAGTTAATGCCCCACCATAGGCGTCAGTCCTCCTGTTGGTAAGAGGAGAAAGAAATTCGCTGATGAGATATCCCGTCCCACATAAGACCTCAACCGCATCATAGCCCGCTATTTTTACCCGGTCCGCCGCGGCGGCAAAGCGGTCAATGATCTGCTCGATTTCTTCCCCGGATAGTTCCCTTGGTGTTTCGCCTGTCATTCGTGAAGAAACGGCCGATGGCGCCACGGACTGCCGGCCGTCCAAATTAGCGGAACGATTATACCTGCCGGCGTGATTGATCTGCACCGCGGCCAACGCGCCACCAGCCTGAATTCCCCTTGCCAACCGGCTCAACCCCGGAATGAATTCATCCCGATGAGCGCCGATATTGGTCGCATTGCCGGAGTTCTCGTCCACCGTAGCAAAGCCGACAGTGATTATGCCGGCCCCGCCCCGCGCCCGCTCGGCGTAAAATTCGATCAATGGATCTGTCACTTCGAAATTCCGGCACAGGTTCAGGTGCATGGCAGGCAAACAGATGCGGTTTTTGACTTCGATTCTGTTGATCCGAATCGGCTGAAATAGCAGATCTTTCATCCTTCTCCTCTTTTATGCATCGAGAGACCTAAGCGGCATGATTGCCTTCAATGCAGCCAACTTGAGAGCGGCATAAAATAAAAGGTGTACCGGCCGCTCCTTAAAAGGAGCGGCATTGCTCTTAACTCCTATTTTCCCAGTTCGTAACCCAGCGTGGATTTCCACATTTTCCCCGGTTTCCAACGTTTAAGCGCCTCGGGAACCGTAGCTTTCATCGCCTTAGGCCAGTATTCAGGGAAGTTTTCCTCTACGCCAAGTCTAGGATTCTTACTGCATCTCAGATTGCACCTGCCAGCCTGAATACTGATTCCATTGCAGAACTCGCATTTAATGCATTTCACGATTTCTTTTATCCTGCCTTCTTTCACCTTGTTAGGCCATTCCGGGTCACAGAGGGACGCCCTGCCCAGGGTTATCATGTCTGTTTCACCATCTTCCACCGCCTTGCAGGCCACTGCCGGGTCATTAAGTCCGACATGAATGACGGGCACCCCACATGCATCCCTAAGCTTTTTCCCCTGAGCCGCCATTAATTCAGGGTTGTTATCAACCGGCATAAAATGCTTCATATCATCATAACCGGAGCCATTGGAGAGACTGATAGCATCCGCACCCGCGTCGACACACCACCTGCAAATCTGCCGCACATCCTCGGCACTGTTGCCACCTTCGTGGTACTCCCTGCCGCTCAGTCGAACCATAATCGGCACTGCGTCCCCGAAAAGCCCCTTGAGTCCTCCCACCAGGTTCAAAAGTAACCGGGCCCTATTTTTCAGCGAACCGCCGTATTCGTCCTTACGCTGATTCGAGCGAGCGGACAGAAACTGGTGTACGAGGTACCCATGTGGGGCGTGTACTTCAATGCCGTCAAAACCGGCGGCGATCGCCATCGCCGCCGACTCTACGTAAGTTCTTTCGTCGGCCTTGATCTCTTCGATCGTCATTTCTCTGGGAGGATGGATATAATGAGCGCCCCAATCTGCAAACCAATACTCCGAACAGGCTGTCTGCCCCTTATTTAAATTGCGGTTTATCACCTTCGGATCTAAGGGGATTGCCGAAGCGCCCTTGGCGCCGGGCATCCCGGTTTGTCTGCCGAAACCGATGCTGAGCTGAGCAAAAATTTTCGCACCGGTGCCCTGCGAATGAACTGAATCCGTAAAATCTGAATAATATCCGTAATTTTTACTCCCCACATACAACCCCGGCGTCATGCCTCCACACTCTTCGTGGGATTCCTTGTTGGTCAGAATGGACCCCGTCGTCAGCAGGCCGAACCCACCGAGAGCCCTTGCATTAAAATAGCAACTGTACTGTCTGGTTGGATGTCCACTCCGGTCGCCCGCCAAATTCATCGGCGCCACCGCCAACCTGTTCTTAATTTCGGTTGGCCCAATTTTAATCGGTTCAAACAACTTTTCAAATCCCATTCTTTTTTCTCCTTTAAATCACACCCGAATTAATACCCCAGTTCCTTTCCGAGTATTTCATTGTTATGCTCCCCTATCAGTGGCGCCCTTCTTGATATTTTCCAGGGTGTTTCCGATAATCCAAATGGCTGACCCGGATATTTTACAGTGACTCCCAATTCAGGATGCTCTACATCAACGAACCAGTTACGGAATTTCAAGCTGTCATTGTCCACTATATCAGCCGCCTCTCTTACCGCCATGAGCCTGACCCCCCGTGTTTGCGCGCCCACAAATAGTTCTTCTCTAGTGTGAGCCATCAGGAAGGCTTCCCATACTTTCTCGATACGGCTTAGTGCGGTCTTGATGTCTACCTGTTCAACGTTGGCGAGGGAGCCATCATATTTTATTTTTTGCTGCGAACCCTTTCCCATTGGGGCACCACCTGTTGCAATCATGTGTATAGCGGCCGCGTATTTTTCGTCTCTCAAATCGGCGATCATTCCCTCGCTTTCCATCCACTCAAGCATCGTTTCAGCCCCTGAGCCACCAAGAGCGCTGCAGAATACCGCGCCGTCCTTGCAGGGGAAAAAATCTTTGACCCCTCTGTAAAACTCGACGCCCGATCTTTTCCGGGCGGTCTTTGTCAGCCAGTATTGATGCGCCCCAAATTCCGACATCCTCAGCACCGCCCCCTGCATTGGAATATCCACCCACTGCCCCTCTCCGGTGATGTCCCTGTTGTAAAGCGCCATGAGCGCGCCGATAGCTGCATAGGTTGAAGTCATGTGATAAGCTTGAGAGCAGGCTAATGAGGTTGGCGGGTCCTCCGGAAACCCCACCGAATCCAATACCCCGCTCATGGCTAAGCCGACTATGTCCGATGCCTTGAAGTCCTTGTACGGCCCTGTCTGTCCAAATCCTGTCAGTGACACCAGTATCAGCTTGGGATTTATCTTTTTCAGTACGTCATAGCCCAATCCGATTGAATCCAAATACCCGGGGCTATAGCTTTCGACAAGTATGTCAGCGGTTCCAACCAACTTTTTCAGAACATCTCTTCCATCGGAGGTTTCTATTTCGACTGTGACGCTTCGCTTATTGGTGTTAAAATGAAAGAAATATAGTGATTTTTCCGGATGGACCTGGTCCTGGTAGTAGGGACCGATGTGTCTCCCCGGGTGCCCCGCGGGTGGCTCGACCAACACCACATCCGCCCCCAAGTCAGCTAAAAGCTTGGTGCAATAACCTCCCATCAGACCCGTTAGATCAAGTACTCTAATATCGCTTAGTGCCGTCTCATTTTTCATTTCTCTATTCATCGTTACCCTCTTTCTTTGTAGGGGCATTGTGACTCCCTGATAATACGGGCCGGATTTCAATCAAATGCCCCATCCACATAGCCCATGTTTATCTCTTCCTCCGACATGCCCAGTATCTCTTTGAACACATATTCATTGTCCTGTCCCAATGTCGGTCCGGGCCTCCGAATTCTGCCTGGAGTTTCGGAAAATCCCATAGTGATGTTCTCAAGAAGGCATTCTCCTTCCGGGTGGTCCAGGGTGATCAAATATCGGCGCGCCGCCATCTGTTTATCATGGAACATATCTTCGCCATTTTCGACCACCCCCGCCGGCACCCCTCTCATTTGCATAAGCTGCATTACATCTTCAGGGGACCTTTCTTTTGTCCATTGGGCAATCAAGTTATCCAACGCGTCTTCATTTTCTTTTCTTCCCTTTAAGGTGAGAAATCTGGATTCTGTCGTCCACGACGGGTTTCCCAAAACGTCACAGCATGCCATCCATTCTATTTCGGTGAATACTGCAATAACGCACCAACGGTCATCTCCCTTGCAGGGATAGGCACCGTGAGGCGCTGCATATGACAGGCGATTTCCTTGACGCGATTGCGTTCTATTGTTGACGATGTAATCCAAAAGATATGTATCCATCCAACACAGACTGCTTTCAAACTGCGCCAGCTCTATGAACTGTCCCTTGCCCGTTCGGTTTCTGTAATGGAGCGCAGCCAAAAGAGCGACGGTGGCGTGGGTAGGGTTTGGTCCCATATCGGGCATTGCCGTATTGACCCCTGTCCCCGATGGACGACCGGGGAACCCCGTCACGGAGGTTAGACCGATCTCCGCCTGTATTCCGGGACCATAACCGGAAAAACTCTTATATGGACCTGTAAAACCAAACACCGGCATCTCCATCATAATGATGTCCGGCTTTATCTGCTTTATTTCTTCATACCCCAAGCCATAACTTTTCATAACTCCAGAGGAAAAATTATCATAAACCACATCGCTTCTCGCGATCAGCTTTTTGGCGATTTCAATTCCACGGGGATTTCTCAGGTTAAGCGTCACGCTCATTTTGTCGCAATTGACGTTGGCAAAGAGACCTCCCTTATTCAGTTTTCCATCTATCGTCGCGGGCTCACCCGGAACGTTTCTCGCCCAGTCAACTCGTGTCGCACTCTCAACTTTGATCACTTCCGCCCCGTAATTTGCGAAAAACCTTCCGACCCAGGGACCGGCCTGTACCCATGAAAAATCCGCTACTTTTATCCCCTCGAGGGGCATTCTCTGTTTCATTGAATTCACTCAAACCTCCTTCATATGTTCTGTTGAACGTTTCGCAGTGCCCTTAAGAGGACTTCGAGCGCACTATCAACGGCTTTTGTTTCAACCCCGAAACGTTCCGGGTGTGCTTTTTGAAAGAGCATGGAGTGTGCCAGCGGATGTTATTATCTCTTATCTAACGTAACACTCTATTTTATTTGCGTTTTGCATTTTTTAACCGGGCACCGGCGGGGTGACGTTGCCAGGAGAGCCCACCGATATAAGCCACACCCCACCGAAAACGGAGGGCTTGGAATAGAAGGGGTTTGAGGAATTTTTTTTTGCCCGGATATGGCAAAGATAGTATTTTCAGTCGAGAAACGAATTGAAAAGAATTGATATTGCCAACTATTTCTTAATGTCGAGGCTCTTTATGTGTCGCCTTAAGGTGGTCGGTTTGAGTCCTAAACGCCGGGCAGCCCCCTTTGGCCCCTCGATAACCCACCGGCTCTCTTCAAGCGCCTTGATCAGCTTCTCCCGTTCGAAAGTTTTCACCTCATCCGCAAGGGAAGTTGCCGCCTTCTTGTCGATTCCGTCAGGCGAGCGAGGTGCTTGAAAGTGAAGAAAATCTTCGGCAGAGCCTGTTATAATCACCCTTTCTACAAAATTCTTCAGTTCCCTGACATTGCCCGGCCATGAGTATTCCTTCAATGCGGCAATGATTACCGGCGGGATAGATTTGAGGTTCTTTCCCATATCTTTCTGAAACCGATCTATAAAATGAAACAGAAGCAACGGGATGTCTTCCGGCCGTTCTCTGAGGGGCGGAATAATAATCGGAAAAACATTCAAACGATACCAGAGGTCTTCCCTGAATCTCCCTGCCTCCGCTTCCTTTCGGAGGTCCCGGTTGGTTGCAGCGATAACCCGGACGTCCGTCTTGATCGTGAGGGTGCCGCCAACCCGTTCGAATTCACCTTCTTCAAGTAAACGGAGCAGCTTTGGCTGCAACTCTAAAGGAAGGTCACCGATCTCATCAAGGAAGAGTGTTGTGCCGGCCGCGGCTTCAAACCGCCCCACACGCCTTGAAATAGCCCCGGTGAAAGCACCCTTCTCATGACCGAAAAGCTCACTCTCGATAAGGCTCGCGGAAAAGGCTGCACAGTTCACCTGCATAAAGGGTCGGTTCTTTCGAGTACTGGCTGTATGGATGGCTCTCGCGAGAAGGCCCTTTCCGACACCCGTTTCACCAAGAATCAGGACACTGGTATTTGTGGGGCCCACCTGTCTCACAGTGGCCGCAAGTTTTTTCATGACGGGGCTCTTCCCAACGAGACCTCTTATCTCTTTCTGATAGCCTTCGCTTTCTTCTTTTAGATAGGTATAATCCTCTTCGAGACGGTCTTTGAGCTTTTTGATCTCATCGAGAGCATTCCGAAGTTTTTCCTCCGATCGTTTCCGCATGATTGCATTAACGAAAACTTCTGCAAAAAGACGCAATCGTGGCTCCATATCCGCGGGCCATTCGCAACACTTATGGAGAGTCCCGCACGAAATGGAGCCTACTACAACCCCGTTGAACCATACCGGCACGGCAAAGGACGATTTCAGGCCTATGCGGCGTAGAACCGATTTATCCCCCCCGCCCTCATTGTCGGGGATATCCTCAATTCTATTCCACGACACGGTCTCGCCCCTGGCGATCCGGGATCTGGAATACTCGTAAGTTTCCGGATCAACCCTGGGGTTTCGTTTAAGCCATTCCAGATATTCGGCAAAAGGCTTGCTCTCCTCATGATATTCATCAAGATACCATACGAAGGGCAGCATCCGAACCCAAAGACGCCCGGATTCTTCATCATACAGATGAAGGGAGCAGATTTCGACGTCCAGGGCCTTACTGAGACGTGCGAAATCCTTTCGAAGAGCCCCTTCGATCTGTTCAACAGGCAAGTTGATATAGGTTGCCGAAACCTCTGATAGAAGAATATAAAATTTTGCGGTATTTTTGATCTTCAACAGGCCCGACAAGAGGTCGGCAAAGCACCGTAACTGCCCCATCAACTCATCGGACCAGGAGGCTATTGCCGATGAATGAAAAAGAAGCTGCACGCGTTTCGACAGACTCTTCTGAACGGGCAATATCAAAGTGCCATTCCGGGCGAAGCAGGCATCACTGGAATCTCCAAGAACAGAACCGAAACTTTCAAGAAGCGTTTCCTCGTTGATTACCGGGATGGAAGGATCTGCATTACCGGAACCGGGGAACCTGCCGAGTACGTCAAGCCGATTTTCTTTCTCGTCCAATTGATAAAGAACGATGCGATCGAAATGCCATAATTCCGAAACAAGTCTCAGTTGTCCGTCAATTTCGCTATCCACTTTATCAGCTTGCAAGCCGATGCATTTGATCGACAAAGAGAGCAACAAATCGCGGAACTCTCGAAGCCTCTTCGATAGTTCAAGATCACTGCTGGATTGAAGCGCCGGTTTATCCTGGTTGGGCATCCTATCAAGTCTCCGCAGATAACAAACAGAAATGATTTGTTTTATAAAAAAAAATATCGACAATTGCAATAGGCAATTCGGGCTAAAACCACGGAACCTGCATTTGGTAATTGCCAGTCAGCACCCCCCGGCATTGCTGAAGGTAATTTGACGAATACATACGATTACCCTGTGTTTAACCCTCCGATTCCGGTGGAAGTCTGGCGACATCGGCGGGGGGCTACCCCATCCGCGCCCTGCCTCTTCCCCGGCGGGAAAGCAACAACACCTAATTATATATGCGCCTTGTCGCCACGAAGGACGTGGCGGCACTTTCTGGCACATCCCTTGCTATCACAGTATGCAAACAGGATGAACCAACTAAATACGGAGGCTCATGTGGAATTTGAAGAGCTCTTTGCACCGATCAAGATAGGATCTGTAAAAATTAAGAACAGGATTTCAATGGCCGCCATGAGCGGAGTGGGCGACGTGGGCGGACACCTGGCAAATCAATGGATCTGCTTTTTTAACGCCAGAGCCCTTGGCGGATTTGGACTGCTGACAACGGGCTGCCTGATAACCAATGCCGTATCCCACGAAGAAATGCAGGGATTAGCGCCGGGCTTATATGAGGGCAACAAGAACATAGGTTACTTTTCCCGGCTCACTGAATCAATTCACTCCATGCGAACGGATACAAAGGTTTTCGCTCAGTTGAGCCCGGGTTTAGGCAGACATAGCCCAACCCCCGGCTCAAAAGGTGCTTCACCAATACCGGTGGACAGTAAGATTACGCGCGCAAACTTGACGAAGTCATTGAAGGCCTTTAGCCAACTTGTTCTTCATGACGGTGCAACCTTGAAAGCGATGAATGTCCCCAGAGAGATGACGGTTGAGGAAATTCACAGAGACGAGGTCAGCTTTGTCAAGGCGGCGGAAATGGCTATCCTGGCAGGCTTTGATGGCGTTGAAATACACGCTTCTCACGAGTCTCTCCTTCACCAGTTTTTATCTCCCTGTAGCAATAAACGCTCCGATGAGTATGGCGGCCCCTTGCCAAACAGGGCGAGATATCTGTTGGAACTGACCTCCATGTTGAGGGTGAATTTCGGAGATGCCGTACCGATCGTGGTCTGCCTCGGTGGAAGAGATTATCAACAAGAAGGGATCACAGCCGAGGAGGCACAGCGCATATATAAGTGGCTTGAAGAAGCCGGTGCGGATGCCATACACCTCTCCTGCGGTTCCAGGCTCGAAGATATATGCCACTTTGAAGCCGAAACCGACAACATTTCGCTCCTCACGGCCCAGGGCAAAGAACTTATGCAGACGATCCATATCCCCATCATCACCCCAAGTCCGCTAACCCCCGAAAAGGCTTGCCGGGCTGTTAAAGATGGAGAAACGAGCATGGTCTCCTTAGGCAGGCAAGCGCTGGTTGACCCGGATTGGCCCAGAAAGGTAAAAGAGGGCAGTCTATCCAAGATAGAGACCTGCATAAGGGACAACTACTGCAGCGCAATGACTTTTCACGGCTCAAGACTTTTCGTGAGATGCGTCAAGAATCCGAATCTTGGTTTTGAAGAATTTATGCCGGAATACTGGCCGAAGCGGTCGAAACCCACGATTCCCGAGGCGCTTAAACGGTGGATGCGTATTAAGTCGCGTACCAATTAAAATAGCAGGTAAATGGTGCGCGCCCGGTGTCATAAAATACCGGCAACGGGCGGCACCCCATATGGACGGCATGGCGACAGCGCTTTTTCGATGGTTGCCGGGAGCGCTTTTGTATGCTGTCGGTCACGGGTAACAGAGGAGAGCTTAGGAGAGCTTTATGGATGACAGGCAGATGGATGACAGGCAGAAGGATGTGGTCGTTGTAGCAGCTGTACGCACGCCCTTTGGAAAATTTGACGGCGTACTCAGGTCAATGCTCAGCATGGACCTCGGCGTCATGGTGCTGAAGGAGCTTATAAGAAGGACCGGGGTCGATCCCAAAGAGGTAAACGAGGTGTATTACGGGACATGCATCCCTGCCGAATATGCCATTTACACCAATGTCCCTGCCCGTCAGATCACCCTTCTGGCAGGTTTTCCGGAAGAAACCATTTCTCTTACTATCGACCGGGCCTGCTGTTCATCCATGACGGCTCTTCGTCTCGGCTATCGGGCCATCAGGGGGGGGAACGCAGAGATTGTTATTGCCTCCGGGGCGGAAAGCATGGGCAATACCGCTTTCATCGTAAAATCGGAAAAGGCCCGCTGGGGCAATAAGCTCGGACCGATCGAGATAGAGGACGTCCTGTTCCAATTGGGCTATAGCAGAAAAGGCTTTGCCCCCGTTGCCACTGACAGCGGTGAAGTGGCCGTGGAATACGGCGTGTCGCGAGAGGAACAGGATCGATGGGCACTGCAGAGCAATGAACGCTGGTTCAGAGCCTATAACGCCGGCAAGTTCAGAATCGGCGAAGAACTGATGTCCATCGAGGTTCCTCAGCCGAAAGGCCCCTCCCTCATTATGGAAAAGGATGAACAACCCCGCAAGGACAGTTCCCTGGAAGCGTTGTCAAAACTGAAACCGGTTTACGGCAGCCCTACGGTGACTGCCGGCAATGCACCGGGAATGAACTCCGGTGCCTCTGCGATCATGATCATGACTCGCAAGAAGGCAGCGGAGAAAGGGCTAAGGGTACTGGCCGTCATTGAGGGCATGGAATGCGCCGCCGGATCGCCCAAGTATATGGCTTGCGTCCCTGCCATCGCCATTGAGAAGGTGCTTGCCAAGCACGGCAGGTCCATTGACGACATGGATCTTATCGAAATCAACGAGGCCTTTGCAGCGGTGACCCTTGTCTCCCTCAAGATGCTGGGCAAAGATAACCAAATGAAGATAAATGAACTCCAGTCGAAGACCAATGTGAACGGGGGAGCGATCGCCATGGGGCATCCCGTTGGGGCATCGGGCGCCCGTATTACGATGACCCTGATGAATGAGCTCATGAGACGGGGCGGCGGCCGGGGGGTGGCGGCGATCTGCGGAGGACTGTCGCAAGGAGAAGCGGTATTGCTGAGGGTTTAGAGGAGAAATAGGCATGATCAAGAAACTATGTGTCATCGGTGCGGGGACCATGGGGGCAGGCATTGCGCAGGTGGCGGCATCACACGGAATTGAAACGGTAATTTCCGATGTAGACCGAAAGTTCATCGACAAGGGGATCGAAACGATTCGGGGATTTATCGGAAAGAAACTGGAGAAGAACAAAATCAGCCAGATGGAACACGATTCGATCCTCGGGCGTATCAGCGGAACGAAAGGCATCAGGGATGCCGTTGATAACGCCGACATCGTCATTGAGGCGGTCTTCGAAAATATGCAGGTGAAACAGCAAATTTTCCAAGAACTCGACACCCTCTGTCCGGAAGAAGTCATTCTTGCCTCGAACACGTCCACCTTAAGCATCTCGGAAATCGCCTCAGTGACCCGGCATCCGGGCAGGGTAATCGGCACGCATTTTTTCAGCCCCGTTCCCGTCATGAAACTGGTTGAGGTGGTCCGGGGAGAGAAAACGAGCCGGACTGTCTTTGATAGCGCGATGACCTTCTGCGAACAAATTGGTAAGACTGCCATCGCCGCCAAGGACGTCCCCGGCTTTATCGTCAACCGTTTTCTCTGCCTCCTTTACAACGAAGCGGCCAACGAGATTAACGATGGATATGCCACGGCCCGTGATATTGACCTCGGGCTCAAGCTCGGAGCAAACCATCCCATGGGGATCGTGGAACTAATGGATCTGGCAGGGGTTGATGTGGTGTTCAATGCCCTGACCGCGCTCTACGACATGACGGGTGAGCACCGCTATAAGCCATCACCGCTTTTCAGGAAAATGGTCGACGAGGGTCGCCTTGGACGGAAGATGGGAAAGGGGTTTTACGAGTATCCGGAGAGGTTGAGATGAGCTACGAAGATATTACCGTTGAGAAGACAGGGGTAACCGCCACGATTACTGTTGACAGGGCTAAAGTATTGAACGCCGTGCGTCATGAGACAATGTTGGAAATCGAAAAGGCTCTCGACGACATAGAGACGGACACTCAGATACGGGTTGTTGTGCTGACAGGAGCAGGAGAAAAAGCGTTTATTGCGGGCGGCGACATCGGGTGCATGGTCCATGACCCGATGTGGGCCGAGAAGGCCGAAAAAGGTCAGGAGATCTGTACCCGCATTGAGTATTTTCCAAAGCCCGTCATTGCCCGAATCAACGGAGCAGCGTTAGGGGCGGGTACCGAAATAGCCTTGTGTTGCGATATACGGATAGCGGCGGAAAACGCTATTATGGGTCAACCCGAGGTCGGTCTCGGACTCACACCCGGTTATGGTGCCACTCAACGGTTGCCCAAAGTCGTCGGTATGGGCAAGGCCAAGGAACTGATGCTTCTCGGTGAGCGGATCAGTGCCCGGGAAGCGCTCCACATTGGTTTGGTAAACAAGGTGGTCGCTCGAAATGAGCTGGATGATGCGGTCATGGCGGCTGCCCAAAGACTTTCATCCATGGGCCCGCTTGCATTGCGTATGGTCAAAACCGCCGTCAACTACGGTGCTCAAACCGATATCCGAACGGGGCTATCCCTTGAGATACAGTGTTATACGCGGTGCTTTCACAGTCAGGATCGGGTGGAAGGGGTGTCCGCCTTTCTGGAAAAGAGGATACCACAATTTATGGGAAGGTGATTTTTCCAACGAGATTTCGTCTTGAGGGTGATGATCGAGCTCGTCGGCGACTGGAAGTAGCGGCCCTTCGCATAAAAGCCAAAGGGCCTGTTGTCGTTAAATTCATGATGGTTAGGAGGAGAAGATGACCGAATACGGCCAGGATTCCCGCTTTCGATGGTTGGTTTTACTCTCAACGTGCTTTGCCATATTAACTATGCAGATCAGCCAGCTTGCCTTCGCCCCACTATTGCAAGAGATTGGAAGAGATCTAAGGGTTGACGCGGCTACTACAACAAATCTGATGACGGCCTTCCTGTTTTCTGGAACCATCGCGCTGTTCTTGGGGGGTATACTTTGTGATCGTTTCGGCATGATGCCGGTGGTCTTTGCCGGTATTCTGATTGCTTCTGTTCCGGCGGCAATGATGCCATGGATCGGAACTTCTTACACGTTCGTATTCTGGGCGCGGATTTTTCAGGGAATTTCCATGGGGTTGATTATGTGTAGCATGGCACTCACTGCTGCAATCTGGTTCACTGTCCGAGAAAGAGGGCTTGCAAGCGGGATTATGGGCAGTTGCTATGGCCTTGGTTCCGCAATCGGCGTTGGGACAACGCCGGCCCTTTTTATGGTATTGAAAAGTTGGCAACTGACGGTTGCGTGGCTCACGATCGTAGGCTGGGCAGGCCTTGCCATAGCTCTCATGGTAATTTTTAACCCAAAATCGCATCGCCCCGGTGGGCCTAAGATGAATGGGGAATCCGTTGTCGACCGTGGTGTCCTGAAACGGGCACTCTCATCACCGATTACTTGGGTACTCTTAGCCGGAACTTTTTTTATGACATGGTGCTTGGCGACCTTTTATAACTTGACACCAACCTACCTTGCAGCAGATAAGCCTGTCGGCATAGGCTTCGGCCCGATGATGTCCGGGAAGCTCATGCTGGTAGTGATGATAGCAGGAATTATAGGACCTATTGTTGGCGGTCTGCTTCAGGATAAGGTTTTTCGGGGTAATTCAAAACCGGTTATATTGCTCGGTTTCGCTCTTTGCGGTGTCTTCGTCGGTTTGATCCAGTTCTACGTAGTCTACTCCAATTTGTGGATGCTTACGACGTGCCTGATGCTGGCAGGAATGAGCGTGCAGTTTCTGGCACCTTCTTTTGTAGTCCTTATTTCGAGGTCCTTTCCAATTACCATTGTAGGCAAGATGACAGGGCTGTGTTCCGGGCTGGGGTCCTTTGGAGCGCCCATTGGCGTGTTTATTGCGGGGCTGTCAGTTGCAAAATACGGAAACTACAACGGGGTACTGACACTTATCAGTCTGGGTGGCTTGGCGGGTTTCGTTGTAGCGCTATTTATTAAGAGGCCCAAAGAGCAAATTAGAGTTGCATAGTCAAATTAATAGATCACCGATATGGAAAGGAAAGAAAATGAATGTGATGGAAAGTGGCGTCGGGCCCGTTTTTTCGGATCCGGATCCGGATGAAGCGAGAGCGTTCTTTCGGAAAAAGAAACGGACTAAAACCAATAAGGTAATGACCCTGAAAAAGGCGGTGGAGACATTTGTTCATGATGGTGATTATTTGGCAATCGGCGGATTCGGCGCCAATCGAACCCCCATTGCCGCATGTCATGAGATCGTGCGCCAGGGACGAAAAAATATGGGGTTTGCCGGGCACACGGCCACTCACGATATGCAAATTCTAAGCGCGGGCGAAGTGTACGATCGGTTGGATGTTGCCTACGTGGTAGGATTGGAAGCCCGGGGGCTCTCCGCTTGTTCCCGTAATTACCTTCAAAGCGGAAAAGTAAAAATTACGGAATGGACCAACTATGCGTTGAGCTTGCGATTAAAGGCCGCTGCGATGGGGGTCCCGTTTTTGCCGGCACGCAATATGATGGGAACCGATACGTTCAGATACAGTGGTGCAAAAATCATCGAGTGCCCCTATACCGGGAAAAAGCTGGTGGCTTTACCCGCGCTGTATCCCGACATTTCCTTTATTCATGTGCATGAGTCGGACGTGTACGGTAACTGCCGATTTCGCGGCATAGCGGTTGCCGATCTTGAACTTGCCGGTGCATCAAAGCGACTGGTGATCACAACCGAGCGATTGGTACAGGCGGAAGAAATACAACGCGATCCCACTGCGACTCGAATCCCGTATCATCTGGTGGATGCGGTGTGCGTCGTTCCCTATGGTGCTTATCCAGGGACCATGTCGTATGAGTATTTTTCAGATGAGGCACATATCAAAGAATGGCTGACGGCTGAAAAGGATGCGGGGACCTTTAAATCCTTTTTAGATGAAAACATCTATATGTGCAAAGACCATGAGGCGTATTTAATGAAAAACGGCGGACTTTCCAATATGAATAAACTCAGGGAACTGGAGCTCATGATCAGCAGGGAGGAGAAGTGATGGTTGATTATAATAGCATGGAACTGATGATTGCGGTTGCATCCCGGGAACTTGAAAATGGTGCCGCCGTGGGCGTCGGGACCGGCGCACCTTGTGCGGCATCGATGTTGGCTCAGAAGATGGCCTCCCCGGACCTGGTGATCGTGTTCGAGGCCGGCGGAATCGGTCCGGAGTTGCCGGAGATGCCGATCTCCGTGGGTGACTCCAGAACCATCTATAAGGCGTCCATGGCCGGCAGCATGGGCGATACCATGGAGTATTGTGCCAGGGGATTTGTCGACTACACGTTTCTGGGGGGCGCCCAGATAGATAGGTACGGTAATTTGAATTCAACTGTCATCGGGGATCACGCCAACCCCAAAGTTCGTCTTCCGGGCAGCGGCGGCGCCAATGATTTTGCTTCCTTTTGCTGGCGTATGATGGTTATGACACCCCAGAATACCAAACGATTTGTCGAAAAACTTGATTTTATGACCACGCCCGGTTGGCTGAATGGGGGGGCCTCCCGTGCTGAATCCGGTTTGCCGCTGAATGCCGGTCCCTACAAGATTATTACGGATATGGCGATAATGGACTTTGAACCGGAAACAAAGCGAATGCGCATCATTTCGGTACATCCCGGTTATTCATTGAAGGATGTAAAAGAAAATTGCGGATTTGAATTGCTTGAGGCGGATAAGATCATTGAAACGAATCCGCCGACTGACGAGGAATTGCGAATTCTACGTGAAGAAGTGGACCCGTATCGGTATGTTATCGGAAGATAAACCATATAAGAAAGCGGTTAATAAACATGATTCGGACGGAATGGGGAAAAGAGGTCGTTTCTCCTGGAAAGGTATTGGAAAGATTGAAACCCGGCCTCAATATCTTTCTTGGCACGGGTATGGCCGAACCCCGGACGTTGGTGAAATGGCTCATGCAAGCCGACTCAAAAAAGATTCAAGATCTTGAGTTGTTGCAATTGGGAACCTTTTGTGACCCCGCCGTGGAGGCGACAAATGAAGGAAGATACCGCCTGAAAACTTTTTTTTCGGGATGGGTGGGAGAAGAAGTCCTCCGGGAAAGTCGGATGGACTTAATCCCCTGCCGTCCGTCCAGGATTCCCGCTTTGATAGAATCCGGACAAATTCCCATTGATGTGGCTATGTTCCAGATCACACCGCCCATGGCCTCGGGATACTGCAGCCTCGGTTGTTCCGTGGATGTAGCCATGCTGGCCATGGAACAAGCATCGCTGACCGTCGGTGAAGTCAATTCCCAAATGCCACAAACCTACGGAGACACCTTTGTACACATCTCGGAGTTTGACCTTTTGGTCGAATCTACAGAGCCGATTCTCTATTACTCTCGGCCAGCTGTGGATGATGTTACGGACCGTATAGCGGCCAACGTTGCATCGGTGATCGAGGACGGGAGTTGCCTCGCCTTTTCCATTGGGGACCTTTTTGAAGCCCTTGGCCGGCATATGGTTCATAAACGAAATTTGGGGATACACTCCCCCTTTTTTACGGATGCCTTGATGGATCTGGTAAAGAGTGGGGCTGTCACCAATCGTCGGAAAGCCAATTGGCGCGGCCGTTCGGTTGTTTCTTACGCCGTTGGATCGCGGCAGCTCATGAAGTGGTTGGATCGAAATCCGTTGGTGGAGTTTCAGGGAATTGACAAGGTTTTTGATTCCATCAACATCGGTAAAAACCCCAGGTTTGTGGCAGTCGCTCGGGCAAGCAAGGTAGATTTAACCGGGCAAATCGTGCTTCCATCCGGGGGAGGGCGTGAGGTGGACTTTTTTAACGGCGCAGGACTCTCCCCTTCAGGACAAAGATTGATAGCATTGTCCAGCAGAGACAAGGCCGGAAACCCCAATATTTGCATCTCTGTTGATGGTTTTTCCAATCAATTCAGCGCCAGAGAAACCATGGATATGATAATCACCGAATATGGTGTTGCCAATCTATATGGCCGAACCATAAGGGAAAGGGCCCAGGTGCTGATCGATATCGCCCATCCGGATGACAGGCTTTATCTGCTTGAGGAGGCTAAAAAGCGTAAGATTATTTACCCGGATCAGATTTTTCTTTCTGAAAGCGCTCACCTATACCCCCATCACATTCAAGCCAAACACACCTTTAAAAATGGAATTGAGCTCCGTTTCAGGGCCATTCGACCGTCGGACGAAGAAGAGATGCGGCGCTTATTTTACAGATTCTCAGAAGATGCGGTATATTATAGATATTTTACGCCCATTCGATCCATGCCTCACACCAAGATGCAGAAATATGTAAATGTGGACCATAACCGCTTTATGTCCATTATTGGCCTGGAAGGAGATGTGGGAAAAGGCAAAATTATTGCAGAGGCAAGATATGCGAAGCTTAATGTACGACCCTATGCGGATGTGGCTTTTATCGTGGATGAAGCTTATCAGGGACTTGGTATCGCATCATTTCTTTTGCGAATGCTGATTCGGGCCGCAAAGGAGCAGGGGCTCAAGGGGTTTATCGCATCGGTACTAGGGTCAAATCGGGCCATGATGAAGGTCTTCGAAAAAAGCGGCTTGAACCTGCAGGCACTGCCTGAAGAAGACGGAACAATTTCTATTGTCATGCCGTTTAGCAACCGTTGAAACTCCCCAGACACTTCCCTATGCTGTGGTTATCCGCAATGGACCCAATCGGAACCCTCTGCTCTCGAGTCCGCTTAACCATGCGCCGGATGATGATTTTCATGTTCTGATTCTCCGCCTAAATCTTCTTTATTTCCTCTTCTCATAACGATGACCGAGGTGTTTAACGCTTTTCGAATCGCATCGACCCGACGAACAGCCGGCCAAATTCCGGATCGGTTGCCGATTCAATATGTGTTGCCTGTATGGCGATTTCAGCCGCCCGTTTTCTCTCCTCCTTTGATACGAGCGTCAAGGCTGCGCCGGCCGCTGCAGCGTTTCCGGCGCGAATGAAGCTTGCCTTGGGCATTTCGGGCAGCAGACCGATGGAAAGCGCACTATCGATATTGAGATAAGACCCGAATGCGCCGGCCAAGTACACATTCACCACTTCATCGGCCGGTGTGTCGGTCTTGGCCAGTAAGGTTCGAATACCGGCCTGGATCGCCCCTTTGGCAAGTTGAACCGCTGAGATATCTCTTTGCGTCAAAAGGATATCCCGACCGGTCCCGCTGGATTCGGCCGGAACAAGGAGGTATGCGGCACCATTGACCTCTGTGCGGAGATGAGAAGAAGGCGCCTGTAAATGTCCTCTTTCGTCGATAGCGCCGATACGCAAGAGCTCGGATATCGCATCCACCAGCCCCGATCCGCACAATCCCACGGGAGGCTCACCGTTCACAGTGCCGATGATAGGCCCATCGGCTGTCATGCGAAACGTTTCTATCGCGCCGGAAGCGGCCCGCATGCCATCGAGAATATGCGCGCCTTCAAAAGCGGGGCCGGAGGCGCAGGATGAGACAAAAATTCCGCCGTTCGGCCCCGGTTTGGCCAGCACAATTTCCGTGTTCGTGCCGATATCCACGCCCAGCGTCGGGCCGGCACAGCGATCGATCCCGCAGGCAAGCATCATCGCAACATGATCGCCGCCGACAAATCCGCCGATACAGGGCAACACCCACACGCTTGCATCGGGAACGCTTCTCAGGCCCAGCTCCGAAGCCCTCATTTCCAATGGCGATGAAAACCCGGCGATGAAAGGCGCCCGGCCCAGCGGCCCCGGCGGCAGCCGCAGCAGCAGGTGACTCATGGCCGTATTGGCGCAGATCGTGATCTCCAAAATCCGCGCAACATCCACGCCATTTTGATCGCAAAGATTTTTTATCAGGCGATTGAGTGAATTGCGAAGTAAACCCGCCAACACCCGGTCGCCGTTTTCTTTTTGAATGGCGTAATTCAACCGGCTGATAACATCTTCTCCATAAGAGATCTGGGGGTTTACCATTCCCGCGGCGTCTATTTCCCCGCCGGTCACAAGGTCGATAAGCAATCCGGCAACCTTCGTCGTGCCCAGGTCAATGGCGATTCCCATCGGCGGCTCACCCACCGGCGCAACGCCTACCGGAATGCCGTCACGCAGATAAACCGCCATGCGCCAGTTCAAGCGTCTTCCAACTATAGACAATTGCTTAATAAAAGAGGGATGCCGCGGCAGGGCGCCACCGTCGAAAAAAGGCAATGCTGCGAGCAGGCGTTTATCATCCGATCTTTGATCCGCCAAGGTTGGAGGTGAAAGCGCCACATCAACCACGGTATAGCGCCTATCGCCTGCAGGCGGCCGGAATCGCCCGGAGAGTTGAAGCCTTTGGTCATAGGCACGTGACGCTTTTGGAATGTTAATTTTAGCGTTGCCGCAAAGCGTTGTCCGGCAAGCCAGGCGCTCCCCGCCGGAAGCCCTGTTTCGGGCAAGGACATGCAACTCATCGCGATCCGGCTTCAAAACTTGCCCTGACAGGATCTCAATCCTGCATCGACCGCAGGTACCGCTGCCGCCGCAGTCCGATGCGATGGGTACACCGGCATCGCGCGCCGCATCGAAAACTGTGCCCCCCACGGCAGCATCCGACCTGCGACCCAGTGGTTGAAACTCGACCTCGCACCGATCCATGTCTAAGCAACTCCGAATTCATGACTGGCCGCCACAAACGCCTCCATATTTTCCGGTTTGGTATTAAGAGGGGCATCGCATCCCGGCGCCAAGAGCAACCCTTCGGTTCCCACATCCCTTACCAGATCCCGTATATAGGTGCGAATATCTTCAGGCGTGCCTGCGGAAAAGAGGGAAGCAGGCACATCGCCCATAATGGCCGTATGCCCTTTCAGGATCTTTGCCGCCTTTCGGATGTCCGTCATGCCGTCCGGATTCAGGATACATTTTTTAGCCGGCAACTCCAGAAGCCGCTCCAGATCACGGCCCCAATCCTGATCCCAGTGAAACACCGGCGTGATGCCACAGTCGATCAGTTCCGTGGCGACTCTGTAAAAGTAGGGCCAGACAAAGCGATTCCAGAGTTTTGGCGCCAGCATGGCACTGGCCGTGCGCCATCCGCCGACCCAAACCGAAGGAACTCCCGTCACTTTGACGGCGCTCTTGGCAGACCCGATAAAAAAGGGCAGCATGACATCCATGGCCGCCTGCACCTTATCCGGCATCCGGTACAGGTCAAAGTAAAATTTTTCCATGGACCGGGCGCCGCAAAGAGTTTCAAAGGGGATGGTGGTGGCGCTGGAGGCCACAACGGCATATCCCGCCGCGCGAAATTTTCCCGCAACACCACTCAGGTGAGTCTCGACCCACGCCATATGCTCGCCCATGAGCCGCATGTCGCATACCTGGGGAAGCAGCTTTTGCGCGAGAGCCTCAAAGCCCTTATTGATGACTAAATCATAGTCCTCCACCGTCATGGTTTCCTTCTCCTGCACCTGCCAGAGCGCATTTTCAGCCAGGTCGATCCCCGGAATCAGGACTTTGGAAAACCACGCACCCGTCAACGCCATGGGAATGATGCCAAAGGGCATGATATTGATGCCGTCCAAGTCTCCCAATCGCTTCATTGCCTCGATAGTGACATCAAGGCCCGCGTTGGGGTCGAGGCAGAATTTATGCATCGTCATCCCCATGTATCGCGGAGCAAAAGCCGTGGCCATGAAGATGCACGGCACCCTATCCACCGGCTCAAAATTGACGGCGCTTTGAATACGAGCCTGACGCTCCTGATAACGCGTTTCGTTCTCATTTTTCATGATAGCCACTCCTTTGCCATGCGGACCGCCGCCTGAGCGTCGGCGCCCCATTTATCCGCCCCGGTATAGGTGCAAACACTTTGATCCACCGGACCGCCACCGATCATGATTTTCACCTTGTCGCGCAGGCCCGCATCCTCAAAGGCCTTGACCGTGGCCTTGAGGGAATCGAATGCAATCGTCAACAAGGCGGAAAGGCTCACCACCGTCGCACCGGACTCCTCAACCGCTTTCACAAACCGCTCCGGCGGCACATCGACGCCCAGATCGATCACCTCCATATTGGCCGATTTGAGCATGCCGACCACCAGATCCTTGCCGATATTGTGAATATCGTCTTTAACCGTACCGGCGACCACCTTCCCGATGGTGGGCCCGGAGCCGCCCGTCAGCATCGGCGCCAGCAATTCACCTATTTGCTTAAAGATCTCACCAGCCATCATCAGATCCGAAATATAATAGGTTCCCTTCTCAAACTTCTCTCCGACCCCAATCATCCCCTGCTGGCATGCGGAAATGATCTCGTTGGCATTCACCCCTTCGTCGAGTTGCCGCCTGACCAATGCCAGGAGGGCTTCTTCCTCCAGATTTTCCATCATTTTTGTCACTTCGTTGTCCATACGCCGTCTCCTTTTTTCACTTCGGAATAAACATGTCATATGTGATTTCATTGCCGGGGGGCACTATCAGTAATTCGTCACAGACGCCATTGCGGGTTGGATCTTTTATTAACTTGTCGAACAGGAATGACGTCCCTTTGATTTCTTCATATCGCAATCCGAATCGGGCGGCCTTTTCTCTTGCGTATCCGATAGATGCACGAGTGTCTTCCTGGCCATCCATCACAATAAACGCCAAACGGGTATAATTATGAAGCAGTTCTTTCATCAAACGCTCCGCCCGCGCCTGTCCGAAACGCTTCACCATGTAGGCGTACTCTTCGAAAGGAGTACTTCCGGCCTCGATCCAGCCCTTACTGAGAAAAAAAGTGCCGGGCTCCTTTTTCATCTGCGCACCGTGAGCCGCCTTCGATCCCAGGAAAAAGCCGATGCAGTCGTCTACTCTCGGCAGAATCATTGTTGCCCGGTGTGACTTCAGGCCTTCAACAGCACGGGCGCAACGGCCATAGCCTAAAAGAAGGATCTCGAATCGCCTCTCTTCCTCATCGATGGCGTCTTGAATTGCTTTTCTCAACCGATCCGGATGGACGTGCAGGGCGGGGTCAAGAACGTGCAGCGGCAGATTTTCCGGAACACGGTGTCCGATTTCTTTTGCTACCACCTCACATGCGATCATGAGTGTTTTGGCCTTCACCTCTTTGCCTTTCATTTGAAATTTATGGATTGTGAGACGCCGGATTATCAGAGGCAGACCGACTCGGTTTCTAAAACCGAGTCGGTCTATCGGGAATGCACAAATGGTAGTGGATTCACAATGAATATCTCCGAGTTCCCAAGTAGTTTCGCCTCGTTTATCGATTCAATGAGCAGCGCATTGATACGATCAGCCGAAATTCTGAAGACATGAATATTGAGCGTAAGGAAAATGCTGGCCGGCTCGCCTGCAATATGCCCCTCGATATCAACCGGTCGGCCATCCCCCAAAGCGCTCACGCGAAGATAGGAGCCTTCGGGTCCGGCCGCAAAGCCCTTGATATGGCCAATCACTGCGTCTTTCTCGGACAAGCACCGCGTTGCCAACCCGTCGATCAAACCAAGGACCTTGGCATTAAATACATCCACCGGTTCATTTTCTGCCCTGGTTACCCGAAGCCTCAGTGCAACCGGTTCAAAATTCAACGCATCCTTTTTGGACTTATCCATGTTTAATGCTGCCATTTTCAATTCATCCATTTCAACCATCCGCTCCAACCATCCACGGAAGCAGTTTCCCGGCAATTCGAGGGTCGATCTCATTACGGGCGCAGAGGGTATCAACCGGCACCGAGGGGCTGAGCTGACGGATCGTCTCGAAAGCAAAGTCCATCTCTTCCGGCGATGCGACATCCGCCTTATTGATCAGCACCAAGTCGGCCTGTTGAACCGTGGTGGTAATAAGGGGGCTCAGCACCACCATCAGCATGGTAAGCCGCAAGGGATCCAGGAGCGCCACCCGGGTCAGGCTTGTAAAATACACGCCATGATACTTGTTCAGAACAGCCATCAGATTTCGGGGGTCCGCCGCACCGGTTGGTTCCAGAAGAACAACATCCGGGTCAAAATCGGCCTGAACCCTTTCAAGCGTCCCGATCACGTCTCCAGCCAGCGAGCAGCAGATGCACCCGCCCAGGAGTTCCCAGACATTGTGCCCGAGATGCCGCATTAACTGGTTGTCGATACCGATTTCGCCGATCTCGTTGACTAAAATGGCCACTTTGCGATCACAGCCTCGCGCCAGTTCGGCCAATTTTAAAAGCAAGGTGGTCTTTCCGCTGCCTAGGAATCCTGTGACGACCAAGAGATGCATATGGGCCCCGTTGTGAAATGAGATGCCGATCCGCACTTGTGTTTACGTTAACCACATATTATAATAAGCTGTCAACAGATAAATTGCCGGACGCATCAAAAAAGTTTACTAACTAATATTTCAGCAAGTTACGTCCATTGCAGCACCGCAAACGAAAAACATGCCGGCATGCGTTTCGTTTCGGCACAGATTGACATCATTAGGTTAACCCTATATGTAGTGCACATTGCGATCGCGTGGGACGGAAGAAAATGGAAAACAAAATCAATTGAAAATGAGCCGCATGGAAGAAACTCTGACAATCAACCGAAAGGCGTACCAGCCCGCCTATGCCCAAATCGTGGATATCATCCGGTCACAGGTGGATTCCGGCCGGTATCCACCCGGCAGCAAATTGCCCTCAGAGTCCCAGTTGCGCCAACAATTCCAGGTAAGCTCGGTGACCGTTCGCAGAGCCATCAGCGTTCTCGTCGAGCAAGGCGTTGTGGATACCACTCAAGGAAAGGGCACGTTTGTGAAAGCCATCGAGCTGAGCGGTGTGTCCTTTCATCTCGATGAGATACAAAAAATTTTTAAGGATCGGGAGCATACCCGGGTCAAATTGTTGTTCGCTCAGATCATTTCCGCGGATCGATCCGTTGCGGAAAGGCTGCCAGTATCCGAAGGCGAGCGCGTCATCCATATTCGCCGCCTGATCAGCCGGGACCAAACGCCCCTACTACACCATCATCAATATTTGATCTACGATCCCGGTCAGCCCATCGTTGAAGCGGAGCTGGATCTGACCTCCTTAGGAGGATTGTTTACCGGCTCGGGAAAAACCGGTTTTAAAAAAGGGTTACTTAAAATGCGCGTGACGGCGCTCAACAAAGAAGAAGCCCGTCATCTCGACGCGGAGACGGGGACACCGGCCTTTCTCCTGGAGCATACATTTTTCGATTTGCAGGATCGGCAGGTCAGTTGGGGATGGTTCACTTTTCTCGACGATCGTTTGAATTTTACCGCCCAGGTGGGCGTCTGGAAAAACGCCATAGGAGACTGAAAATGCCGGCCACCCCCCATTTTTTTCGCGACGACACCCGTCTCATTCAACTCCTGGTGGACCTGAAGGAAAATGAATCCCTATCCCTGGTGCGGGAACTGATGAGCAGAGGCGTTGACCCTTTGAAAATCATCGAATGCTGCCAAGCCGGCATGCGCGACGTGGGGAATTATTATGAAACGGGCCGGTACTATATTTCAGGGCTGATGATGGCCGGCGAGATTTTACGCCAGGTAATGGAATTGGTGTTGCCCGCACTGCGAGAGCGTATTCAAGGCGCCTATTCCGGTCGAATTCTGATCGGAACGGTTCAGGGCGACATTCACGACATCGGGAAAAATCTCGTTGCGATGCTGTTTCGTTGTCACGGCTTTGAGGTATTGGATCTCGGCGTGGACGTTTCCCCTCCCCGTTTTTTAGAGAATGCATTGAATTTCCGCCCGGATGTCGTGGCCATGTCGGCCTTGCTGACCACCGTGCAGGACGTTATCCGGGAAACGATCGCCTTAATAATGAAGGAGGCGAGTGGCGACCTGAAAAGCTGTAAAACCATTGTCGGCGGCGGATTCATGGATGAAAAAGTCTGCCGCTATGTGGGCGCGGACTACTGGGCTAAAGATGCGATGTCCGGTGTTCGCTATTGCCAGAAATTGACCCCACCACTTTAGGAGCCGGCTTCGCCTCGGGCTTGCTGCAATACAATCCCCCCCTTGTCCGCCATCGCCGCAAGAACGATGACCGGCGTCAAAAGAAGCCCGATCAATGCCCCAAAAAGGGTTTTGAACAGCAGCATCCCCTGAAAGGTCAAAGAAAATGCTTCAAATACCATCAGTAAACCCGTTGTTGCCGGAAGCAGTATCACGAGCGCTAACACGCCGAATACAACAGCCCTGATGACAAACATGCCCGGAACAAAACGGAGAAGGGCATGTTCGCTGCGGTGCCATGGCGCGGCCGGTGCTTTTCCTCTCTGAATGCGGGCACGGGTTGCCGCCGTCATCCCCAATGTCATACAAAATGTCATAAAGAAAAGCGTCGGAATCAGATCGAAAAACAGCCCGTCTTTCCCCCAGAGCAAGATTATCTCCTTGGAACGAAACGTGAAAAAAGTGATCAGCCCACATATAATTGCGTTGATAACGACGCCAAGGATGGTTTCCTTCAGCAAAAATGAGCGATGAATCGGTTCCAGTTTTACCATGATGACTCGTCCTCCGCTTTTGACCGAAACCGGCGAGGCCGGAAGTTCAAGTTTCAAGTTTCAAGGGAATGCGTATTTCCCAAGTTACCATCCCCCGCTTCAGGTAAAAGATCGCACTCAGAGATCCCCGTGCAAGAATTCACCTTGTGCCGGATTCAAAATATTGGAGGCATTGGGCATGGTGATAATTCCCAGAGCAATTAATCCTCTGTTTTGGGCAGTTGGATTTTGTTAACATCCAACTACCCTTTTAGTGTAAAAAACTCATAGGCCTACTGCTGCGCAGGCCGCCATTTTGGCAGGCTGTACTCTGGAGACACGTCATCAAAGACAACCTCCAGTTTCATGCCGTTCCTAATGTCTTTAAGATCACATTCGACAATAGTTGAAATCATTCTCGGCCCTTCTTTCAGGTCTACTATAGCAGTCACGTAAGGCAGATCCGGTATGAAGGGGAAAGGAACACCAACTTCGTTGATTGCAAAGGCGTAAAGCGTTGCCTTGCCCGATGCCTCAACCCATTCATGGGTGTCGCTCTGACATTTTGTACAGTAGAGGTAAGGCGGATGATCGATATGTCCACAGTCCTTGCATGTCTTTAGTAGAAGTCTATGCTGCTTGGCGCCCTCCCAAAAAGCTTTGGACCATTTGGTGGCTTTCGGCAAAGGTTTTTTCAGATCCTCGTCAGTGAGTTTCAGTTTTTCTTTCAACGTATTGATATCCATAATAATTTACTCCCTTATCTTGTCTTCATCGTCATTTGCATACCCTCAATTAGGAAACTTCATTTCCGAGGACCGTATAGTGAATATCAGAATACGCGCCGCCGCCGCTGTTAAAGATCGCAAATTTCGCATTCGGAACCTGGGCCTTTCCTGCCTTACCTTGGAGTTGCCGTATCGTTTCAACCCAAAGTGAAAACCCCACACCGGTTCCCGTATGACCGAAGCTCAATGCCTCGCCGTTAGTGGTGGCCGGATATTTACCGCCGGGGCTCGTTTCACCCGTCTCAACCAAGGCACCCGCTTTGCCCGGTTCGGCTAAACCCATCGCTTCAAGAAGAATCAGGTCGAGATGAGGATAAGCGCCGTATGCCTGAAAAATATCCATATCTTTCGGGCCTAACCCTGCCTGGTTGTAAGCTTCGTTCGCCGGAGGAGTGAAGAACTTGTACATCTTTCCCATGTCGGCGAAATCAGGTACCGCGCTGGTGATAAAACGATGAGAAAAACGGGAGCCACTGCCGAGAATGTAGACGGGTTTGTTGCCTGTCTTCTCGGCAATCTTACGTGCCTTTTCCGCCGAGCAGATCACATAGGCACTTCCCCCGTCACAAAGGACGTTGCACATGAATGCGGTAAGCGGTGCTGCAACCATTTTGCTGTTGAGAACATCTTCGATGGTAAGCTCTTTCTTGTTGAACATCGCGTTGGGTTGCAGACAGGCCCATTTGCGGCAGGCAACAGAGACGGCCGCGATCTGCCTGATGGAGGTGCCCGAGTGTTCCATATAGGCATTAGCCATCATTGCCGCGAGTCCGTTATAAGTCATGCCGTAGGGAACTTCCCATTCCAGACTTGAACCTGCATGGGCAAAATACTTGGCCTGCTCATTGCCCGAAAACTGGGAGAATCGCTGCGCATGTATTACAAGGACTGTGTCGGTTACTCCCGACTCGATGACGCCCGCGGCGGTCTTGATGATGGAACTGCTGGAACCACCGCCGGATACCGTCGTGGCATAGAACTTGGCGTTCTTGGCGCCTATCGCTTCGGGAAGATGTCCGAAGAATATCTCTGTATTGTACTCGCTGCCCATAATGTGTGCCGCGCTTAAAACAGCGCCAATATCCTTCATCTCAATCCCGGCGTCTTTCACGGCGGCCCTTGCAACCGTATACGCAATTTCATACTCGCTCCGTTCCGGAAAAATACCATGCGGTACTTCGCTAGTACCGATGACCGCAAAATCTCCCTTTCCCATGATCAAACCTCCTTGATGCGTTTCAGCAAAAGCATACTGGTAAATATCTTACAATTTCCCGTTCATGCCTATAATGTGAGAATCCACTATCCGGCCCTTACCGCTATCTTTACCATAGAATCGCTTTGTGTTTGTAATGACTGTTTGGTCATATTGTTTAATTCAGCTTACTGAAATTGCGGGAAACATGTCAAGCGCTTTTTCTATTCACCCCAATTTTTTTATTCATCCCAATTATATTGGCTAAGATGCATATCCAATATTATTGATTTATATTTTTTAAAATACTAATTGACCGTTAATTCATTAAGCGCTATTGCCATTTCAGTAGAAACCGTTTTTCAAATTATTTTGGGCAGCATGGGTTGGATGACTTGAAAGGGTCAGAATTACGGAGCGTGAAGCTATGCGTTTGCCCTAATTACGGAGGGCGAACACATAGGTTCGCCCCTACGAGGGTGATGTTCTCATCATCACCATGCTCGAACGGGCTTGCTTCTCACATTATCTTAAACCTTCAGGCCCAGATCGAAGCCTTCCCGGACGGCATCCGATATCTTGCCGATTACTTTCGCATCACCGATAGTGAATATCTCTGTTTGATCGGAAGATAGCTCTCCTCCAAGCGTATTGACCGGCACCGATCCCGCGGCCATAATGACCGTATCCGCGGCGATCGCTTCCGTTCCGACCGGTGCCTCAAGGTGTACGGTGTTTTCTTCAATACTCACTATTTTGGCGCGAGTTCGAAACCGAACGCCCATAAGTCTCAAGTTCTTCAGCAATGACCAACGCGTGCTCGCACCGACGGTTGCAGCCACTCGGGCCGCGATCTCGATGATGGTGATCTCCCGTCCGCTATCGTAGAGCAAGTTTCGCAGCTGGGTTAAATCGTCCGCCGAATGATAGGCAAGGAAAGAAAAGGCTTCAGCGCTCGGAACCCCCATTTTTGCCACCATCAGGGCCGTCTCGCAGCCCGTGGCGCCACCGCCGATGATGACCACCCGTCTGCCGATTTCCGTAACAGAGCCGTCGAGAACGTTCCAGGCGTCGATAACGTGAGGCCGATCGATTCCCGGAAGATTCAATGTCGCCGGTTTGGCGCCGGTTGCGACAATCAGCATATCCGGGGCTTTTTCTAAAATCATCGTTTGCGTCAACAGGGTACTCAGCTCTATTTTGACGCTGGAACCCTTCAATCGGTTCACAAGACTCTTGACAGCTTCGACGTAGATTTCCTTTCCCGGAATGGCCCCGATCAGGTTCACCTGTCCACCCAGTTTTTCGTCTTTTTCAAACAAAGTGACATCATGCCCTCTTTGAGCGGCCGTCAGCGCGAACTGCATCCCGGCGGGTCCACCGCCCGCAACAAAAATTCTTTTTTGCACCTGCGCCGCTACCGCTTCCGCTTCAGGCGCCGCCTCCCTCCCCGCCCGCGGATTCACCGTGCAGGAGACCGTCGAGCCGGAAAAGATGGCATCCAGGCAACCCTGGTTGCAGCCAATGCAGGGGACCACTTCGTTCATCCGGCCGGACCGTATTTTGACCGGCAGCTCGGGGTCGGCGATAAGGGGTCTCGCCCAGCAGATCATATCGGCAAAACCGGCTTGCAAGGCCTTTTCCGCCAACACCGGATTACCCAACCGGTTGGAAGCAAAAACCGGCACGGATACGTGCTGCTTGATGGCTCTGGAAAGATATAAAAAAGCCCCGTCTGGAACATCGCCACTCACCTGCGGGACATCGGTTTCATGCCACCCGCCGGTGACGTTGATGCCGTCAATACCCGCTTTTTCGGCCTCGATGCAAAAGAGGGACGACTCTTTGATCGTATTGCCGCCCTTCACATAATCCTGGCCCGACACCCGAATCCCCAGGGCGAAATCCCGGCCGAGCGCCGATCGGACCTTCCGGATGATTTCCAGACCGAAGCGCATTCTTTTCTCCGGGGTGCCGCCGTATGCGTCGCTCCTGTGGTTGGACACCGGGGACAGGAATTCTCCGACCAGATACCCGCCCGCCATCAGGATTTCGATATAATCGAAACCCGCCGCTTTTGCGCGCAAGGCCGCTTCGACATAGGCCGTCTGAACAGCCTCTATGTCTCCTATCGTCATTTCACGCGGCAGCTCGTTGTTGATCGGGCTCGCGATGGCCGATGGCGCAATGGGCGTTACACCGGTTAGCTTTTTCGAGGCATAGCGCCCCTGATGCATGAGCTGAATCCCGATCCGGGTATCGCCCGTTCGGTGCAATTCATCAATGAACGCCTGAAACGAATCAATTTTCGAATCGTGAAAGAGTCCCGGCAGGAACGGCGAACTGCCGACCTTATCGATCGCTATCGGACCGATGAACATGAGACCGACGCCGCCCCGCGCTCTTTCCCGGTAAAACGCCTTGTAACGGTCGGTAAAGCTGTAATTATCGGTATAAAAAAGCGCTATCGCCGGCATGACGATTCTGTTTTTCACGGAGAGTCGATTGATCCGTATCGGCTCAAATAATTTTTGGAATTTCATACGGATTTAGCCTTCGGGTGATAATATCTCCAGCCAATTCAGCGCCCAATCACATATCGATACGGATCCACCGCTTCCCTCAACGTGTATAATTCCGGTTCCGTGGGCGGTATCGTCTCAAGGATATTGCTTGCTTGCAGCAACTCGAAACCGCAATTATCCTGCACATCCTTTAAAGAATATCCCGGATGGATCGAAATAACCCGCATTCGCTTCGATTCCGGTTCAAAATCCATCACCGCCATATCGGTAATGATTTTGTAGGGCCCGGAGCCCGGGGGTAACCCCGCTTTTTCACGCGAACGGCCGCCATCGAGCCAGCCCGGTGTCGTCAGAAAGCTGACCTTTTCCACAAACCGGCGGGAATCCTGAGGCGTCATCACCATCATCCGCCAGCAAAAGGAGCCGAAATCATTAGCCCCGCCACTGCCGGGGAACCGTACTTTCGGATGAGCCTGATCACCGATGACGGTTGAATTTAGATTGCCGTACATATCGATTTGTGCTCCGCCCAGGAAGGTGCAATCCACCATTCCCCGGGCGCAATACTCCATTGTATCCCCCATACTCCCGGCCATCGCGGCTTTATAAAAAGTCCTGGTGTCTCCCACGGATATGGGCATTTCCGGAAGTTCCGGGCTTATGCCGCCGGCCTCGAAAATAATCACCAGGTTCGGTGCCGATAATTTTTGGGCCAGCATGGCGGCGGCGCATGGCGCGCCTGTCCCGACGGCAACGCTTTGGCCGTCGGATAGCTCACGGCTTGCAACCGATATCATCAATTCCATTTTGTTATAGGCAGGCATCAGTTGCCCTCCTTGTGCAGCAGTAGTTCCCGCGACCGCAGATCCCGCATCTTTTCAGCTCCGCCGTTTAACCGAATGTATTCATCATGGTCCTTGCAGCCGTATATGTTTCGATTCAGGAACGATTTAAAATTCTCCGCATCTTTTTCAACTGAAAGCCACTCCTTTAAGTGATCTTCATCCGAGAAATACTCATATGCCATGGTGCCGGGATATGCGCCATAAGGGACTTCGCACACGGCATCCACTAAAAGAAAGGGAATTCGAGTCGCGGAAGGCTCCCGTTTAATCTCCTCCGCGGGAACGATTCGCTCGGTTGTAATGATGAGATGTTTGGCGGCGCCGGCCAGTTCCAGGTCCGCGACCGCAATTCCCTTGAACCTTGAATTCCCGAACACATCCGCCTCGTGCACGTGAATGACGGCGACGTCGGGATACAAGGCGGGCACAAGGACCAGTTTTTTTCCGGTGTAGGGGCATTCGGCAATTTTTGCAGCACTGTACTTAAAGGTATCGGTTCCCAGCAGATTTCTGGAGGGCAGATAGGGAACTCCCATGGCAGCCGCTTTAAGTCGAAGGGAAAGCGAATAATTGGTCCACTCCGTAACCTTTACCTTTCCGCTTTCCACGTATTTCTTGGAACATGCGGAAAGCCCTCTTGCCTCTAAACCGACCACATACCCGGCATCCAACCGGTCATAAACCTCGCCGGCGCTGAGTATCTGCATGTCATGCGTTGCGGTGTGACCGGCAAACCCCATGTTTTTCCTTCCCTGGCGAACGATTTCATGACAGGCCGCAATCGGCGTCCGGTTGCTTCCGAAACCACCGATGGCCAAATAATCGCCGTCATGGACAAAACGGGCCACGGCTTCCTTAAGAGACATGACCTTGTTCACCATCTTTCGATTCTTTTTTCTAAAATGCTCACGCGCTTTATCCGGGTCGGGATCGGTAAACAACTCACATTGACCCGTTTCTGATATACTCATCTAAATTGCTCCTCCTCGTAATTACCGACTATCCAATCAATTTGTCATGTTCTTTCCAGAACTGTTTCTTAATGTCTTTTCTCAATATCTTGCCAACGGCCGTTTTCGGCAATTCTTCCCATATCTCGATGCTTTTTGGGCACTTAAACCCGGAAAGCCTCACTTTGCAATGATTCAGCAACGCTTCCGACGAAACCTTCTTTCCCTTCATTAATACAACTACCGCCTGAACACGTTCTCCCCATTTTTCATCAGGGGCGGAAACCACGGCGCACTCCTGTACATCCGCATGCTGATAAAGAACATCTTCCACCTCTTTGGGATAAACATTCTCCCCTCCCGTTACGATCATGTCGGACTTTCTGTCGACGAGATAGATATACCCATCCTCATCCACAGTTCCCATATCACCGGTGTGCAGCCACCCCCCCCGCAATGCAGCTGCCGTGAGTTCGGGGTTCTTCCAATACCCCAGCATGATATTGCTTCCCCTGCCGACGATCTCGCCCACCTGCCCCGGTTTTACCGGTATATCGTTTTCATCCACCACCCTGACCGTCACGACCACCCCCTCCTTCCCCACGCTGGACAGTCTCTTTGCTTTCGGGCCTTCTAAAATGTGGTCCTCCGGATTCAGAGAGGTCAATATCGGCGCCGCTTCCGTCAACCCATACCCCTGCATAAAAATATTGCCGAATTTCCGGATACACTTTTTCAGCAATTCGACAGGCATGGGGCTACCCGCATATTGAATCGCGCAAAGACTGGAAAGATCGAAATCGTTTAAGTTCGGAGCGCTCATCATCCATCCCACCAGGGTCGGAACGAGAAGTACTTTATTGCATTTTTCAGTTTGTATCGTCTTTAGGGCCTCCTGAACATCCGCCCTCGGCAGAATTACGATTGTTCCGCCGACCATCAAGAGGCAAAGAACGGGCCAAAGCGCGATGTGAAAAAGCGGCATCATGAAACATTGAATATCGCGGTGGCTGAATGAATAACACATGATAAGCCCATAGGCCGCGGTCAAGAGATTACGGTGCGACAGCATGACGCCTTTCGGAAGACCGGTGGTCCCCCCGGTATACATGAGGATCGCCATATCGTTTTCGTCCACCGGGACTTCGGGGTCGGCTGCCGACGCGGCCGCTATCAGCTCTTCATAGCAAAGGCAGGCATCCTCCCGATTGTCGATCGCAATCCAGGTCCGAATACAATTCAGATCCTTCTTCATGGCCAGGGCGCGTTTTTCATACCCGTCTCCGATTAGAAAAACACTTGCTTCACAGTCGTTGATAATGTGAATCAGTTCCGGATCGGAAAGTCTAAAGTTAAGAGGGGTTGCACTCAGACCCGCTCGGGCGGCGGCGAAATAAATCTCCATATACTTATTCGTGTTTTCAGCAAGGATGGTGATGCGATCCCCTTTCCGGCATCCCAGTCCCAACAGCGCGTTGGCGAACCGGTTGACCCTCTCGTCCAGCTCCCGGTAACGGATACGGGTATCTCCAAAAATCATCGCCACCTTGTCGGGAAATAAGGTGGCCCCTTTCCTCGGTACATCTCCCAGTGTGTACATTTTTTTATCTCCACGAATCGTAATGAGTTGCCTTGATAATGGTTGCGATCCCTATCTTATCACGGCAAGTGGCACATTTCCCGGATAAGCATGGCGGCAAACGTGTCGCTTTCGTTTAATGACCGCCACTCCACTTTCCGTAAATGAATATTTCCCGGATAAAAAGTACTTTGTGACTATTAGGTCATTTACATTAAATAGCTACTATGCATTTCCAGTCAAGTCAATAAAAAAATGGGGAAAGAAACTTTCATAAGTTCAAACGCCCAGCCCGGTTGGAGAGAATGTTGTATCGTATCATTTTATTTTCACAACAAGTTTTTTCAGATTTACCGGAACGGATTGTTTTTCTTCTACATTACGGTGTGTCGCATCGGCCTTCATTAGTTTCTTTTAGGCAAAGCAACCACTCGAAATAAAAATGAAATTTTTCGCAAATTTTTGCTTGACAATACGCATCCTTTCCATTTATTTAGCATAATGAATATTTGGTCATATTGTATTTTAAGGTCGGAATTCAATTGCGCCGGATATTTGATCAGATTTTTCGCCTTGTTGAAGGAACAATTGGGAATGAACCCTCTGAACGCCTTTCACAGGTGTTTCGGCCGGATATACAAAACATCGCTTGCAGGCGCAACCGGGCTGCCCGCAATATTGAGAATCAGGATATTTCATGAAAGCACACACTACCGAATATAAAAAAAAAGTGATCTCCATCGAGGAGGCTATCCAAAAAGTTGAAACCGACATGGTGGTTGTGGTCGGGCAAGTTTCCGTACCAGATGGACTGATGGATCATCTTCATACCATCGCGCACAGGGTCCGAAATGTTAAGGTCTTTTTCACCATAACGGTTAAACCCTACGAGTTCTTCATGAACCCGGCCATGAAAGGCCGCTTCGAACTGTGCAGTTATTTTCACGGCCCGGCCACCCGGGCGGCCCTTGAATACAAATCCGGGAACATTTTTTATCAGCCGAATATGCTCCACGCCATTGCGCCGGATCACGTGAGAACCCGCAAGACGAATATATTTTTCGGTTCGTGCAGCCCTCCGGATAAACACGGCTTCGTCTCCTTGGGGCTGAGCGTTGTCTATGAGAAAAGCATGATTGAGAACGCGGACCTGGTCATCCTGGAGGTCAGCGAGAACAATCCAAGGATTTTCGGCGATACCGAGGTTCACATTGATGATGTGGACTATTTCGTTGAAAACAACCACATGCCACCCATTATCCCTGACGCTCCTCCTCCGGAGGCTGCGGATTTATCCATAGGACGGCACATCGCCGAGCTCATCGACGATGGGTCCACCATTCAGCTCGGCATCGGCAATATTCCCAACGCCGTCGGAAAATGCCTCACGGGGAAAAGGGACCTCGGAATACATACGGAAATGCTTACGGACTCCATGATGGAGCTTTATGAATGCGGCGCGGTCACCAACAAGAAGAAGTCGCTTATCAAAGGGAAAACGGTCTGCGCCTTCGCATTCGGCACGAAAAAGCTTTACGAATGGGCTGACAATAATGTGTCCGTGCTGTTTTTAAGAGGTGACTGGGTAAATGATCCGACAGTCGTGCGTCGAAATGCGAAAATGGTGTCCATCAACACCTGTATGATGGTGGATCTCACCGGGCAGGTTTTCAGCGAAGCCATCGGAACCGCACAATTTTCGGGAACAGGCGGCCAGTTGGACTTTGCCATGGGCGCCAGAGAAGCCTATGACCGCATGGGAAAATCCTTTATCGCCTGCCGATCGACCGCAAAGGGCGGAACCAAGTCTTCCATTATCGCCATCCCCCCCCCCGGCACCCCGGTTACCCTGCACCGGGGCATCACCGATTATGTGGTAACGGAATACGGCGCTGCTTGGCTTCGTGGGAAAACGGTCAAGGAGCGGGCACAAAGCCTGATCGCTATAGCGCATCCCGACTTTAGGGATTCGCTGAAAGAAGAAGCCGAGAGGATCGGGTTTCTGTAGTTTGAATGGCACCATATCAAAGGCTTGCCGAGTGGTACATAGTCGACTGAATGAATCAAGATGGGGGGGGGGGTTGTGGGAAAAAGCGAACAAATTATCCGATCTGCGTGCCGCATGTGCCATGACGTTTGTCATGTATTGGTCCATTTGGAAGAGGGAAGGGTCGTTAAAATTACGGATGATCCGGAAAGCCCGATCAGTCGCGGCTATTTATGTCCGAAAGGGGCCGCCGCCAAGACTTATGCCACCGCATCTCCCGCTTGCTTGCTCTGGGGCAGTGCAACAGACGCCAGCGCGTCCAATTATCAGACTGCCCGAAGCTTGCTCATCTTGCGTGCGCTTATCGGCAACATCAATGGCCCGGGCGGCGATGTCCTTTAGGTCCTTCCGAAGGGGGTTCACCAGAAATCCATCTTTATGAGTCCAGATACCGATTTGCAGCGGTTCAACATAACCATAACGAACGGGGGAGAGCGTCATGAAAAAGCACGGATTGGAGTGGGTGTGGATGATGGTGCTGGTGTTGTGCCTCGCAGCATGCGGCAACAAGCAAGCAGCAGTTGAAGGAAAACTTGTGGACGGGAAGGAAACACCGGTTGGGGGAATGAAAATCATCGCCACGCAGGTTCGACCTGTTAAAGGATATGAGCAGCTTGAAACGGTTACCAAAGCGGACGGTTCGTTTCGGTTGACCGGTTTGTTCCCTTCCTCCGCGTATCATCTGAAGCCCTGGTCGGAAACATCAACCGCCAATACCGCCGTGGCGATAGATAGCGCCCCTCCGGGCGAAACCAGCATGGTTCCCAAGCCGATGGTAATCCGTTTTACCGGCCTTGCAGACGGGGTGATCTATGATGCACAAATCGACCTCGAATGGCTGGTCGGTCCGGATCGCGATACAAATTTCGCACAGGCGGAGCAATGGGTCGCCGCATGCAAGGTCGCGGGAGGCGGCTGGGCTATGCCGTCACAGGATGAGTTGGCGATGCTTTATCAGCAAGGTGTTGGCAAGCGTAATATTGACCCGCTCTTTAAAACCAGCGGCTGGTGGGCCTGGTCAGGCGCCGATGGTGTGCTAATTGATCAGGCCTCGCCGTGGCGCTTCGGTTTCAGCTTCACCGAAGGCGAGGAGAACTGGAACTCAAAAGACCACTCACGTGACGGCCGGGTGTTTGCGGTACGTCCACATGCAAAACGATAAGATCCTCGCAAAGTCCATCACCGCGCGATAATCTATCCGTCATTCCGGCAATCATACGAAAGAGAATGGGCCATGGAAAAAAACAAACGAATCATTCGCTCTGCCTGCCGCATGTGTCATGGCGTATGCCAGGTGTTGGTCCACATGGAAGGCGAGCGCGTCGTAAAAATTACGGGGGATCCCGAGAGCCCGATCAGTCGCGGCTATTTATGTCCGAAAGGGGCCGCCTCCCCGGCGCTTTTATACCATCCGGATCGGCTGCTCTATCCGCTGCGACGCATGGGAAAGCGTGGGGAAAACAAATGGAGACGTATCAGTTGGGATGAAGCCCTTAACGAAATCGCAGTGCGTTTCACCGCAATAAAAACCGCGAGCGGATCGGAGTATGTGGCCATTGCTCAGGGAACCGGCAGGCCCCTCATCGAATTCACCCTTCGGTTTGCCAATGCGTTTGGAACCCCGAACTTTGTGTCGGTCAGCCATGTATGTTATGCCCCCAGAGTGGCCGCGAGCAAAATCACGATGGGCCAGCTTCCGGTCACGGATGTTTACGGATTTGGCGGCAAGAACCCGGAGTGTATGCTGATTTGGGGCTGCAACATCACCCATTCGGCTTCTGCCGACGGCATGTGCGGCGGCACAATCGAAAGGGCTTTGAAAACGGCTAAAAAAGTAATTGTGGTCGATCCGAGACGAACCAAGCCGGCGAAGGAGGCTGCGCATTGGCTACAACTTCGTCCCGGCAGCGACGGCGCCCTGGCGCTGGCCATGATCCACGTCATTATCGCGGAAGGCCTGATTGATCAGGAGTTTGTTTATCATTACACAATCGGCTATGATCAGCTGATTGAACACATAAAACCCTTTACGCCGGAATGGGCGGCGCCCATCACCCGGCTTCCCCCAGAAGAAATCAGGGCCGCCGCCAGGACCTATGCCACCGCCTCTCCCGCCTGCATACTGTGGGGGAGTGCAACCGATGCCAGCGCGTGCAGTTATCAGACCGCCCGAAGCCTGCTCATATTGCGGGCACTTACCGGTAACATCGACTGCCCCGGAGGCGATGCCCTGTGGGTGCCTCCAACGGGGGTTCATCAGAAATCCATCTTCATGAGTCCCGATCAGGATGGCGCCCATTTCCTTCCGCCGGAAAAAAGAAACCGCGCCGTCACCATGGGGAAATTCCCCTTGGAAAAAGCCATCCATCCGCCGACTTTCTGGGAATCCGTTGTCACCGGATCGCCATACAGGGTCCGCGCCATGTGGATCGCCGGGTCCAATCCGCTTTTGTCCCAGACCCACCCGCTTCTAATCGAAAAGGCCTTGCGGGAACATCTTGAATTTACCGTCGTGTCCGATTTTTTCATGACGCCGACGGCGGCGCTCGCGGACATCGTGCTTCCCGCCGCCACGTGGCTCGAAACCGATGATATCGTCAATCTTCACAAGATCTGGTGCACACTGGGCCGAAAGAAGGTTGCCCAAATCGGTGAAGCCCGGGACGACCGGGAGGTGATTCTTCAACTCGCCAAGCGCCTCGACCTGGAATTCGCCTTTCCCTGGAAAGACTATCATGCATATCTCGAATGGTCTCTGAAAGACAGCGGACTGAGCTTTGAGGAATTTTGTTCTCGCGGGTTGCTTCAAGGTGAAATGCGCTATTACAAGTATAAAGAAAGCGGATTTGAAACGCCCTCCGGGAAATTTGAAATTTACAGCGACATATCCGAGGCCATGGGGTTATCGCCCCTTCCGGTGTATCGAGAACCCGCCCTTTCTCCCCTATCCTCTCCTGAAGTGGCGGCGGAATATCCTTTAATATTGACCACCGGCGCTCGAAGCAAGGTTTACTTTGTCAGCGAAGGACGTCAGATCCGCTCCCTCCGGAAAATCAACCCAGACCCGATAGTGGAAATCCATCCGGATACAGCGCAATCTTTGAATATCGAAGAAGGGGATTGGGTCTGGATTGAGACCGTTGAAAACCGCATTCAAATGCGGGCAAGGCTGTTTGACGGGATCGCTGCCGATGTGGTCAGCGCACAGCATGCCTGGTGGTTTCCCGAAGAAGGTCCCCCTGCATATGGATGGAAAACATCCAACGTGAACCTTCTTTTGGGAGACAAGGCCGGATATGATCCGGAAACCGGCTCTGAAAGTCTGCGCAGTTCGCTATGTAAAGTCTACAAGGTTGAACAGGAGGATTAATGTCCAGTGATACTGTGTTCAAGAGTGCCTGCCGGATGTGCCATGGAGGATGCGGAGTCCTTGTGCATGTAAAAAGCGGAAAAGTGGTAAAAATCGAAGGAAATCCCGATTCCCCGGCCAGTCAAGGGAAAATCTGCCCCAAAGGCCTGGCGAGCATTGAGCATTTGTATCATCCTGACCGCATCACCCATCCCCTGAAACGAATCGGTGAACGGGGCGAGGGAAAATGGAAACAAATCACCTGGGAAGAGGCCTACCATATCCTGGTCCAAAAGATCAAAACACTTCAGCACCTGTACGGTCCCGAAACCGTAGCCGTGGGCCACGGAACCGGGCGCTATCACTTCTCACATGTACTTCGGTTTGCCCATGCCATTGGAACGCCCAATTGGGTCGAGCCGGGTACGGCTCAGTGCTTCATACCCCGCATTATCGCCTCCGGGGTCACATACGGCGATCTCATTGTCTGTGATTATGGATATAACGGTGTAGCCCACCCCAAATGTCTGCTGTGCTGGGGGAAACATCCTAACATTTCCGGACCGGACGCGGAGAGTCAGTTCAGGGTAAAGAATTGTTTGAAACAAGGACCGAAGCTTATCGTGATCGACCCCCGTGAAACGCAAATGGCTAAAATGGCGGATATCTGGCTGAAAGTGCGACCAGGCACCGACGCGGCGCTGGCATTGGCCTTTGGTCATGTCATTATCGAGGAGAAACTTTATGACAGAGAATTTATCGAAAACTGGACCGTCGGGTTTGAAGCGCTGAAAGAACGGGTTCAGGAATATACGCCGGAAAAGGCTTCGGAGATTTGCTGGGTGCCGGCCGAACAAATCAGGGCCGCCGCACGACTGTATGCCGGCACCAAGCCCGCGGCCATGACATGGGGCAATGCGCTGGAACATAATACAAACGCATTTCAGAATGCAAGGGCTGTGGGCATCCTGCCGGCTTTGACCGGCAATATCGATATCCCGGGTGGAAACATCCTCGGCGAGCACTCGTTCAACGAAGTGAATCTATTGTTTGATCACCTGTCCGAAGATACCAAGGATAAACGTATGGGCGCAGCCGCCTATCGCCTGCTGTGCAGCAAACATTCCCCGCTGCAATCGGCAAATATCCATACCTTATTCAAGGCCATGCGGACCGCTGAGCCTTACCCCGTCAAGGCCTTTCTCCTTTTCGGCAACAACGGCCTGGTATCCTTTGCAAACACCCGGCAAACCCATGAGACCCTCAAATGCCTCGATTTTCTCTCCGTAATGGAATTCTTCATGACCCCGACAGCCGCCGTTGCCGACTTGATTCTGCCGGGAGCCACCTGGCTCGAGGCGGATGGCATCTCCGCGGTTCCATTGATTGCAAACAATATCGCAATGGCGCAGCAGAAAATCGTTCAGATCGGAGAGTGCAAGCAACCCGAAGAAGTGATGATCGAGATTGCCCGACGATTGGATTGTTCGGCCGGCACCGAATCACTAGAAGTGCTCCTCGATACCCAATTGGCTCCCCTGGGGCTTACGTTTTCAGAGCTAAAGGAGATGGGACATATCGGTAAACCGGTACGGTATAAGAAATATGAAACCAACGGCATCGGATTTTCTACCCCATCCCGAAAGGTGGAGCTTTATTGCAGCATCGCTGAAAAGCTGGGGTATGATCCCCTTCCCCACTACAGTGAGCCACCTGAAAGCCCTTTCAGCCAACCCGAACTTGCCAAAAAGTACCCTTACGTCTTATCCACCGGCGGTAGAATACAGCAGTATTTCAATTCGGAATATCGCAACATCGCTTCCTTGCGAAGCCGGCATCCCTGGCCGCTGGTCGAAATCAACCATGAAACCGCCGAACGTCTGGGAATTCATTCAGGAGACTGGGTCTGGATCGAATCCCCGAGAGGACGGATCAAGCAGAAAGCCAAGCTGACCCGCCAGGACCCGCGAGTAGTCCATGTCTCCTATGGCTGGTGGTATCCTGAAATGCCCGGCCCGGAATACGGTGTGTGGGAATCCAACGCAAATGTGCTGACCAACGATGCGCCCCCGCATTGCCCGGCCATGGGAACGTATCAACTCTCAGGCCTTCTTTGTAATATCTACAAGGTCGGTTACGGTGAAGAAACCCCTGAAAGCATACTCAAAGAAAGACAATAAAACAATTATGGAGTCACAGCCGATCGATATCAACGGTTGCGCCATCGACATAAGGCTTATGGACGCATCCTACATCATGTGTGAAGATGAGCGAAGAAAAAACGTTTCGGTCGCCGTGGGATGCCGGCAATTGAGCCCATGCTGGCCCAATCCGCTCTATTCCGTGTACTACCGGAAACTGCTGTCGGCATACGGAATCGGTCCTGTACTGGCCTGGGAAAATAAAACGATAGTGGGTTTTCTTCCGATCGGCGTTCCCGCTTGCGAATTGCCGCGGTTACCGCTTTGCATCCACTATTCAGGCGGATTGGCATATGGCGCTGAAAGCCATATGGATCTGGCCATGGTAGAATCCGCTTTCCCCTTGCCTTTTCCGGAATTGAAACGAAAAGAAATCCGAATCGGGTGCATGAGTGTTCATCAGCGGTTTCGGGGACGAAATTTATCGGTGTTAATGATTCAATACATGATTAACTGGGCACGACAAAACGGCTGGACAAAGGTGACGGCTCGCGCCATGATGGACGATGAGGCCCTTTCTTTTTATCCCACGCTCTCATTCTGGCGCAGAATCGGTTTCGAACCGGTGGGCCAGGTTCGAAGATTCGGACCGAACCGCGATCCGATCGATCTGTCAAAGGCTATGGACCTTGAACTGGATTTGACCAAATGAAGTTATGAATATCGTGAACCCTTGGGCATCCTGAATCGAATGAAGTGGACTTTGAACAATTACAACCAGGTGCTAAACGTAATATCTGATGATTGCCGGGACGTCGGGCCTTGTTTATCCGGCTGCCGATATCCCCTTCCGAGCGGCTTCCAAAGATTCAACAATAATAAAGATCAACCTTTCACCGACACCGTTTACATCCGCCATAACGGATTATTTCTTTCAGGGAAAGGCTTCCGAGGTCCTCTCAGCGCTCGTTAAGGAACTGGAGCGGGGAAAAGCCTAACATGGCCTTGGTGAGATCCGAGGCCATGTCAACCTCTTTGTCCAATTCAGGAATAAAAAGCTCAAAGGCCTTCTCTGCGCAATCGTTTTTGCAGATGGGCGCCGGATGACCGAGTTTCCGCCACTCCTCTCGCATCATGCGTAATCCCGTGACTGCCTGCTCGCACATGGCAATCCGCGCATCGCCATGGCGATGGTAGGGTTTCTGACTTTCATTTCTCCCGGTTCAAACACCCGCGAATCATCTCCAAAGACATCGCCCGGATTCCATAACTGAATGCCGTCGCGGAAAAATTTGATTACAGCTTTTAAGGTTACCCAACTGCCTTCTTCAGGATTCTGACCGAACTATGTTTCGTTTCGACCAGCTCGGATAAATCACTTGATGAGGCGATCTCTTTTTTGTTGGCGCAAAAGAACTCGAAATTGGACAGGGTTCTTCTCGAACCCGAACGCGAGAGTCACCCAAACAATTCTATTGAAAATTTCCACCGATGTAACTATATTTTTAGATTAAAGGCCCATCCTAATCATTTTTTGAGACGCGTAAAGATTTTTGGAGGTGTGATGATAGTGGGCACGACACAGAACCGGCTATCGGGATATGCGTTTTTGATCGAGCAGTACGGATTGAGCGTTTTGCCGAACTGGCACACGTCCTCCGTAAGCCCGACAGGGACGTTGCGCTCAATCCTTCAGGATGGGCAGGTGAAATCCGTCTATCCCCAGTCCTATTGGCCTGGAGACAGGGCGGGAGACCATCTGGAATTCGCCCTTAAATACGACGGCGTCAACTTAGGACTGCTGTCGGCCCTTTTTGACGGGGTTGAGGAAGACGAGATAGCGGCCTGGATCAGCTCAAAACCTACCGGGAAATACGCCCGCAGAGTCTGGTTCCTTTACGAGTTTTTGACGGGACGGGAACTCCCGTTACCGAATCTGAGCAAGGGGAATTACATCGAGCTGCTTGAGCCGGATCGTTATTACACCGCAGCGCCCGGCCATCGCGTGCAGCGCCAGAGGGTCATCGACAATCTGCTTGGCGGCAGGACCTTCTGCCCCATCCTCCGGCGCACCGACAAACTCGCCGCCATGGAGGAAATCGACCTGCAAAAACGGTGCGAAGAGCTCATAACCTCCTATCCACCAGCGCTTCTCAGACGGGCAATGAGCTATCTCTATAACAAGGAAACTAAATCCTCATTCGAGATCGAACACATCAAGCCAAGCGCCTCCCGGACAGAGAAATTCATCGGCCTGCTTGAGATGGCTGAGCACAAGGACTTTTGTATGAAACCTCTCCTGATCGACGTGCAAAACCGCATCGTCGATCCCCGATTCCAGGATAGGGACTACCGGGCAAGCCAGAACTACGTCGGGCAGACCATTTCCTACCAGAAACAGCTCGTTCATTATGTCTGCCCGAAGCCCGACGATCTCCCCGCACTGATGGAGGGCCTGCTCACCGCCCACCAGGTGATGAAAGACGGTGCGGTACCCGCCATTATCCATGCTGCCGCCATCTCATACGGCTTCGTCTTCATGCATCCCTTCGAGGACGGCAATGGCCGAATTCACCGTTTTCTCATTCACAACATCCTGTTCCTGCGCGGCGCGATCCCGAAAGGACTCATGGTCCCGGTCTCCGCCGCCATGCTGAAAAACCCGGCGCTTTACGATCATTCCCTGGAGACGTTTTCAAACCCGCTGATGCGGCTGGTTGAATACGACCTGGACGATCTCGGGAGAATGACCGTTTCAGGTGAGACCGGACGACTGTACCGGTATATCGATATGACGGCCCAAGCGGAGGCGTTATACGATTTCGTCAACCTCTCCATCGAGCACGAATTGGTGGAAGAACTCGATTTCCTTTTAAATTACGACAACACCAAGCAGGCGATTCAGGAAATCGTGGACATGCCCGACCGCCTTATCGATCTCTTTATCCAACTCTGCCTGCAAAACAACGGTCGTCTTTCGGCGAGCAAAAGGGGATCGCATTTCGGATTTCTGACGGATGACGAGGTGGCCGACATGGAAAACGCCGTCAGGGAAGGATACGCGAGGAACTGAGCTTCACATCCCCAAGCCCGCGGGGTACTCTAAATCGGGATCTGCGAGGCCTCAAAATTTCTACAATGATTCCCAAGGATTGATGATATGCACGCCGGTTGGCTCGAAATCACTCACATTCCGCGTTACGATCGCCATTCCATGGACAAGCGCGGTGGCTGCTATTAAAGCGTCTCGGATGGGACGAGGATCCGGCACGTGCAGTTTCGCGCTACGTTGCGCGACTGCGGTATCGATTGGCAAGACACGGCCGGCGAATACCGGTATGACGTGATTGTTCATCCAGGCGCGGAGCAGAGTGCCTTGCGCCGGGTCTCGACGCTCGGAGAGGAGAACGCCGATTTCCAGCTCCTGGATCGTGATTACGGACAGATACAAATCATTGGCGGACACTCCATCGGCCCACCTTGCGACGTTCCCGTCGGCTTTACCCGAACGAACTTTCCGCAACTCGGACACGACATTCGTATCGAGGATGAACATCATGAGAGGTCCGCCGGATTGGCAAGGTCGCGCATTTTTGGAATTTCGAGGGGAACGTTTTCGATACCCGGCATTGCCAGGAGATCGGCGATCTTTCTATGGCAGCCGATGAGGCGCTGATAATCCTCGAAATTTAACAAGACGTGCGCCGGTCTTCCCCTATCGGTGATAAACACGGGTCCCTTGTTAGCGGCCTTTTTTGCTTCGTTAACATGTTGGTTAAACTTGCGGCTCGACAGGGTTGTTGTCATGATCTCGCCTCCATTTAAATTTTGTAGGAACGTTACTACAAAATAATTGGCAGCGCAATTTTTTCTTTCAAGGCTGCTGTCGGGGAGAGAAACGACGAGGGGCCATTGATTCCACTCCAAAAACCGACTGGAGTTTAACCCATGATCGAATCCCTGAGAAAAACCTATTACCATTGAGTTCTATTTTGTACAGGATTTATAATTTACTCGAATCCCTTTTCACTCTCGGCAACAGCGCCATCCAACCGGCTTATCTCCCGATCTAAATTACAGCCGGTTCCCGGTGAAAGCAATTGCCCCCATGGGCGTGGCACACTGCCCCGTGATCGTATCGCCATCCACGGTGCAGCTGAAGGCCAACTTGAATTTCCCCATCGGCGAGGGAACTTCCGCTTTAAACGCGATGTCGGCGCCGACAACCGAAAGCTCTTCGAGGCGGACTTCATCCGTCGGACCCCTCATGGTCCCTGCGAAAACGCCGCCTTCTTCGGTAATCGTCATGATCGGGGTTTGCACTCCCATGGGCGTATTTATTGTCAATTGATAGCTTACCGGCATGCTCATGTTTATCTCCTTTACCTTTTTTCCGTTTGTATTTCATTCTGCTTTATTCTGATTTTCACGATTTCTCATTGCATGACGGCATCAGAATTCGTTTCATCAGCGCTTCGATTATGTTTGCCGCTGTTTCATATGTGTAATCATTATCCTGATTGATTCGAAAGGTGACGTTCGCCCAGATGCCGAGAATCGCGTACGCCATGAGTTCAGGGTCAAAAGGGAGAATCAATCCTTTCCCGCTTGTCGCGACAAGATCGTCTATCAGCGGTTGAATGATGAATTTGTAGGCGTCGATCGCTTTTTTTCGAATGGCGGGATCGTCTGAATGCGCCGTGGTCTCAAGCAACTGCACAATTCCACCGAAATGCGGGTACTGGGATTGTAACGCCCCCCAACGGTTTTTCATCCGCGTGATGATGCTATCGGCCATCGAAATACTCACGTCGTTTTCCGCCGCGAGCAACAACTCCCGGATGGCCGAGAAGCATTCATAAAGCAAGTCCTTTTTGTTCGTGAAATAGAGATAGAAAGTCCCCTTCCCGATCTGGATGGCGTCTGTAATGTCGCTGATCTTGACATTTTCATATCCGTGAACGGAAAACAATTTGAGAGCCTTGTCGATAATGAGCTCTCGCTTGCTTTTCACGGGTTCTTCCGAAGGGGAACCCGTTCCGTTTGAAAGGGGCACTCCCTGTCTTTTTTTGGTCTTATTCGGAATTCGACCGTCGGCAAGGGCGGTTTTTATTTCCGGGAGGGAAAGACTTTCTTCTTCTCTGAAACGCCGGATCATCAGCAGGGTTTTCAGGTGCGTTTCATCATAAACGTGCCGGTTCGAGCTGAGTTTCAACGGCGGCGGCAGCAGCCCCAGTTTAATATAGTGGATAATCGTCGGTTTGCTGATTCCCGTTAAAACGCATAAGTCTGCAATTTTAAGGGGGTTTCCGGTTGAACCCTGCACTGACTGCATCTTGAACCCCATAGTTGAGATGGATCATTGACCCTCGCGTCACTTATTGACCGTCAACTGACCGGCCAGTCATCGCTGTGAGGGTATCTTTTCCCATACGATCTGTCAATCGTCAAAGGGTTCTCTTTCCTTCACGGCCGTAACAAACCGGCCATGCACCGGTCACCCGTCATGAATGAAAAAATAGTTTGACAGGCATCATCGTCAAGAGTAATATTGCATATATGGCTGACGGGTCAGTCATGTTTATTGATGGTCACTTCCGAACAACATACTATTTTCCTGCCTTGCCGGCTGATAAGAGCTTCGACCAATGATGAAAACGATCACCCTAACGATAGACGGGCGCGATATTGAAACCGCCGTGGGACGCAGTATCCTGGAGGCGGCTCTGACAGCGGGAATTTACATTCCAAACCTCTGTCATCACCCGGACCTGAAACCCATCGGCGCCTGCCGGATGTGCGTTGTCGAGGTCGATGACCATCCGGACCTTGTCACGGCCTGCAGCACCCCCGCACGAGAAGGGATGGTCGTGAAAACCAAAACCGCCCGGGTGGAACAGATGCGCCGCCTTGCCGCGGAATTGCTGCTTTCGATTCATCCGGCGGATTGCTCGACCTGTCCCAAGTATGGCAAGTGCGAGTTTCAGTCGCTGACCCAATTTCTGGGCGTGAGCGGCGGCCGGCTCCGAAAACGGTTCAAACCGACGCCGATTGTCAGCTCCAATCCGCTATTCCTGAAAGATCAGAGCCGGTGCGTTCTGTGTGGCCGCTGTGTACGCGCCTGCCGGGAGTTGCGCGGTGTCCGGGTACTCGACTACGACAAGCAAAACGGCGAAACGGTAATCGGCACGAATGGGGGACTACCTTTGGCCGATGTGGGCTGCCGATTTTGCGGCGCCTGTGTCGAAGTCTGCCCCACCGGCGCACTGCGGTACCAGGAGGGCGTCCTGCCGGCCGCAATTGCCCGAAAAGAGGCGCTGGTTCCCTGCAGGGCCACCTGCCCCGCCGACATCGACATTCCCCGCTATATCCGCCTGATCCGGGAGGGCAAACCGGCGCTGGCCGCGGCGGTGATCCGGGAAAAGGTCCCTTTCCCGTTGGTGCTCGGCTATATCTGCAACCATCTGTGCGAAACGGCTTGCGGCCGGAAAGAGGTGAACGAATCGATTTCCATCCGGGAACTCAAACGGTTCGCCGCCGAGCATGACGACGGACAATGGAAGCTACGTACCCGGCAGTTGCCGCCGACCGGCAAGCGGGTTGCCGTGATCGGGTCCGGGCCGACAGGATTGACCGCCGCTTATTATCTGGCAAAGCAAGGGCACAAGGTTACCGTGTATGAGGCACTCCCTTTTCCCGGGGGAATGTTGCGCTTCGGTATTCCGGAATACCGGCTGCCGACAGCGATCGTTTCCCGGGAAATCCAAGAAATTGAAGCGATCGGCGTGGAGATCCGTACCGGCACCCGTGTGGAGGGTCTGGACTACCTCCTGGCGGACCACCATGCGGTTCTTGTGGCGGTCGGCGCTCAGCAGGGAATAAAGTTACCGATCCCCGGGGCCGGGTTTGAGGGCGTCTGGATCAACATCGCATTTTTGAGAGCTGTGCGACTCGGGGACAAGGTGGCCGTGGGCAACCGCGTGGTCGTGCTCGGTGGCGGAAACGTGGCCTTCGACTGCGGCCGCGTTGCGCGTCGGCTCGGCGCCGGTGAAGTCCATATCGCTTGCCTGGAATCCAGAGAGAAGATGACCGCCGATCCGCAAGAAATCACTCAGGGGCAAGAGGAGGGCATCCGAATCCATCCGTCCAAGACCTTTTTGGAAATAACCGGCGAAAACGGGCGCGTAACCGGGGTGCGATGCCAGGATGTCTCATCCTTTTCCTTTGATGAAACCGGGAAGGCGATTATCGATGTCGTTGCCGGATCCGAGCACATCCTTCCGGCGGATACCGTCATCTTTGCCGTCGGCCAACGCCCCGGACAGACGGATACCTTCGATTTGCCGGCAGGCCGGGGAAACAGTATAACGGTTGACCCGGTAACTCTCGGAACCGGAAAGAACGCCATCTTTGCCGCCGGAGACATCGTTACCGGAACCATTTCGGTCATCGCAGCAATAGCAGCCGGGAAAAAGGCGGCTGTCGGCATCGATCAATACTTAGGGGGAAACGGCATTATCGACGAGCAACTCGCCCCTAACGATGAGCCAAGCCCCCATATCGGCCGCGAAGAGGGCTTTGCCCAACGGCACCGGTCCGAAAACGCCGCCGCCGGACCGGGGCGTCGCATTACCAACTTCGATGCGCTGGACGCTTGCATTGATGAAGAAATGGCGCTCAAGGAATCACAACGCTGCCTGCAGTGTGATTTGAGAACCCGGATCACGGAAAAGAAATTCTGGGGCGATTTTCCCAGCTGATCGGGCATGATTCGGCAAGGAATTGTCAGCGCCGCACCGACATAACGATGACAAAATGAGGATGAATTTCATGCTTACGGAAAAGAAAATGCAGGTTGGAATCGCCAACGGCTTTTATAGCGGCTTTAACAGAGCGCTGGAAATGTCTCCCGAAGCCGTGATTTCCGAAATCTCGGATTCCGGGCTCAGGGGGCGCGGCGGCGCTGGATTTTCGACGGCGACGAAATGGCGGGCCTGCCGTGAGGCGCCGGGAGATGAAAAATTCATCATCACAAATGGCGCGGAAGGGGACCCCGAGGCCAAATCGATCCGAATGCTGCTGGAAAGCGATCCCTACACGGTTCTGGAAGGCATGCTGATCGGCGCCTATGCGATCGGCGCCGGCCGGGGCATCCTCTTCCTCAACAGAAACCATCCCGAAGGTATCGATCGGGTTCGAAGCGCGCTGCGGCAGGCCGAAGCCCTGGGATTGACGGGAGACAATATCCTGGGGTCCGGTTTCAGCTTCAGAATCGAGATCTTCGAGGGAACGAACGACTTTGTCTGCGGTGTCGAAACGGCACTGATTCGGGCGCTGGAAGGAGAGCGGCCCATGCCCCGCATCCGGCCCCCCTACCCTGCGATTTCAGGACTCAACGGAAAACCGACCTGCGTGAACAGCGCGGAGACCCTGGCGCATGTCTCGGCGATTTTGCAGAAAGGCGCCGCATGGTACCGCGGCTTCGGCACGGATAAGAGTCTCGGAACCAAGCTCCTGACCCTGACAGGACCGGTCGCCGATCCCGGCGTCATCGAAGTGGAAATGGGAACGACGCTTCGCCGGATCATCGAGGAAATGGGCGGCGGCGTTTCCGGTGGCCGCGAGCTGAAAGCGGTGCTGATCGGCGGTCCGACAGGGGGGTTCCTGCCGAACAGCGCCCTCGATCTGCCGCTTGACTTCGAATCTCTTTCCGCGGCAGGGGCCGTCATGGGCTCGGGGCGCATCACGGTAATCGATACCGACACCTGCATGGTGGCGCTGGCAAGAGACTGTCTTTCCTTCAGCAAGCATGAATCCTGCGGTAAATGCGCTTTTTGCCGAGAGGGAAGCGCCCAGCTCTTCTCCATTTTGACGGATATTACCACCGGCAAAGGGCAATCCAATGATATCGATCTGTTGGAAGAGTTGTGCGAGGGGATGCGGACCGGTTCCATCTGCGGCCTGGGGCAAACGGCGCCCAATCCGGTATTGACGCTGTTGAAATACTTTCGCGAAGAGCTGGAGGCGCATCTCAAGAAGAAACGCTGTCCGGCCCTCGTCTGCCGCAAGTTCATCACCTTTCATATTCTGGGGGAGAAATGCGGGGGCTGCGGGCGCTGCAAGGAGCGCTGTCCGGAAGAGGCGATTGCCGGAGACGAGGGAATGATTCATGTAATCGATGCGGAGGCGTGCATGAAATGCGGTGTTTGTCTTGAAATTTGCCCGGCCGAATATAGCGCTGTGATCAAAGCCGGCGGCGTAAAACCCAGGACCCCCGCGGAGCCGGTTCCGGTCGGCAGTTGGAGAAAACGGCCTTGATCATTCCATCGGCCGCGCCAGGATATTTTTTCCAGACCGGCAGGAACTCGCTGTCGCTCAAACAGCCTGCCGCTCTTCCAAAAACACCCTGGCGCAGCCTGCCTGCCGTGGGAAATTGGCCGAAACGATGATCAATACCGATAAAACGATAGTCAGGCAAAGGGCTTTGCATGGCTTCATGCAGTCCAACTTTTTTAAAAGGAGATAAGAAGATGAAACAGGTGGAAGCGGATATTGCGATAATTGCAGGCGGTCCCGCGGGGCTGGCAGCCGCGGTGGCGGCGGCCGAAAAGGGCGCGAGCGTAGTGGTGTTTGAAAAATCCAACGTTACGGGGGGCTGCGGCAACATGGCCATGGGACCCTTTGGCGTCGAAAGCAGAGTGCAAAAACGGCAGGCCATCGGGCTCACCCGGGATGAGGCGTTTAAGATTCATATGGACTTCAACCACTGGATGACCGATGCCAGACTGGTCCGGGCCTTTATCGACAAGTCCGGCAACACGATCGACTGGCTGGAGGACATGGGGGTGGAATGGCTCAAGGCAACGCCGCATTTTCCGAAGTCCCAGCCGACATGGCACATCCTGAGGACCCACAAAGCCGGGCACGGAAGCGGTGCGATCATCTTCAAGGCGTTGACAGATCGGGCAAAGGAACTGGGGGTGCGGTTTTATCTCAGCACACCGGTCAAAAAGATCCTCAAGGAAAATGGCCAAATCGTCGGTCTTCACGCCACGGACGCCGCAGGGGAGACGATCCAGGCCAACACCCGGGCGGTCGTGGTCGCCACCGGCGGGTTCGGCGGCAATGTCGAGATGATAAAAGAAATTACCGGATTGGAGTGGGGCCGAGATATCTTTTCCTTCACGATACCGGGAATCAGCGGCGACGGACTGAAAATGGCCTGGGAAGCGGGAGCGGCCAAAACGCATATGATTCTGGAAATCTACTGCGCCGTGCCGCGGCAGGACCAATTCTGGAACCTGGACGCGGTCTTCCGCCAGCCCAATCTCCTGGTGAACCTCAATGGCGAGCGTTTCTTCAACGAAGAGGTGATACAGAATAACACCTTCGCCGGCAACGCCATTTCCCGGCAGAAAAACCGTTGCGCCTTCATGATCTTTGACGAGGCGACCAAGCGCCATTATGAGAAGAACGGGTTCGATCAGATTTGTTACGACATCCCCGTGGAAGACACGAGCGGCTTCGACGATGAGCTGGAAAGAGCGCTGGCAGCGGGAAGCGAGGATTTCTTTGCGGCCGACTCCATCGAAGCGCTTGCGGAAAAAGCGGGTATCCATACGGAAAATCTGTTAAAAACGGTTGCCGAGTACAACAAGGCCTGCGCCGGCCGGGATGCGCTCTTCAACAAGCACTATACCTTTTTGAAACCGATTAAAAAGCCGAAATTCTACGCGGGCAAATTGGCGCTGAGCGGTTTCGGCAGCTTGGGCGGTATCAAGATCAACTACAAAGCGGAAGTTGAAGATAAGGAATTCAATGTCATCCCGGGTCTCTATGCCGCCGGCACGGATGCCAATGCCATCCATGCCGACAGCTACACCTTCATCCTGCCGGGGAATTCCATGGGATTTGCCATCAACAGCGGACGAATTGCCGGCGAAAGTGCGGCCGACTACGTGGATTCAGTAGCATAATCTGAACCGGTGGGCTTTCAGTGGCTGAATAACCCCATTAGCGGATATAACATATCGGGGATTCCTTTCCGCCTAAGCCACGGTAGGGAATCCCCGTTTTTTTCGGAGCCAAGGGGTGTCAGTCGGCAAATTATTCGACAAGTGTATTCTCTCCCCCCAAGAGCGGGAAGTTCTTTTGGATGCTTATCTTAGCGTATGTCGATGGGTTACTGTTTATTATGCCTGGCGCCCAAATCTGCATGATGAAGCGGCTTTGCCGTCAACAAGTTCAAACCGATATTATATTCACACTTGATTGCATGCCGCCATTATTGTAAGTGGTTAAAAAATTGTGACATTTTTATGAACGCAAACGGCCGGACGCGAACGGATCGGGGGGATGATGAAAGACACGCATTGGCACATGAAACCCAATAAAGCGAAAGCGCTGATGCTCGCCAAGCGCCAACTAGCCGAGTTCGTCTGCGATGCGGTCAATCTTGAGGGCATCAATTTTACCTTACCGGAAATACAGACGTTATTGGAGGGCATCACCGTCGGCGGGCACAAATTGACGGATCAACAAGTGGCCCTTAACCAAGCGATCGCCTGGCGGACCTTATTCGAGTGGGTCGAAAAGGATCGGTTTGACGTTACAAAGGAAAAAGCCTGCGCGCTTCACCGGGTGGCAGCCAAGGAAGACGCTCTGGAATGGGGTAAGTTTCGTTCCGGCGGGGTCACCATTGCGGGCACGGCGTATTTGCCGCCGAAAGCGGATTTATTGCCGGGTTTGTTTGAAGAAATGGTCAAAAATTCACTGGCGATGCCGGATATCTACGATCAGGCGATCCATATATTTCTGACAATGGCCAGATGCCAATTTTTCTACGATGTCAACAAACGCATGGGCCGTTTCATGATGAACGGGCTGCTGTTATCGAATGGATATCCCGCCATCAATATTCCCGCAAAAAGGCAATTGGAGTTCAACCGGCTGATGTTGGCTTTTTATGAAAACGGTGATCAGAAACCGATGAACGGTTTCACCCGCACCTGCATGGACGCTCGGGTCATAACCATCATGAAAGAAGCCTGAATTGATTCAGTAAGTCTTCGGGGCGATCCTGACAAACCGCTTAAACAGAAGCACCGCCCAAGTGCAGCGTCATATCCTCTCGCGGAAAATTCAACACTTTTGCTTGCACGGATTCCAGAATGGAATCTCGAATGAATGAGCTTGCCTCTATAATCTCTATACCGATTAACTCACCATGTTCATTGAATTCCGCCGTTACGTTTGGGCTGACTTCCACGCTGTTTGCTTCTTTTTCATCGGAAATAACGAGATGCAGGATATCTTCTTTTTCAAAATATGTCATCCTTGTTTTATTCATTTATGAACCTCCCGGTTTTGAGACGAATATTGATTTGTTGCCGCATAATTAAGCAGATGCAGACTGAATCAGATTCCATCATGTATAATCAGGATGCGGGAAGACTGTTTGACACCGGGACAATATAGCGTTCATTTTAGAGGAGCGTTCGCTATTTCATTAGTAAAACCTTTTTCAAGTATTTTTTTCACTTATAAAACCATGTGGCATAGAGACGGCTTCGCGTCAACAAGTTTAAACCGATATGATAGTCACCCAGGATTGATTTTAGGAAAAGATCTGCCCTGTAGCAGCATAAGGCTCTATACGTCTGAAAATGGAATCGGTTATTGACAAACATACCTGTTTTTTTGTAAATTTTTGGTTAAAAGAAAGGTATGTTTTAGCCATGCTGACGAGATTCGCTGAGAAACATTTAGACGCCTGGTACCCAAAAAGGGGGCGAAAACCCTTGGTGATCCGAGATCCCCGTGATTTGCGCCGGATCGCTCCTTGAATTTGCATTGGCCGATCATCATTTTTCAATGCCGGTGGGACGAATCGAATATTATCATTTGGGACCCCTGACGTTCGGCGAATTCTTGAATGCGGTGGAACCCCGGATGGTTTCATACTGCGCCGGGTTTCATGTCAATGACGGTATTCCGGCGACCGCCCATCAAAAACTTCTCAACCGTCAGCGAGAGTATTTATTCGTAGGCGGCATGCCGGAAGCCGTGTCTGAATATGTTGAAAACGGCGGCTTAACCGATGTTACGGCGGTGCATCGCTCCATTGCCGAGACCTATCAGGATGATTTTTCAAAATACGCGAGACAAAAAGATCTCGTTTTGCTGCAAAAAGTCTTTCGGCAAATCCCGAGGATTATCGGTCAGAAAGTCAAATACAGCAATATTTCCAAAGAAGAAAAATCCCGGGAAGTAAAAACGATCATTGATCTTCTGGTCAAAGCGAGAGTCTGTCATCAAGTATTTCACAGCCACTGTTCCGGAGTGCCGTTGACGGCCGACATCAATGAAAACGTTTATAAACTGCTGTTTATGGATGTCGGCATGGCCGCTTTCCTTATCGGATTGGACTGGATTGCATTGCGGGCATTGGATGATCCGGCCCTTGTCAATGAAGGCAAACTGGCAGAGCAGTTCGTGGGCCAGCACCTGATAAATCCGTTTGAGCCGCCCCGGTTGACCTATTGGCTTCGTGAAGCCAAATCCGCCAATGCGGAAGTCGATTATGTGACGGCAAGCGGAAATCAGGTGCTCCCCATTGAAGTCAAAGCCGGCAAAAGCGGGGCTCTCAAATCCCTGCAACAGTTTGCGGTTAACAAACATGCAAGCCTGTGCATTCGTTTTGACTTGAATCCCCCGAATATCGGACAAATCACCCATGCGGCACGGGTAAGCGACGGCAGCGTCCCGATAACCTACACCCTCCTGTCGCTCCCCCTGTACCTGGTTGAAGAACTTCCCCGGCTATTGGAAGAAATCCGATCCCATTAGCCCGTTACCTCCTGTATCGGCCCAGAAGTCGTTTCGGCCGCAATTGATCGGGGTAGGCGATCACCCACCGGTTGTTGAAACAGTTACTCCTTCCGTCCCAGCCCCAATATCGAAAATCCGGTCGAATTAGACATCGACCGGATGCGAGAAAACCGCGCGTCCGGTTCTGTGCGGGGGGAAGGCGGGGGGCGCCAGGCAACCGGCGTTCCTACTGTAAAAGATTTGGGAATTACAGGTAATCAAAGATTTGTGATAGACTTAGTTTGACTTGTTTTTGGTCGTTTTCTGATAAGTGACCTATTTTGCTTATGATAAACCTGTTGTCGAGGGTAAACAACTTCATCCTTACAACTGAAGGCGCTGTTAATCCCGACTGTTTTTTACTCATAATTTCACAGTCCAATGGCCATGGGGCGTTTTTCAGGCTTGTGATCATTGCCAATACGGAGTGTTCAATTTTATTTCCGAAATTGGTATTTTGCGACAGCACCAGGGCAGGTCTTCTTTTTGTTTGAGTGGAATCGGGAAATGGAAATGGCACAACAACAACATCAAACGGTTCATAGATCACTGTAAGCTTCCTCATCGTTTTGTGATTTCCATTCATTCAGAGTGGGAATAAGCGCATTGCTGAACTCAATATCCACGGGTCTTGCTTTCCTGAGCTTTATGATGTCCTTATCGATTTCAAAAGCAATGATATCGCCGGCATTGAGATTTAGTTTTTTTCTCACAGCTTCCGGGACGGTTGCCTGATACTTTTTGGTGAGTTTGCTTATAACGGTTTGCATCATACACTCCTATTCAAGAAACAATGTAATACGGTAATACTAATATACCAGGTAATGCTCGTCAATATGGAAATCCAACCAAAGACAGGAAATGCTATCTATTCTAAGGCTCAAAATCGCCCCATCCTTTCGCAATTTTTATTTTGAATACAATAAGTTAACGTTGTTATATACCCATAGGCCCGGGGTAGCGCCCAGCCACGTTACCCCAGGGTATCGCATCGGGGAAGCGGCAATGGCAAAAGGGCTACAAACGGCCAGATTGCATCTTCGCTGGGACTAAGTGGGACGCAAATGACCCGTCATTTCTCAATGGTTCCGCGATGTATCGTACTACTTGACGAGATCCGGCTGGGACGAACGTGCCCCATCACCGTCCGAGGTGCTCTTGGCGTGGCCATGGCTGGGGGCGTGCGGGGGCGATGGAGCGTTCGGCCAGGCCAACCGGGGACCGTGGCGGTGTTTTGCCGAGACGAAACCCATTCGTGGGCCAGTTCCAAATGATTCAGGCGGCGGAGGGGCACTCCTGGCACTAATCTTGCTTTTGATGCAGAAGCATATATCGACAGAAACCACATTCCGGTCGTGAAAGACCGTTATCCAGTTAACAAAATATTGGGAGTGACCATGACAGATAAAAAACATGCCGAGTTCATGCAGGTAGGTGATTTTGTGACAAACTTTGGCGGCAACGAACTGGAACATACAGAAGACCTGGCTGGTAAATCCTTTACCATACATTTTAACAATAGCCAGGTCATACGGTTCACTTTCGAGCCGGGACAAAAACTGGAATGGCTGATATTGCAAGGAGCTGCATCAGATCAACCTGATCCGGTCACATATTCTGAGAGTTATCGAGCAAGTTGTTTGCGACACGGCTACTATCTGGTCGATTTTGTCAAACGTCGTAATCCTACCGAGAGCGTCACCTTGGTGATTGACCTTGTCAAAAACATCGCCACTTCGGTTATTGCCATCATGCCCACCAGAGAAGAAACTTTAACACCCCTTTTTCAAAGGGTAATCGATCGGGAAATTTTATCGCCGATGTGTCATGAAATCTCATTCGGCTCAATCGATCATATTTTTTCAGAAAACACCGCACGACATCAACCTACCGAGGAGTTGATTGGCAAAAGGGTTCTATACCAATACGGCCCGAAGGATTCTTACGAACATATTTATTTAAATCGTGAGTTTTATACATGGCACTGTATCCAGGGGCCCGAGAGCGGTCTTGCCGATACTGATTTCTGCAGATATTACAAACTTACCGAAGCACTATATTTGTTTGTTTGGATAGAAAAAGTTATTCCCACCATTGGTGTGATTCTTATCGATTTCACACGGTCTAAAACTACAGGTAAAATTTTTGGCTACCAAGGAGACGATTTTGGGGCAACCTGCAACACCCCCGTCGGGGCATACCTCACTCTAAAAAATGAAACAAGATATTAGGATGAGGGGCTATCTACTGGGAAAATGGGAACCGAGCAATTCGTCGCCGAGCGAGCCAAGAAAGCGAATACGATCGTTGTTTTTAATGATCTCTTTCACATCATCATACGGCGCCACCGGTTGGGTGATATGAATCTCTTCCTTCACGGGAACGGTTCGTAAAAAGTGTCCCTTTAGTTCAGGACCGCTTGCGAAGTATTGCACAAA
>JAZDPP010000106.1:0-10256 GCA_043797445.1 Pseudomonadota bacterium
AACACAGGCCTTGGCGTGCGGGTTGCGAGTAAGAACAATGTGGTTCGGCCCGATAAAGAGCACATGGCGCTGATTCAAAAGATGATTGCCAATGAGTTGAGCGACGCGGAGCGGGAGCGGTTTCAGGAACTTCACCGAAAACGAAGTTTCATGGTTCTCGAAACACCGGTGGAGAAGATGTTCCATATTACGGCGACGACGATGATATTGCCCAAAAAAGCGAGAATAGAACCATCTGAAATTTGCGCACGCTGCGGAGAGCCGGTGATGAAGTCGAAGCTGGCAACCTTAAATGGAGACAGGGTTTGCCGGGGGTGCCTTGAACAGTCTCTGCGTTGAGATCTCGGAAGGAGGTGATGAAACATGTGCGAGGCCAATGCATATCTAATTAGAAAGGGAAAGGAACAGTTGCTCATGGAATCCGTGGATATCATAGAGCCGAAAGGCAACGATTCATGGCGGCTGGTTAGCATTTTTGGTGATCAATTGATGGTCAAGGGCCGGATTAAAAGTATGAATCTGGTGGATCATAAGATTATGTTTGAACCACTGGGCAATTAAGTGAATCCGGAAGAAGAGATCGTCGTTTCCGTAGCCTTTGCTTCCCCGGGCTGAAATTAACTGACGTCAGACTATTAACAAACTGAAAGGAAAAACAAATGATCATTCCAGCGGGGTTTTGTGTCATTTACCAGCCGAAATATCGAACACCCAGCGTATTTGATCTTCACGACCGCGGCATGTTTAAAAGCCGTCCGCCGCTGACTCGGGACTGGGGTTATCGTATTCTTGCCGATGAAGAATTGACGTTAACCCTGCAATTCGTTCAACTGGTTGAAAAAAGCGCCGTCGAACCCCAAACGGGAGCGCCTTATGCCTGGCGGGCCGTTACCGCTTTGATTGACCTGGATCAAGACCTGATGGTGGCATCGGAGGCGTTCTCCACATTCGTTCCGGACGATGAGATTCGTGGTGACATCGTAGCGGCGCATGAAGAATGGCGCCAGGCGTATGTGCCGATCAAGGATGACGGGCGCATCGACAGGGACGCTTTGGCCAAGAAGCTTACGTCATCGATTGCCGAACGCAAGGCGATGATCCGCAAGGAACTCGCGCAAAGAAACCTTGAGTGGATCAATGCCGCAATGCCGAGACTTGTGCAGAATTTCTATCGCGGCTTGCACGCTCGTGTCGCGGATGCGTTGTACCCGAAATACCGGCAGGAGGGGGGAGAGGATAACGAAGATGGCCTGATCAAGAAGATGATGTTGTTCAATCGGGTTTATGAAACCGTTCCTTCGGATGACCTGCTCAGGCCGGACGGTGGCAAATGGAAAAGGGAGGATGATATTTGGGATTGCTGGGTGGGGTTCACCGGTTCGGAAACGGAGGCCAGGAGGGTTTGCCGGACCATGGAAGCCGTGTTTCATCCGCTGATAAAAGAGATGGCCGGTGAATCAGATGCGTAGCACATGCCTGGGCACATCTGCGGCGGGATCAGAAAAAAAAGGGAGGGCAGCCATGGACAGATCGGAAGCATTACGATCCATTCGATATGACCTGCTGGAGTATATCCAGAAAAAGGTAAGGGTGGATTTCGACAACGCCGGTCAGATGCCGGTTTCTTTCACACTAGGGGGGAAGACCCATTCGGTCGGCGAAATATTGGGCCGCTTCAAAACACGGGAAGGACATCCGCTGAATGCATTTTTAGTAAATGCAAGCAGTGGTGAAGTCTACTTCCTTTACTTTCACCTTTTCGATCTGAATCGACAAAGTGCCCTCCGCGAGGGGTGCTGGGTTTTGCGCTTTCGAATTTTAAATGATCATGAGTTGATGGCCTTTTACAGGGAGGATCGGAAAATGCTGTTGAATATGGCGCTTAAGCGCGTTGTCGATTTCCACGGGCACCTGTGCCCGGATCTGGTGCTGGGGTGCAAGCTCTGTGAGTATGTTCAAAGACTGATTACCGAGAATGGGGAATTGGCCGGCGGAATGTCGATCATTGCCGAAAATTGCACCTCGGCCCTGGATGCAATTCAGATTCTGATGGGCAGTACCGTGGGGAACCAACGGTTGCTGGTAATGGATTTCGGAAAACACAATTATACCATTTTATCCAGGAAGGTGAAAAACGGCTTCAAGTTGTCATTGAAACGGCAGCATTACAGCGACGAGGAGGCGTACAACAGCCTGGAGCAAAAGATCACGAGCCGGCAGGTTGTGCTGGAAGATGCGGTTCAATTTCAGAAATTTTTGGATAACCGCGTGAAACACCTGCTCAGCTTGAGTTCCGAAGAGATTTTTCTTGTGGAACATATCGAATCGGCCCAGCCTCCCGCTGAAAGCGTGAATGTTTTTCTGGTGTGCAGCCGATGCGGTGAACAGGTTATAAAAGGCCGGGAAGTGGAATATCAGGGAGAAATCTATTGCATGCCCTGCTTTCAGCGGATCAATACCGGCTGTAGACATTACAGCATGCAGTGAAGGCGGTTGTTAAGATAAACTTAGAAAGCGGTAGAAGGAGGAGAAAAATCTATTATGAGAACCAGGTTCAACAGATCATGTTTTTCCGTAATGACATCGATTATCGCAATGCTGCTTTTATATACACCCATGAACTCCTGGGGGGAAGCACCGGATACCAAATCCTTTGTACTTGATGATATAGTCGTTTCGGCGACCAAAACGGAGAAAACGCTTTCCGACGTACCGGCGGATGTCTGTGTGATCACAAAAGGGGAGATGAAAGAGAAAAATTATGTCAACATCAATGAAGCTTTGGAGACAATTCCAGGGGTTATGTCCTACACCGGAACCGGCATCGCTCCGGGGCCTCCCGCCTCACCGGTGGTCAATTTGCGAGGATTCCATGGCGCCATGAGAACGCTGATCATGGTCAACGGTCAGCCGATCAGCCCCTTTCTCTATACCGCTTCCCTGGTGCACTGGTCGGCGATACCGGTGGATGTCGTCGAACGGATAGAGGTTGTCCGGGGGCCTTTTTCGGCGCTCCATGGCGGGGATGCGGTCGGCGGGCTTATCAACATTATCACTAAAACACCGGAAAAATTCGAAGCAACGCTGCGCTCCGGTTATGGGAGCTACGATACGTACAAGGAGCATGCCGGCATCGGTGGAAAACCGCTGGATAATCTCAGTCTGTTTGCTGCCTATGATTACAAAAAGACGGATAATTATGTCGGTGATTACTATATTCTCAAAGCGAGCACCCCAAACGCGGCGCAGGCGGCCACTGCCAAACCGGTGAGCGGCGCTGTCCCGCAACCTTATCGGACAGGCGGCACGGCATACGAGATCGGCAATAAAGGCAAATATGACTACTCGGAACATACCGTTACGTTCAATCTGAAACTGGAACCGAACCCAGCCTCATCGTTGAAGGCAAACCTGCTCTATAGTCTTTACGACATTGATCCTTTCGGGTCCGCTTCCTATCTGCGGGATGCCTCCGGAAACGAGGTGCGATCCGGACTGGTAAGCTTTCCGGTAAATGGATCGACCACTTACTTGAATACCGGCTCGGGGAGTTTTGAGGCTTCCCGCGCTGAAAAGACGACGGGTATCTACACGCTCGAGTATATAAACGATATTACCGGTGCGATACGGGTTAAGGCATCCGGCGGGCTTACGGATTTTTCGGAGGATAAGATTCTCTGGCCGGGTTCAACGGCTACAAAAGACGGTGGCCCCGGAACCTTCCAGGAGGCGCCGAGCCGGATATGGACCGGAGAGCTTCAAACAGACGTAGCCATCGCCAAGTGGTTTCTTTTAACCGGTGGGGTGAGTCATCGCCGGGACGAGGGAGATTATAAAAAATATGCGGCAACCAACTGGAAGGATTTCGGGTCGATCACGACATTGAGCGAGGCCATCGATCCGGAAAGCAACCGGTGGGGAGCGTATCTGCAAGGTGAAGTGACGCCCTTCGAAAAATTGTCAATATATCCGGGAGTCCGCTATGACTGGTGGGATTCGGAAGCGACGCGAAGGACTTCCACGATAGTGGAGCATTTCGAAGCAAAAGATCAGGATTGCATCAGTCCGAAGCTTTCTTTCCTCTATACGCCATGGGATAGCACCGCGATCAGGCTTTCCGGCGGAAAGGCGTTTCGGGTGCCCAATTTCTTCGAACTGTATCAGCCGCTTTCAACCTCCGGAACGACTTACTTGCCCAATTCGAATCTGAAACCGGAAATCACCTGGGGATGGGAGGGCGGTATTGAAAAGGGTTTCTTTGAAGGAAAAACGGTTTTAAGCCTCACCTACTTCGAGCATTACACAAAGGATTTCATTGATTCACGGACATATCCCGATCCGAATGACCCCACGATAACCATTGCGCAGCGTGACAATTTTGGAGAGGTCGAAGTGAAGGGAATCGAGATAGGCCTTCAGCAGAAAATCACCCGATATCTGAAGGGATTTGCCAACTATACCTATATCGATGCCGAAATCACCGACAATCCGAACTACCCCCAGTATGTCGGCAACCGCCCCCGCTACGTTCCCGAGCATATGGCCAATGCGGGGCTCGATTTCAAATACCGGCCGGTTACGGCCAATGTTACCACCCATTACCGCTCCCGGATGTATACCAGCAACGCCAATGATACGGTCAGCTGGGATGTCTATGGCGTTCAGGATGAAATACCGCTCGTAACCGACGTGACGATCGGGTTTGACTTCCTGAAATACTACAATTTTTCGTTTTCCATCGATAACCTTTTTGACAGTGACTACTTTCTGTCCAATCGGGCACCCGGAAGAACCTATTTCGGTATGTTAACGGCCCGGTTTTAATCGGATTAAACAACATGATACCCGATAGGCATTCGATCGATCCGATACGGCAATGGAACGAACTCGTTGCGGCCTCCCCCGCCTATCTTCGGACAATAAACGGCGAGGATGAGGTTTTCTGGGAGCAATGCGCGGACAGCTATATGCAAAACCGCACCTCCGGGAACCATTATACCCGTGTCACGAGGTGGCTTCAGGAGAGGATACCGGCCGAGGCCTCCCTGATTGAAATCGGCCCTGGGCCGGGAGTTTTCACCGGGTTTTTGGCCGACCGTTGCGCGCGGGTGACGGCCATCGAGCCGTCACCCGCCAATTCTGCCCGGCTGATGCGGGAAATGTCCGATCGAACTAATCTTGAAGTCAAAAAAGAGAAGTGGGAGGATGTCGCGGTGGCGCCTCTTGACGTTGTTTTCAGCGCCGGAACGCTGTACGTTTTTCCTGATATAGAGATGGCGCTCAAGAAAATGCTTCGCCACGCCGAATGGAAGGTTCTGCTGGTCTCCATGACCGATGAACAGCCGCTTCAGCACGAGCTCGCGGCCGCCCTTGGGTTGCCGACACCCGTCCAAAGCGGTTTGTCCACGGAGCTTTTTATCGAAGTCCTGAGCCGTTTGAATCTCTCTTTCGTATGCGACCGCTTTACCGACGAGCAAGCATATGTGTACCCGAATATCGATGTTCTAATGGAGTTGTGGCAAGGGAGCCTGCCGCTTCAACCCGAGCATCGGCCTGCTCTGGAAGCATTCTTCAGGAAAAGCGGCTTTTACGGAGAAAAGGAATCCAGAATCGAAATGAAGAGACGGTTTTCGACAACCATGGTGGATATATCCGCTGGCGGCTCGCGGGGCTGCCAGTCTGGCTCTTTATCGCCTTCCGGCCAATGAGGCGGGGCTAAGGCATCTGTTTCGCGAAAGGAAACACCTTCTTGTTTTTTTACAACCATTCTAACCGGTTGAAACAGGAGATTGTAACTTCTCAATAAGTGCAGGCGCTGCATTCTGGATTCCGGCTTCCGCCGGAATCCAGGCTTTTCGAAACGTGCGGCTTGCCCACCGTTATTGAGAAGTTACAGGAGATTTCGATAAATCGTATTATGCTCAATATTAATGTGAATCCGCCATCCGCCACAGCTGCCTACCTTCAGGGGGTTCGAAGAAAGATCGCGCTTTGCGGCGTGTTGCTTCTGGTGACGCTGCTGGTTGTTCTCTATGCTGTTTCCCAAGGCGCCTGCACACTCTCTCCCGTCGAGGTCATCCGGGTCTTTTTGGGTTTGTCCGGCACAACCGGGGATGTTGTGATCTGGAACATTCGCATGCCCCGGATTATTGCGGCCCTGGTGGTGGGATGGGGATTGTCCATATCGGGTCTCGGCATTCAATCCCTGCTGAAAAACCCGCTGGGCGCCCCTTCCACCTTAGGCATCAGTCAAGGGGCCGCGTTCGGAGCGGCGCTTGCCATCGTCATTTTCGGTGCCCGGATGTTTTCCGTGACGGCGTTCGCTTTTACCGGCGCCATGGGGGCGACGGGTGTGATACTGGGCCTGGGCAGGTTGCGGCGTCTGACGCCCGAGGCCATCATACTGGCGGGGGTTGCACTCGCATCCCTTTTCGCTTCGGCGACGGTGCTCATTCAGTATGTCGCCACTGAAACCCAGCTGGCCGTGGTGGTGTTCTGGACCTTTGGAGACGTGGCAAGATCCAATTGGATGGAGATCGGGCTCCTGGCGGCCGTTACGCTTTTCGCGTCGGCATATTTTATGATCCGGCGATGGGATTTAAATGCCCTGGCATCCGGCAAAACCCTGTATCCCGGGCCCTTCAAGGATGTGGATCTCGAAAAAAGGCGGATGACATCTACCGGTTTTTGCTCGGCCGGAGCGTGCATGCCGGGATGGTGACGGACTACGGCAAGCTTGCCGCACCGATGGATTTTTTGTTTTAATGGGACAAAGGGGGAAAAGTGCACTCATGAATGACTCACGCGGTAACATCTCATTTCTGAGAAAAGCTGTAATTCTATCGATTGCCGCCACCACGGCATGGTTCCTTTTCGGGTCATCAATCCGCGCAGGGCAGATCCCGCAAGACACCCCTTATCGGCGATGGGTGTCGGTCGGAAAACAGGCGGCGGAGGAAGCTTTGGACATAATGCGGAAAAGCGGGTTTCCTTCCAATAAGAAAAAGCTCATCGCCATGACGAATGCGGGCTACGCCGAAGTGAACGGACAATCGACACAGCCGGCATTGGATGGCCTTTCCCGGGTTACCGGTGCAAGCCGGGGCGCTACTACCCTTGTGGAAATTCATTCCAATTCCCAATGCCCGCTCTGGTTTGCCGTATTCGATGCGTGCAGCGGCGCTTGCGCCTACCTGCAGGTCCGTGCCGGTGGTGTGAAACAGGATAAAAACAGTTCCCCAGGTGCGTCGTCAGCCGGGCTGTTTGATATCCACTCCATTGCGCGGATCGACGCCGACTATCTTTTCGCCAACCCCGCCGAATATACCGGCAAATTCGAGCAAAAAATCTTCGGCGGAAACGAATTTCGTATCATTGCCATCGCCAATGCCATTGCCAGGGGCGCCCCTGCATCGGTGATACGCGCCGTTGAATTTCATGACCATTATTGCCCCGGTGTAACTTCGGGCATCCTTATGGCCGCCTATGTTAAAAAGAATTTTCCCGCGGACGGTGCTTATTTCATCCACGCTGTTGACCCCTGGTGCAAGGAAGACGCGCTGATGGTCTTATTGAATGTGACACCCGGAAAACAAGGGTACGCCGTTTTCTACCCATCGGAGGCCGATAAGGTGAAACGGCTTCCAGAGGCTAAAAACGCTTCCACCATTATTTACCGTCAGAATCTGCAAACCAAAAGATGGGAAGGACGGGTTCTGGCTTTTGAATGGGCCGAGACCACGTGCCCCAAGTCCGGAAATGTCATTATTGACAAGTTATGCGCCGATCTTTGGTACCTTGATCGACTGGATCAGCCGGAAGCCTTTGTGAAGGTCCTGAGGGAATTCGATCTGCCGGACGGTGTTACACCAAAGGACTGGGCAAGACCCGGCATCGATCCCCTCGGAATGGCCGGCATGCTATTAGATCCTGGAAAGGAGACGCCATGATTTTCAAACCGTTTTTAGGGGAGGGGTTCATTCCCCCAGGAGGAAATTCCATGCAAGGCAAAAACATAAAAAACGGCAAGATCCGAAACGGAGGTGCTGACGGTTCGGGGCACTCCCCGTCGCTTTCGCGGGGAAAGAGCGGTGGAACTCTTTGCCATATGCCGCCTTCGGATTAAGCACCAAAGGAATGCACGGCTTGACAATTTTCGGATGGATACCTATAAAATAGACATAATAGGCCCAAGAAGGGCTTCAACAACCTAACGAATTAGGATAAGGAGGATCAATTATGGAAGGAACACACGAACACAAACATCTGCACGCGCATGACCACAGTCATACGCACTCTCATGACCACACGCATGACGGCAAGGCGCACAGCCATGAGCACACCCATGGGCATTCCCACGAGCACTTGCATGAGCATCTGCACGAACACACGCACAACGGGACAGTCCAGGCCCATAACCATGATCATTCGGGGGCGCATGGGGGGCACGACCATGACCATCCGGGGCATGATGCGGAATCCCATGTTCACGCCCATTAAGGAGCCGATGTGGTAAGCCGGAAAATTCATTAAAAAGAGGTGGGGGTTGGAATACTCCACCTCTTTTTTTTGCAGAACCACAGCGTTGATGAAAGCATGGGCTTCGCGGCAATTAATGTCGATTCGAACTGTCAAACCAATCCCCCGGGCTGCTTTGCCGCGAAAATGGTTAATTTCAATTCGGCATCATCCAACAGCTTGTATTCCGGTTTGACGCCGGAAAGCTTTTGACTTTCGGTAATGATGATCGGAACCCCCTCCCCACGTTTATCCATGATAAAGCTGCGTTGGCTACCCATGGCATTCACATTCATCGGAGACCTGGCCAGCAGGGAGCTGAGCAATTCGTTGCGGGCGGACTGCCGTTCCGAAAGGCTGTCGACGGTCATCGTATTGGGAATGGTGCCCGGAGAAAAAAGCTCCAGCCGATCGGAGAAGAGATGAAGGCGGATTTTCGACCCATAAATCGAGTAGTCCCGGTGGACTACCGAATTGACGACCGCTTCGAATACGGCGTTTATGGAAAACTGGGGCGTTTCAATCCGGTTGGGCGCCTTAATGGCATAAACACGCATATTGCGCTCAACGAATTTGCAGGCATCCTGTATCTGCGCATCCAAAGGACCGGTGATGTCTTTGGCATCAAGTTGATAAGCCGCATTTCGCTCCATGCCCCGGTAACAGACAGCTTGAATATAGGCACTTGTTAAAAATACTTCCGGCGTCTCGCAGGCCATGAGAATGCCGCTGACAGTCGGCCTGGAAACACCATTTTCATCCTTGGCGATCAGTTTCATCTTTTCGAGGAATTCCTGATCGATCGACGGTGAGATTACCGTTTTAAACCGTCTCCACAACTTCGGATTCAGATCATCGGTCGTGGCATTGGGTACGATTTGCTCGTCAAATCGAATCAGACGCGCCTGACTTCGCTGTTGGAAGAGGCGCGCCAGCACATCCGGTTTCATCTGTCGCTTCGAACTGCCGATACGACGAAAATAACCCCCCGGACTCTGATGCACAAAAAGGCTTCTGGGGACATCGACGCGGACAACGATTGTTTCACTGCCGTTCTCCGAAGTGATCAGCACCTTGCGAATGACACAATCCAGGGGCGGTTCGATCAGATCATTACAGATGTCGCGTAACCATGTTTCGATAACATCCACCTTATCCCTGGGAATGCCATGCAAGGTTTTCGATTTATCATCAACGCCGAGCAGGACGACGCCGGCATGGGTATTGGCCATGGCGGCAAGTTCGTCCGCCATGCCGTTTCGGTGAGGTCCAGTGACTCTGTCTTCGCTGAATTTGACGTTCTTCAGTTCGAGGACGGAGTCTTCGCCGAGAGCGATTTGTTTCAGGATGTCCCCTGTATTTTCAAGCATGCCTGTTCCCATCCCCTTCTTATTGCCGCCGCCTTTTTTACACCCCACTAACGGTCAGCCTCATATCATTCATTTTGGTTTCAATGTAATATATCCATGCAGTTCGGTCAACTCGGTTGAACCGGATAAATTGCGGCCGGAAATGGACCGGTGAGAGACGGATTGTTTTCATCCCCGGCCCTTTCCCCCGGCTTTTATTTTTTGGGGTGATCACACGCCTGAAAGGGTAATTTCATTCACCGGGATTATGGGAAAATGGCGCTGACCCTCCTGAGCCGAAACACAGGCCTTGGCGTGCGGGTTGCGAGTAAGAACAATGTGGTTCGGCCCGATAAAGAGCACATGGCGCTGATTCAAAAGATGATTGCC
>JAZDPP010000107.1:0-5192 GCA_043797445.1 Pseudomonadota bacterium
ACCAGCGCCATCATCAGCCAGTTCCCATGGATGATCGCAATTGGATCTGTCTTCGCAACGGCAGTTTTTAGTGGTTTTTGACTGTGACTTTCGATTTTCTTTACCCTTTTCGTCGATATGCGTGACTGTCTCAAAACCCGAATAAGCGTGGTAATGAGTGGTGTCGCCGACAAGCACATTTTCCTTTTTAATGACGCCTTGTTTAATGTTTTCAATAACATCTGTAATTTTACATTGATGCCATAAACCATAATCGGTCATGATTTGATCAAATTGTTCCAGCTTTCGAATGCTTGGCACGTTCTTGAACCAATACGAGTCATCCGGGCACTTTTTTGGGACAAATTCGCAAACCCGGGCAAAGGATAGATTCGAGGTGAGCAACAAATGAACCTTTTCCGGAGTAGATTCAAAACCCATTAGCGAAGTGCCGATGAAACTTTTAAACAAAGCAAAAAAGCACTTGGGCTTCCTGCCACCGAGCCTATCCGGTGTCTTTCCGGGTGCAATCATTGAAGGTGATACAGTTGGCAGTTGGTCGGTTATGAAGTCTTCTTCGAACAACACAGGGGTATCTTCATTCATGGTAGCCCGACCAAATAGAAGTCGATGCTTTGCGGCCTCTTCAGTCTCATTAACATCAATAGCTTTTTCTTTATCACCATGTGTTTTATTGAAGTGGTAAAGTGCATCATAATAATCAACGGCTATGCGGTGATATGGTTCCCACGGTAAATTTTTAAGAAGATTATACCATTCGGCCCCAGGGGAAGCAGATAGGAGTGCATCATCCTCATGAACTACATGGATCAAGGGAATTTGTCGGTAAATAGGAACCGTGCTTGGGTTGATCATAATTTGGATGTCCAAGAATTGTGCTAAGCAGTTTTTTGTAAATTTTACTACTGTTGGTTCTTCGTATTTGGCAATAAAGCTGTATTTTTGGGTGCAAACCCTCTCAAATGTAGATAAATGTGTAGTATAAATTACAAAAATTTTCAAGTAGTATTTTGATTCAACATTCAGAATTTTAAAGAATAATAAGGTTTAGGCGTTGGCTCTATCGGCCTAAATCTGGATCAGCGCCGTTTGACTGTTCCGCTGCCATCCGGTTTATAAAACAATTACCAGCGGTCGCGGCAAAAAATCACCAGGGAATAATGAGGCCGATAAGCCCGTTTTTAAAATCAAAAATGACCCGCGGATTATCCCCTATGTGGGCTGTTTTTTAAGAAAGCTGAGCCTGGATGAACTGCCCCAGCTGATCAATGTCCTCAAGGGGGAAATGAGCCTCGTGGGCCCGCGGCCGCCCATTCCCATGGAATTTGACACGATATCCCATATGGGCAGACCTCGTTACAGTGAGGCCATTTAGGCCCCGATTTTTCGACGCTCTTGTTATCACCAAGATGCTTGAAGGTGTTCTCCGAAGCCCCCCACGGTTGAGAATGTCCATGGCGCAATGCTGGGTGTTCATCTTGTGTACCGCTATATATGCCAATGCACAGGTTCGACGGTTGCAGGAGACATTCCAGATATAAATACGTCTTAACGTGAAACTTTCCTTGTTCTGCTTTTCGATATTTTATGTGAATTGTTTTTCAGCTTGAAAAATCGTTGCCGTTCGCTTGGCGGCGGATTATGGGAAGTGTGCAGTTTCCTGCCGAGCCGCCGCATTGCGCGACTTTTGTTTTGTGTGCACGATGGGCGGATTTTCATTGTGCACGGGTTCATTAAGAAAACGCAGAAGACGCCGCGGGAGGAAATTGATTTAGCCCAAAAACGAATGAAGGAGATAACAACATGAGCGAGAAAAACAAACATTGTGGCTCGACGCTTGATGATTTCCTGAAAGAGGAAGGCATTTACGAAGCCGCAAAGGCGGAGGCCGTTACCCGCTTGATTTCGTGGCAGATTGCGGAAGAAATGCTTAAAAAGGGCATTACCAAAACGCAAATGGCCGACCAGATGCACACAAGCCACGCACAGGTTGACCGGATTCTTAAGGCAAAGGGTAATGTGACAATCGAGACGCTTTCCCGCGCCGCCGCGCTTGTCGGGCGTGAACTTCATCTTGAAAATGTAAGTTTTAAAGAAACATTATATTGCCTATGATGAGCACTATCTGGGGATGATGGCCACAAGGAGCAACGGTACTCTGCCGTCCCTACGGGACTGTGTCTTTGTGTTCGGGACTTATCCCCGGCAATGAATTGCCGGGCTATTCTCTGTCGTCCCTGTCGGGACTATGGCATCGACCTCCCCAAAATCCGTCATAATCAGAAAAAAATTACTAAGACCTTGAAATTTGGTGTATCTTATTATCGGCGATAATGGTCGGAAACCCGATGAAGACCTTCGGTTTCAATTTGGACCAATTTCTAAATTCGACCCCAAGAAAAGAGGGTTACAAAAGCGGTCCTTGAAGGGCTGATCTTAAAGCATGAAGCCAAACGGTGGGCGGTAGCAACACAAGTTTAAGCATTAGCATAATGAGGTGACATTATGATAACCGAACGTATTTCCGTAAATCCAAAAATTTATCACGGGCAGGCATGCGTTAAAGGGACAAGAATCCCTGTTCATCAAATCATTCGCATGTTGGCCAATGGGGACCAGATAGAACAACTCCTTGAAGATTACCCCTCCTTGAATGTAGAGGATATTTATGCGTGCCTGGAATATGCCGCGTCTTTAGCCGAAGAGCAAATAACGCCGATTGACAGGCTCGAAAACGTGATATGAAAATTCTGGTTGATGAGAATATCCCGGCGTCAACGGTAGCTGAACTGCGAGTACAAGGCCATGATGTTCTCGATATCCGTGGTACAACCGATCAAGGTATGGCTGACCAAGAGCTTTGGCAAAAAGCTGTCCAAGAAGAACGGCTGCTGATTACTACAGATAAAGGTTTTGCCGAACATAGGGATGAGCAGCACTACGGCCTTTTGATCATTCGTCTGAAACAACCTTCCAGGGGCAAAATCCACCAACGTGTGTTTCAAGCAATAGGGCGCTACGCGGGCAATCAATGGCCGGGGCTAATGGTCGTGATGCGGGACACATTTCAAAGCGCCTGGAAGTCTCACTATTGCCTTTAACCAGAGAAGGTCTGACTTTTTGATGACTTTGCCTTGACATGTAATGATTTCATCCATAATAGGAAATAAGCGGCCGGTATAACCTTGTGCCGATGTATTCCCCCGCTGAAGGGGCACTCTATCCCACCTTGCTGCTTGGAAAAGAAATCAAAACACTCACGCCTGAAGATACACTGATTCATCTTTGCATTCAAGGACCTTGAAGCTTACTTAAGAAGCAATGTCGTGGATGAGCTGATTTTCGCCATCCCCTTAAAAAAAATTGAGAAAGCGGACCGGTACCTTGCGATGGCTGAAACCATGGGCATCAAGGTCCGGATCATTCCGGACTGGGAGATTCATTATTTGATGTATCGACCCGATATCGCCACGATCCAGTTCGAGGATTTTTTGGGTGTTTACAATATGACCCTTCAATCCACCCCCCGGAATGAAGGGGCCTTGCTGATAAAAAATGCACTGGATTACGTGGGGGCGGTCCTTTTGATCCTTTTATCACTGCCCCTTCTCATCGCGATCAGCCTTGCCATTAAAATCTTCTCTAAAGGACCGGTTCTTTATCGGCAGGAGCGCTTGGGCATGAACGGCAGGCGCTTCATGGCCTATAAATTCAGGACCATGGTGGCGGATGCCGATGAGCGGTTAAAAGAGCTTGCAGAAATGAATGAGGCCGATGGGCCTGTTTTTAAAATCCGCAATGATCCGAGAGTGATTCCCTATATCGGCACCTTTTTAAGAAAGACGAGCCTGGATGAACTACCCCAGCTGATCAATGTCCTCAAGGGGGAAATGAGCCTCGTGGGCCCGCGGCCGCCCATTCCCAAGGAGGTGGACGAATACTCCGTCTGGCACATGCGGCGGCTGTCCATGAAACCGGGCATGACCTGCCTGTGGCAGTGCGCGCCAAAACGCAATGACCTGAGCTTTGAGGATTGGATGAAGCTGGACTTAAAGTATATCGACACCTGGTCGCTCTTTAATGACTTGAAGATCCTGGTGCTCACGATCAAGGCGGTGCTGACCGGGTCGGGAAGATAGACGCCCGGCGGGTTTTTCAATTTTCAGATCCCACCTTAAGTGAAGTGCAGATCGCCGCTATTCTTGATGGTAAGAGCGTCATTGCACCGCTTCGGGAGATTCAGGAAGTCCGGAACGCCATCGCCGCCTACGACCACTTCGAACGCTGGCAGCCTTATGCTGAAAAAGCGCTGCTGGAGGCCCATCGCATTTTTATGGCGGGTCTTCTGGATGAGATAGGCCGCTACCGGCGTGGCGGCGTGTGAGAATCCGCTCTCAACTTGAAAAAACAGGAATCCCCATTGCCCTGCTGGAAGCCATGAGTTACGGGCTTTCCGTTCTGGTGTCGGATATCCCGGCCAACCTGGAAGTGGGTCTTTCAAAGGAAAGATATTTCAAATGTGGGGATGTCGCGGATCTGAAAGAAAAAATAGAGTATCATCCGGAAAGGCCGGTCACTATGGAAGAAAAATCCATTTTCAGGGTCTGGATTCAGGAAAAATATAATTGGGAAAAAATCGCTGTTCAAACCGTCAAAGTCTATGAAAAAGCCCTTACCACATAACGGGGCTTGTATTATTGTAACTTCTCAATAACGGTGGACAAGCCGCACGTTTCGAAAAGCCTGGATTCCGGCTTTCGCCGGAATGACGTGCTGCACTTCGGAAATCCGCTACGTCATTCCGGCGGAAGCCGGAATCCAGAATGCAGTGCCTGCACTTATTGAGAAGTTACCATTTACGAAGCCGCAAAGGCGGAGGCCGTTACCCGCTTGATTTCGTGGCAGATTGCGGAAGAAATGCTTAAAAAGGGCTTTACCAAATCCTTTTTGATGCCTGCGCATTGATCGCTGTGCTTACGATCAAGGCGGTGCTGTCGGGGGCGGGCAGGTGATGGGGCCATAATCACTTTTCATGCCTTTGCTCTTAATCTCTTTGGCCGCTTGTTCGCCAACAGGTTTGATAATTTGAATTTGACAAACAATTTACCAAAGTTTACATTATACCTGAACTTGGCCATATGTAACAAGAGGGGTATAAAATGCAAAACGCTACTTTACATATTAAAGTAAAA
>JAZDPP010000108.1:0-86998 GCA_043797445.1 Pseudomonadota bacterium
ATATCGAAATCCGAAACAAATTCAAAGCACCCAAATGCAAATGACCAAAACTTGTTTCGCTTATGTGCGTGAATGTGTTGTTTCGTATTTTGATCATTTGGATTTTGTACATTGTTTCGAATTTCGATATTCGGATTTCGAGTTTTGGTTCCGGCTTGTCCGGGTTAGGAATAGGTTTTTGATAGTCGCTACGCTTAATGCTCAAACGGCCAAAGGTGAAAATAATCTTTTACACGTCGCCACATCTCGGCCAAACCATGGGGTTCAAAGACCAGAAAGACAACAATCAGCAACCCGAAAACGACCTGCTGCAGGGGAAACAAAAAGCTCATGGCCAGCGGGAACATATCCACCAGTAAGCCCAGAGCGTTTTTAAGTATTTCCGGCACCAGCGTCATAAAAACGGCACCGAATATGGCGCCGATGACACTGCCCAGGCCACCGACAATGATCATGGCCAGATAGCGGACGCTTTCAATCAGCGGGAAATGCTCCGGCGTCACGGTTCGCTGAAAGTTCACCCACAGGCACCCCGCAAGACCTGCCATGAACGAGCTTAAGCCGAAGGCGTACATCTTATAACGGAAGAGATTGATTCCCATTAATTCCGCGGAGATATCGCGATCGCGTATGGCGATGAATGCCCGCCCGACCCGGGTGCGAAACAGGTTGCGCGTAACGGTCACACAGAGAATCACCATTGCCAGGATCACGAAGTAAAATTTAAACCCATTGTCCAAAGAAAAACCGAAGAGACCGGGGGCCGGTAAATTAAGGCCCCGAATACCGCCGGTTACCGATTCCCAGTGAACAAAGAAAAACCCGACGATCACCTGTGCCGCCAAGGTGGCGATGCACAGATAGAGCCCCTTCATGCGCATGGACGGCCCTCCGACAATCAGCCCGAAAAAAGCCGCGGATAGCCCTGCCAGGGGCAGGCAGACAATGAACGGCGCCCCCCACCGGGTGCTCAAAATTGCCGCCGTGTAGGCGCCGATGCCTACAAAAGCGGCGTGTCCCAAAGATATCTGGCCGGTAAAGCCGGTCAGAATATTGAGCCCCACAGCGCCAATAATGCCCACCCCCACCAGGTTGGCCATGTAAAGCAGGTACTCGCCGGCGCAGAAAGGGAAAAGCAACAACCCGGCCATGAGAAGCCCAAACCAGAATCGGACCGTGGGCGTTCTGAAGACCGCTTCGTCGGTGACATATGTTTCTTTGAAATCTCCGATATACATGGCGATTGAATCCCCCTTGTGTTACAGCCGCTCGATTTCTTTCTTTCCGAACAGGCCGTACGGCTTAATGAGTAAAATGATCACCAGCACCACGAACGGTGCGATATCTTTGACGCCGCCCTGGAAATACGGGTCGAGATAGCCGCCGGCGATATTCTCCAGAATTCCCACGATGAAGCCGCCCAGCACCGCTCCGCCGATGGAATCCAATCCCCCCAGGATGACTACCGGAAATATCTTCAAACCGATATGTCCCAAGGCAGGGTGAACGCCGCCGATGTTGCCGATGACAATGCCGCCGAGACAAGCGGCAATGGTCCCGAAGGCCCAGGAGAGCGTTAGCATTGATTTGACATTGATACCCATGGAAAACGAGGCGGTCTGATCACCTGCGGTGGCCCGCATGGCAAGTCCCACCTTGGCATATTTGAAAATCAAGGCGAAGACGATGACCACGAGGATCGCCGCGACAAAGCCGTAAAATATATTGGACCGTAACACGATGTTGCCGATGATGACCGGGGCGCGGGGGAACAGGGACGGAAAGCTGCGAAAATCCGAACCGCACAGAATCTCGGCCCCCCCCGTCAACATCGAGCCGATCCCGATGGTGACCATGACGATACTGATGGTGGGTTGTCCGAGCATGTGCCTTAGGACCAACCGCTCGACCAGAAAGCCCAGAAATGCGGCGCAGGCAATGACGATCGGAAGGGCTAACACGGCCGGCAGTTTCAGAAAAACCAGCAAGGCATAGAATATATATGCCCCGAGCATCATAAACTCGCCGGTTGCGAAATTGATGATGCTGGTTGCCTTGTAAATAAGCACGAATCCGAGCGCGATGAGGGCGTAAACGCCCCCCACCGACAAGCCACTACCGACCAGTTGCAGAAAGATATCCATGGCTTTTATTTTTGTCCCCCAGGTAGGCCTTGATGACCTCCGGATGCTGTTGTACCTCTGCCGGGTTGCCTTCGACCAATTTGCGGCCGAAGTTCAGAACCAAAACCCGATCCGAGATGTCCATTATGACTTTCATATCGTGCTCGATCAGCACGATGGTGATGTCACGTTCTTCGCGGATATCCAGGATGAAGCGGGCCATATCTTCGGTCTCCTCGGCGTTCATGCCCGCCACCGGTTCATCCATGAGCAGGATCTTCGGGCGCATGGCGATGGCCCGGCCGAGTTCGACCCGCTTTTGCATCCCGAACGACAGGGATCCCACCGGTTGCTTACGAATGGACTCGATCTCCAAAAAATCGATGACTTCCTCTTCGATTTGCCTGCGAAGCGCCATCTCTTCGCGGTGGGCCGTCCCCCAGTACCACAGCGCGGACAGCAACCCCGTTTTCAGGTGCGCATGGGCGCCAAGCTTGATGTTGTCCAGAACGGTCATGCCGCGGTACAGGGCAATATTTTGAAACGTCCGTCCCAGCCCCATTGCGGCCCGGCGATCGGGAGACAGGTGGCTGATATCCGTATTATCCAGGTTAACCCGGCCCTTTTTCGGCCGGTAGAAACCGCTGATGCTATTGAGGATGGATGTCTTACCGGCGCCGTTGGGCCCGATAATGGCGAAGATTTCACCCGGCGCCACTTCGAAGCTAACGTCGGATAAGACCTGCAACCCACCAAAGGACAGGGAAAGATCTTTTACGGAAAGAATACTCATCTTTTCTCCATGCGACGGATAAGGGAGGGCGATAGGCTCACCCGGCATTAATATATGAGGAGTGCTTCTCTTCTTTTTGGTATGATTGACAATCACAAATGCGGGGGGAAAAGTATATAGGGAATCTAATGAATTAGTGGTAGGAAACTTGTGGAAATTGGGATAGGTAAGTTACCTAATCCCGCTTCCGCTTTCACTCCACAGGATGGCAAATTTCACCAGTTCGCCGCCGTCCGTGATGCTCAGTTTTTCCTTGATACGTTCCTTATGGGCGCCGACGGTCTTGACGCTCAAGTGCAACTGCAGGGCAATCTTGCTGGGGGAATGTCCCCTGCCGATCAGTTGAAATATCTCCAACTCTCGATCCGTCAGGCTGTCAATAGGGGATTTGGCAATGGGCTCGTTCTGGCCGCACATTCTGTTTAACAGCTGCGTCATAATCCGTTCGCTGACGTAACAATTCCCGCTAACAATATGGCGAATGACGTTTACCACCGATACCGAGGCCTCCTGTTTCATGATGTAGCCCCTTGCGCCGGCTGCAATGCACCGCTGGGCATGAACCGATTCGTCGTGCATGGACAGCACCAATACCGGAATTTTTCGATTTCCGTCGGCGAGTTCTTTTATCAGATCAACGCCACTGCTGTTTTTCAGGGCCAAATCCAGAATAATCATATCCGGAGGAACCTCCCGAATGGACCGCCTTGCCTCCTTCACATCCTCGGCTTCGCCGCACACCGCCATATCCTTTTGTGCGTTTATCAACTCCTTTAGTCCCATGCGATATATGGGATGATCTTCGACAATCAACACGCGAATTTTTTCTTCAGCCATTTTCTTCGCCTTGTGCCTTTTCCTGTAACCTGTCCGAAGTTAACACCAGGGTGATTACCGTGCCGCCGGTTGCCCCCTTCATTACGGTAAGATCGGCGCCGATTCGCCGCGCCCGGTAATTCATGATCCGTAACCCCATGCCCCGGTGACCATCCCTGTTTTCGATCCCCGAACCATCATCGGCTATTTCCAACTTCATGTTGCGCTTATTCGTGTTTAAAGTAACGAAGATATTCTCGGCGCCGGCGTGCTTGATCGCATTGTGAATGGCTTCATGGGCGATGTAGTACGCATGCATGGCCACCGTGGTATCCGCAATGCTGACCGGTGCGTTACAGCTGAAATGACACGCCACACCGAAGATATCCTGGGTGAGAAACGCCAAATCCGCGAGGGCGGAATCAAAGCCGTGTTCCGGCAGATCCACCGGATATAATCCCTTTGACAGGCGTTTTAACTTTCTGATGGAATCCTGTATCAGTGTTTGAATCTTTCCGGCGTTTTGAGCCTCTTGAATCGATTGTTCTTCAAGTTTTTGTTTGAGGACCTGGCTCAGCACCTCAATGCCCAATAGATGCGGACAGAGATCATCATGGAGATTTCGACCGATTTCCTGATGTTCTCTTTCACTGATGTCCAGGATTTCCCGTTCCAGGCGTCGGGAAGCCTCTTCGGCCCTTTTCTTATCCGTTACATCTTTTAATACCCCCCGGAAACCGACGACAGCGCCCCCGGGGTCTTCTATGGGAGAAATGGATGTCTCTATGTCGCATAGGGAAGCATCTTTCTTTATCAGCCTGCCGTCGACGGATTTGATCGGTTTCCCCGAAGCCCTTATTTTTTCCAGCGTATGGGTCAGCTGTGCAGCCGATTTGGCTTCCGCGATTTGTCTCATGTTCAAAGGGATGAGTTCTTTTTCGGAATAGCCTAAAATGGCCAGAAAAGCGTCATTAAAAAAAGTAAAATTACCTTCCTTGTCCACCTCGTAATAGCCCTCTTCCATTCTCTCCAGAATGGTCCGGTATTTTTCCTCACTCACCCGCAGTTGGTCCTCGGCCTGTTTGCGTTCCGCCACTTCGGTTACCAGCTTTTCGTTTGACTTTTGAAGTTCCGCCATGAAGGTGTTAAAATAACCCGCCAGTTGACCGACTTCATCCCGAGGGGTGTCATCCATGCGCACGCTGAGATCCCCGGTACTGCCTTTTCTGAAGTAGCCCATCAACCGTTTCAATGGTTTTATGATATAGACGCCCATAAGCCAGGTGATGGGCAAGGCCAGAAAAAACATTGCCGCCATCGTTGCCAACACCACATTACGGACCTCCCGAAGCGGTGCATAGGATTCCTCCAGATAGCAAGATGAGGCCACTATCCAGTCATATTCCGGGATATAATTGTAAATCACCAGCTTATCCCTGAATTCCGTCTCTTCCGGATTTTTCCATGAATAGATCAATTTGCCTTTTTTTTGCGTGCAGATCTCACGGACAAAGAGGTTGCCTTGTGCATCGGTGAAATTATAGGCATTCCCATTCAATACGGGGTGGAGGATCAGATTGCCCTTACTGTCCAGCACAAAGGAGTATCCGGTTTTTCCGAAACGCAGCGCCAGGATACTGTCCCGGAAATCATCCAAGGCAATCAATTCCGCAAATTCGTCCCGATAGGATGTCACGGAAATAATCCAGTCCCAGGGCGCAAAATAACTCATATAGAGAGATTTGGGTTTTGGCGTGTCTTCCCCCGGATTCTGCCATTCGTATTCCAGGTACCCTTCCTTACGGTTGATCTGTTCCCGGACAAAAGAGAATTGCTGGAAATTTTTTCCTTCAACCCCGGGGTTGGGATGTATTTCGGCCAGCCCGCTGCTGTTGATAACATAGATGTAGCCGGTTTTTCCGATACTCTGGCTTAGCAGCAACTCACGGGCATGGGTTTTGGCCTGGGCCTGGGTTAATACCCCATCTAACTGCTTTTTATAAATCCAGGTGATGAGTTTGTGATTCTGGGCGGTAGCCGCCCGCAGGTGGTTTCTTATGGATGTAGTGGCCGCGGCGCGAACCATGCTCAGTATAATGGTGGTGGTATTGTTCAACTCGCTTTCAATATTTCCCTCAATGGTATTGCGCACCAGGGAATTGATGAACCCGCTACCGATGAACAGGGTAATGATAAAAACAGAGGCATAGGCCCCTAACAGCTTGGAACTGATGGGTAAATTGCGGAAAAAAGTCCGGATGGCCGTCATACTGCTCCCCTGTGCTGAAATCCGAAACTGAAAGAGTATCCAGGACCAGTAAAGCCGCCGAAAGATAAAAAGATAAGAACTCATTTTCTATAAAGAAAAACATAGGCAATTGCAATAGCGAATCGGACTGAGGCCCACCCCAACATGTTGGAGTGGGCTTCAGTCCGATAAAACCCGACAAAGAGGATCTTGCACACGAAACCGCTGAACGTTTGCGCCGGGCAGTTGCTATTAACCTTGTCATCGCCTGGCGGATCATGCCGATGACCCTGCTGGGAAAAGAAACGCCGGAGCTGCCTGAGGACATCTTGGGCGCAGCAACGACCCGCCTCCAGGGCATCAAATCATCGAAAATTGGCATAGCTTTTCAAATGCGCGACCGCTGCGGATGTTCTCCCCGTGTTCTGAAGCGGCCCAAAACCTCACTCACCGCATGCTCTATGCAACTGCTTCACCGGCCATCTCTTTTATCAGCGGACGAAATACGGCTTCCATGGTTCGGCAAACCCTCCTGGCTTCCGCTTCCGAACCGGCGAACCCCACCCAGCAATCCCAGATAACATCCTCCCTTTTCCATATTTAAGTCTGAACTCCTCGCTGTTTATGATTTGTTCCACGTTCATGGTCGGCTCCTCCGTTAAATTAACCCCACGATTTTCCAGGCAAATGACAATACAATGTGGGGTGACAATTCGTAGAGACTACTTCTTTGCAATGATACAATAGAAACCCGGTTCATCTATAAACACCTCAATGTCATGAAAATGGGGGAAGCACGAAAAACAGATCGCCCCATCGAAGGAGCCGTCCGATAGGGGAGCATCTTCCACATCGGAGACCATGAATCGAATGTTTTCGCGGGCGCGCAGGCGCTGATTGGTGTCTATCATCTTTTCCGAGAAGTCGAGCTCGTAAAGAACTCCGGTTGAGGTGATCCGATCGAGAATAAAAGGGACCAGCACACCGGTTCCGCATCCGGCATCCAATACGCGGTCTCCGGGTTTCAGCGGCAAAAGAGAAAACAGACGCTCAAATTGGATTCATATTGATCTGACGCACAAATTGTAATACCCCTTACCCGCAATACTTATTACTGGAGGGAGCACCATGAGCGTTACGACCAAAGGTCAGGTCACAATTCCTATTCATATTCGGGAAAAGAAGGTCAGCTTCGGAGTAGTGATCTGGGGCAATACAGGGAACTGCTTCAAATATGCATAGGTCAAATGTGTCCCCCCGACTATTTGTCTCGCGGTACAATCCAATACCATTGAATTCAAATTGGCAATGAGTGCACCCGTTCTTCCGACATCAACATTGGTAAAATAAAGCGGCCACGAATAAGCTTATTACACTCATCCCCTTTCTCTCATCATCATACCCAGATGTTTCAGCATCACCCAATCGCTTTCCAGCGTCCGGCCCGTTGCGGTCAGATAATTGCCGGTCTCGGCCCACGCCAGGGCAATATTTACCAACGTGTCGGAGCCTTTATTTTCGATAATGGCCGGAACATTGGGCGGCGCCGTTCCGCTGGAGGATGCCGCAGGGGATCGACAGGCTGCGATGAAAACCACCCCGTCCGGAACAACCCCCGGAGCCGTAATGGTCGATGCGACTCCGAAATCAAGGAGATGGACAGGTGGGGGTTATGCCGAAGCGGTGCCGAATGGGCGGGTGGTGGTGGATCTGGTGAAAGCGATTCTCCTATAAGGCGTTGTTGGAAACAACCGCTTCCTGAATGGCTATTTATGGTCAATACACGGCACAGCCGCAATAAAACATCCCTCTATAGCAGGCCGATCACGCCCACCGCGAGAAAGGGGAGTCCGAACACGGCGGTAATCACCGGAAACAACCAAAGCGTCCTAAACGTTGCCAGCTCAGCGTCATGCGGGCTCGACGGATCGAATATCACCCGCACCTCACTTTCTTTTCCTATCGCCGTTCTCCTTCCGGCATTCGATGTGAACGTAATATTTTCCCCCCGGGGCGTGGTAAACCGGATGATCGGAAAATAGAACATTCGCGCCGGACCGTGCGTGGCTCCGACAAGCGACTCCTCGCAATCAACAACCGTTCCGCGAACGCTGCCGCCTGCTCGCAGAAGGCGGATCGGTCGTCGCGAAAGCTGGATCGCAACCCCTTCCATGAACACGCCGGCTGCCGCAAAGGCCCAACTCAACCCCGAATCAATGGCCATGTCGTATCGTCTCCGCTGCCGAGAAAAAATTCATCGTCAACCTCTCCGGTTATCAATGCCTTAAAGATTCATTCTGTATGACCAACCGTATGATCAATAAATCGATCCGAATTCCAGCAACTCCCGCAGACAATTAACATCCGCCAAAGTTGATATAGACCGGGAGTATGGCGGGCTTTCCGGAGTGACGGCGGATGAATTTTTTAATCAGCATGGATTTACCGATACGGCGAAGGCCGGAAAGCTGCAGGTCCGCGGGCCCGTCCTCCAGCAGGTGGCGCTCAAGCTGGCCAAGCTCGTGCTCTCGCCCGGTAAAAATAGCCTGGTCTTCGGAACGATAAATATACTCAAGCACAATATTACCTCATTCAAGATTAATGTCGAATGGGGTATTTCTTATTTCGATTGGTGGCTCCGGTCAATAAGAAATTCGATTCCGGCCAGGCAAAACTGAACGTTGTTACCCACAAGGCCGCTTACGAAATTCTCTCTATTTGTGGGGATGATCGTGATGTTCCTTTTCATGATTCGAATGGCCGTGATCATGTGGTCCGTGATGCCCCGCATGGTCATGCGTATGATTGTCTTTATTCGCATCGTGACCGTGCGGATAGTGATTTCAGCCGGTAAAGTATGCTCTTATTCGCAGATTTCTTCCCCCCCATTTGTTTCTTTGCTGAATATTTCTCAGAAAAGCCACTCCGGCGGCTTTTCGGCTTCATCTTTCCGCATTTAAAATCGGCCGTGTTCGTTGATCTAAAAAATCTACGAGGTCGATCCCTCTGCAACGCGCCCCGCCAATCCGGCTTCTACCAAGTCGGCAATGAAATCCGCAAAGGGGACGATATTCTGGTGGACGCTCGCATCCTCCAGTGCTGCCATATAGGCACTACGCCTTTCTATCGGAATCACGGTCCAGGGGTAGCCGCCCGATGAGAGCATCAGATTCATTAGAAACCGCCCCATTCGACCGTTGCCGTCCATGTAGGGATGAATGTAAACGAAGACGAAATGCCCCAGCACAATCCGGACGGAGGCTTGCGTTTCTTTGGTGAGCAGGTCGAAGAAGACAGGCATCATGTCACGGACCGCCTCGCGACGGGGCGGAACATGCATCGAACGGCGAATATACACCGGGTCATTACGGTACCCTGCCAGGTCGGCCGGACGTGATAGACCCGCCGTCACGCCGGGTGCGAACATTTCGCGGTACCAATTGCGGTGATCTTCGTTGGCCACGGTACCGGCATTTTCACGATTCAGAACCCGCACAAGACTGTCGCGCACCGCCCTGTAGGCCTGCCAGTAGCCGCGCGCGGCAAGGGTATCGCGCTGCGTCCGGTCGGCATCATTATCGTCCGGGTCCCAGTTTCCGCTGCGCACCCGTTCGATAAGCCCGGGGTTGACCCGATACCCCTCGATGGAGAGGGAGTGATACGCATCGGTGACATAGATCTCTTCGACGTGTTCAAGATACCTTTCAGGCTGCTCCGGCAAACCGGGCGCGGCCGGAAACCGCTCTATTACCGGCGTACGCATCATTTCCCACATCAATTTCAGCCGGTTCACGTAAGGCGAGATTTCGCGCGGGGATGGCACCGCCGCATCCGCGTTTGCGAAAGGGTCATCCACACGAATGGTGTAACCAGCTGCGCGCATCGTTTTGACGATGTCATCGGCCATACGCTCACGCCCGATATTGCGGAGCGCGCCGGCCAAGCGTCCGGCGATGGTGCTGTGTCCGCCTGCGAGCAGATGGCTCAGGATATCGGAGGCATCCCGGACCATGGCCAGTGCCGTTCGTGCTTCTGTGGATTGATGGCGATAGAAACCCGGTGCACACTCAAGCAGGGCGGCCGGCAGCGTATAGAGTCGCAACCCCTCTATTTCAATAATGTCCTTATCCTCGGGCATAGCGGCGCGAACATCGAACAAGGAGGTATCGTGAGGAAGCCTTGTTATCTTGTTCCCCCCTCTGGGCGTCCGCACGAGAAGCTGGCGGGGTATCGTTCGATTGCCCGAATGAATCAAAAGGGACTGCTCCGGAGACAAACACCAGGCTGCGTGGAAGCGCTCGCGCAAATAGGTGGGCCAGAAATCCCAGAAAGAGGAGTACCAGGCGGTGCTCTCCCCGGCGGTCTCATCGGGACGGGCCGGTATATACCATCCCTTTATAACTTCTTGAAGAAAGCCGCTTTTGACAAGCCGCTCGCGGTGGGTACGCGACAGATCGGCCGAACGGATGGCGATCGTTCCTGTCTTTTGGAGGCCTCTCAGAATTTCGAGGGCCTCGGCAAGTTTCTCGGATGGTGTTGCCATAACATTCGCTTAATAACGATTGTTGGACTGCAAAGATTTTAGGTTTTAATGTTGCATTATAATTAGGTTATTGTGTCGTAACACGATTAGGCTATCTTGTCGAGTGACAATTGTACCCGCTCGGGACGTCCTCGCGGGCTTCAAAGAGCAATCCTACAAACCCGGCTGCCGCATCGATACCGGGCGCTATCCTTGAAGGGGGGGACGTCTTGAACCAGCCCCACCCTACTGTTCGGTTTCTATAATCCAACTCCAGCTGTAGCGGCTTCCGCCGCCTGGTTAATTTTTGTAACCTATGAGGGGCATGCAAAAAAGTCGATGTTTTTTCGGCATTAAAAATCAGGTCGATGCCGTCGGAAAATCGGATGTCGCGGGTAATAATCAACCACCTTCCGGCAGTTGCGTATAGGGGGGCTGGCGCACCCGAGCCACTTCAACAATTGTCTCAAGCCGGATCAGTCTTTCATTCATTTTCCGCATGTCTTGATCCATGCGCTCAACCTTACCCAAAAGGGTGGAAACCCTTTCGTTCAACAGTATTCCAGCCCTCAGCGCCTCCAAAACCTTTTCACTGACACTCATTAGCGACCCTCCAAAATGGCATGGGTTTCATCCAACCTCTTTTCAACGGCCTCTATCTTCTTCACAATCGTATCGGTTGTCTGAATCATGACCTCTGCCAACGCCTCCAGAAGAGCCCTGCTTTCACCCGCCGGCTCATCATCAAACGCATTGACCGCATCCCTTACGACTTCGGCAAAAGAGACCTTTTTGCCGCGTGCAATTTTATCAACTTTGGATATCATTTGGGGCGGCATGAGAATTGGCTTTCGCAGCATTGTTTCGTGTCGTGCCGATGTTGCCATCATGGACCTCCATTTTTTCTTATCGTTATATCATCCATGCACCATCCATGATTTTAGTAGCGCATGCGCAGCATATGTGCAACCTAATTTTGCCTGGAATTTATTAATATTTTTACTCCGCCATTAAGCAAAGGGGAACGATTTAGATCCATCTTTTGTTCAAAAACCTTGACTTCATCAACTTCTTGTGATTGTTAGCAAGCAAACAGGCGCTCAGAGATGAGCCGAAGAGGGAACCCCGTGAGAATCGGGGACGGGCCCGCCGCTGTAACCGGGGACGATGGCAGCATTCATGCCACTGATTCAGTAGTCAGGAATTGGGAAGGCGCTGCACATCGGGTGATCCGGAAGTCAGAAGACCTGCCTGAATAAAGAACAGCCACTTCCCGTGGATCAGGAACGGCTGAACGGTTCCGTGCGACAAAATGGGCATCCCGGATCGATCGAAAGATAGATCCGGGATTTTTTTATACCAAACCCCCGGATCGAGTATGACTCGACCCGGATTTTTTTTTGGCGATATCACCATCGAATCAAAAATAAGCGGGAGACGAAAAAGCAAAAATGAAGGGGGGGAGTGAACATCGAGCGGGGGAAAACAGAAAGCTTTTGCCGGAGGCAAGAACGTCCGGACGGTTTTAACAAAACGAGAAGGATGAAGGGGAAGCAATGTACTTATATTGGCGAATTCAACAGGATTTAAACTGTCTGGGAGAAATCATCACATTTCATGAACCTTGTTTCATTCGCTCCCTGCGGCGATGGGTTCAAAAAAACGCGGCGGGGATAGCTCTGGCCGAGGACTTTTCGCTCACGGAACGAACCCGGCCGAGCAAGAACTGACGGCATGCAATGGTTTCGACTCATGGGGAACCCCATGCCGGTCGAGTTTGCCGGCCGCTGATCCGGTTTTGCGGGTTAAATATTCAAAACAATGAATCTAAAATGATACTACAAAGGAGAGAAGGATGAAAAAAAGGGGGTTAAACCATTTTGCAGGAAAGCAGACATGGGCCTTGTGGGCAACGATTCTGTTGGTTTCTTCGATGCCCCGAATCGGCATGACCGCACAACCTGTGCAGCCGATTCATGAACTGGAGGAAATAGTGGTTACTTCCACCAGTAAAAGCGCCATGATCGATACCCCGGCCAGTATTTCGGTGATCACGGCCTCGGATCTGGAACAGATGGGTGCCAAGAACATCATCGAGGCGCTGGAACGTATTCCCGGTGTCTATAATACCAGCGCTAGCGACAGCTCCCTGTCCATTCGCGGCACGCGCAGTTCCATGGCCGGAGGTCCGGTCATCCTGGTGGACGGCGTGCCTCAGAAATACGGCAATTACCGCCGGGAGGAACTGGATATCATTCCGGTATCGCAAATCGCCCGGATCGAGGTGCTGCGATCGGCCGGTGTCGCATACGGTCCGGGATCATCTCGCGGGGTAATCAATATCATTACAAAAAAAAGCGAGACGGAACAACCGGTCCATGTCCATTTTTCAGGCAGCTACGGGTCCTGGGATACGAGCAACCTGTCCGGAAGCCTGGACGGCCGCATCCATCAATGGGACTATTATGCCGATATCGCCCATTACGATACCGACGGATATGAAGGAGAAAATGAAAGTCGCACGGCCGGCCTGCTGAAACTGGGGTATAACTTTTCCGCCCTGACCCGTATGGGCTTTCGCGGCAATTGGGTGAGCCGGGACCGGGATTCAGCCTACGATTTGGCAAAATATGACTGGCAACTTGAAACCCATCGCCGAAGCATCCATTTTCCACAGGCTGAAAACGACAACGATCTCATCTGGCATAACAGTCAGCAGCAGGATTCGGGGCTGTATGCGATAGACTTTACCCACAAAGGTCCGAACCTCTTTGTGGACGGCGCCGTGTCCTATACCCACTATGAGGAGACCTATCACGATACCAAGGATATCTACTACCTCACCAGCGCCTCTCGGGGGGATATCGACGACCGCGAACAGGACACTTATACCACAACGGTTTCGGGAGGCTACCACTTCCAATTCGGAGCTGTCACCTATACCCCAACGGTCGGATTGAATTCTGAAAATGTGGATTTCAACCAGCAGCGGACCTACCCCTACGATACCACTGGCAGGCTCGACACAGCTGAATACGCCCTGGATTTGGCGGAAGAAACCATGGGGGTTTTCTGGGACAATGATTTTGCGATGGGGGATCACTGGGGGCTCAAGGTCGGCAACCGGGTCGATACGGTGGAACTGACCTTTGAAAACAGGGCACCATGGAAATTTGAAACCGATGAGACCCAGTGGAGCTGGGTCGTTGCGCCGTCCTATCACTTCACCCCGAAAGCCAATTTGTATGTGTCGCTGAGCCGGAATTTCTGGTATCCCAGTCCCCAGTATTACTTCTGGGCCGCGGATTACGGCAGCGATCAGAATCGTCCGGAAGACTTGAAACCGGAGGAAACCCTCACCTATGAAATCGGCTATAAACACCAGTTGCACCGCTGCCTCAACATGGCCATCACCGGCTATTATTCGGAAACCCGGGATAAATTCGCCGGCTACTATGAAGACGGCAACTATATGGGACAGAAAAGCATGGGCGACGCCGATACCTACGGTCTGGAAATGGAAGTCGATGGCCGCCCCCTGACATGGTGGGGCTACCGGCTGTCGGCCGCCTATATCATGGCCGAATGGAAATCTGGAACGGCACGTGTTTACGCGCATCCCTCCAATGCTCGCGAGATCGTTGATCTGGAGGGTTATCAGGTACACGGCATACCGGAATTCTCACCGGTCGGGCGGGTCTCGATTTTTATCCCCTGAAGGGCCTGAAAACCAGTCTGGATGCGAACATTTGGGGCGAATACTATCTCGACTACACCAACCGCCTGACCTACCCGTCCAAAACAACCTTCGATGCATCGGTTTCCTATTCGTGGAATCAGTATAAGGTATGGATACTGGGGAAGAATATTTTCGACGCGGCGGTGGAACGGCCCATCAACAGCGATGGAGAATTGACCGCTGCCAACGGGTCACCCAAAACCGCCTATTATGTACAGGATGGGGTCTATATAGAAGCCGGATTTGGCATTAACTTCTGATTCGGGGAGTTGATGATCAAGGCCGGGAATTAAAAACCGGAGAGGGGCAGCATGGGCTTATGTCCGTAACAGTGCATCCCGTGTGATTTCCGTTGACGCCCAAGAGTTGGAAATGGCACTTTTCAGAAAGCACGAATGAACCGGCCGGCTAATGGGCGATGATGCCTTCGTTGAAAAATTGGAACGTTTGCTGGATCGACGGCTCAGGCCCAAAAAACCTGGCCCAAAGGCACTATACAAGTAAGGTGTCCCCGGAATTCCCGAATGCGGTGGTAGCGTAAGTTACCGGTATCCCACCTTCACCGTTTATAAACTCTTTTAAAGCATCTTTACATTGGGCGTATCACCGGATAAAATGGGCAAACCAAGCAAATGGGATAGGGGGGATGAAATGAATGCGGATGAAGAACTCGTCACAAAGGTGATTAAAAAAATTCTTACCGTGGCTGACCCCGAAAGGATCATTCTTTTCGGATCGGCGGCGACCGGCACACAGACCTTTGATAGTGACCTCGACCTCTTGGTTATCAAACGAGGCATTATAGATCACCGGCATGAAAACGTCCGGCTACGTTCCGCCTTGGCGGAATTAGGCGTTCCTGTGGATATTTTTACCATGACCCCTGAACGGTTTGCGGAAACCAAGGATGTATTCGGCGGGTTGGCCTATCCTGCGAACAAATACGGCAGGGTGATCTATGAAGCAGCCTGAAGAAGTGAAGCTGGAATTTACTCGTGAATGGATTCGCAAGGCTGAAAACGATTACCGAACGGATAAATATCTCTCTGACGCCAATGAAGAGTATACCTATGGCGTAACCTTTCACTCGCAGCAAGCGGCGGAGAAGTATATCAAAGCGTTCTTGGTCTGGCATCAAATCGAGTTTAAAAAGACGCATGATATCGCTTTACTGCTCGCATTGGCTTCTAAAGCAGATCCGGAGTTATCCGCAATACTGAATGACGCCGAGGAATTGACGCCATATGGAGCAGAATATCGATATCCGGGCGACTACCCCGATGTGAGCGCGGAAGATTCGGAAAAAACCTTACGGTTGGCGACCACTGCGAGAACGGAAATCCGTAATCGTATGCCCGCACAAATCCTCGCATGAGACCTATCGCTTTTGAGACGGAACAAGTCCCGGAAGCATGAGCGAACCGGCCGGCCAATGGGCGGTGATGTTCACCGGAGCTACGTCCGGCATGCAAACAAATCCAAATCCACAAGAGGCTTATCCCTTAGCGGGACTATTTTTTATAATTTTATCCTCATCCTTGTTTTCGGAAGTCATCTGTGCACCCACCGGGGCCGGCAAAACCCGAATGGCTGAGTGGACACTTCAGAAAGCGATTGAGGGGAAGCGCCACCAAACTTGGTTATTTGAAATCGATGTGATGGTGCTGGGCGAATTTCATCTGTTTAGAACCTACGATGATGCTGCCAGTATATCCTCCAACTTGGAAGCCTTTACAAATCCGGCCGGGTTCAGCCCTCTCTCCAACGCCTTAAAATGTGCTTCGCCGCAGGTTATTTTAGCATTTTCCCGCTCGCTGATGTCGTCGGTAAATAAACCGCTTTTGGTTTCGACAACGAGGTAAAGACGCTCGGCGCCGTCTTTTTCCACCAGAACCGCCCAGTCGGGATTATAGGTACCCAGCGGTGTCGGCACCTTGAACCAGCCGGGCAGTTTGGCATACACCTTCACCGCTTCGTTTTTCTCAAGCTGCAGGGCAAAATTAGCCTCAGTATCCGAGTCATACACCACGTCTTCGAACACCGATTTTTGAGTGTCGGTGATCATATTTTTAAGGTATCCGGTAAGCTCCTCTTGTTCGAAAAGCTCCTGCGCGTAATAATGTTCGTCCCCGAGCCGCCGGTATTTGATGCCATCGACAATCGCCAGCCGTTTGGCGCGATTGATGGCTATGCCGGCCAGTTCAATAAACTGCTGAGGATTGCGTTTGAAATCATTCAACCGCCCGCTTTGCGTCAAAACGCCTACGATGGTGCGGCGGGTAAGTTGAGTTTTGTCCTGTAGATCGGTTACCAGATCCGGCAGTTCAATATCGTGTTCATCGATCACAACCGGTGCCGCCGTTGCGGTTTCCATGGCAGCTACTCCCGCCCGGCCGATGGCCAAATCCGCTTTTCGCCATTGCAGATGAGTCCTGGTGATCGGGGGCGCGTTTTGAATCGCCGCAATGCACCGCTCAATCAGTTTTTCATTATCGAATGCAACGCGATAGGTGGTTTTATGTTTGATACGATCCCACAGCGCCTTGAACTCCTCGCTGCGCAGCACCGCCTGGCGGGTGGGCACCGGCTTTCGCCCATCGGCGTTTTTGATCTCAAGCCGACCGGCCAGCTTGCGTAGCACTTCCTTGATTTGGGGTTGTTGTGCCGTGAAAGACTCCGGAACGATCAGCGAGTTGTCCTTGAGCGCTTTTCTTAAAAGATCCTGCACCTTGCCCTTGGCATTGATGTAACCGGCGGTGCGAAGATGTTCCCACAGTGCCTTGGAACGATCCATCCCCATCGGCACGAGCGTTCCGTCGGACTCGACAACGGAAATCGTCGCAAACTGATGCGGCTCCACAATACCAAAGCGAATGCCGGTATCCTGCTCGATCTCCTTTTGAAGGTTTTCGGCGAACTGCTCATAGCCTTCCGTGGCGATAACGGTGAGCGTGTTGGTTTCAAAGCCCCTGAGCCGCTCGCCATCCTGGTTCACGCAGAGGCGCAACCCCCGGCCGATGGTCTGGCGGCGCTCGCGCTCGGTGCCCATTTCCCGAAGCGTGCAGATTTGAAATACATTGGGATTATCCCACCCCTCTTTCAATGCGGAATGGGAAAAAATGAATTTCAGCGGCGTTTCAAACCCCAGCAATTTCTCCTTATCCCGCATGATCAGACTGTAGGTATCGTCATCGGCTTTGCTGTCCCCGCGCGTATCCTTGAACACCTCAATGGTGTTGCCCCCGACTTTTTTCCGGTCCACGGAAAAATAGCCGTTGTGCACTTTTTCAACGGAAACTGTAAGATCCACCTCTTTAAACAGCGTGCGGTAGTCCGGATGGTTGGCCAGGCGCCGATACTCTTCTTCAAAGATGTGGGCATACTCGCCCTTGACGGCATTTCCGTCCGCGTCGTATTTTCGGTACTTGTCCACCGCATCGACAAAAAACAGGCTCAGGACCTTGATGCCTTGCGGCCGCAACCGTTTTTCCTTGTCCAGATGCTCCTTGATCGTACGACGGATCATCTCCCGCTGCACCACCTGAGCGTCCACGTCGCCGTATGCCTCACCGATCCGCAAAAAAAACTCTCCCCCCGGAACCCGCAGCTCCAGGAACTCATTTTTCTTTTCGACGCGGATTTCACCCACGCGGCAATCGGCATATACCGCACGCCGGGTAGTCTCTTCCAGGTTATCCCCATCCTGGACGGTCACCTCCCGGCGCCGGACCCCGGTTGCCGTCCGGACATCCAGTTCCACTTTAGCGGTAATAACGCCGCGTTTGTTACTGACCGCGAGCAGGCGCACAAAGGGCTTGTTGTGGCCTCCCTCAACGGCGGCCGAGGCCACCTCGATCTGCTTGACCAGCTTTCGCTCGTAGGCGTCGACCGCATCCAGGCGATAGAGCATGTGATGCTTGTCCGCATGCGTTGCGGAATAGCGCAGGGTGCACAGCGGATCCATCGCCCCCAGGGCCTCCTTGCCCCGGCCACCCAAACCGCCGTCCACGCTTTGCGGCTCGTCCACGATCAATATGGGACGTGTGGCCTTGATAAGATCGATGGGTTTTTCACCCCCCATCTTTTCCGAATCTTTATACAGGTTGTTCACGTCCTTCTTGTTGATCGCCCCCACTGTGACCACCATGATCTGGATATGCGGGCTGGTGGCAAAATTGCGCACCGGCCCCGGCTTTCCGGAGTCATAGAGAAAATATTCGAATGGGGTGCCGGCGTAGAGTGCTCGGAAATGCGCCGCCATGATCTGGAGGGATTTATAAACCCCTTCCTTGATCGCAACCGAGGGCACCACGACGATGAATTTTGTAAACCCGTATCGCCGGTTGAGTTCAAAGACCGTGCGCAGATAGACATAGGTCTTTCCGGTCCCGGTCTCCATTTCCACGGTAAAGTCACCCGAGGCCAGCGTTGAGGAGGGCGGCAGGCCGTTTCGCAGCTGAATCTCGTTCAAGTTCTTTAAAATTTCGTCGTCGAGCAGTGTCAGGCGGTTGCCGATGCCGAGCTCGTTTTGATAGAAGGCAAGCGAAAGCTGTCCGCCAAGCGCATCGCGTGTGACGGTGAACTCCGTACGGCAGATTTCCTGCCCGCGAAAGAGATCGCATACGGCCTCAATGGCCGCCAATTGGAAATCGAGATTGGGTTCGAAATGCAGTTTCATGCTGATTATTATTCCCCTGGGGTAGCTCAAAAAATTACTGATAAAACAAAATGATTATCCCCGATCACTCAATTTATGGTCGGTCTCAAAACCGATAACAACGAACACATCCCTCTCTCGATACCCGTGACAGCGGAATTTTTGTGATACTCTGAACTTGTGTGTTTTTCTATCACGGTGGCGCATGTCAATAATATCATGATATTCCTTGTAGAAGAGCCCCCTGTCAGCGTGGATCTGATCCCATGTCAAGCTCTCGAATTTCCTAAAAGTGTCGACGAATAGAGATTGTTCCGGGGAATGAATTGTGGAAAAATCCATCCGCTCATCGACCCGAGAAAAATCAAGTTTGCCTCCTGAAAATCGTGCTTTCAAATATGATTTAAAAGAAATTTGATTGTCAGCCCAAAGAAGTTCCGTAAGTTTACCGGAACGGGTCAGATTCGTCAGCGGAACATTTATGCAATTGCGGACGATATTCAACGGGTCGATAGACGCTGATGATAAAACGAAGGAAACAACAATCTTGTCTCTCTCGCAGGCTTCGGCGGGAGAACTGCCCCGAATATCAGCCCCATCGAGAAGGTATGTGGCATTAGCATCCTGTTTGCTGTCGGGATCCCAGAAAGGCTCTCTGGTTAAATCAACGATTGCGGATTTCAGGCGACGAACTTCGTCGGATGTTCGAAGTGTATTATGGACAAGAAGCGAATACAGGGTGCCGGTTGGCGTGATCCTTCTGTCCCATGCATCGCTTTTCTTGAGCAGCGGCACCGAAACCCCCTGCATTTCCTTCAGCACCCCCACAAAGGGAAGAAGACCATATGTGATAAAAGCCTCTTGATCGGGGAATTGGCCTGTCAATGAAAGTTCGTTGAAGAGTATCTGCATGCTTACAGCCCCAGAATCTGGTCGAGGTCATCGTCAAACTGGTCAAAGAGACCCTTGGGGTGCGCCATAACGCGACCGTGCTCATTCAAGGCAATGACCGTGTTTTGCGAAAGCGCATTTTCGTCAAGCTGGAAAAAATGCACGGCCACATCCGTATGAACGATTTCTTTTTTAACGATGGATTTCCGGATGCCATTGAACACATGATCACTATGTGTTTCAAGAATAACCTGAATCCCCGCATTGGCGGCGAAACAAAGAAATTCCGTAAGATCCGACTGGGCCTTGGGGTGCAGGTGAATTTCCGGATTTTCAATAACAACAATATCTTCCGGATCTGCACTCAGGCAGGAGACCAACACACCAATGGCGAAACTGACTCCGGAACCCATGTGATAGGGGCGGACGGGCTTGCCGTTTCCAAGCGATAATTCCACCGAAAGGCTGTTGCTGAGTCCAAGGTCTCGGATGGTATTGTTGATTCCGAACAACTTTCCCAGCCAGTAATTGACTTGATACTCAAGCGTTACGCTGGCCGTATCGGCTATGAGCGATGGGGCAACCTCCTTTTTACGGTTTTTGTATAGAAAATCGATAATGAATTCCGCCTTGTTCCCCAGAAAATTGATCCGATCAAAATTTTTAGGGTATGAATCCTCAGGACCGATCCGGTTTGCAGGCAGATAATAAACATGCCGATTCTCAAAGCTTAAACGGTGTTGTATGGCAACGGATTCATCCAAAAATGAAACCGCAACCTCATTGCTGTCGTCGTCGGCTGACCGAAATTCTGCCTGAAAAATATCTTTCCCGCTTACCGCTCCTACCGCGAAGTTGCGCGCATTGGTCCGATGGTTACGGCACTCATCAAAAGTTCCCAGACGCAACCACATTCCATTCAGCGGAGAGGACGAATTTGCCACCGCATTATTACACAGCAGAAGAAACGCCTGAATTGCAGAAGTCTTGCCCGATGAATTTGTGCCCGAAAAAATATTAATCCGCCGCAACGCTATTTCGACTGTATCGAAACATTTGAACCCGTAAATGTGAAGTGCTTCAAGCATTTCGTATCTCCTGAATGATGGTTTCCACAAGCTCAAATCGTCTGTAGACGCTGATATTGCTGTCGACGGTATAGGTTGTGCTGAGAATGAAATCATTATCGGAAAGAAGTTTCGTCAACCCTTTTTTTATGCCTTCACGTTTTTCGTCCGGCTCATCTATCAACTCGATCATCATGTAACCGACCGTTTCAAAGAGCGCCATGCTGATCGGCCGGCGCGGACCATCGCCTTTTTTGGGCAACCGGAAACACCCGGGTCCTAAAACGGTCTGGCACGCTTTCATTGCGTTATCGAACAAGGCCGGGAATTGCACACAAAATGCACTGCCCGCTGGATCGTTAAGAAATGTCATTGTTTTTCCGAGAAAATCCTCCAGATCACTGCGATATTCAACCGGGGGGAGCCCCTTTTCCTTCACGTATAAAAGCTGTTTTTTGCGCCAAAGATAAAAACCGATCAGACGCAGGACAAGGTATTTATCCTTCATGCGATCCGGCTTAACCGAATTTTCGGTCGCTTTTTTGAAACTCTCAAATGCAACCAGCGTATTCAGCAACCTGGTTGCAGTGCCCTGATAAATGGCATTTCTCATTTCCTGATTATTCAGCCGTGTGCCGCCGCGATTGACTCTATCAAACAAGTCGAAGGTGACGCGATCCTGAGTAGGCGGCTTGATCACATGCAGCGTGAGAGGACAATCTTCAATCTTGCTTTGCTGTGCCTGGTTTAGGAAATTGTCAAACTTCGTTCCATTCTTTGTCATTTCACTGAAGTATTTGCCATTCAAGTCTTTCAAAACGGTCAGATTTTGAAGCGGAAATTCATGGCTCATAAACTGGAAAAGTGTCGTCAGGCGTTGGCGTCCGTCTACGATGATATACACTCCCTTGTCGTCCTCTTTAACGTAAATAAGAGGAAGGGGGATTCCCATGAGAATGGATTCGATCAATTCACTTTTCTGCTTTGGAGACCAGACCGCATGTCGTTGAAAATCAGGATCCAGTTTGATGAGAGGCGGTATTTTATCCAGTTTGCGCTTGAGCTGAAAAACCGAAGCGGGTTCTGGAGCGATATTGACAATGGCATCCGGGTATATACTTGTCGTATCGTTTTCCGGAGGGGGTAATTTTTCCCTCAATTCGGCGCCGAGCGTTTCCTCTCCCTCGAAGGTATCTTCGGGGTCAAGTGGTAGTGTGTCTATCGACATTTTATTCATAGCTCCAATAGATTCTTAAAGTCATACCAGCCGATCACCCAAACCAGACCGACGATCTTCGTACCAGCTATGCGTGATCGACATCCTGCTGCGCTTCGAAAGCATTTATTAATTCAGCGGCCATAGCAGCTCCGAATCTTGCGTTTCACTTCGTGCCAGGGAAGCCCCGAAGCCGGCTTGGTCATCAAGTTAGCCTTCCGGCGCGCCAACTCTTCCTTTTGCCATTCAAGGACGGGAACCTCTGGCGGATTAGCCGCCAGATCGTCCCAAAGATCTTCCACCAGCTGCAACTTCTCCGGTGGACTCAGGTTGAAAATGGAAACGGTATCTATATTCATTGTTATCTCCTTAGAGCGACAATCCTTACATTCAAATCAATTGTTTCGGTTGCCGGCTAATGTAAGGCAAGCGGTTTCAGACACCCCATTCAAGCATACATAAGCCTACGTCCTTTAGACTCGGGCACGGGGTCGCCAAAGTCCCGAGCCGTGTCAATCCATAGCTGGATAGCATCTTTGAGGTTTTTGAGCGCCAGTTCCTCAGTATGTCCGTGAACCATGCAACCGGGAAGTTCCGGCGCTTCGGCCACAAAAACATGGTCCGCATTGCTCCAGTAAATGATGATTTCATATCTGTGCATTTTCTATTTCACCTCCCAGCTTATGCTTTAAAATTACCGCCCGCACTTGGCGAACCTGATAAGATTTTGGTTTATTATTATCCCGTTGCATATTGATTTTTTCCTCGATCCGTTCCTTCCTGAAGTTGTGATGGCTGCCCCGCGTACGTTCTTCAAACCCAATCGCAACAGCAGTTGACACAGATCGTCGAACGGAATATCCGCGTCCAAGGTACCCCTCAAAATCTGGAACAACAACTTCTCATATTTTCCCATATCAATTCTCTTTATGGTTACAGCCGTACGCAGCCTGCGGAGCACCAGGATTTCCGGCTGTAACGCGCTAAATCCGTAGCAAAATATGAACCTGCGCTCGCACGTATAGCAATCCGTCGAAAACCCTTGGCATAAACTTCCTTCTTACGAATCTATATCATAAATACGCGGTATCCAAGCTAAACAATGTCAATATCATTAACCGTGGCACAAAATGGGCAACCCAAAGTTCGTGGTAACCAGCAATGGACCAATGAGCCTTATCCGTTGCCCGGTAACGAAATCCATTTCATTACCAACGTGGGCCAAAGGCGCCTCTTTAACTTCTTGCAGGCGGTCACCCCCGAAACATCTTCGCACCCCTTTCTCGCGCAATGCCTTGCCGGATTTCTCAATATAGTTTCGGCAGCGTGGGGCGTTACCTCGAAAAATGTGGCCATCTTCTTCCATAATTCGCACCCGCCAAACCGTATCATGATGTTACCCTATCAGCACCGGCACTTATCAATAGAAAATACCCAGAATTGGGCTCTTAGCCCCATGGCCCAACACCCGCAACAATCTTACGATCTAGAAAATTTTCATCGAGCTTTTCGGTGCGCTTATTCATAGCCCGCTTCAGCTCTGATCGGTTGAGCCGAACATGGCTCAGCTTGAGTTTGAAAAAGGTGCTGGTTTCGTTTGCTGCTTGAATATCTTCGTGCATCCATACCCAGGCACGACGATCTGCCGATCGGAGAAATAGCACCCAGGCGGCGTAAGCCTCACCCGGGTCTTGTGCCTTTAGGTAGCTTCTCCACCAGTGGTGAGCGCAAGCCTCGATCCAACGCAAACGAGCCGCCTTGTGTTCAAGAGCAGCGTATCCAGTTCTGATCTCACCGTCCGGCCAGGCACCTGGAATGGGCAGTGTATTGTTCGCGCTAAAGCCTTCGAGAATTGAACCGCGTTTTCGCTTCCAAACAAATGCCGATGTGCGGTCTGTCTCGATAATGGAGGCAAGCCAATCGGCCTTACTGTTGTAAGACATCGCAATTGATAGGTCAAAAAGAGCCAAATCTGTATTACAGCGCTCTAACCCGAGCAGTTCCTCTCGAAGCGAAGTTATCGGCTGTGAGTCCGGAGCGCGAAAGACCATGTGCAAGAGGTCCTCGACTTCGCCAGCACCAATGTAACGCGTTGTCACTGTCGCACGAAGGGCACGCCACAACTGCGCGCCCCGAATGGGGTCGTAAGAGAGGAGAGCCTCGCAGAGTGCCAGGAAGGCCGCTTCTGCCAAGCAAACACGACGCCGAAAATCATCCGTTAGTTCACGAGCGCCCTCAAGCCAATCGATTACCATGTCCAATGCGTGCTGTAATACCGGCATGAAATCCTCGGCGTCAACGGCGACAAGATAGAGGCTCGCACCCGATGTTCGCGCTTCGCGTGTGCGGATAACAGCAGTCTCAACTGCACGCCGGTGTGCAATTAACTGTGCATCGGTGTCCATAGCCGCCTTGAATGCCGCCACTGGATCGTTGACGTTTTCCTCGTTTGGCCGGGGCAAAGCTGAAACTGTGAATGTGAATGGCGAAGATTTGGCCTCATAACGATCGACCGACAAGATCGATCCGGGATCAGGTGTATCGATTTTCTCAGCTGCAAGAACATAACCGAAGATTTTCGCCGCGAACCGAACTTCGGCAGGATCGGCGCCACGCATTCGGGCAGCTTCCAGCAGTCGCCAGGGCGCCAATCGTGATGCCACCTGATCGAAGGGAATAGCGCGCATCGCTTCTATAAGGGCACCCGTTCCGTAGTGATTGACCCACAAATGCGCCTCAGGGCTCCAAGACCAGCCATCGGCCACAAGCATCTGGCCGAAGCGTACAGCATCAGCGCGAGATAAGATGTTGAAAACGAATCTCCCCAAATCATGGTCTTCCTGTTTCGCAAAACGCTCAAGCCACGACCATGCAGTGTTGCTGAACGCAACAGGATGAACCGACAGCAAAATAATCAGATCTTGCTGCTGTTTGAACGAACAGGCGCTATAACGCTGGATCAGAGCATCCACATCATCAGGTGTTGGGGGGCGCAACACTTCTGCGAAATCGGTCTGTATGTATTTGAGATCCGTGCGGATCAGCTCGTCGAATTGAGTTTTTGGGGGCAGGTCCCGGATCTCCACCATTAATAGCCGGCTGGCAGCATAACGCTCTCGATTATCTTCAGCTTCTTTACCACGTAGGCGTAAAGTCCGTGCCGCATCGGCCTCAGCCTCCCCAGCCAACAGAAAATGATCTGTCGCATTAACGGCGCTCCAATAACGGGCCGCTGCTGGACAGGCAGCCATGCCCTGCATCTTTCGACGCATCAGGTCGGCAAGCAGGTCCGGTGCACATCTGGCGAGGACAGGTTCTATTTCTTCAAAGCGATAATCCTCAATGGTGAGGATACCGTGTCTGTCCAGCTTATCGACATCAATATTAGCTGCAAACACTCTAATTTCATTAATAAAAGTGCCGGGCGGATCGAAGCTCGGATCGAACCATAGCTCCTTTGTGCGCTGCACGCGCACATGTAACGGCAGCTCTGTGTCGTTAAGCGCCATTTCCGCGTGCCGTCGTTCTAAGGGGAAAAAACTGCGACCGGGCCGAGACAGGTAATCTTTTTCATAGGTTAGAAATCGGTCAATGCCAGGGTCAATCGAAATCGCTAAATCTTCATCCAACTCTTGGCCACTAAGCCAAAGCAGCAACGCCGCAGCATGTGCCGGAAGATTCGGATGGACTCCTGGCTCCAGTTTTCTGAGCCGGACCGTTTCCGATAGTTCTCGCAAGGCGTCTGCAGTCTCTCCGGAATCGACTTCGTTAAGCAGGCAGAGCCACTCCAGCCCGACCCATCCTTCAATGGTACTATCACCAATCGCTGATGCGATCGCCGCCACCTCGAAAACCGGCATGGCTTTTGCCAGCGGGAAACCATCGAGTATCGAAGGGACAGTCGCTTGAAGCACACCATCGTTCAGAGCAACAAGTTCGAGATCGACCCCAACGACCTTTATACGTCCCGAGGCATCTACCCCGATCCGGTGTTTAAACCGGTCCGATCTTGATGACTCAATGTCCTTGTTAGCACCCGGATGTTGATTGACATCGCGCGAGACGATACTAAACCAATGGCTTGCCCGAATAACAACCTTATTAAGAAATACGGTGTCCTCTCGCGGAATGGCGCGTAGTGCGTTGACAGCCCACCGTCGGGCGGAAGCATGAGCACGGCCATCCGAGTGCTCGACTGCATCGAGAAGGGCATCGCTGATATTCGGAGCGAGGAGAGCAAGTTCTCGCCGGTGACCATCAGTCAAGTTCTGAGTTTGCAACCATGCCGTAACGAGAACCCCAGTCAGTGCGAGTGCTGCCGGGTAACCCTGTTCCACTATGATCGAAACCGCTGCGCGCAATATTTCCGTACGTTGGTCGAAACCCGCAATGGGGTCCAACCACTGACTGAGCTCATTTTCAAGAGTTGCAAAGGTAGGTACGGCCACTGTACTGAAATGAGCTATCAGTGCCGCGCCGAGGGCATGAGCAACAACGTTGGGGGTAAACTGCATATTGCCTGAAGGATCAGGCATTGCGAACCGGCCGTCAATGATATCACTAAGCCGAGCATAAACCTCCCGTTCCGAAAGGTCGGGGCGGCTCGCCATCTCGGCAAGCGATTTGACTGAAAAATCCCGGATACCATCACGATACTTCTGGGCAATTTCTTTTAGCCAATCCCGCCACTCGGCCTCGCTGAATGATCGTCCGGCTCGTTCGCCGAAGGTGTCACGTCCATACTCCCAGAGCAGCCTGTGTAACGTCACATGGCCTGCCTCAACGCACCTGTCGCGGAACCGTACCACAAGCTTGAATAGACGAGGTGTACGGGCCAGATCAATCAAATCGGAATGGAGATCAACTTGGGATAGTCCCACGAACGCCAGCATTTGATCGAGTTCGCCCCCTGGTGTTGCATCGTAGACATCTACAACAACCGGCACCGTTGGCACGATAAGGCCACGAAGATTCGACAATTTATTCTCGAAGTGATGCTTACGAGTACTGACGATCACACGAACCCGTCCTGAAAAGGTTCCACTCTGCAAAATCTTCAGCAGTGGTAGCCAAGGGACGGAGGGCTCCTGGTTGAGTCCATCGAAAAACACTGTCATCACAGGACCCTCATCGCTTGGACGTTTGAACAAGAGGTCTATCCTGCGCAGCCAATGATGCGAGTTTTGTACACCGCTCACCTCATAGAGACAATCCGCCAGTAACTGCTTCACGCTAGTTTCGGAGACACCCGAAAGGGTGACTGCCGCGGACGATGGTACTATTAGAATAACGGGATGTTCTTCCTTGTTGCCCACTAGCCAGTCGAGCGTCGCCCATGTCTTGCCGGTACCGTCCCATCCAACGACAGTCGCGGGAGCATCAGCTCGTGCCAACCCCTTCCACCACGCACTGAGTGCCTCATGGACCGCTGCACGTTTTACCCTTTGGGCCTGTGCGCCTCCTGCTGCGTCTTGTCCAAGTTTGGCGTTCGACTCTCGCGGTGAGTTCCAAATCTTTTCAAGCAGTTCGTGAGACCGTATCCTTAACGTCTCAAAACCGAGGCACCAAGATTGCAGGTTGCGTCGCAACATCGCTATCGCGTTGTTAGAGACAGACTGAAGCGCACGAGCGAGTGCGCCAGCCTCTTTCGAAAATTCCATCTCCACCAAGTCAGGATCAAAGGCGCATAAAGCGGCGACGGACGAGAGCTGGTTATCCCCCCAATCGAGAATTACGACAGGGACACCAATTTTCTCGCCCTTTTGGATTAAATGCTGTCCGAGCTGCTCCGGAACACTCCGGGTTGCAACGAGAACCCAAGCCTCAAGCCCCTCATCTCGCGCTACCGCATGATCAATCTCACCAAGCAGTTCCCGATCACTCAGACTCGTGGTGTCGCTATATTTTTTGCACTCTATTCGGAACCGCCGCCCTTGCTGGCCCGCTGGACCTGCATCTCCCCCGTACTGAAAACCGGACTTAGCGACGGCAATAGGCACACCAAGAAGTCTGCCGAGCAAAGCCGCCGTCAGATTTTCCAGCTTGCCCGCTCGACTATCGGACTGTAGCTCGCTTTTTAGTTTTTTTTGGTTTTCCAGATCCGTTGCACTATGGTGCATCCTGTCAACGTCCTTTATTAACAATCCTTTTGGATCGTTCAACGGTCAATGCCGGATGTGATTAACGCCTTGATCATATTGCTTTCCCCCCGCCCTGCACTTACAAACTGCGCACATTGGGAAGGCCGTGCTGCTCCAGAATGGCGGTAAGATTGGTCTTGGCCACATCGTCGGCAAAGGCGCTGTCGCGGAAAACCACGGTGCTTTCACCAGCCGGTGCCAGTTCTTTGTGCCACTCGACGATGCCGATGGCCAGCGGCTCGATCTCGTCGCGGCTGATTTTTTTATTGAGGCACACCAAAATCGTCCCCGCGCCGATACTGTGGACGGTTTTGCCCGCAATGGTTTTATGTTTCATGGGCACACACAAATAGAGGCCGAGCTTGAGCATCAACTCGTAGAGAATATCCTGCTCGCTTCGGTCACTCTTGAGATGATCTATCTGGAGCTGCACCGCTTTTTCGAGATTTTCGGGCGCCGGTTCCCAAACGCGGATATTGGTGGTGTCGAGCTTAAATACCCGAAACCCCAGATCGCCCGGAAACATCGAATTCTCTTGGCGGATTTTTTTACCGGCACGACGGAGGCGCTCTTTGGTCAATTCGGTGATGGCAAACCGCTTGCCAAGTTTGCTACAGTATTCAGCGGCAATTTTTTGATCATTGTTTCCTATGTCGATACCTTCTGGTAATTGAATGAGAATGTAGCGTCGGGAAGAGTTTTCCTCAACATTGATTGACATTACAGCCTCGCCGAGGCTTCCTGACCCAGCGAAAAAATCGAGCACAATATCCCCCGGATTGCTACCAATATGAGCAATAAGGCGCAAGAGCCCGACAGGCTTCGGTGTATCAAATACCGATTTTTGGCCAAACAATATTTCGAGTTCCCTTGCTGCATGTTGATTCAGCGGCATATCTGGCAATATCGATGGCGTAGACATCCCTTTTTTTGCCTCACTTAGAAACAGCTTGCGCATTGGCGTTGTGGCAGAGCCGTTAACCCCCCAATACAATCGCCCATCATCCTGGAGTTGCTTCATCTCTGCTTCTGAGTGCCGCCAGCACGTGCCATCTCTCGGGCAAACCAATTCTTTCGTGTAGGGGTTGAGCACTCCATAATGCAATGACTTTACATCGCGTCCACCCTTCGCGTTGGCAGTCGTATCAATTTTTCGAAACCGACCTCGTCGATCTGGTCCATCAGGTTCCTTAAAAACTTGATATTCAGCATCTGCTTTTTCAGTTCTTGGCATGAGGTTAAAGCTATCCTCTGCTTGGGTGCGAGTTGCCATTGCCGTCAGGGCTTTTCCATACACAAGAATGTGCTCATGAACAGAGCCGATTGTTCGGTCATTAGGCGCTCCGTCTCGTTTTCGCCATATCAAGTCGATAACAAAACATTCTTCGCCAAACACCTCATTGCACATTAAACGAAGATTGTTGACCTCTGTTGAGTCAATCGAGATGAATATCACGCCATCATCTTGCAAGAGATTCCTCGCCAACTTCAGCCTCGGATACATCATATTCAGCCAATCCGTATGAAACCGCCCGGAGGCCTCGGTATTGCTGGACATCTTCCGGCCCTCGCCATCCACCTGGCCGGTGAGTTCAAGGTAATTTTTAATGTTGTCCTGAAAGTCGTCGGGATACACGAAATCCTTGCCGGTGTTATAGGGCGGGTCGATATAGATCAGCTTGACCTTACCGGCGTAGCTTTTTTGCAGGAGCTTGAGCACCTCCAGGTTATCGCCCTCGATCATGAGATTCTGAGTGGTGTCCCAGTCCACGCTTTCCTCCGGACAGGGGCGAAGCGTCCCGGCGCTGGGCGTTAGAGCGAGCTGGCGGGCACGGCGCTTGCCATGCCAGTTGAGGCCGTATTTTTCTTCCCGCTCTTCAAGGGTGCCGCCCAGAAGCTGCTTGAGCACCGCAAAGTCGATCTTCCCCTCGGTAAAAGCTTCGGGAAAGAGGGATTTGAGTTTTTCAATATTGTCCGCGAGAATGTCGGCGGATTTCGTTTCGTCCGGTTGAAACTTCTTCATTGGCAATTCCCCATGATCCTTTTCCGTTTCCCCTGGATTTGTCCCCTTCAAGCCGTTTCGCCATCAACCGGCGTTTCCGCTCCAGTATGCGCTTTAATTCATCTTCTGAACGCAGATATTTCAATTTTATACCATCTGTTTTATAGCATCTGTCAGATTGGTTTCAAGTTGTTTGATTTCAATATTCAGCTCGACACGACGATGGATCTGAGACACCCGTTCGGCTTGCGCACGCAAATCCGCCATCCGGGACATCAAACGCTCATATGCTTCGAGCGCCCCACGACGCGCAGCGGCATGTTCCCCGGTTTGCGGTGGAATAAACCGCCCCGTGATACGAGCGGCCCGCAAGGCATGAATCCGGTCCATCCATCCCTGGTAAACGGTCAACAGGTCGACTCGAGGCAAATCGGCAAGGGCCAGGCTTTTTAAGAACCGCTTCGTTGGCTCATCCGCCATCCACCCCGTTTGCGAAATTTTCTCAAACCGAACTTCGGCCACCCCGCCCTCCAGAACCATCTTGCCCGCCTCGCCCTGGGACCAGCGCTTGTGCGCCAGAGACAGCGTGATCGCGTCCACTTGACGGGCCACCAGAATGACCGGGTAGGGAATGGCCCGGTGGACCAACGCCATCAGCCGATCCGCCTTGGCAGCCGGGTGAAGCATCAGCGACAGAACGGCTATTTCCAGATATTCCCGGACAGCATCCCGGAATGAGGGCACACCGACAGTGGTGGGTTTTAAGGCCGCCACCCAAAGCAACTCTTCGATTCCCTCGTTGATCCGGCGCCTGTCGGCGGCAGTCGGCGCGCCATTTTCCACCAACAGCTTCTTAGGCACACGCTGATTCACGCGGGCTTCCGGCGGCAAGCTGAAAGCCGCAATCATATCCCCGGTGTTCACTGGCTCTCCTCCGGCAAAATTACAACAAACGCTACCACTTCAAAATCGTTCATGCCCGCAAACTCCCCCCTTCCGGCATGCGTCCCGCCGGGGGTAAACAGACTGGCGACGGCCCGCTCCTCTTTTTTGCCAATAATCGAGCTCACGGCGGCGGCGAGCAGTTTCCGGGCCGCAGCCATGTTTTCGCCGTTGCGGGTGATTTTGTCAAATCGGGCACAGGCATCGGTATCGGGAATATCACGCCCGATGCAAAGCCTTCTGAGCCTGTCGAGAATCTGCTGGGCCCGTGGAAAGGGCAAAAGGGCGGCACCGTCGTCTCCGACATGCACCAGATAATGGGGAGCAAGCGGATAGCCGGACTCGGTGGATCGAACGGCCGCATCCCCTTCGGCACGCAGGCAGAAAATTACGCCGGGCGCTACGGCGGCATCACCGGTTCCACTGGCGGTGGTGACCGCGAAAACCCCGAGAGGAAGGCCTTCCAACCGGCCGGGATGCGCTTTTAAAAAGCCGGCCAAATCGATGCGAAAATCCGTCAGCGTTAAATCGGTAATCGAAACGCCACTGCCAAGGTCTTCCAGATCGATGATGGTTTCTTGCAGCTTTAATAGCTGATTCCGGCGGTATTCCAGATCGTTCATCTGGTTGCCGGACGGCAGTTCGATCAGGTTTTCCTCACCCGTGGCGGAAACATCCAGAAGCACCATGCGACCGCTGACGCGCTGTTCGAGTTTGATATACTCCTCCAATTCCAGATTGGGCCAGAAGTTGACCAACTGGATGCGACGGTTGGGCGAGCCGATGCGATCGATCCGGCCGAAGCGCTGGATGATGCGAACCGGGTTCCAATGGATATCGTAGTTGATGAGATAATCGCAGTCCTGGAGATTCTGGCCCTCTGAAATACAATCCGTGGCGATCAGCAACGTAAGCTCACCCTCTCCGGCAAACTCAAGCGGGCGTTCCTTGGAACGGGGCGAAAACGCGGTCAGGATGGTGGCAAGATCTTTTCGCAGGCCGGGGAGCGTTGTCCGGTTTCGCCCCGTGCCGGTAACGAGTGCGCTGTGAATGCCGAGCTGATCCAGCGCCCAGGGGGCGATTTGTTCGTAAAGATACCGCGCGGTATCGGCAAAGGCGGTAAAAACGATGACCTTCCGGTTGCCGGGATTGATGGGGGTTCGGCATTTGTCATCAATCACCTGCCTGAGGGCGTCGAGTTTGGCATCCCGGGCCGCATCCACCTGCCGGGCCGCCGCATAAAGAGCCGCCAGCCGGTTGCGGTCCTCGATCAAGTCTTGTTTCCAGCGCACCAGGTCCATGTCCTGAACCAGCACCTTGACCTTGCTGCCGACGAGCAAGGTTTCAAAAGCCGGATCATCGATATCCACATCGGCAATGTCCAGCTCTTCGATGGTTTCTTCCGGAGATTCGATCCTGGCCAGCGTTGCATCGACGTCGGCCATCTGGCGCCCAACCGTCAGGGCAAAGGCGGATACGGCGCTTTCCATGCGCTTGAGCACGTTAACCCTGAGAAGATGCACGAGACTCTCTTCCCGGTCCACCTGGCGGAAAAATCCCCGGCCACCGCGAATCGCGGTACCGTATTTCTCGTCATAAACCGCCTGTTTGTGGGAAAACACGTAACGAAGAGGGGCATAGACGGCAAGGTTCAGCCGCCGGATGTCATTGTTTATTTCCCGAATGGAGCGAAACTCGCCCGCGCGGTCCACGTCCGGCTTGATATTGATGGGCTTGAGCCGCTCGGGAAATTGCCCCGTCTCACTCGTGCCGTAATACTTCTCGATATGCTTTCGGGAGCGGGCAATGGTCAATAGGTCGAGAAGCTGAAAATAATCAAAACCCAGCATGTCGACCAGCACACCGGAGGCGCGCTCGCCCTCATTCAACCGCATCCAGCGGTTAAACTGTTGTTGCGCCAGGCGCGTGGTGGCATCAATGCTGGCAATGCCGTTATCCGCAAGCGCGGCATCATTTCCCTCGGTAATAAAGGCAATCTGATTGCGAAGATCGGCCAGGCGGTTGTTCACCGGAGTCGCGGATAGCATCAAGACTCGGGTTTTGACGCCCTCCTTGATAATACGCCGCATAAGGCGGTCATACCGCGATTCTCGGTCGAGCCGCGTTGTTTTGTTGCGGAAATTATGGGATTCATCAATGACCACAAGATCGTAATTGCCCCAGTTGACGTGCGATAGGTCACAATCACCGGACATCCCGCTATCACGGGAAAGGTCGGTGTGGTTCAGAACATCGTAATTGAAGCGATCCGCCGCCAGGATGTTGCGGCCGTCATTGGCCCTGTAAAGCGTCCAATTATCCCGAAGCCGCTTGGGCGCCAGCACGAGCACCCGGTCATTTCGCAATTCGTGATACTTGATGATGGCCAGCGCTTCAAAGGTCTTCCCGAGCCCCACGCTATCGGCGATGATGCAGCCACCCAATCGCTCCAGCTTTTCAATGGCACCGATAACACCGTCCCGCTGAAATCTGAAAAGCTTCTTCCAGACGATGGTATCCTTGATACCCGTGGTGGATTTAACGATTCGCGCTTCATCGAGCTCGTCTCCGCGAGCCTTGAGCAACTCAAAAAGCATCCGGTAATATACAAGGGATGCGGGAGAATGTTCGCTTATTTCCCCAAGCTGCTTGAGCAATCTTTCCCTGGCATCCGCGGCAACCGGCACGGCATGCCAAAGGGATTCGTACCAGGCGGCAAATAGCGCTACTTCTTCGGGAGTTTCCGCGCATTGAATCAGACTGAACCGATTGCCCGGCGTAAGGCCAAGGCCATCGGTCGTAAGGGGGCAGTGCCCGGCAATCACCCGGCTTCGGGCCATGTCTGAATGACGGATGAAATAAGCCGATTGCGGCAACGGGCTTGAGGAAAAGCGCACCTCGGTTTTCTCACGAATCCAATTGGCACACTCGCGCGCAAGCCACCTGGTTTGCAGCCGATTGCGGGATTCACGATCAAAAGCGGCTCCTAAAAACGTTAACTCCCCATCAGCATTGAGGGAAAGTATGAGGCGTGAATGCGCCACATGGGATAACAGCTTCCGGATTTCGGCAAAGGCGAACAATGATAATGCAGGTGTAGCAATGCCCCATGTCACACCGGATTGGGTGACCTGACGTAACACATCAATCACACGGTTTGTGCCGGTGTTATCGATAAGTTTCATGGGTGCCTGCTGTGTTTACCACATCGAATTGAAGGAAATTGTCCGGTTTTTTTTCCATCAAAGGCACCCACCGGCAAAGACCATGCAAGTTGGTTTACAAGTCATGATGCCTCATCGCGGAAGTGTATTTCTACAAGTCGTGTCAGGTCGTGTCAATTCCTTTCGGGGGAGTGCCCACGGTGAATTTGTTCTAACCCCTGTTGGGGCTGAGCGATATCACCCGCGGCAATAACAGTCGAGACGATGGACTGGGCCTACTGCCCCAAAGGGGCTGCATAATCCAGCCCAGGGTTGCGGCGTATGCCGCTACCCCGGGGAAACGAAATGCCGACCCATTTATAAACAACCCTGAAGGGGTTGAGTCAAGGCATTAGGACGGACGGTTTCAATGGGATTGACACAACCCCTTTGGGGTAAGTGGGTAGGGTTCGACCCGATTCCCCAGGGTAGCGGCATACGCCCTCAATCAGTAATCTCCTCAATTTCTCCTTCAATTTCCAGGTAGGCATCCCGAAGCTCATCCACCGTTTGCGGATCAGCCGACCACAGATCGCGGGCCGCCGCTTCCAGCAGTTTATCGATGATGTTGTGGAGGGCATGGGGGTTGACCTGCTTCATCCAGGCTTGCATGTCTGGATTCAGGGCGACCTTGTCGGCAAAGCGCTGATACATCCAGTCATCGATCACATTCGCGGTGGCATCCCAGCCGATAATGATGTCCATGGCCTTTGAGATATCGCCGGCCCCCTTGTAGCCGTGACGCTGGAGCCCCTTGAGCCATTTGGGATTGAGCAGTCGGGAGCGGAAGATGTGGCGGGCTTCCTCCACGGTGGTGCGTACCTTTACATCGTCCGGATCCGCCGAATCGCCGGAGAGGGAAAAGGGGAGTTTTCCCTGAACGGTCCGCACGGCCGAGATCAGACCACCGTGGTGGCTGTAAAAATCGGTGCAGGCCATCATGTCCTTTTCGCGGGTGTCTTCATTTTTAACCGTCACCGACATGCGGCCCAGGGCCCGGTGGAAACTCTTCCGGGCGGGCCGGCCGAAGATATTTTTCCCGTATGCGTGGGAAGACCACTGAATATACATCTGCCCCAGGTCATCGGCGGTTTGCCAGGCCTTGGATTCGATCAGCTCGGAGACACCGGTGCCGTAACTGCCCGGCGGGGCGCCGAAAATTCTGAAGGTGGCCTCGCGCTCGGCCGCTTCGGCGCTCAACCCCTCCCGCAGTCCCTCCGCCACATCTTTGAGAACATGGCGGCGAATAAAATTGCTTCCGGGGTCTTCCTTCAGGGCGGCCGCCATTTTGACCCCCTGATCGATGAGATCGATCAGCAGCGGAAAGGCGTCCCGGAAGATCCCCGAAATGCGCGGGGTCACATCGATTCTCGGCCGGCCCAGTTCGGAAAGGGGAATCACCTCCAGCCCGCGCACATTGCCAGAGCCGGCCTGCCAGACGGGTCGCACCCCCATGAGATAGAGAATCTCGGCCACATCGTCCCCCTTGGAGCGCATGGTGGGGCTGGCCCACAGGACGATGCCCACGCTGTCCGGATAGGTGTGGTGTCCTTCCCGGTAACGGGCAATGAGGGCATCGGCGAGTTTTTGGCCCACCCGCCAGGCCGCCGGAGTGGGAATTTTCTGAGGATCGACCGAATAAAAATTGCGGCCGGTTGGCAGAATATCGGCCTGGCCGCGGCTGGGGGCTCCGGAGGGTCCCGGCAATACGAACCGGCCGGAAAGTGCGTTGAGGCAGGCGCGCATCTCGTCGGTGGTGTGCATCAGCCGGGGCAAAAGATCGGTGCGGACATAGTTGAGAACCTGCGCCACGGCGGCATCGGTTTTACCGATATGGCGGATCATGAGTGCGTCGATTTCCGCTTCGATGCCGGTATTTTTTACCAGATCCGCGAGCAGGGAGAGAATAAGGGCGTGGGCCCGGGCTATGACCTGACCGCCGGTGAGATCGGTATCTTCCCCCGCCCGGCGGCCCCGCCCCCGTTTCAGTCGCTCCGGATCAAATCCCATGACCGCCGCAACGGCATCGCGCAAGGAGGGGACCGGACCATTGGCGAGACGGGTCAGTTGGGCCAGGGTCTCGATCAATCGATCGCCGGACGGCGGGGCCCCCAGGGTATGGAGACCGTCGGCAATGGCGGTATCTCCAATCTCGCTCAAGTATCCGTGCAGTTTTTCCATAAAGCCGCTGAAATCGGCCATGGCCGCTTCGCGGCTCAGGGAAAGATCCCGATCGATCTGCGCTTTTTCAACGGCTTCCCAGATCATCGATTGCAGCAGGGGCAGTTTGGCGGGGTCCTGGGCCCGGGCAGCCTGGTAGTCGTTCACCCGGCTTTCCACCTCGGCCAGCTCATCGTATAATTCCGCATTGGATAGCGCCGGCGGCAGGTGATCGATGATGCAGGCATTGGCGCGCCGCTTGGCCTGGGTGCCTTCGCCCGGATCATTGATGATATAGGGATAGATATTGGGCAATCCCAGGAGGACCAGATCCGGATAGCAGGTATCGCCAAGCCCCACCGCCTTTCCCGGGAGCCATTCCAGAGAGCCGTGTTTCCCCACATGCACCACGGCATCCGCGCCGAAGATCTCCTTCATCCACCGGTAGTGGGCAAGATACTGGTGGGGAGGCGAAAGATGCGGGTCGTGGTAGCGTTTGTCGATCTGTTCGAGATAGCCCCGGGGCGGCTGAATCGTAATAAAGAGATGGCCGTTGATAATGCCCGGAAAATAAATCCGGTTCGCGTGAACAAACAACTCGCCGGGCACCGCCCCCCAGTCTTCAACCATTTTGGCCCGAACCGATGCGGGCAGGCTCGCATGCCAGCCGGCGTAAACGTCGGCATCGACCGAGGCCTCGGCGAGGGCCGCCATCTTTTCAGGGAGCATCCAGCGCCGGTCGGCGGTCAACCCGCCGAGGAGTTGTTTTGCCAGCTCGTCCCCGTCGGCATAGGGGGTGTCGACGATGTACCCCGCATCGGCCATGGCGTCGATCAACGCCTTGACGCTGGCGAAGGAATCGAGTCCCGCCGCGCAGCCGATGCGGTCATTGCGGGGGGGATAGTGATGAAATACGATGGCGATCTTCTTGCGATCATTGGGAAGACGCCGCAGCCGCGCCCAGTTAAGCGCCAGTTCGGCCATTTTGGCGGTGCGGCCGGGAATGGGAACGTATTTATTGACGGCTGATCCGGTAATGGGATCGATGCCGGTGGTTTGCTTGGCAGCCACCGGGACACCGATAATAACCCCGTCCAGCTCGGGTTGCGCCACGCCGATCGTGATGTCAACGGTCGTTAAGCCCTGCTCGCCGGCCCGCCATTGATCGATATCCTGACCGGTGGACATGGCCTGAAGAACTGGCACGTCAAGCCGTTCGAGCAGATGCCGGTACTCGGGGGCGGCAATGGTGAGGCTGAACATGACCGGGCTGATCAAAACATCGATCAGCGGCCCCCCCGCGGCCATGAAGTAATGGTCGATCACCGCGTCAACCCCCCGGCCGCCCACCAGCGAATCCTTAAATCGCAGGTGAAAGACACACAGCACATTCGCCCCCCGGTTTTCGATTTCCCGAATCAGGGAATCGATGTGACACTGAAATAGACCAGTTTCATGGCAAAATCCCTCGGTTTGGGATAATGGGTGGTTGCATTTTCAGACTGCGCAAGGGGATGACAAAAGGACAATCGTGGCGATTATCCCTATGGATTTCCACGCTGATATTGAAAATTTTCGCTACCGAACCGGGCACGATCACCTCGGCCGGCGGACCGTCCGCCGCAATGGCCCCGTCGTGCAGGGCCATGATGCGGTCGGCATAGCGTAAGGCCTGGTTCAGATCGTGCAAGACGGCAATGATCGTGATGCCCAGGCTCCGGTTCAACTCCTTCACCAGTTCCAGGACCTCGAACTGGCAGCAGATGTCGAGAAAGGTGGTCGGCTCGTCGAGCAGCAGCAATCGGGGCTGCTGCGCGAGCGCCATGGCGAGCCAGGCCCGCCGGCATTCACCGCCGGAAAGCGAGGCAACCAAGCGATCCGCAAAGACCTCGATCCGGGTTTGGGTCATGGCCCAGGTCATAATCCGCCAATCCTCGCCCGTCATCCTCCCCGACCACCGGAGGTGGGGCGAGCGGCCGTAGCCGATCAGGTCCCGGACGGTGCAATCCGCCGGTGCCATGGGCGATTGGGGTAAAAAGGCGATTTTCCGGGCCAGTTCCCGGGGCGCGTACCGGTGAAGGGGGTTTCCCGCCAGGAACAATCGCCCGGCACGCGGTTTGAGTATAGCGGCGAGCGCGCGCAGCAACGTGGACTTGCCCGATCCGTTGGGACCGATCAGGATGACAAATTCTCCGGGAGGGATATGAAAACTGATATCGCTCACGATATCCGGTGAGGTTCCATATCCGAGGCTGAGATTTTCGGCTTTTAGCATCGTTTGTCCACGGCACCTTTACTGTTTGGAAAAATTCATTCGCAGCAGATAGAGAAAAAACGGCGCCCCCAGCATGGCCATAACGATTCCCACCGGGACTTCCACCGGGTCCAGAACAACCCGCGAGAGGGTATCGCAGGCCATCAGCAGGCCCGCTCCCATGAGGGCGCAGGCCGGCAACAAAAACCGGTGGTCCGAACCGATGATGAGACGCGTCATGTGCGGCACCACGAGCCCCACAAACCCGAGCAGCCCGACCACGCTCACCGCCGAAGCCGCCAGCAAGGCCGCAAGAGCAATGAAGACCAGACGCGTTCGCTCCACGGCGATCCCAAGACTGCGAGCGGTATCATCCCCCAGCATGAGCAGGTTGAGACGGCGGGCCATGAAAAAGACCAGGGCGGACCCCACCGCCGCGTAGGGCAGCAGCATTCGAACATGCCGCCAACTGCACGCGGCCAACCCCCCGACCATGAACCCCAGCACGCTGTGGACCCGATCGGGGAAAAAGATCATCAGGGCCATGATCCAGGCCCCGAGAAAAGAGGATACCGCCACTCCCGCCAGAATCATGCGAACGGGTTTGAGTCCATGCTCCCAGGCCAGGGCATAGACGAGCAAGGTGCTGAGCAAGGCGCCTGCGAAGGCCACCGGTGTTAAAAGAAAGTAGGCGCTCGGAAAGAGAATCAGAATGACGATTCCGGCGAGCCCCGCCCCGGAGGAAACCCCGATCAGATGAGGCGCCGCCAGCGGATTTCGCATGACCGCCTGCAACAGGCATCCGGACAGACTCAGACAGACCCCCACCAGCGCGGCCACCAGGGTTCGCGGCAACCGGATGCTCCAGAGAATCCGGTGATGAACGCCGGCTTCGGCATCGAGCATCGCGCACCAGATACGGGAAAGGGGCAGATCCAGTGATCCCAGCCGCATGCTCAGGGCAAAGGCGGCAAGACTGCAGAGGCCAAGGGCGGCGATCACACCGACCCGGTAAATCGTCCGCCGGCTAATGAGGCGTTGCATGTGACACAACACCTGCCGATGGTGCGGATTCAAACAGATCCGGATAGAAGAGAGCGGCCAGATAGCGCACCGCCTCCGGGTAGGCGGCGTTCGGTTTGAAGAGGAAGAGCGATTTCGGCAAATAATGCACCCGGCCTTCGCGAACCGCGCGCAGGGCCGACCAGGCGCTGTTTCCGGCCAGCTCCTGATGCAGTCGCGCCTTGCAGTCTTTCGGATCCCCCATGGTGTTGATCAGCACGAGGTCGGGATCGAGCAAAACAAGGCGCTCCAGGCTGAAATTGATCCGGGTGCCTGTTTCCGATGGACCGCCGGAAATGATGTTTTTCCCCCCCAGAAGCTGAACCATGAAACCGGTCTGGGAGTCGGCGGTTTCGCAACTGACGAGATTGGGAGAGGTAAACACGATGACGACCTTGGGACCCGACGCCCGGGGGCAACGGGCGACGACCGAGTCTACTTGCGCGGCGGTCCGCTCGATCACCTGCCGGCAATGGGTCTCACTGCCGTTTAATTTACCGAATAGCTCGATCAGGGACAAATAATCGCCGTAGTTGACGTACCGCACCAGGGCGTATTCGATGCCGCTTGCTTCCAGGATGGGAATCATGGCCCGAAATGCCCCCACATCCGATGAAATAACGAGATCGGGCGCAAGGGAGATGAGTTTTTCGATATTCGGATTGGCAAAGGTTCCCAGAACCGGCAAGTCTTTCGCCGCGTCCGGAACGTTCAGCTCGCCAGCGCACCGCCCCACGGCCTTGCCGCCGGCCTCGTACCACAAATCCAGCAAAGAGGTCAGCAAAACGACGGTTCTGGCCGGGCGTTTATGCAACACGCGCCGCTGGTTGTCCGGAGAGAGATAGGTGAGTGTATCCGGAGTTTCCTCCGCCACCAGGGAGGGGCAGGTCTGCCGGTCACCGGTTTTTTCCGCGCCGGTCGGTGCGGCACACGTCTGTCCGATAAAAAGAAGGCCGGATAGAATCCAGACCGGAATCGTCCTCAAAAAGGGTCGGGCCGTCATGCCTGTTTACTCCTCTTCGGCGTCAGGATCATTATCGCCATAAAACACACCATACCGATCTATTCTTCCCCGCTGAACTTCGCCGCCGTGGAAAGAGGCGATGCGTCGAACCGCAGCCAGACATTTTTCACGAATATCCGGGTCGCAATTTGCTTCTATTGTAAAGCAATATTTACTTCCACTTTCGGAAACAAAATAGCCGTTGCCTTGAGGTTGACGGTCTTTTTCGGAGTGGAGCACGATAAGAAAAACCAGTTCGTCGGTTTGGACACGAAATGCTTCCATATCGGCGGACCATGACACGGGAAAAGGAATCACATTGTCGGCACTATCTGCCCGGCGGTTCCGGCTGCGTTGGCGCATGCGATGGCTCCTTATCCCTGATCTATTTAAAATGACTGAGCGGTTCACCGGCATGAGCGACCCAGATATCGACAAAATCATCATATTCTGCGGTTCCCTTCAGAACCGGAACACACGCGATTCCCGCACCGGAAAAAATCGATTTCCATGAATCCGCCCCATCCCCCGCCATGTCGTTCTTGGCATGATCGCCGGCCACCGACATAAGGGGCATCAGGTAAGCCTTCTTGATCCTTTTCTGAAGCATCAGGTCTTTTACCAGCCCGGCATCGGGATACCCTTCCACGGTGCCGACAAAGATGTTCGGATCCTGGAGATGCAATTGAAACATCAAGGCGGCATAAAACGCATTGGACGGGTGCGGGGTGCCGTGCCCCATCAGAACAACGGCCTCGTTTTTCTTTCGGTCTCTCGGGATGTGTTTCAGAATAGCCGCCACGGTTCGCTCCATATCGGCCTGTGTGGCCATCAGGGGATGTCCCAGACGGATCCCCTGAAACCGGCCCATCATACGAAACGCCTCAACCGTCCTGCGAAGATCGTGATATTCTTCACCGCCGATGGTGTGCAGGGATTGCACGGCGACATGGGTGAATTTTTCATCCTGCATTTTTGCCAATGCCACCTCCGGAGATTCCAGCGCCTTACCCTGCCGGGCGAGTTTTTCGCGGATAATATGGGAAGTATACGCCCATCGTACCGGGATATCCGGATACGCCGCCTTGACCTTTTTATCGATATTTTCGAATGAGACCTGCGCCGAAGCCTCACTCGATCCGAATGCCACCAGAAGAATCCCGATCTTTTTTGATACTGCATCGCCACGCTTGGCGATCACCGCGCCGGGACTGCAACATATCGTAAAAATCGCGGCCACCAAGATCACGCACCAATTTTTATTTTTCATTTTCTTCATTCCTTTTTTTATTGATTTTTCATCTGCGATATGAGTTATAAAAGTTCCCATCGGCAATGCATTCCTCTATAAACGAGCGCTGCATCCCATTTGCCGCGTCCTTCGCAAAAGAAGCGGGTGAAGCGAAGAGATCTTCCCTGCCAAGAAATCCTTCTTCGCTTCACCCCATGGGGTGCGGCATTAACCGGAATAAAAAAAGCCCTTCATGCATTGTTCCGCATGAAGGGCTGCACCCAGCTTACTTGGCCCTGTTATAACTGCAACCGAATCCGATTCCACGTCGGACAGGCGGCATATTCGGTCAGGCAGGTCTTCTGGCTTCCGGATCACCCTACTCTCCGCACCTTCCCGTTTCATTATTCCCCGAAACAGTGGCACCTGCGGATTTCGTCCCCGGTCACAGCGGCGGGACCGCTCCCGATTTTAACGGGATTCCCTATTGAGCCTTGTGGGCACCTAATCGTGAAGTATGCTTCTTATAATGGGCGTCAATTGTCAAGATCTTTTTCGCCCTGGCCGGCCTTATAATCGTTATTGCATTTCACCCATTTCTCTTTCCGGACATACCGACGAAGCACATACCCCCCCCTGACGTAAAAAGCGTTTGAGGGTCAAAATTCGATTCCTCTCTGTGCCTGAATGCCGGCCGCCAGGGGATGCCTGATCGCCCGCATCTCCGTAACCAGATCGGCGGCGGATAACAAATCTCCGGGCGCATCCCGGCCGGTAATGGCCACATGCAAGTGATCCGGTTTGCCCGCCAATACTTCCAGCACCGGTTGCAAATCAATCATTCCGTACTTCAATAAATAGGTAAACTCGTCCAGCACCACCAGATGATAACGGCCGGATGCGATCTCCGCCCGAGCAAATTCCCAGGCATCGCGACCCGCGGCCCTGTCCTTTTCGAGGTCATCCGATTTCCAGGTAAACCCTCTGCCCAGCACATGAAAGTCGATCATATCCGCGTATCGTTTGACCGCCTCCAATTCCCCATACTTCCAACTCCCCTTGATGAACTGAATGAAGCAGACCTTCAAGCCGTGTCCGGCGCTTCTCAGAGCAAGGCCTAAAGCTGAAGTCGTCTTTCCCTTACCGCTACCGGTGAAAACCATCACCAATCCTTTTTTCATTGTAATCGATTCTCCATTGGATCTTGATCGGTCATTGTCGTCTCTTTTCCAAACCCGTTCTAAGATGCCGGCCTTATTCCTTGTTTCGGCCACGTTGCGACATCTTTAACAGCCGCTTAAAAGTCCAGTTTCACGCCGAAGGTGACGCGAAACCCGTCGTCGGGATATCCGTGATGGCTTTCAAATTCCTCATTCAGCAGATTCTGCAGAAAGACGGAAAATTCCATGGGACATTGATGCACCTGAAAGGGCTGAACGATTTTGAAATCCACTGTCTGATAAGCCCCTATTTTTTTATTCTCCAAATTCTCCAGATCGCTGAATTGATCGCTGACGGCGGTCAGGGTGGTTTCCGTGCGGGTCCGGGTGGCAAACGCCCAATGAAGCGCTACCCGGAACTTATGGTCCGGCGTATAGGAAAGCGCTTGATCATTCCCCCTGTTGCAGGTTTTCTGCCAGATATAGCCGGCATTGATTTTTCCATCGGCGGACAGTTTCCAGTCCGCGACCGCTTCAAGGCCCTGGCGGTATGCCCCCGCTTCAATATTGACCGGCCGTTTGATAAAATCGGCGCCCTCCTCGTAGGCGATCAGATCGTCGCTTTCTTCCCGGAAAAAAGTCAGTTCCACCGTCCTGTCCTTGGCGAAACGATGACTGATGCCGGTGGAAAGCGACCAGATACGCTCTTCCTTCAAGTCCGGGTTGCCGCGCACCTGATCGATGGCGCCGTGACTGGGCTGGTAGAGCTGACCAAAGGTCGGAATATTGACCGTATACCCTGCATTCAGTTTCAGCAGGACTTCCTTTGGCAACGGAATACCGATGCCGGCGGTGGCGGCCGGCTGCAAACTGAAGTCCGAAGTATAATCGCCGCGCCCTCCCACCGTGGCGGTTAGAAAGTCAAACTTACGATCCCCCTGTATGCCCAAAGACGCCTGTTCCCGCTGATGGTTGCCGCTTAAGGTGTGCTCGATACAATCCTCTGCCGCACTACCGGTCATTCGAAGGGTCCACCGGTTTTCCGGGTCATTCCAGCTCGTCTCGCTTTTAAGGCCGTACGTCAGCGCATCCAAAACGGAGATCATGCCGGCCTGCGAGGTGTCTTCCAACCGTGTGATATCCAGATAGGGCTTGATCTCAAAATCGCCGGCTTGGCTGAGAACGCCCTTTGCACGCAGGTCCAGCGCTCCTTTTTGATAGGATTGGCGCGCATCGGGCGTCGGATTGTAGGTCGGTCCGGCGGAGCCATGTTCGGACTGGTAATAGCGACCGTTGACGTCATACCGGGTGGTCCCGGTTTTGGGCAGGTCCCAATGAACACTCAGGCTGCCGTTATCCCGATCACTGTTGCGTCGGCGACCGTCTTCGTGATTGGCGGCCGCCGAAAAACTCACCTGGTGGGCATTAGCGATCATCAGGTGCGAGGCATTTACGCCGGCTTTACCAAAGGAGCCCCCGGATACGCCGATCCGGCTGTTTTTCTTCTCTTTTTTCTCCATCGCCGTGGGATTGGCCAGCATAATATTGATCGCGCCGGCGGCGCCGCCCGGTCCCGGCCAAACCGGCACGGGGGGCTTGAAAACATCCACCCGTTCCACCAGGTTTAACGGAATGCTTTCCAGGTCCACGCCACCGTACTGAGAGCTGTTGGCCGGACGGCCGTTGATCAACACCAGTATATTGCCGCTGTTACCGGACCCGCGTATGGAAATGCGTGATCCCAATCCGCTGCCGCTTTTCTTCACCTCGACGCCGGGCATGGTATTGAGCACCTGGTCCAGATTTGAAAAACTGCCCAGCTCAATCTGCTTTCGCGTCATCGCCGTCACCTGCTGAGGATGATTTTCGATGTACTCTTGAATTTTCTCCGCGGTTACGACGATATCATCCAATTGAATGGGCGAATTTACATGCCCGGCGTTAGGATTGTCACCTGCCGAAAGCATCTGCGCCGCCATGCAGAGCCACAGAACTCCCGCCAATTGAAGTACACCCCTAAGCCATTTAGGGTTCAACCTTACCCATTTTGCTATCACTTCCAAAATTTTCTCCTCCCATATGCCCCTTGAAAAGGTTGGTCCAGTGATACCCTTCAGGGGGTCGTATCACTTACCAGGTTACCTTTACTCCGCCATAACCGGCCATTCCGGGGGCCTCATACGGCAGGCTTGTGATATAATTTTCATCCAGAAGATTTTCTACCCGGCCGAATATATTCAGGTAGTTAGTAATAGGGTAAGCCGCTGAAAAATTGACAAGATAATAACTATCCAATCTATTTGCCGCTTTTTGGTTATAATTCTCTCTTTCACCAACATAATAAAGATCCGCATTGAGTTTTAGCTTGCCCGGTTGATAAGAGACATTGAACTTCCAGTTATCTCGAGGCACCTGGGCTAAATCAGCGCCGTTTTCTTTCCCTTTGGTAAATGTATAACTAACTGAAACACTAAGATCTTCAAGCGGCAAAAAACGTAATCCCGCTTCAACCCCATGGCTTTCAGCCCGGGCCCGGTTGACGTAATGCAAGGTAGTGTAATCATATGCAATGAGGTTCTCGAACTCATTATCAAAATAAACAGCTTCCAAGGCAACCTTGTCCCGGAAGAATTTTTGTTCAACCCCCACTTCCCAGCTTTTACTCTCTTCGGGGTTCAGATCAGGGTTTCCATATTGCGGATCATACAGGTTGAATATGGAGGGGGCTGCAAAGCCGGTCCCATATGTCGTCTTGAGTTTGGTGCCATAATTTTTTAAGAAATAGGCCAATTTGAGACTGAAGGTGCTATGTGTTCCGAAAGCGTTGTGATCGTCTATCCGGCCGCCGCAGATGAATGAAAGGGCCTCATTGAGAAGCAGAAGCTGATTTTGAAGATAAAGAGACTTGGTGTCGATGGCGCCATCATGTACTTTATGGCTTGAGGCTGACAAATTGTCCCTTTCCACTTCAATGTCTTCGTAATCGATGCCCGCTGTGAGCGTATTTATTTTGCCGAAGAAAAAGCTATGTTGCCAATTCGCTTTTTGAGTGGCAGCAATATATTCCGCTTTGCTCCAGCTATCTTTTATATTGTCGGTTACATCGAGGATACCGTCATCGGGATCATTATGTTTTTTTTCTATGTTATCGTATCCCATTGTCAGCTTATGTTCCCAGAATGGAGTGATTCGCTGCTGGAAATCCAGGTTTGAAAAAAAGAGATGCCCATTCCTGAATGCACGGGGATCGTCATAGACCTTCCATGTTCTGTCACTCGATTGCCCTCCTATGTTGAGCTCACTATCGGTGTACTGGAGTGACAGATTCAACTCCTTATCCTTATCAAATTGATAGCCGAATCGTGTGGAAATCATCTCACTGTCAAACTCACTATAGCGATAGATTCCCCCGCTCTCATTATGGGATAATGTGACATTATAGCTGAAATTCTCGATGGAACCGTTGACGCCTCCTGATGCCCTGTAAGTATCCATGGAGCCGCCCTCGCCCGTTAGAAAAAATTTGGGTTTCCCTTTTCCTTTTTTGGTTATGATATTTATCACGCCCGAGATGGCATCCGAGCCATACAGTGCGCTTTGGGGCCCGCGGATAATTTCGATTCGCTCGATATCATCCGTACCCACAAAATTCCACAGATCATAATTCTTCGTTATTCCGGTCGCATAATCGCCCACCGACGTCCCGTTCACCAGCAGCTTGATGTGCCGGTCTTCTCCTCCTCTCATCCGAACCTTGGTCCAGTTCCCATATCCACCGGATTGGGACAGGGATAACCCCGGAACATCTTTTAATACATCATACACACTTGCCTGTCCTTTTTCCGCAATTTCCTCACCGGTGATGATGGTAACCGAATCGGCGATGTGCTCGATTGAAGTTTCTGTCCTGGTGGCGGTTACTACGACTTCTTCCAATTTGGTCGCTTCTTTTTCCTCGGCATATCCATCAGCGGAACCGAGTGCGGAGACAATCAGAAATGAAACCCACACAAACAGCACCCTCGTTGCTTTTAATATTCTTTTCATCTTTTTCCTCTGTATTGATTGATCGTTGTTTCACGTTCGTTATAGCGACGAGGAATATAGATAGAAATAACACCCCGCGGCTGTGACCAAACAGCCGGCCCTTCCGGTAGTGTTTATGCTTTCACCGGTGCAAAGCGAGTGCGACCGAATCCTCGTCAGTCCATTGTCTTTGAATGCGGCCGGCAGGTCTTCTGACTTCTCCACCCGATCGGCGGCCTTCCCATCATGATTTCCATGACAGTGACCGGTATAAAGCCGACCGGATTTCCTGTTCGTCGCAACGAAAAGGACAGAGATACAGCGGCGGGTCCGTTCCCGATTTGCACGGGATTCCCTATTATCGCCCGCCGGGATTTGGTCCGGTTGGGCGACCGGTTGCATGAAGCTATTCTCGATTTATCGGGTCAAACGGCACCTCCTTGTCTTTTTTCGCCGATTCGCGCGCCGGATTCAATCACAGGTTTCAACCTTTTGAAGCGAAACCACCGAAGCAGGCGAGCGTTCATTCCATTTATCTTTAAATCCCAGCGCCACGGCGCGGCAAACCAGGTCCGTAAAGGCGGCGTTGTCGATAGACCCCCGCTGTGGCGCAAGACGATCGCGATAGGCATCCATTCCCAATCAATCCCGCGCCCGATTCACGCAGCGCAGCGCCAGCCAGAAGAAAAGCAAACCGAAGGCGAGCAGCAAAGCGCAGGACGTTACACGGGGCGGCCCCCCTAAAGCACTGTCCCGAATGGCCCGGGAAGCATGGGTAAGCGGTAACAGGTGCAAGAGGGGTTGCGCCCATGCCGGAAGCCGGTCGATCGGAAAGAAGGTGCCGCCCAAAAAGGCCATGGGGGTAATGATGAAATTGGTCAGAAGACTCTGGTCCGCGTGCGATTTGACCAGCATGGCGAGCGCAACGGCCAGCGAGGCGAACACGAAGCTGTTGAGAAATACGGCCAGCCAGAATAACGGCCCGTATTGAAGCCGGACACCGAAGAGCAGGCTCAGCAGCATAATCACGCCGACGGAAATAAACGCCCGGGTGATTCCCGCCAATACTTCTCCGGCCACATAGGCGGTATTGGGAATGGGTGCCGCCTGAAATTCTTCGAAGATATACCAGTAAAAGCGCGCCACATTGATGTCCGTGGCAATTCCAAATGCCTGAATCATGCTGCTCATGGCGATCAGGCCCGGAATGAGGAATTCGAGGTAAGTGTGACCATCGTAGCGCACCGTATTCCCCATGGCGTAGCCGAACGCGATCAGATAGAGCAAGGGCGATACCGCCATGCCGGCGATCTGGCGTTTGAGACGGCGTTTTAAAATCAACACTTCCCGCAGATAAACCGCTATGAATCCATGCATCATGAAACCTTCTTTCCCGTTTGCGCCAGAAAGGCGTCTTCCAGATTGACGCGGCGAAGGGTAAACCCCGCATCCTGCCCATTCATGGCGCCCCTTGCCGCTTCACGATTTTCGAAATAGCGGGTTGTTATGCCGGTGTCCGTCAGTTGATCGATGGCCCATTCGCCGATTTGCCGCATCAGCCGCGCCGGTTTATCCACCGCCACGATTCGTCCTTCATTTAAAAACGCGACCCGGTCCGCCAGGAACTCCGCCTCCTCGATATAGTGGGTCGTCAGGAAAATAGTGGTGCCGTCCTGCTGTATTTTTTTGATGAGCGCCCAGATTCTGCGGCGGATCGCGGCGTCGAGTCCCACGGTGGGCTCGTCCAGAAAGAGGATGCGGGGACTGTGCAAAAGAGCCCGGGCGATCATCACCCGCCGCTTGAGGCCACCTGAGAGCTGTTTGATGAGGCTCTTCATGCGGTTCTCCATTTCCACGTAAGTCAGAAGCGCCGTGATGCCGGTTTTACGCTTTACCGCCGGCATTCCGAAAAGGCGCCCGTGAATGTCCAGGTTTTCAAACACGGTCAGCTCGCTGTCCAGGTTGATATGCTGGGGCACCAGCCCGCACTGGCGTTTGGCGGCCAGCGGTTCGCTCACGATGTCGTGGCCATTTACATTCGCCCGGCCGCCGCCGATTCGCGTCAGGCCGGTTAGAATACGAATCGTGGTCGTTTTTCCGGCGCCGTTCGGCCCCAGGTAGGCGAACAATTCTCCTGCCGGCACCTGCAAGTCGATTCCGGCCAAGGCTTGCGTTTTTCCATAGTTTTTTTGTAACTTCTCAACGTAAATCATTGGCCTCGCGTCCCCCTCTCTCCCGTATTTTCTGAACATTGTCCGCAATCTCCATCAACGGCTGACGGCGCACCCGGTGGGGCAAAACCAGATCGGCCGCCGTCTGAACATCCCGGGAGCAAACACCCATCCGGCCCTCATAGGCAGCCAGGGCTTTGGCGGTTTTGAGAATGATGATATCGCCCCGGTGCCCATCCACGCCCACATCCAGGCAGTATTGGGCAATCTCGTAGAGAAGCGCTTCCTCGACCTCCACCCGGGGGTAGAGGGCCTTGGCCTGCACTATCCGCTCGGCCAAGGTCTCGGACGCATCGGTCCATTGCCGTGAAAATCCCTCGGGGTCCTGATCAAAGGCGACCCGGCGTTTCATGATGGCAACCCGGTCCTCGGCGGATTGAATTCCCTCGATATGGACGCACAGGCCGAAACGGTCGAGCAGTTGCGGCCGCAATTCCCCCTCTTCCGGGTTCATGGTGCCCACCAGGGTGAAGCGCGCCGGATGGGAAAAAGAAACGCCTTCCCGCTCAATCGTATTGACCCCCATGGCGGCCGAATCGAGCAGTACATCCACCACATGGTCGTCGAGCAAGTTCACCTCGTCCACGTAGAGGATGCCCCGATGTGCGGCGGCCAGCAGCCCGGGCTCCATTCGTTTTTCTCCTTTTTTCAGGGCGTACTCCAGATCCAGGGTACCCACAACCCGGTCTTCGGTTGCTCCCACCGGCAATTCCACGACCCGAACCTTCCGCGAAATGACCGGCGGGCGCAGGTTCTCCCCGGGAAGCGAAAATTGCAGGGCGCGACGGATTTCAAGATAAGTCTCGAATTCCGCTCCCGGGTCCAATTGGAAGGGGTCTTCTTCGAAGACCGGGATTTCGGGTAGAATATCGGCCAGGGCGCGTACCGCCGTCGATTTGGCGGTCCCCTTTTCGCCCCGAATGAGAACGCCGGAAAGGCCGGGATTGATAATGTTGAGAATCAGAGCGAGCTTCATTTTTTCCTGCCCGACAATGGCGGTAAAGGGATAGATCGGTATCGTTTTCATAAGGCGTGTCCTTCGACGATGTTGACCAGCGCTTCGGCTTTCAACTCGTCTATTTTAAAGTATTGGGCCTCCATCGCCATGGCCAGCCGGCGGGCCAGACCGAAGGAGACCATTCCCGCCTCCTCGGTATCCACGACGATGTACCGGCTTCGCCGGTCCCGGGTCATGGCCGTTGCCAGACGCAGGGATTCTTCCACCGGTTTTCGGTTCCCCAGCGCCACGTTGCTCTTGCCGTCGGTAATGAAGATGACGATGGGCTGAGCCGTTGGGTTTTTGATCAGGTAATTGCGCACCTGCTCGTGACTTTTCGCAAGTCCCGCTGAAAGCGGGGTGCGCCCGCCCACCGGCATCTCCGCCAGGAGCTTTCCGGCGAGTTCCACCGAGGAGGTGGGTGGCAAGTTGACAAAAGCCTCGGTACGCCGAAAGGAGATCAGGGCCACCCGATCCCGTTTCTGGTAAGCATCCAGCAGCAGCGACATCACGGCCCCCTTGGAGGCGGCCATGCGTCCCCGCGCCCCCATGGAGCCGCTGGCATCGACCACGAAAAGGAGAAAATTGCCGATGCGTTTTTCCCGAACCTTGCCGCGCAGATCCTGCCGGGTCAGATGAACGGCCAGCCCATCTGCGCACTGCCGCTGTTTCTGAAACGGAGCGGCTGCCCGCAGGGTCGCATCCAGGGCGATGTCCCCGTTATCCCGCAGGGTGCTTTTGACATACCGCCCCTTTTTCTGGGAGATCCGGGAGCGGGACCGCCGGCCGGAGCCCCGCCGAAAGATTCTGTCTTTCACCGATGCGAGGGGTTTGACCTTGAAAGTGGCGCCGATCTGAAATAGCTGCTCCTCCGGATTTTCGGTTTTTGGTCGGCTGGCCGGCGGCGATTGCCGATTCTCTTCGGGGCCATTTTTCGGGGTCGGCGACTCGCTTTCAGCCTGCGGTTGTGGGTCCGGCGGCGTGGATGCTTCCTGCGTTTCCGGTTCCCCGGGTGCCTCGTCTTGCGGTTTGTCCTGCTCGGGTGGTGGCGGCTGCACATCCCGCCTGCGGTGGATCAGGACCATCGGCGCTACCTGCCGGATATGATCGACGCCGACCGCCGTCTGGCCGTTCAGGGCCGCCAGGGCCAGCGCCGCCTGTTCCATGACCAGATCGGCGCGATGACCGGCAACATGGTTTTCCCTGCCGAGCTCGCCGATAAAACCGCGCAGGGCGTCGGAGATTCGCACCCGGGGCAGCAACATACGAGCTTCCGCGATTTGCCGGGACAAAAGTGCCGTTTCCGGCCGGAACCGGTCGAGAAATCCGGCCGGGTCCCCGTCAAATGCATCCCGCCGCCGCATCAAGCGGACTCTGTCCTCGGGATTCCGGACCCCGGCGACCTCGATGCAGAGTCCGAAACGATCGAGCAATTGCGGCCGCAACTCCCCTTCCTCGGGATTCATCGTGCCGACAAGGACAAACCGCGCCGGATGGTGAAAGGAGATCCCCTCCCGTTCCAGCCGGTTTTCTCCGGAAGCGGCGGCATCGAGGATGATATCGACGAGATGGTCATCCAGCAGGTTGACCTCATCGACATAGAGAATCCCCCTGTGCGCGACAGCCAGCAGGCCTGGTGAGAAGATGCCCCGGCCTTCCCGCAACGAGCGCGAAAAATCGATGCCGCCCGCGACCCGGTCCTCGGTGGCGTTGAGCGGGAGATCCACCACGCGTATCCGGCGCCTGCCGACCTGAAGATGGGGATAGCGAGACGCGCAGTCGGGACAACGGGGCGCACCCGCCTCCGGGCTGCACGAAAAGGAGCAGCCCCGCACCACCTCTATTTCAGGAAGCAGGGCGGCGAGCCCGCGCACCAGGGTCGACTTGGCAGTTCCCTTCTCCCCGCGAATCAGCACCCCGCCGATGCGGGGATTGACAGCGTTCAGCAGCAGGCTCTGCTTGAGATTTTCCTGACCGACTATGGCGGTAAAGGGGAAAATGGGGTGAGAGGTGGACGATGAAGCGGGATTCGTGCACTGTGAACCGTGAACCATGAACCGTAAATCCTGAACCGGGGACCGTAAATCGTAAACCGCGGCTTGTGACTGGCTTTTTTTATTCGGCATGGTGATACAATTTTCCATTCTTTTTGTTTCTGGTCCCCCCCGTCCGGGTTCCGTCATTGGATGCCTACAGGGAGGATGATTTCTCCGACGGTTTCAGTTGGTGTTTTTGCAACTGCCTCATCGCCATCCGGGCGGCATTGCGATGCTGGTCAAAAGCGGCCGCCTGCTCGAAATCATGCCGGCAGGCGTCCACGTCCTGAACCTGAAGGGCGGCGTATCCGGCCATGAGCCAGGCCCGGCCCTTTTGTTTCGATTCCACTCCGGCTACCTGCCGATACGCGTGAGCGGCCGCCTTATAATTTGCGAGCCCATAGAGCAAATCCGCTTTGAGCATGAGAAGATCCGGCTCCCGAGTTTCCGGCGCGAAGCGTTTCAACGCATCGAGCGCCGCTTCCGGCTGCCCCGCCAGCTGGAGCGACAGCATCAGGTTTTGCAGCAGCCGGGGATTGAAACCGTTTTTCAGGCTGGCCTCATACAGGGGTGCGGCTTTTACCGGAATGCCCAGTTGCAGGTGCAGGTCCGCCAGAAGCTTCGTCTCCGAATCGCTTAACGCTTCGAGATAACTGTAAAGGGTCAGGGCGATGAGCGCGGACTCATTTTTGCCGTCCTGCAATTCCACATGGGTGAGCGCCTTCCACCATTTGGCCCGGGTGGGGGCTTGCCGGGTAAGCAGCAGCGCATAGGACCGTGCATCGGCCCGCATATCAAGCTGAAGGTATTGCTGAAGCAAAATCTCCTGCCATTGGATTTGTTTATCCCCGGTGGTGGCATCGGTCAGTTCCCGGATATGGGGCAGGGCCTGCCGGGGCCGGTTGGCGGATAGCAGGGCGTGAACGAAATTTTCCCGCCAGGCGGGCTGAACCTTTTCGGGGTGATCCCTGAAAAGCCGTTGAAACGCATTGGCGCCGGCGTCATATTGCTGTGCCATGAGAAAGGCGGCCGCACTGAAATAGAGATGCTCCGGGTTTTTCTCCGACGCGTTGTCGTAAGCCTTTGTATAGCTCTGCCCCGCCCGGGCGTAATCGCCCAGCTCGTAGAAGACTTTGGCCAAATTCAGCCAGGCGGAAATATGAGCGGGATTTTTTTTCACCGCCTGCTCCAGCGCGACTACCCCCTGTTTATACTGGTTTTGAATGAGGTAGCAGGTCCCGAGCGTATAACAAACCTCCGGATGACGGTATCCCTTGGCGTCCGCCTCCGTTTCAGCAACGGAATCGCCCTGAGACTGAAACGCGCGCAGGGTTTCGATGGCGCGATCATAGGCTTTCTGATTCATCTGCGTGATCGCGGTTGAAAGGGCCGCCCGGGCCGGCACGGGAATCGCGTTCGGATCGCTCGCGGCGGCGGCCGGACAGGAATAGAAATTGCTGCCAATCCACAGCAGCAGCACCATGACCGTTACCGGTTTAACCCCTATCTTCTGGGTGTTCATATCGGCCTCATTTATTGCCCTGAAAAATTCATTCCGCGACAGGGCGGTCACACAGGACCGCCCCTACTCCAATTCAAATTTTACCGTCGTCTCCGCCAGGGCCCGGACCGGGCGGCCCTCGACCGTTCCGGCCTTGAACCGCCACTTGGAAACGCAGCGGATGACGCTTTGATCGAAAATGCCGGGCGGGCTTGCGGTTACAATCGTTATATTCTCCACGGCTCCCTGCTCATTGACGATAAATCTCACCTTCACCTCGCCCTGAATGCCGCGCCGCTTGGCGCTCAAAGGATAGTCCGGGGGGCCACGGGTAATGACCGTCAGCGGATTGTCCAGGTCCCCCACCTCGTAAACGCCTTTCACATCCGGGGTATCGAAGCCTTGACTCGGAGCCGCAACACCGACCGTTTCCATCGGCGGCAGATTCAGCGTGGTCGGACCGGAGGGAAGCCGGGGGTTTATTTCAAAGGGAAGACTCAGCTTCGTCATGACCGGCTGCTGAACCGTCGGCAGGGGCTTTAAGGGATCCTGCTTTTCCACCACCTCGGGCGCCTTTGGGGTCTTACGATGCACCTCCGACTCGGGCCGCTTGATTCGAATCATATGGATCTGAGAGACCACCGGCTCATACGCAGGTCGCACCGCATTGCGCTGCAATAAATTGGGCATGATCACAAAAAGCATGAGGTTCATTGCCAGCGCAATGACCGTTGCCCATGCCCACGTCACCCAATTGCGTCGGGCTAGGGCGCCCAGATAACTCGCCTCTTTTTTCCGGGGTATCATCAAGCCTCTTTTAATTCTCCCAATTTACTTTCCGAGCGGAGTGTCCCTTTCCAACCACCAACCACCGCCCAAAGTTCACCCTTGACCTTTCCTCTAACCTCTTTCCTCTTTCCTCTTTCCTCTTTCCTCTTTCACAGCCCTCACTCCGCCTCCGGCAACCGTGCCGCCAGCGACACCTCTTTCGCGCCGGCCATGCGGCAACCGTCCATGACCAGAATGGCCGTGCCGGTGGTGCTGGCCTTATCGGCCACGACGATCACGGCGCCCTCCGGATTTTCCGCCAGCGCCCGCTCGACGTTCGCCCGCACGGCGCGCACATCGATCTCCCGCCGGTCCATGAAAATGCGGTTTGCCGGGTCCACCGCGATCAGAATGCTGGCCTTGGCTTTCACGGCCGCCGTCGAGGCCGTCGGCCGGTTGACATCGATTCCGGTCTCGGTGACCGGATTCATGGTCACCAAAAAGAAGAGGAGTAAAATGAACATCATATCGATCAGCGGCGTCATGTTCAGCTCGCCGTCCGATCGTTTTCCCCGTCTGGCCTCACTGATATTCAACATGGAAGCGTCCTTATCCTAACCGTTATAAGTGCTTTCGCAGGTAATGACCGGCGATCCGGATCATTTGTTTCTGATTCCGGGCGCGACGGGCCAGAAATCCCTGCAAATAGAGTCCGGGAATTGCGACCACCAGCCCGGTTTCGGTCGTGATCAGCGCCTCGGAAATGCCGCTGGCCATGCCCTTGGGGTTGCCGGTACCGAAAAGGGTCAATATCTCGAAGGTGTTGATCATGCCGGTCACGGTTCCGAGTAACCCCAGAAGCGGGGCAAGTGCCGCGAGCACCCGAATGACTTCAAGATACGCGTCCAGGGACCGCCGGATTCTCATTTCCGTTTCATCGAGAATGAATTTGTCGATGGCCCGGTTCCCCTTGCGGCGTCTTAAAAACCCCTCCACCAGAAAAAAAACGGCGCCCTGATATTGCGCGGCATCGGGCAGGCGGTTTTCCCGAATAAGACCTGCGGCCTCCCGGCGGCTCATATTGTTGCGCGTCAGGCGCCTGAAAAAGATGAGCCGGTTTGCGATGAGCAGCCACATCACGAGACACACCAGGGCCAGCGGCAGCATGACCGGGCCTCCGGCGGATAAATAGTCTCCAACCATTTGGTATTGATAATAAAAAAAGCTCATCATTCCGTCGTTGCGTGCTGTTGAAGGATGTTAACCAGCGCCACGGCCTTTTCCTCCATCTCGGTGATGGTCGTATCCGCCTTGCGATTGAGCAGGGTATGCACGAACAGAAACGGAATGGCGGCAATCAACCCCAGCATGGTCGTTACCAGGGCCTCGGATATACCGCTCGACATCAGGCGCGGATCGGCCGCGCCGTGCTGGGTGATGACATGAAAGGTGTTGATCATCCCCGTGACGGTTCCCAGAAGCCCCAGAAGCGGGGCAATGGTGGCCAGCATGCCAAGCGTTGACAGAAGGTGCTCCAGCGGCGGAATTTCCCTTAAAATAGCTTCCTGCAACACATTTTCCAACTCCTCGCGTTGGACCCGCCCGGCGTTCAACCCCGCCAGCATAACGCGGGCAAGCGGCTTTCCCGTATGGGGCGCGCAGGCCTGTTTGCACCCCTCCCAGTTTTGACCGGCGGAAAGCGTATCGATACGATTGAGCAGGGAGTGTCCATCGAAGCGCCTCCGGTGGAAAAAAAGAAACCGCTCCAGAACGATGAGAACGCCGACGCCGAAAAGTGCCACGATAATCCAGCCGATCGGTCCCCCCTGGGGCACCCGCTGCCAGAAGGTGATGTGTTGCGTGATCTGACGCAACGCGCCGCCACGGGAGACATCCAGGGGAACCTCCTCGTTTTGGCCGTCCATATAGCGGACCAGTTGTTTTTGAATCCGGCTATCGGGCAGGCGGGAAAGGGCAAAAAGCTTTTGGCCGGCAGACGAATAGTTCAGATACCCCACCTCATCGCCCGCGCGGTAGGCAGCTGTAAAATTACCGATGGAGAGAATTTGCGCCTCAACGGACGTACCGGTGCGATCCACCATGGTGCCCCGTTGAACGCGAACCTCTCCGGAGGCTTGAATCTCATCCCACAGCACCGCCGCCATGGCGCGAATGTCTTCCATGGCCGGAAACAGGGACTGCCCGGAAATGGCTTTTAAAAATTCATTCCGGGGAGGCGTTAAGGCCGATTGCAGGTTCTGATCGATCAGGGCATCGATGTCCTTCGCGTTGATGCGAATGACGCCGACCAGTTCCCGGACCATGGCGTCCTTTTCCAGGGACTGATCGGTGAGTTGCTTCTCCTTTTCCAGCAGGGTCTTCTGCTGCCCTTCAAGCGCCTGGACGGAATGCGTCAATTTGGCGTTCCGGGCCTTGAGCTCCGCGACCGCCTTTTGCAGCTCGCTCCGATCCCCCTGGATACGCTCCCGGGCGGCAAGGGCCGCCTTTTCGGCTGCGGCCTTTTCCGCCTCCGCTTTTTCCAGCAACACCTTTTTTTCCTGCCGGGCCCGCACGTTCTGATCCCGCATGTCCTCGGCATCGGCCCGCCCAAAACAAAACAACACAACCAGCAACATCGCTATTTGGCATCGCTTCGATTTCATTGTTTCGCCATCCTCCCGAGCGGCAGGGTCAATAACTCCACCGGCCGCCGCTTGGCACCGATCTCCATGGCGGTCTGAATGACCCGGTTGAACGCGCCGGATAGCGGTTGCCATCCGGCCGTGGCCACATCATAAACGCCGCATTCCTTCTGATCCAGGCTCTGGTAAAAAAGACTGATTCTTCCCAGACGGAAGATATTGACGAGGCGGGAAGTTCCCCCCACGGCAATGGTTTGCTGGTAAACTTCGATGCTGTTGCCGTACTCGGCCTCCACCAGCAGCGCCTCCATGGCCTTCCTGTACTTCTCGCTGACCGTCACCCCCGGGTCCGTCAGAAGCACCGTCAGCCGGTCGATCCGCTGCGTCCGCTCCTCCACCAAAAAGGGCATGCCGCTTGAAACCGTTTCCTTCAAGCGGTTCACCAGTTCCTCAAGAAACGGCAGAATCCGGCCCGATATCTCTCCCGAATCCGTAATTTCCTTCTCCTTGGCCGCAATCCGCGCTCCGGCCGCAGCCGTTTCCTCCCGCAATTGCGTTTCCAACACCCGCAGCCGTTTTTCTTCCTCCAGAAGTTGTTCATAGGCGCCCAGAAGTTCCTGCTTTTCGCCGCGCCACCGCTCCTCCTCCTTTTGCGTCGTTTGCCGCGTATCGACGGCCTGACTCACGGACTCTCTTGCCCGCTCGCCGGTATCGTTGGTTTCCGCCCATACGGGGAGCCCTCCCCACCAGGCCAGAGCCACCAGCGCCGCCATCCCTAATTTTAATACCACGTTGACATCCTTACCCCGCGATCATTGATCCGGCTGCGCCGGTAAAACGTCGTTATCTGATACAGTATCCGGTACAGATCGCACGCCAGTGACGGGTTCCGGCTCCGGTTATAGTGAAGCCGGCTGGGGCAATCGCCCGGACAGATGGATGCGAGTTCACAGGTACTACAAGCTGCCGAGTCCGGCCGGCAGGTTTGAAGGGAACCGAGGTTCACGCCGTTTGGTTTCCAGACCGTACCGGCGGAAAAAAAAGTCCTCAAGGGTCTGGCCGCAGGGAAAGAGCCGTCCGTCCGGCGTCACCGCGACACTTTGGCCGTGAGCGGCATGACAAAAAGCGGACATTTCCCTTGTCACACCGGCTGCCGGTCGCAGCCGGTCCCACTCACGCCATTGGATGGGAACGGCTCTTCGGGCGTTGACCCTATCCAGGGCGGTGCGCATTGCCGGCAGGCCTTTTTCCAGCATGCACCGGTCCGCCGGCATGATGTCGCCGCCGCTCAAAGCCTGCCCCTTGTTCACAACTAAATCCAGGGCAATCCCCCGGGCCTGGGAATATCCCGCCAGGGCCAGCACCACATGGTCCAGGAGCATTGCGTTGAACCGGGTCACAACGGTCGTCACCCGGAAGGGAACCCGGGCCGATTCCAGCAGGCCCAATCCTTTCAGGGTCTCGGACGCCATACCGCGTTGCTGTTGATGCACCGCGGGTGGCCCATCGAAACTGACGCCGATTTGGATATCGTAATGCTTCAAAAGCGTTAGCAGCTCCGGGGTCAGACGGGTCGCGTTGGTCTGGATGCCGACGGATCGGCAATTGACGGTGTTCCGTGCGAGCCTTGCGGCCGCTTCGATCCGTTCGGGCACCAGCGTGGGCTCACCTCCGGTCAATTGAAGATGAAACGATCGGCCGCTTTCACCCGCCAACGCAAACGCCCGTTCCATAACGTCGGGGGTCATATCCGCGTTTCGATCGGAATCCCCCGCGTAGCAATAGCGGCAGCGCAGGTTGCAGCGGGTGGTCAGCACCAAAATGAGATAGCGAATGTTCATCGGTTAAAACCGCACGGAGCCGCCGATGCCGACGTATCGCCCTTCCACATAAATGACCGCAAAATCGGAAAGGCTGTCGCGCGTACCACGGTTGCTGAAACAGGTTTTGGCTGTTGTTAAGAGCGCGATCATAATCCGTTTCCTGCTGATGGGTTTCTGCATGAGTCCTGTTTTCTCCTTTTCCCCAATCCGAGATTTATTCGGTCCACTCCTCGATCTCCCCTTCCATCTCCAGGTAGGCGTTGCGCAAATTCTCCTCCATGTCGTCTCCGGCCTCCCACATGCCCCGGCTGATTGCCTCCAGCAGCTTATCGAGTATGTTTTGCAGGGCGTATGGATTAACCGACTTCATCCAGGCCTGCATGTCGGGGTCGAGGGCATAGGCGTTGGCGATTTTCTCGTACATCCAATCGTCGATCACCTCGGCGGTGGCATCCCACCCCAGAACGACATCCATCATGTGGGAGATATCACCCGCGCCCTTGTAACCGTGCCGTTTCATGCCGGAAAGCCACTTGGGATTGACCAGGCGGGAGCGAAGCACGTGCTTTGCCTCCTCGAAGGTGGTGCGAACCTTGACCCGTTTGGGATCGGAGCTGTCACCCATCACGGCGAAGGGCAGCGTCCCCCGGACGGTTTTTACGGCCACGATCATACCGCCGTAGTAATTGTAGTAATCGGTGCACGACATCATGTCGTACTCCCGGGAGTCTTCGTTTTTCACGGTGACATCCATGCGGGCCAACTGGCGTCGGTAGGCATCGGGTTTTTGCTTGCCGTAACTGCCCTGACCGTAAGCATGGGAGGAGAAGCGGATGTAGTTATTCCCCAAATCTTCCTGAGTCTGCCAGTTCTTGGATTCGATCAGCTCCGAGACGCCGGCCCCGTAAGTACCCGGCGGGCAGCCGAAAACACGGAACGTCGCCTCGCGGAAGGCTTCTTCCTCGCTCAAGCCCTCTTTCCGGTAAGTTTCCATATCTTTAAACACATTGCGGCGCACAAAATTCGATTCCACCGGCTCCTTTAATGCGGTGACGATGCGCACCGCCTCGTCGATCCGTTCAACGAGATTGGGAAAGCAGTCCCGGAAAAACCCCGAAATACGGGGAACGACATCCAGGCGGGGCCGTTTGAGCTCACTCAAAGGGATGACCTCCAGACCGCTGACATTGCCGCTGCCCTTCTGCCAGACCGGCTTCAAGCCCATGAGATAGTAAATTTCCGCGATATCATCCCCCCGCGTGCGCATGGTCACCGTGCCGTAAACGAGGATACCGATGCTGTCGGGATATCGGCCCGTCTCCGCGAGGGTGCGCTCGATTAACGCATCCCCCAGCCGGACACCCACTTCCCAGGCGGCCGGACTCGGAATCTTGTTGGGGTCGACCGAATAGAAATTCCGGCCGGTCGGCAGAATATCGGCCTGGCCGCGACTCGGCGACCCGGATGGTCCGGGACGGACAAAGCCCCCTTCAAAGGCCGTAAGAGCGGCGTCGATCTCCTCGGTGCAGCGGCGGATATTGGGAACCAGATCGTCCGCGATATAGGTCAGTGCCGATGCCGTCTCCGAACGCGCGGTAACCGGCAGCTCTTTGGTGAGCGCGGCAATGGTTTCCGTCCGGTAGCCCGACGCTGCAAGGCCTCCGACAAGACGCAGCGCCTCTTCGTGGGCCGCCCGCAATACCTCGCCACCCGTGCGATTTGCGAAACGAATCTCCCGGCGGCCCCGGTTCTCGATGACATCGTCATACCCGCACCCCTGGGCGGTCACCAGGGCCTCCCGCAGGGAGGGAACCGAGCCATTGGGCAGGCGGGTCAACTGGGTAACAAACCCGGTCAACCGGTCCCCTTCGGGCGGTGTTCCCATTGTGTGAAGGCCATCGTTGATCATCGTGTCGGACAACTCCTCAATATAGGCATGCAGCCGTTCCAGAAAGGCATCGAAATCCGCGAGTGCGGTTGTTTCCTCGATCTCCAGATCCTTGTCCAGACTCGCGGCCGCCACCGCTTCCCAGATCATGGGGCGAAGAATTTCGACCTTGGCCGGATCCTCCGCGACCGCCATACTGTAATCGGTGACCAGTCCCGCCACCTTTGCCAGATCATCGTAGAGATCGGCGTTGGTGAAGGCCGGGGTCAGATGATCGACGATGCAGCAGTAAGAACGCCGTTTGGCCTGAGTCCCCTCCCCGGGGTCATTGATGATATAGGGGTAGATATTGGGCAGTTCCATGATCGAAAGATCCGGGTAGCAGGTCCGGGACAGGCCCAGGGCCTTTCCCGGCAGCCATTCGAGGGAGCCGTGTTTTCCCACATGCATCACCGCGTCCGCCTTGAAGACATCCCTTATATAGCGGTACTGGGAAAGATAATGATGGGGCGGGGAAAGATAGAGATCGTGGTAAACCTTATCGATCTGCTCCAGGTACCCGCGCGGCGGCTGAATGGTGAGAAAGACGTTGCCGTCCAGGATACCGGCAAAGAGCATTTCCCCCGCATGAACAAAGAGGTCTCCCGGAATGTTTCCCCAGTCGGCCGTCATCTTTTCACGGATCGGTCCGGGCAACTCTCCGTGCCAGGCGGTATAGTGCTCCGCTCCGACGCGGGCCTCGCTGCGGGCCGCCATCCGATCCGGGGTCAGCCAGCGCCGGTCGCAGGTCATTTTGGAAAGCAGCTCATGAGCCAGCTCATCCTTTTCGCTGAAGGTGCGCTCGATCCGGTAGCCGGCGGCCCGCATACGTTCCAGCAAAAGACTCACGCTCGCGAAGCTGTCCAGGCCGGCCGCGCAGCCGATGCGATCGTTTCTCGGCGGATAATGGTGAAAGATGATGGCAATCCGCCGCTCTTCGACCGGGATCCGGTGCAGGCGTCCCCAGTTAAGGGCCAGCCGGATCATCTTGGCCACCCGCTCGTCGATGGGCATGTATTTGGCCAGAAGCGCGCCGGTCACCGGGTCCACGGTTTCCTGCTCCCGGGTGGCCACCGGCACGGTAATGAGCGCCCCGTCGAACTCGGGTTGCGCCACCGAATGGGAAACATCCATCGTCGGCAAGCCCTGAACGCTTTCTTCCCATTGGGTATAAGGGGCGGAGCAGGTCATCGCCTGAATGAAGGGGACACCGAGTCGGGGCAACAATTCCTTGTATTCCGGCGACACCAGAGTGAGGGAGAACATCAGCGGGTTAATCAGCACGTCGATTCGCGGCCGCTCACCGTCCATGAAATAATGCGCCACCACATGGTCGGCGGCCCTATTGCCGCGCTCAGCATCCTTGTAGCGCAAATGGAAGACCGGCAGGACGTTGGCCCCGGCCGCCTCCACCGAGCGGATGATCGCGTCGATAAAGGCGAGGTTGTTGTTGAGCCAGTAGGTCTGGTAGAACCAGAGACCGACCGTTATCCGGGCCGGATCGACCCGTCGCGAAAGATAGTCTTCAAGGCTCGGAATACCCGAAAAATCGGGGTGATAAATTCCATCATCGGGCAGGGGAACGGGCGAAGGGCATTCGGTCGTCTCGCCGCCCAGCCGGTGGCGAAGGTAAATCAGCAACCGGTGGAAGTTGAGATGCCCCCCGAAACTGATATACCGTTTCATGATGTCCCAGGCCGGCGTCCCGAAATCCGGGGAAAATTCACGGGCCGCCTCGATCGAATCCTCATCCCCGCCGGTGGGCTGAATGTGAATCAGCGGACGGGGTCCCGCATGGGCGGCAAGCGTCTTTTCGAGCAGATCGAAGGCTGGAAAGGAGGCTTTGCCGCCGTGAAGCGAAATGATCAGCACATCGGCCGTCATCGCCTCGCGGATAAAGGCCTCCTGCCGGGCCCGGTCAAAGAGCTGAACCTGCGTGCGGGCATGAATTTTGAGACGGCCGCCGCCGGCAAGATAAAGCCGGACCCCCTCGCTGAGAGAGGGAATTTCGGTGGCGGTGGCGGAAAAATAGCAAAGGGTGTAGGGTTTCACGGGACCTCCAAATGGGAGAAATGCTGGGGCGGAACGGGGCAGTGGTGATCCAGCGCATCACTAAGCTGGGATGTGTCGGCGCACCGGATCACGCCTTTTTCAGCAGAAATGCCCGGCAATGGGTCAAAACCGTTTTTCCGCAGACTGAACACCGGTTTGCCCCCTTTCAGCGCCGATCGAATCAGCGCCACGTTCTGCTGATTCACGGGCCCGAGATCAAATCCGCTGTCGATCACGAAATCGCAAACCTCCATCTGCCGGGCGGCCCGGGCTATCACCGTATCGTCTAAGGCCTCCAGGGGAGAGTGCGACGTGCAGACCGCTCCCAGGGACCGGGCGACGTAATAGTCCAGATCATTGGTCTGAACAATACCGGTGACAATGGAAAAGCCCTGCTTGGCCAGAAGCCGGTACACCTGAGCTCCGGAGCCCATGCCCGCCACCACGAAAGCAAGACCCCGGCGACCATCCCCCCTCAGCTCGATCCCCCCCAGGTGCCGATCGAATGCGGCACCCTCGAAATCATAGAGCGCCGCCACCGCATCGCCCGTCAGCACCGCCTCGGGGGGACCCCAAGCCGACAAAGCCCCTCCTTTAATGAGCGCCACCCGGTCGGATACCTTTGCGGCCATATCCACGTCGTGAAGCGAGGCGATGACGGTGATGTTTCGCCTCCGGCAAAGATCCCTTAAAATCGCCATCACCTCCATGCGGTGCTTTAGATCCAGATGAACGGTCGGCTCGTCCAGCAACAAAATCTTCGGCTCCTGGGCCAGCGCTCTGGCTACCAGGGCCTTTTGACGCTCCCCGTCGCTCAAATCGGCAAAGGGGCGTGAGGCGATGTTCAGCGCGTTCACGGCACGCAATGCACTTTGCACAACGGCTGCATCCGGAGGCTTCAGGCGACCCAGAAGACCGGTATGCGGGTAACGCCCCAAGGCCACAAATTCAAACACCGAAAAGAGCGGTGGCGACACCTTGTCCGTGAGCACCACTGCCATCAATCCGGCCAGTTCCATGGCGCGATAGGCGGATAGCGGCCGCTCGTTCAACCGGATATCGCCGGCCAGCGGCCGCAGATGTCGCGACAACGTGCGCAGCAAGGTGGTCTTGCCGGCGCCGTTCGGTCCCAAAAGCGAGATAAACTGACCGCTTTCGAAGGCCAGATCGATACCGGAGAGGACGGCTTTGTTTTTATAGCCGACACTCAGATTCCGGCAGGTGAGAATCGGTTGGGGGGATGCGGCTTTCATATGTGTACCTCTTTTCACAGTTTTACCCGTCGTTTCAACAGCAGGCCGATCACAATCGGCGCGCCGAAAAAAGCGGTGATGGACGAGAGCGGCAATTCCACCGGTGACAAAAACATCCGGGCGATCAGATCGCAGAGACTGGTGACAAGGGCCCCCATCAGGCAGGCGCCCGGAATCAGAATCCGGTTATCCGAGGTGCCGAAACCCAGCCGCGCCATATGGGGCACCGCGAGTCCCACGAAAGCCACCGGACCCGCAAAGGCGGTGATCATGCCGGCAAGCGCGCAGGCGCACAGCAAAATGAGGATGCGAAAGCGGCGGATGTCGACGCCCATCGAAACGGCGTAATCCTCTCCCAGCAAAAAGGCATTGAGTGGTTTGCTTAAAAAATAGATCAGTCCCAGAATGAGACCACCAAAGGCGAGGAGCACCCAGATTTCGGCCCATTTGAAGCCGGAAAAGCTGCCCAACTGCCAGAGAACAAATCCCTTGATCTTTTCTTTTTCAGCGAGAGCCGTAAGAATCGCGGTCACCGCACCGCACAGATACCCCATCATGAGTCCCACGATCAGCAGCGTCACCCCGTCCTTCACGCGCGATGCAACGGCTACCACAATCATCAGGACGCCGTAAGCGCCGACAAAGGCCGCCACCGTTGTCATAAAGGGCGAGAGGACGCTCATGCCGACAGTGAGACTGGTGAGCATCACAAACGAGACCATAACCGTTGCGCCAGAGGATATTCCCAGAATAAAAGGTCCGACGATGGGATTTCGAAAATAGACCTGCAACAACAGGCCCGACACCGCCAGATAGGCGCCACCCAACACAGCGGCAATCGCCCGGGGAATGCGGATATTCCAGATGATCGCCCCCATCGTGGTCTCGCTTTCGGGGTGAAAAAGCGTTTTGAGTATCCCGGCCGGGGAGAAATAGACCGAACCGATGCCGATATTGAGCACCAGAAGTGTGGCTGTCAACACCCCCAGCAGGGTAAAAACGACCGCCGGGCGTCTCCTCCAGGAGAAGGATAAGAACTGTTGGGGAAGCGTGTCTTCGGATGTTGTCATGAGCGTTCTCCCTTGGATTCCGCATCGGTATCGGGTAGTTCTACGAAGTACCGGTATTCAACGCCCGGGTAGGCTTCCGGGTGCAAAATGGCGGCAATTTCCGTCAGGATTTCATCCAGCCGGTCTCCGGACTGAGAGTAGTGAGGAAGCGGCGCGTAAACCTTTCCCGCCTTGAGGGGGCGAATGCTCGCCAGCAGCGGATTCAGGCGCATCAAGGCCGCCTTTGAGGTGACCCCGTCCTTTCGGGAGCGGTAGGTAAAGAGGATGTCGGCCTCCTCGCCGCTGTACATGAAACGTTCGACGGCAATCTCGATGCAGGAGGTGCCGTAGACATCTTCGAAGAGATAATCACTTTGGGCAAGGCCTACCAATTCACCGACCCAGGCGTTGCCGGGCTCCACCATCACGCGTTTTTCATAGATATCGCCCCACATCACCTTGGGAGGGGGGCCCTTTCCGGCCGTTCGATTCCGGATAGCCGTGAGTGCATCGCTTACCCGGAAAAAAAAGTTTCGGCTTCTTTTTCCCGCTGAAAAAAAGGGGCCAGGAACTGAACAAAACGCATGCGGGCATTGAGGCACATGGCCGTCGGCGTGGAGGTGACGGCGCAGGGAATTTTAAGTTCGGTGAGTAGCGGAATGATGGCGGGGTCCCAGGTGAGCACCAGCTCCGGCCGCTGCTGTTTGAGCTGTTCGAAATCGATAGCGGAGGCGTCCCCCAGATAGGCGATTTTGCCGGCATTCATTCCGTTTTTAATCTCTTCAATATACCAGTCATCGGCGGGATGGGTGACCCCCACCAGGACCTTTTCCAGAACGCCGAGCGCGCGCAAGGTGGCGACATCGAAATAACCGTAAACAACGACCCGTTCGACGGGTACTCGCACCACCTGATGGCGCTCATAGCCTTTGGGCGCAACGGCATTCCGGGGAATCAATACCAGGGTCCGGCCGGCGCCGTCGCGGACCTCCGTGAGCGTTTCCGAGATGTGTTTAACGGTGAACTCCCCGATCTGTATGAAGGAGCGCTGGGTATCCCCCGTCTCTTTGCCGCAGGCGCCGGGAAGCGATGCGATCAGAATGAGAATCAGACATTTCAGGGGGGAGAATAGATGTTTTAGGGTCATAGCAGGGGTTCCTTTTTAATCTTCCGCAAAAAAATCCAATCGATTAAGTAGAGGACAAGTCCCAGCGTAAAGAGAATCATGCCCGCCGTATAAAGCCAGACGCCGGGGTCCTTTCGAATGCCGATATCGATCCGGACCCGCCTTTCCATGCCTCCCTTTTTTTTAGGGGCAAAATCCATTAAATATAACCGGTATCCCTTGATCCGGAGGGGTTCGTCATAGGAAAGAATCGCTGTTTGGCGCATCGATCCCGCTTCAATCTCCAGACGGGCCCGGGGCCGGATCACCCAGTTATCAAAAAAAGCGAGTCGTTCTCCCCGGTAGTACTCCGGTTCAAAGGACATGAAACGGATTTTCGCCGTTGTGTCCGGCAGGGCCAGCGAGGCGCCCGGTACCAGCGATTGCCGGGGAAGCACTTCGGAGAAAAGATAGCTGCACAGGTATCCCAAGAGGATAACGATCATGGCGTAATGCATCACATGGGGAGCGAACTTGAAAAAAAAGCGCTGCCGGGTGAAATGCGCTCCGGAGCGCAGCAGAAGCAAGACCCGGTCCGTGGTGCAAACGAAGGTATTGACACAAAGAAGCGCCAGGAGTCCCAGCAGGATAAAAAACCAGACCGTGTAAACCGGATTGTAACGGCCGTAGGTCTCGATCCAGGCCATCAAGCCGATGTCACCAAGCGGCGAGAATAGGTGCGTGTGCCGGCTCAGGCAGACATACCCCCAGGTAAGATCGGCCGTGAGCGAGAGGCAGAGCATCACCGTCAACTGAATGCTTCCCGCCTTTTTCCATATGAAAGAGAAAAGTGGTGTCATCTTCAAAACGGCCTTCGAAAGGGACCCAAGTCCGGCATACAGTTCAGCACTCCCACCACGAGCACGCCGGAGGCCGCGTAAACGGCCCGGCCCCTGGCGCTCCAACTTCCCGTCAAATGAAGATGCAGCAGACAGATATAGAAAAACCAGGTGGCCATGGTGGTGGTGATGGCCGCATCATCCCACACCACCGGCGTTCCCCACCCCGAATAAGACCACAGCTCCCCGCTGAACATGGAGAGTGTCCAGAAGGCAAAGCCCCAGACCGTCCATCGAAGAGATCGGTTCAGCGGCGATCCCCCCCCGTTTTCGGCACCGGGTTCACCCGTCCGCCACAGCCCGCTGGCAGCCCATCCCGCGCCGGCCAGAAAACACCCCTTTCCCGCCACGCCGAAGAGAAGAAAAAAATGAGCAAAGAGGATTCGGGATTTTAAAAACGGCAGGTAGAAATCCTTGGGAAAACATACCGCCGCCGCGGACGAAAGGACGGCCAGGACCAGCATCCAGGCCCGAACCCGATATTCATGAGGATTGTGCCCCCCCCCTAACAACAGAAGACCGGCCAGCAAACCTAGGCAGAGCGGCAACGCCATGGCCCCCAGGTGCATCGGCAGCATGGGCCAGGCCTGCCGGTAGCGAAGGATAACGGCCGCCCCGTTGGCAAGGAGGGCCGGCGCCAGAAAGAGCCAGGCGATTCCGCGTCGTTTTTCGGTCAAAAAGAGGACCGGGAGGCTGCCCCCGTAGAGCACGGTTGCCAATTTTAAGAGAAGAGGAATCATGGGCCGCACTCCTCCTTCAGCTGTCGCGAGGGAGGCTGCCCCGCCTGCCCGGGGGAGGCGTCTTCCGTGGTCTTTTCCTTTGTCATACGCCCGACTCCTCACTGTTCTTGAAATGAATACCGATGGTAAAGGCTCGGGCGGCGGCAAGCCGGACTTTCGACTTGTCGATTATTTCTCACCGAAGAACAATCAGGCGGCCGGTCGAAGCATGGAAATGAGGAAAATAACAAAAAAAAATCCCGGATCGAAAAAAATCGATCCGGGATATCCCTTTTTTATCCACAGACAACCCATAACCGCCGCCGTCCACGCAGCCGTTACTTTATATGCTCAGGCAGGTCTTCTGACTTTCGGATCATCCTACCGGCTGCACCTTCCCGGCCTTCCGGCCAGTGGTTCTATCGCAGCTTTCGTCCCCGATCACAGCGGCGGGCCCGTCCCCGATTTCCACGGGGTTCCCTCTTGCACTCAACAACGAGCACCTGAACAATGACGATCAGCATAAAGTAAAAATCATGAAAGTCAAGAAAAAAAGAGGGTATGAATTGCAAGAGGTTTACCGCATCAAAACGTAACGGCCAGTTGCATCGTTAAGGTATCGGCCGAATCATCGGTTTCATATTCATCATGACGATACTCCATTGCCAGAGAGGTGTTTTTCATGATTCCCACATTGATGACGCCAAGATATCGATTCTCCGGAAACCCCTCTTCCGCATCGGTTACGCCCTGGAAAGAAACGCCGAAAACCGTCTCTTTTCCCAGCAGTTCAAGACCATAGCCGGCCTCCAGATTCCATGCTGCAAGTTTTTCCCCCTTCGCCGCGGACCCCAGGCCCAAGGCAGCCAGCGTGCCCGGTGTGATATCCGCCATGCTCACCTCGATATCCTCCAGCATGGCCACATACTCGCCTATCAGGGTGACGGGTCCGGCCGTGATGACCCCATGGGCCGCTATGCCCTGAATCCGTTCCTTCAGGGAAAGCGAAAATCCCAATTCCCGGGCCTCCGCGGCACTTTCTTCCGCCAGATCCGTGAGCCCGTCGGAATCGAATATGTTATTAATCCAGCCAACACCGACATCCAGAGCGAACCCCTCCTTCTCCATCGTAAAGCCGGCGGTTATACCGTAATTATCGATGTGGTTTTCATCTCCTTCGATATCCATGTCTCCGTTAAAGGCGTAGACGGCGCCATGGAAGCCGCCTGCGTGGAAACCCGTTTCCAAGGCGGTTTCCCGGGTCTCGCCGAGTTCGAGTGTCAGGGGGTCGGAGATCATATTGGATTCGAATTTTCCAAAGGGAACATAGGTTTTACCCGCCTTCAGGTAAAGAGGAAGGGTGTCGCCGCCATCGAGAAGCATAAAGCCCTCATCCATATCCACCGGTTCGGTCTCGTCTTCTTCCCACAACAGGACGATATGACCACTTAAGTAATCCGAGATTTTGGCGTCCACTCCAATTGAGGCCGTCGCCAGGGCAAGATCGCTGGAACTTTCATCCTCGCTCCCGGCACCGGCGTAATCCATCTTCTCATAGCCAGCCTCCACCTCGAGAACACCGCTCAGGGTGATTCGATCCGCCCATGCCTCCGGCAATCCACCGGTCTTCAGTTTTTCTTCCAAACGGATGATTCGCTCCGTCAATTCATCGTTGGACGCCGCCTCATTTCCCGCATGGGCGTTACTCGCGGTGATCATGCCTGCCGTCACCAGACACAAAAGTATTCTGTTCCTTTTTTTCATCGAATGCATTCTCCTTTGTATGATTATTTTGTGAAGATACTGTTACCCCTAAAGGGGGGACTGGAATGAGTCCTGTTTATGGGGGTTAGGGCTTAAACCTTATGGCTTTGATTTGTAACTCTCCATGGCCGATACATCACAGCCACCGCAGCAACCGCGAGCGCACCGGGCGCCGTTCAAAATGAGGGGTATCGCCATAGCCTCTTTTTGGCCCAGGTTGCGCAGGGCGAGCGCCATGGCGGCAGAAACGGCGCAGACGGCGGTGATCCATACCATTGAGCTGACCGGATGACGCCCGATGGTGGCTGCCTGGTAAAACAGGGTGGCCGCCGCATAGGCCAGCCCCGCGTTCCAGAAACAGGCAAAGAGGGTCCATCGCAGGTTGGTTTCGCGATAGATGGCGGCGATGGCGGCAACACACGGGATATACAGCAGAACCAGCAGAAGATAGGCAAAGGCTCCGATGCGGCCGTCGAACAGCCTGACCATGGCCCCGAAGATCGAAGGGCTCACTTCCTGGGCTTCGGCGGCGGTTTCCATATTACTCACGTCTCCGATGGAAAGGCCGAGCGGATCCAGGAACGAATCGGCTACTCCCAACAGATTGGCCGGAATCGTGGCAAGCGCTTCGCCGATGCCGCCCTTCAAGTCGAAAGGTTCTTCTTCATCGCCGGCGGTTTCACCGGCATCCATCTGGGAGTAAAGAGCATTTAATGTTCCCACCACGGCTTCCTTGGCGAAAATGCCGGTGAAAATACCCACCGCGGCAGGCCAATTCTCTTCGGAGATGCCCATGGGGGAGAAGAGGGGCGTGATGGTTTTGCCGATGGCGCTCAAGGCCGATTTGTCGCTGTCTTCATTGCCGAAGGAGCCGTCCGTTCCCAGGGTATTGAGAAAGCTCAGCACCACCACCACCGGTAAAATAACCTTGCCGGCGCGAAACATAAAGGTTTTCAATCGCTCCCAGGCCTTCAGCACCACGCCCCGGACCGTGGGCAGGTGGTAGGGCGGCAGTTCCATCACAAAGGGGGTAATCTCCCCTTTGAGCAGTGTGTTCTTCAAAACCAGACCGGTGAGCACGGCAAAGCCGATACCCAGCAGGTACAGGCCAAAGACGATGTTCTGACCGCCCACCGGGAAAAATGCCGCGGCAAAGAGCGCGTAGACCGGAAGGCGCGCGCCGCAGGACATGAAGGGGTTCATCAGGACCGAAAGGGTCCGGTCGCGTTGATTTTCCAGGGTCCGCGTGGCCATGATGGCCGGCACGTTGCACCCGAAACCGACCAGCATGGGGACAAAGGCCTTTCCGGGAAGACCGATCACCCGCATGAAGCGGTCCATGACAAAGGCCGCCCGGGCCATGTAGCCGGAATCTTCCAGAAGGCAAAGGCACAGGAACATGAAGCCGATGGGCGGGATGAAGGTGGCAATGGTCTGAATGCCGCCGCCGATACCGCCGGCCAAAATGGCGTTAAGCCACTCAGGTGAGCCCACGGCCGTCAGCAGCGCCCCCAACCCGTCCACCAGCAGAGTCCCGACGAATATGTCGAAAAAGTCGATGAAGGCGCCGCCCACATTGATGGTCACCATGAACATCAGATACATGGCGACGAGAAAAATGGGGATGCCGAGGGCCCGGTGAAGGACGATGCGATCGATTCGGTCCGACAGGGTTCCGCCGGCGCGCGACTCTCTTTTCACGGCCGCCCGGGTCAGTTGATGAATGAGTCCATAGCGGCTGTCCGCCACCAGAATGTCGGCTTCCTCGCTGAGCCCGTTTTCGATCGTTTGAAAATGGGAATCGAGTGTCTTTTTTACATCGGCACCTACCAATCCTGTTACCCAGGGGTCGCCTTCCAGCAATTTGAGGGCTCCCCACCGTGCGTTCATGTTGCGCTCGAGCATCGTTTCCTGAATCTCGGGCAACAGCGCGGCAATCGCTTTCTCGATTTCGGCCGGATACAGAACCTGAACATCGGAACGTCTTTTTTGCGTGGCCGCCTGGTTGATGGCGGACTTCAACTCGGGGATACCTTTATTTTTGGACGCCACCAGCGGAACCACGGGGCAGCCGAGACGCCGGGCCAGGGCCGGCACATCAATTCGGGTCCGCAGGGATTCGGCCATGTCCAACATGTTCAAAGCCAAAACCAGGGGGATGTTCATCTCCAGAAGCTGCATCGTCAGATAGAGATTTCGCTCCAGGTTGGCGGCATCGAGAATATTGACGATGAGGTCCGCCTCGCCGGAAAGGATATAGGCGCGCGCCACTTCCTCATCCAGCGATGCCGCGGAAAGCGAATAGATTCCGGGAAGATCCACCATTTCGATTCTTTTGCCGTCATGGAGATACTCTCCGGACTTTCGCTCCACCGTCACACCCGGCCAGTTACCCACCCGCTGTTTGGCGCCGGTCATCGCGTTAAAGAGAGTCGTCTTGCCGCAATTCGGATTTCCCACAATGCCGATTACATAATCACGCATGATGATTCCCCCTTTCCACGATCAGGGCCGAGGCCTCATCCTTTCGAAGCGTCAGCAAAAACCCGCGAATCCGGATTTCCACCGGGTCCCCCAGAGGGGCGATTCGTTCCACGGCGATTTCCGTCCCCCGGGTCAGTCCCATGGCCAGCAGCTTTTCCCGGTAAGCCGTCGTCCCCTTTGCATAACCGGAAACCGTTCCGGTCTCGCCGATTTTCATATCCCGCAGTGTTGCTTTCATTCGTCTTCTCCTTCGAGTACGACCACCTGAATTTTATAGGCCATGCCACCTCCCAGAAAGAGGCGCGTGTTTTCGTGGCCCAGTATTAATTTCCCATCCATGGGGTTGTTTAAGACCCGCACCTCGGTACCGGGTCGTAATCCCATGCCGGCGAGCCGGTCATGGAGCCCTTTTCCACCGTTGAGTCCGATGATTCGGACACATTCGCCTTCCCGGGCCAGGCGCAGGGGAAAAGTCCCCATATTGGTTCGCACGTTCTTTGTCATGGAAGTCAATTCCTTTGCGGAACCATCGCCGAAGAGGCTTGGTTTCCCGGTGATTAAACCGATGTTTTCCATTTTTCTCCCTCCCGCTGAATCTTCATATTCGATTCAAGACGGATCGCGTTTGAAACACGCATAAAAAAAGGCGCAACCGGACGCGGATCACCCGCCTCCCGTTACGCCTTCACTTTCTTTGCACCCTGGTGGGTCAAAGACCGTAAGGTAGTTCTTTGAAAGATAGGATATTCTATCTTCCAAAGAAGTCACAAACTACACGATGCATTTTTTTTGTCAAGCGTTTTTTTGCGTTTCCTTCAGTGAATCGACAGGGATGCGTGGGTATTCCCGGCAGATGCCCTCCCCTCCGCCCGCAGCGGTTCCGGCAAAAGCATTGCCTTCGAATGAAAGCAGCGATATGTTCCGTTCGGGAACAAGCTGGAAAAAATGGAAATCCCCATTCAGCGATTTCAGCGGTATTGATCGTTTGACTGGGTGATTATTCCAATCGCGCGCGTACGCTCTGCTCGCTCCCATGAATCACCTTACGTTCGACTTTGACCACCTGTGCTCCTTGGCGCGTTTTATGAACCGTAGCGTAATCCAGATCCACATCAATGACCTTTTCCGGATTCCGATTGCGGGAACCCGATGGTGGTGTCCGCCGCGGGACCGGTGAAGACCAGACCGGAAGGGGACGATAACCTGACGGCCGATCCGCGTCCCGGAAAACATTTGATGTGCTGGATTGGCTGGCGCAACAGGTAATGCACATACCCTACAGATATGGACAAACGGTTAGATCCTACGGTTTTTACGCGAATAAGTTGCGGGGCCTTCGAAAAAAAATCGCGATGAGGGCCCGAAGGCCCGGACCACGATCTTGTTCCGCCTGAATTAGCATCCCCATCATGGCTCTTTCGATGATGGTTAAATTACCGCCCGAAATTCGATTTTTTCATTCCCGAAGGTCGGCACAATGACTTTATGAACCCCATGACCGGCGTTAACTTCCCTGACTATTTTTACCAACTGATATTTGGATAATATTTTTAGATCGTTATTCAGACTCACGGGGGTGCGGTTCATATCCGACATCAATTCTGAAAAAATGACCCTTTTCTTATGTCTTAAATACTGCACCAGTTGAGTTCTCTCAGGCTTCAGAATGGCCATCAAATCGGAGGGCGCAACCCAAATAATATTTTTTTTTGTTACTTTTTTGCCCTCGTCAATTTCTTTTGCCGTTTTTTTCGCGGACGCGAAGAAATCCGACAACGATCCGGGTCTTAGCTCGACACTCATTTTATGAACTCCTTCAGTTCTTTCTCAAAACGATCAACCAATTCCTGGTAATTTGAAAAATCATTTACTTCTGATATTTCACCCAAATAATGTTTATGATGAAAATCGTGGGTATTGTCATATCCAATAACACGTCCGTGGTCCCCTGAGAAAATCAGGGGGTTTATGTAAGCCATACCGTATTTGACGATTTGCCCTTTTTCATTTTCCCACGCCTCAATCTTAACGATTCCACCGCCTCGCTTCGGATTGACTGGGAATTGTTCCATAACCACTTTCTTTAATTTCGTGTTACCCATTCTGCTAATCTATCAGGTGATAAAAACTATGTAAAGCTGCTTTTTAAAGACATCGGGGGTAATATCACCCGTCGAACCTGAAAAAAGGATAATCCTGAGCAAGGCATGGCTAAAACACAATCCGGCCGCCATCCTATAATCATCTTACTCGGTACAACTCGCAACAACGAACATGACAGAGCGAGAAAAAAAAATATCGTCCGCAGCCCGCATGGCGAGATTCCGGACCTCGTCGGCGACCACGGCAAAGCCTGCTCCGGCTTCTCCCGCCTGGGCGGCTTCGGTTGAAGTTTTTCCGTAAAATAACGCTGATTGAAAATTCCGGTCAGTTCATCCGTATCCGCCAGCCATATCAGCTTATCGTGCAGACGTTTTTGCGCGGATAGTGTCGCACGCACGTGTTTCGCCTTGCCGGCCGGTGCGAAAAGGCCGCTTTCGGACAAAATCGACGGTGTCGCCTGCCACAAGTGGCTGGGGCCGGTTGTCATGGTCTGCGTGATCTGGCTGCTCTATTATCTCGCCATTGTGCAGGGGTACCATATCACCCACTACACCTGGCCGCTGCTGGCCTGGCTGCTTGATCTGACCGAGGCGGTCGTTCCAAGGTCCGGATTTATCGAGATTCCGCTGATCAGCGCCTTTTCCCTGTGGGTGGTGGACAGGGTCAATGCCCTACTGAATTATATTCCCATCTTTTTTATGCGGGTTTGATATCCAATGTTTTCATTCCCCTTCGTTTCATCCGCTGGGTGGGATTTACGGCCGCAAGCCTGGTGATGGTCACCCTGCTGATGGTTATCGTTTTGCTGCCGGCGCTTCTGAGTTTCGGAAAAAATCGCACCCCGCACCCGGTCTACACGAAAAAAGGCGGCCGATGGCCGGAGCGGCTGATGGATTTCATGGGCAAGCGGGTCCTTTCCCGTCCGAAAACCACTATTGCGATTTTTTCCCTCTTTGTCGTCATCTGCCTCTCCGGTCTTCTCCGGTTCGAGGTTTCTTTTGATGTCCGAAGGACCTTCGGTTTTAAAATCCCCTATGTCAACCGCATCAACTATATCGGTCAAACCCCGGTGGGATCTCTTTATTCCTATGGCGTGGCGCTTGAATACGACCATCCGGAGGCTGCGAAAGAGCCGGGGATCCGACCTTTTACCGGATACCGGTATGATTCCGAATATCGCTCCGGCCCTCGCCCTTGCCAGCATCATGGGGTTTGCGGATATCCCCCTCGATATGATCCCGGTGCTCATCATTCCCATGCTGCTGGGGCTGGCCGTGGACGACACCATTCATTTCATCAATCAATGTCAGCTGGAATTCATGCGCACGGGGAGTTACCGCGCCAGTATTCACAAGGTGTTCGTCTCCGTCGGCACCGCCATGTTTTTGAGTTCTCTCGTCCTCATCCTCATTTTTTCGGTTTATCTCGTCTCCGTGGCCAAAGTGTACCAGAATATGGGGTTCCTGGTCGGCGTCGGCATTCTGGCCGCTTTGACAGCATGATCTTGAGCACTGTCAAGACGATCCGAGTTTTTTCACAAACCGTGGCAGGGAGATTACGGTAACATCGCTTCTGACCGGAAATTCATCATCACCGCCGTAAATAATGTATTTCCGGGTGGCGCCGACATCATTGCCGATGGCGCTGTAATGCCTGCCCGGTTTTGGCGCTGTGCCATATTTTATTTCCACGGCCCAAATCTCCGATGACGGCATCCTGATAACCAGGTCGATTTCCGCTCCTGCAGCGGTGCGGTAAAAATAGGTTTCAGCTCGACGGGGCAATGCCGAATGGATATTTTCCACCACAAAACCTTCCCAGCTTTTACCAAGCACCGGATTGGAGAGCAGGGCGTCATAATGGCCGATCCCAAGCAGCCGGTGCAAAATACCACTGTCGCGGATGTAGTAGCGTGGCGATTTTATCAGCCGCTTTTTGACATTGGCATGCCATGGCTCCAAACGTCTGACCAGCAACAGATCCGAAAGGATATCGATATAATTGCTGACTGTCTTGCCATCGATTTCAAGGTTCGCCCCCAGTTTTGAGTAGTTCACTGGATCACCTTGCAGATGGGCCAACATGGTCCACAGACGGCGCATCCTGATTGCCGGGACACGAAAACCCAATTGTGGCAGATCCCGCTCAAGATAGGTGCGAATCAAATCCTCGAGCCAATCCATGGCCATTGCGTCGTCAGCAGCCAGGTAGCTCTCGGGAAAGCCGCCTCTTAGCCAGAGTTTGTGTATAATTTTGCTTTCGTTGCCGGTCTCAATGACGTTCAGGCCGCCCATGTAAATGTAACTGATGCGGCCCGCAAGGCTTTCAGACGTTTGCCTCATCAACTCCATGGAGGCTGAGCCCAGGAAAAGAAATTGCCCGGCTTTACGTCCCTGCTCCCTGTTCTTGTCAATAAGGCCCCGCAACACCGGAAACAGGTCCGGTGCACGTTGTATCTCATCCAAAATCACCAGTTTATCACTATGGGCACCCAAAAAAGCAGCGGGATCACAGAGCTTGAGCAGATCCTCCGGTGCTTCCAGATCGAGGTAGACGGAATCCAGCCCTTTTGCTATGGTTTTAGCAAGCGTGGTTTTCCCCACCTGACGAGCGCCAAGTAATGCGACCGCCGGCACTTGCGCGATTTTTTGCTTTATTTCAGTGGTAATCCATCGGGATATCATACCTTGCAATTTAGGATATTTGTTCCGAAATGACAAGGTATAAAACGGGGGGGGGTATCAAGAGCTCGAGGAGATTCGTGAACTTGCCCGTCCGGAACGTCAGTTAAAAATGTACGTCGTTGCCCGCTTATCGCCAGACTTTTGCAGCAGGCCAATTTCTACCCCATGCTGTAAATCCCGGCTGGCCGTGGCGTTGGAAATGTTTTTGAGATGGATCTGGTAGTCCTTGCGCGAAAAAGCCGTGTTTTTGAAAATCGATCGTGCAAATTCAAGTCGTTCCGGGGCGGTCAAGGTCACTGACCGGATAACGGCCAAAAGCTGGCCCAAAGACGCGTTGATCTGCTCCAGGATAAAAGTGATGAATTCAGTGCCATCACCAACATCATCAGCTTTTGCCAAATGTTGATAATACAGAGGTTGATTTTTTCGGATCAGATGTTCAACCGGCAAGAATTCAAACACCGGATGATACTGCATTAAAATTCTTGTTTGCCAAATCCGCCCCATGCGTCCGTTGCCGTCCATAAACGGATGAATATATTCAAGCTGATAGTGAAACCGGCAAGATTTGATCACCAAATGATCGTCACTCGTTTTAAGATATTCAAAAAGCGCCTGCATCATAGGGTTGACATCCCGCCAATCCGGCGCTTCATGAAAAATATCGCCCGGTCGAATCACCCCGATCGGCCCCTTGCGCACTTGACCCGGTCCGTCAACAAGTCCTTGCATCATTACCTGGTGGGCATTCAGGAGTGATGTCAACGAAAAGGGCTTAAACCTCCCAATCTGCCGATAAGCTTCAACGGCGTTTTGGACCTCCAAGATATCTTGCCGCGGCCCGATCACCCGTTTTTTGTCCAATAAAGCAGTGACCTGATCGATAGTGAGCGAGTTGCCCTCAATCGCGAGGGACGCTTGGATTGTCCGAATACGGTTTTTCCGGCGCAGCATCGGAGATGGCTTTTGCAAGGCGACGGCGGACAGCTTTCCGATCGCCTCTGCAACCATGACCAGGGCATTGGCAATCTGGGTGTTCAATTGAAAAGGAATGATCGTGGTCTTCATGAAGCATGATAGTATCATATGATATTATTAAATCAACCGGAATCCGGCGTTTATTTGGCGGAACGATCAGAACTCACTCAACGTCGATGATCTGTCGGTCGGTGTCCGGATCTATCGAAAACTGCGCTTTATGTCTTCAACAGAGGCGGCGGCGGATCTTCGTCTAAGATTTCCGCTTGAGCGAAGACTTTTTGGATTTGACAATCCCAAGCTTCTTCATTCGGAAATGGATCGTGCTCGGGTGCATCCCGAGCTGATCCGCCGCAGCCCCCTACCCCTGATTCTCCAATTAAACCGTGTCTGACCGGTCTTGCCCTCCCCTTGAAGGTATTTCAACAGCGTCTATCCCTCTCGAAACCCGGCCTTTATCAAATACAATGGGATAGCCCGGATCGTAATTGGAAGCCGGATCATCGGGATCATTGATGACCGCGTAACCGGACACCGTGTCTGCATGGTCGATGCCGTAGGTGAGCGACCCGCTGTTGGGAAGAAACAGCGAAAAGCTGCCGTTACATTTTTAGAAGGATATCTCAACCGGCTGGCAAATGGTGATTTCAGCAGTTGAATAAATGTATCCCGATTCGTAAAAAATTGTGAAAATTTTTTTATAAAACAAAACGTTATAGCATTTATATGTCTTCTAAACCATATTTGTGTTATTTTGATTCGACCCGTTCGGAATAAAGTGACGCCTTCAAGGTCGCATCACCTTAAAGCCCGGTTTTCTGGTTACATGGGTGGAGAAAATGGAAAGGAGGAGGGGGAAACCCATGAAGTGGCAACAAAGGAAAAATGAAAAACAAAACCGATTTGGCGATCCGTTTTCCGTTTTGGCATACAACCGTTTTACCCAATCGAAGAAATCAACAAAGGAGGTTAACATTGAAGCGAATGAGCCTGTCAAAAAAACTGTATCTGGTCCTTGGCATTCTGGTTGTGACCGCCGTGGCGATCTTCACGGAAGCAATGATCGGGCTGAACAGCTTTAACAAGCAAGTGACTGTTGTGACGACGTATCAGCTTCCGGAGGTAAGATTATTCGGGGAACTGGTGTTGGCAATATCGGACACGATGAATTCCGAAAAAGCGGCGATCATTGCCGACACCGAAGAGGCCAGCAAAAAAAATGCGGAAAGCGCCGAAGCATTCCATAAAGAAGCGGATAAAGACCTCCAAATGCTCAAAGATCTCTATCAAGACGATCCAAAGGCCTCCGGGCAGGAGCGTTCCTTGCTGATGGAGTTGGAAAAAGACTGGGAAGCCTTTGAAAAAACGGATAAGGACATACTGAGCCTCGCCGTACAAAATACAAACCTCAAAGCCATGGACGCGGCCCTGAAACAAGTTCAGCCGGTCAGGGAATTATTTCTCACGACCTTGAGCAAGCTTGTCCCCGAGTGGGAGACGGCAGGCGACGCCCAAAAGCTCACGGTAGGCTTCCGGATGATAACCGCCATCGACAATACTTACGCCAATATTTTTTCTCATATCAATTCCTCTTCCAAAGCCGAAATGGATACGTTGGAGAAAAAAAACACGGAATATGAGACTACTCTCAAAGGTGCCCTGCAAAAATTGATGACGGAGGGCAGTGAAACCGAAAAGGCGGCATTGACGCCGCTGATCGCCAAACTGGATGAAACGTTGCCGGTGATCAAACAAATCTTTTAGTGGAGCCAGGAAAACACCAACCTGCGTTCCGCGGAGATGTCAATGACCGTGCAGCGGGAGAATGCCGAAAAATTGGAAACGGCAGCCAAGGAACTGATGAAGTTATTGGGTGATAAGACAAATTCTTTGACGGCGGAGTGTGCCGCTACCTATTCCCGTTCTTCTTCAATGTTAATTATTATCGGCCTGGCGGGGATACTGTTAGCATTGGGGGTCGGCATCCGAATCATCCGGGCGGTATCTAAGGATATCGGTTCCATCGCCAATGTCCTGATGGACGCATCCGAGCAGGTCTCATCGGCCTCGGGCCAGGTCTCCTCCGCCAGCCAGTCTCTGGCGGAAGGGAGTAGCGAACAGGCCGCATCCATTGAGGAGACATCCTCCTCGCTGGAAGAAATGTCCTCCATGACCAAACAGAATGCGGACAATGCCAACCAGGCCAACGTCCTTATGACCGAAACTCAAAAAGTGGTGAACTCAGCCAATGATTCTATGGCCCGTCTGACCGATTCCATGATGGAAATTTCCCGGGCTAGTGAGGAAACCTCCAAGATCATCAAAACCATTGATGAAATCGCTTTCCAGACCAATCTGCTGGCCTTGAATGCGGCGGTGGAAGCGGCCCGGGCCGGTGAAGCGGGCGCCGGTTTTGCAGTAGTGGCCGATGAGGTTCGCAACCTGGCCATGCGCGCCGCAGATGCGGCAAAGAATACCGCCAACCTGATCGAGGGTACAGTGAAGAAAGTCAAGGATGGTTCGGACTTGGTGGCGCGCACCAATGAAGCGTTTCAACAGGTGGCCGATAGCAGTACCAAAGTGGGACAATTGGTCGGTGAGATTGCAGTTTCTTCCACCGAACAGGCCCGAGGCATCGATCAGATCAACAAAGCGGTGACTGAAATGGACAGAGTCACCCAGCGAAACGCCGCCAATGCCGAAGAATCCGCCTCCGCATCGGAAGAAATGAATGCTCAATCCGAACAGATGAAAGGCATGGTGGATGATTTGGTTGCCATAGTGGGCAATGTCACCGCCGGAAACACCAGAAAAAGAACAGCCCGCAACCATCCATAAATCCCGGGAAAAGTAACCGAGCGCATCGTGGCTTGCCCATGCACCCGGCACCTGTGCCAGTACTGACAAATGTTACCCGGAAGGAAAGCAAAGGCCGCAGGCCGCAGGAAATAATTCCCATGGAAGACGATTTCAAGGATTTCTAAACGAGAGCATTACGGGTTTGCTAAAATCTCCAAAAGAAGCGGGGGTTTTCACAATCGAAAATCCCCGCGATTCGGCAGCCGCTGCAGAAAGGTTTTTTCACCGACTCAGATGAACTTGCTCGCATCACCTCCTTCTTTACAAAAAAAAGCCACGAAAGCATCCCGCATTTGTCACGGTAAAGCCTTCATGACCTTGACTGAGGCAAGCAATTCCAGGCGATTTTGTTGTGTCAGAGGCTCCTGCCCCTCGTTAATAAACCACCTGGAAGCAATATTTGCTCTTTAGCGGTTGATTACGCTACATCCCCGCGGACTGTCAATCTCTTTTCCAAATCCTTGGAGTATTTGCCGCTTTTCTTTTCCGTGTGCCGTCGGAAACGGCAACGTCCCTTAAAGGGGATATTGCCCTGGACCATGGCCGCCGGAATCAGTTTAAACGCTTCGGTCGAAGGATGCGGTGCTCGACACGGATAAAGTGAACACCCATGGCCTGGAGCCGGCGCTACAGGTTTGCTTCATTTTCCACGTCCAAAGCGATTGTGGCCTCATCCGTTTTTTCATAAACCGCTAATATTTTTTCGCCATCCGTTAGCGAAAAAGCGCCTCGACCATTATTATAGCAAACTAACTTTATTTTTAGTTCAAAATCAGCGGGCCAAACCGATTGGACCGGCTATTCATCGGTGTTTACAAACACCCGGCCCGAGCCGGTGTATCGCCGATAAATCGTCTTTATGACTTCCCAGGCGCACAAGCCGCCGAATTCGCCTTGAAGCCGGATATGCAGGTTGCCCGCGCTGCGGCGGAAACTGACGTTAAAAACTGAAGTCAATGAAGGTCTCCTTTTGAATGGTGGCTTGTTTTTCAGCGCAGCTGCAATGCGCGCACCTGCCGTTGCACCGGCAAACATGGTTTTCGGGCGAAGCAAGTATCTTGCTTCCGCTGGGCGCCAGTTCAGGCCCTTTTTTTCCCTCGAAAAAGAGTCTGTCGGCCGGCACCCGTTTCGGTTTTAACCGGCATTTGAAGGTGTCGCATCCAAAGGGGTGGATTCGGCGCAGGCGATTCGTGTCGATAAAGACACTGCCGTGGCCATTGTATTGCTCGTGAAGAAAATTGAGCAGTTCCCAGGCGGATGCGCCATCAAAATCGCCTTGAGGCTGCACATGCAGGTTGCCGTCCCTCTTTTGGAATTCGATAGTGAATGAGCTGTTCATGGATTCTCCTTTCCTATGGGCGTTGCCGGGGGGTGATCCCGGCGGCCCTGTTCATCCATTCCGCTCGGCCTGTGTGCCGCCCCCGGACCGAATAATCTGGGAGACGGTGCTCAAACTGAAGCTGGCCAGCATATGAACGGGTTTATGGTGCTTTTTGCCTAGATTTTTTACGGCGGCACACGCCGCGTGACTGTTGCAATTGACCGGGCAAAGAACGATATCGGATCGTTTCAGGCTGTTTTCAAGCTGCTTTGCGCCGCCCTTCATATGTCCGTCATGATATTCGAAAAAGCCGCCGTTGTTCTCTATAAGCTGACGATACAGCGTTTCCATGCGCGCAATGCCGCCGACGATCAGCACGCGCTTTTGGCACAAGTCAAACGCGGGGCAGTTGGGATCACACCGGTTCATCGCAAAAAAGGTGTTCAGCGTTGCCTGAGTCTCCTCCCGGAGAAGAACTTCCGTTTGCCTGTGATCTTCCAGCTCTTTTGAAACCCGGGCAATGTGTTCGGTCAGCGCCGTCAGCTTGCGGTCTTTGATTTCGAGCAGCCCGGTCTGGCTCGTGACGGCAGTACACAGGCGACGATTCTCCGATTCCAGTTCGAGCATTCTGGGCTGCGTTCTTATATCGGCCAGTTCGTCTCCCAAGCGTTTCTTCTCCTGTTCAGCATAACGCAACCGGTTTGTTACCTCGGCCAGCAGGCGCTTCAAGGTGTCGTTTTCCTTTTTCAGGGTCCGCCGGTCCATTTGAATTTCCCTGGTTTTCAGGTTCTGAGCGGCGGCCTTTTCTTGCAGCAGTTCCAGCCGCCGGGACGCAACCGCCAATTGCCCGGCGCCGGTATGCATGGCCATGTGGACGGCACCGAAAATTTCCCTGCCGGATGCAGCCGATAAATCGGGCCTGCTGACGGCCGCCCAGAGCTCGGCGAAATAGTGCCCGGTCTCAAAAGCGGCTTGCCACCCACGCATCAACTCCTGCTCGCTCAACCGATGCAGGGCTGCCACCCTGTCACCGAATTTATGATTCAACAGGCGATCTACTTTTTGAGACAAAATGTTTTCGGATTCCGCGCAGGACACCAGAATCTCATGAATCTCGTAGGGGCTTTTGTTTTTTAAAAGCCCGGTTTTTTTCAGCAACTGTTTTTGCTCACTCGTGGTCAGACACATGCCGACGATGGGACATTTGAAGGATTTGTCGATTTCCCAGAATTTGAGCGCGGCCGTGTTCTGAAACGACAGTTGGGGTAATTTAATCCGCCGGGCGCCTTCCGGTGTAATATGGGGTAATTGACACATGGGAATTTCGTCTCCTTTCGTTTATCATGGCAAAGCGAAATGCCTTCGCTCCGCGTCCTGATGGTTTTATTGGTGCCATTAGCACCGTCGCACCTCTGTCCCTGCCGGTTTTTGGCAATAAAAAAGCGCAACCCGATCCCTTCCGATTTCGCGTTACGCCTTCACTTTTCCCATGCCCTGCCCGCAAGGCATGAAACCCGTAAGACATCCCTGTGTGCTGAGGTCATTCTTCGTCGATGAGCACCTGGGTCAGCCGCTTGCGCAATGCCTCCAATCGCTTCGACTTGAATGCTTTCCGGCTCTCGTCCAGTTCATCAATGGCATCCCGGATGGCTTCCTTCATCCTAAGCACCCGTGAGGGGGAAGGACAGGCTTCCAATATCGGTTTCCAGTTGCGTTCATCCCCCTCGTTTTCCAGAATGGAGGCAACTAGGCAGGTATGCACATCGATGCCCTGTTGCAACTCCCTGACACTCCGATGCAGCGCATTTATCAATTCCGCTTTGGGTACCCCGGACAAGTAACACCTCCTATCGATGTTCTGCAGTTCTAACATTAACCCGCTAAAAAAGGCCGCCTTATCAACATAACAGGCGGCTTATCGGCCGATCTTCAGCGCCGGCAGGGGGAGACAGTTGAAACAGGACTTCCCCTGTGGTTACGCCTTTGCCTTCGTCTTTGCTTTCACCTTTTTATTGCGCTCGCAGGGGAAAGGCGTGGCGCAGGCTTCGCATGTCGCAGGTTTGTGCCCGATTTTTCGATATTCGTCAAAATAGTGAAGCCAACTGTCACCGGCCCGGGGGCAAGTCTGGATAAATTCCATGAAATCGGTCAGACTCTCCAGTGTGGCGACGCTAAGCGTATGCTCCATCTTGCACGCCTCCCCATCGGCTGTTTCAGCTTCGATTTTCAAAATACGGGTCAAAAACGTGAACAGCACCTGATGTCTGCGACGCATCTCGCGGCCGACATCGGCCCCTGTGTTCGTCAATTCCACGAATTCGTACTTTTCATAGTTGACCAGTCCCCGGTCATTCAAGGTCCTCAGCATGCTGGTAACCGTGGGCATTTTGACATCCAGCCGTTTGGCTATATCCCGAACGCGTACCACCCTTTTATCCTTGTCGAGATCGAAAATGGCCTCCAGATAGTCCTCCATCGTGGAGGTTAACGGCTTTTCCGAAAGGGGAATATTGGCAGCCGCCGTTGAATCATTGGGGATTGTTTTCATCTCGCCTCTCATTCCTTTAGCAGCGTCGCAGTTTGTTAGTGGCATCTAGTAACGGATGATCTCATCGCTGTCAACACATTTTTTCGGCATGATCCATTATGGCATCCGAGAAAACCATTTATATCTCGAAATTCCAAAAATTCCGGGGACAGTATATTTATTTCTTTTCATGAGGATCACTTAGAGATATTTATTCTTTATGGCACGAATGGCAAGAGTAGTGGCAGAAGGCATGCCGCATCATATAACGCAACGGAGCAACAGGCGCTATCAGACCTTTTTTCAGACGATGATTGCATGGAAGAGATCCACGAACATGAGCGTATTGGTCGCCCTTTGGGGAGTCCGTTCTTTGTCGAGCAGTTGGAAAGTAACTTTGGCAGAAAATTGAAACCTCAAAAACCGGGAAGAAAACCACAGAAATAGATATAATGTTCCCGGAATGCGCGGAATGAGGAATGCCATGGAATGCCATAGTTACGCTGGGGCTTTAAGGATAGATTCTTCGACCTCTCTCGGAAATTCGACCAATACGAAGTGGCTCTTATGGTATAGATAATCCTCCCCGCTTTCATCTGTAATTCTTAACAGATCGTCTCTCTCCCCCATCTCATCCGGGATAACCGCATAAATCTTTCTCAAGATCAGAGATGCTCTGTAGCCGGAATTGTCGATACAAATGGCAAAATATTTTCTATGATCGCTCATTTTTTCTTATTCCAGGTAATGTTTGATTTTAATGTCTTTTCGGCCAATCCTGTGGGCCTCATACCAATGCAGCTCAACCCACCTGACATTGCCTGCGGGGACCCTCACATGGGCTTTGCCCTTGAGCTTTCTCCATCTCCCCGGTCCATAAGTCTTTTCAAGATGTGCCAAATTACGAATTCCAGGCCCCTTTGCAATCATTTCAACTTCAACAAGCTCGTCTATTATCTCGAAGTCCATGCTTCAAAACGCTACTCTTATGCCGTTTTCGGTGTCAAGGGGTTTTTTGTAATTAACACAAAATATCAATAAGCTTTTTTTGGGGGGGATACACCGGATCGGTGTGAAAAAAAAGCATTGTGCGCCCCGCCATCGCCAGGGAAAAGGCGTTCAGGGGTTTGCTTAATAAGATGTACCGGGCGATATGGGATGCCATGGCGTGAACAGGCGTCGATCATTCGGAATCGCAACGCGTACGGACCGCTTCCACGAGAGCGGCAAGGGAGGCGTATCCCGCCTGGGGCCGGAGCGGACGGTCGACGATGACGACCCGGCATCCGCAATTCCGGGCGGCAAGGATCTTGGTGTCGACGCCGCCCGCATCGCCGCTGTCCTTGGTTACCAGAACGTCGACGTGGTACCGGGTGATGAGGGCGGTATTTTCCGTCACGGAAAAAGGTCCGTCCGCGCGAAATATCTCCTCGCTGTTGAGACCCGAGCGCCGGCACGCTTCAACAGAGGCGGGGTGATCCAGAACTCTCGCAACGAGGTTCATGCGGTGCTTCCGGGCCACCGTCACATAGGGCAAAAGATTCCGGACGCCGATGGTCAATAACAGGTGACGCCCCAGCGTGCAGGCCAAAGACGCCGCATGGTCGTGATCGAAGGCACGATGGATACCGGGCGCATCCATCACGGTACTCGGACGCTCGTAGGCAATATAAGGTATTCCCGTTTGTTGACAGGCCGCCCAGGCGTTGGCGCTGATCTGCGCCGCGTAGGGATGAGTGGCATCCACAACCGAACGAATTTTGCGGTCTCGAATCAGCGCGATCAGGTCGCCGGCATCAAGTTTGCCGCTCCGCCGCTGTATTTGCGCCGGCAATTTCCCCCGGGGGGAAATCGTGGTCAGCGTCGAGAGCAGCACCGCTAAGCCCTCTTCCGCAAGCGCACGGGCAATGGACGTAGCCTCGGTCGTTCCGCCAAGCAGCAAAATCATACCCCGTACCCCCTTGGGGTGACGAATCGGTTATGAACGATTTTGGAAGCCGTATTGCCGATAATGACGATAC